>DASRLF010000030.1:0-30880 GCA_035648555.1 Pseudolabrys sp.
AGCGCCTCAGCACAGGCCGGCCTCCGGGCTGGCGGCGAAAAAGGATGTGCCCAAAAAGGACGCCCCCCGCAAGGATGAGCCGCCCATCAGCGCGCCGCATGCCATTCTGATCGACGCCGAGAACGGCGCCGTTCTGTTCGAGCGCGATGCTGACGCGATGATTTTCCCCGCCAGCCTCGCCAAGCTGATGACCGCCGAATACGTGTTTCATGAAATCAAGGAAGGCCGCATCCATCTCACCGACGAATATTCCGTGAGCGAGAATGCCTGGCGCAAGGGCGGTGCGCCTTCGCACAGCTCCACGATGTTCGCCGCGCTCAACAGCAAAATTCCGGTCGACGATCTACTGCACGGCATGATCATCCAATCCGGCAACGACGCCTGCATCGTGCTGGCCGAAGGCATCGCCGGCACCGAATCCGAATTCGCCGTCAAGATGACGCAGCGTGCGCGCGAGATCGGCTTGCAAAAATCGGTGTTCGCCAATTCGAACGGACTGCCCGACCCCGGCACCAAGGTGACGACGCGCGAGCTCGCGATGCTGGCGCGCCACATCATCCTCAACTATCCGGAGCTGTACAAGATTTTCGGGCAAGCCGATTTCACCTGGGACAAAATCCGCCAGCCCAACCGCAACCCTCTGCTCGGCTCCGTCGGCGGCGCCGACGGGTTGAAGACCGGCTTCACCAGTGACGCCGGTTACGGGCTGGTCGGCTCAGCGGTGCAGGACGGCTTGCGGCTAATCGTCGTGGTCAATGGCGCTAAAGACGCCAAGGAGCGCGGCGACGAAGCCAAAAAACTTTTGGAATGGGGTTTCCGCAGTTTCGAGCAACGCAATCTGTTCGCCGAAGGCCAGATCGTCGGCGCTGCCAAGGTCTACGGCGGCGACAGCGGCTCGGTGCCGCTGCAGGCCGCAGGACTGGTCAAAATGATGGTGCCGAAAAGTGGCGGAGAAAAGCTGATCGCTCGCATCGCCTATCAGGGGCCGGTGCCGGCGCCGATCGCGCAAGGCCAGCAGATCGGTACGCTCAAAGTCTGGCGCGATGACAAATTGGTGCTGCAGATCCCGCTCAAGGCCGCCGAGAGCGTCGCCAAGGGCAATATTTCTCAGCGCGCCATCGATGCTGTGAGCGAGATGGTGATTGCGCTGTTCCGCGCTGGCGCCGAGCGGCTATAATAGGACGCGATGCGCGGACGTTTCATCACCTTCGAAGGCGGCGAAGGCAGCGGCAAGTCCACCCATGCGGCGGCGCTGGCGGAACGCCTGAAGCCGTTCGGCATCGAGACCGTGCTGACGCGCGAACCGGGCGGTTCGGCCGGCGCCGAGATTATCCGCCACATTTTGCTCTCCGGTATCGCCAAGCCGCTCGGCGCCGAAACCGAGGCAATTTTATTCGCGGCCGCGCGCGACGACCACGTGCGCGCGACCATCCGGCCAGCGCTAGTGGCGGGCCATTGGGTGATTTGCGACCGCTTCATCGATTCAACACGCGTCTATCAGGGCGCGCTCGGCAAGGTCGATGCCAAGCTGATCCGTAGCCTCGAACGCGTCACGGTCGGCGCCGCTATGCCCGACCTCACTTTCGTGCTCGACGTGCCGGCCAATGTCGGACTGGCGCGCGCCAAGCGCCGGCGTGGCACGGACCCGACCGACCGTTTCGAGGCGGAGGGAATCGAGTTTCACGAGGCTTTGCGCAAGGCCTATTCGGCGCTCGCGGACAAGGAACCCAAGCGCTGCGTCGTCATCGACGGCCGGGCGCCACGCGACATCGTGTCGGGCCGGATATGGGAGACCGTTGTCGAGCGCCTTAATCCGCAGCCACGCCTGGCCGAAACGACAACGCCGTGAGTGACGACGATGCCGACAGGGAAGTCCTGCGCCCGCGCGAAACCTACGTGTTGTTCGGTCACGACGATGCCGAGCGCGCGCTGCTCGATGCTTACAAAGGCGGCCGCATTCCCCATGCCTGGCTGATCGGCGGACCGCCGGGCATCGGCAAGGCGACGCTGGCCTATCGCATGGCACGTTTCGTGCTCGCTCATCCCGATCCGCGATTCCCGGCGGTGCAGCAGGCAACTTCGCTCGCGGTCGCCGACGACGATCCGGTCGCGTGCCGCATCGCCGCGCAGGCGCAAGGCGATTTTCTGGTGATGGAGCGCGTGATCAATGAGCAGACCGGCAAGCTCTATACCGTGATCCGCGTCGAAGACGTGCGCAAGGCGGTGCCGTTTTTCGGCTCGACCGCGGGCGAGGGCGGCTGGCGCATTGCCATCGTCGATGCCGTTGACGACATGCAGCGTGAAGGCGCCAACGCGCTGTTGAAAGTCTTGGAGGAGCCGCCGGCACGTTCGCTGTTGCTGTTGGTGAGCCACGCGCCGGGCCGGCTGTTGCCGACCATCCGGTCGCGCTGCCGGCGTCTGCTGTTGCGGCCGCTGTCCATCGTCGATGTGGCGCGGGCGCTGGCGGGGGCGACCGGACGCTACGCCGAAGCCGCGGAGATACAAGACGCGGCTGCTGCCGCCGAAGGCAGCGTCGCGCGCGCCATCGGTCTGTTGGAGGGTCCGGCGCTGGCATTGCGCCAGCGCGTGCTCGAATTGTTCGCGCAGCTTCCCAATCCCGATCCGCGCGCGCTGCATGCGCTCGGCGACGCGCTCGGCGGCAGCGAGCCGCAAACGCTTGCCGCCTTCATGGACATGGTCAACGGCTGGCTGTCGGCGCAGGTATCCGGCGGCAGCCGTCCGGCGCGGCAGACCGCGCGTACAGCCGAAGTCTGGGAAAAGGTCAATCGCGCGGCGCGCGACGTCGAGACCTATAATCTCGAACGCAAGCCGCTGGTGTTTGCGGTGTTCGGGCTGCTGGCGGAAGCGGCGCGCGGATAACAGCCAATCTCGACCGGTAAGCGGTGACCGGATCCGGAGCAAAAAGCTCCAGTTCCCGATTGCGCCAATTAGAGGCAATTCCATCAAAGCTTTGTAAGGCGCCGCGTCTACGGTCAGCGCGAAGGCTGCGCCGCGTGCGCCAGCAACAGATGGCATGCCGTGCAACAAACAGATATCGCAGTTAGGGAAGCCATGGCGGCGTTTTTCAGCAACCAACTGGATTTCATTTTCTTTTTTTACGGTCTCGCCTTCCTTCTACTGGGCGCAGTTTGCTTCGCTATCGCGCGCGGCGGTGCGAAAAACATGCCGTGGGCCGTGCTCGGCACATTTAGCGTTCTGCACGGCGCCAGCGAATGGTTGGATTTGATTGCGCTGATTGTCGGCGACACCGCTGCCTTCGCGATCGGCCGCACCGGGCTGATGACGCTGTCGTTTGTCTTTTTGCTGGAATTTGCGCGACTGGAGGCCGTCCGGTTGGCCCTGCAGGTGCCTGGACGATGGATTTATGGCCCGTTGTTGTTGCTGGTCGCGTTCGGCTTTCACCTTGCAGGACTCAACGGCGCCAACGCGCTTGCGCGTTACGTGCTGGGCGCGCCGGGAGCCGCCGCCACCGCAGCGGTTCTTGCGTTACATGCCAATGGAGCCTCGCCAATTGAGCGGCGCTGGATCTATGGCGCTGTGCTGGGCTTTGCGTTGTACGGCGTCGCTGCCGGTCTTATCGTGCCGCCGACACCGGCCTGGGCCGGTGATTTCTTCAACTACGACTATTTCGCTCAGCTCACCGGCACGCCGATTCAATTCGTACGTGGAGTACTGGCCTGCTTCATCGCATTCTCGATCTGGGCGTTCTGGGGACAGCGGCTCGTGACCGATATCGCCTCGGCGCGCTATACGATCTTTTTGCGCAAGCAATTCGTGCTGACACTCGCCGCCATGGGCGCGATTCTGGTTTTCGGTTGGATGTTGACCCAATATCTAGGCGGAATATATCAGCAAAACGTCCAGGAAGAGGCCGTCGGCGATCTCGAACTGATTTCAAGCCGGCTTGCGGTTGAGACTGCGACCGTCGATGGCATGGTGAAGGCCATGGCCGGCTCCCGCGTCGTTGCAGTAACGCTGGGTGCTAACGGCAAGCCCGACGACGAACGCGTGACGGCGGTCCTCAGGTTGGATACCGAAGCTTCGGGAGCACGCGCGGGCTATATCCTCGACCGCACGGGAAAGGTGGTCGCTTCGACCAACCGGGGCGGGCCAGCCGGCGTCGGTGGTGAATTGAGTGCCGCCGGCTATTTCATCGTGTCGCGCTCCGGCGAAACAGGCCATCAATACGCCATCGATCCCGGCAGCAAGGATCGGCTTTATTACGCCAGCATGCCGGTACGTGATGAAGCGGGGTCGCTCATCGGCGTTGCTGTTTTGGAAAAATCACTCGACTCCTTCGAGGTTGATCTCAAAAACTTCGACCGTTCGTTTTGCTTTGATCGATCCGAATGGCGTCGTTACCGTGACCAACCGTCCGGAGTTGCGCTTCACGATGCTCTGGCCGTTGCCGTCTGACGTGCGGCAATCGCTGTTCAAGCAATACGGCGCGATCGAGGCCGCGCCTCTGATGCAGCGAGAGGTCATCGGGGCGGCCTGGCTCAAGATCGACGGTGCGCATGTTTACGTGCAACGCCGCGCTGTCGATCGCTATGGCTGGTCGCTGGTAACCTGGAAGGCGCCGGAAGGTATTTTTGCAAGCCGCGTCTTGGGCATTATCATCACGCTGCAAATGGCGATGATGGCCCTGGTCTATCTGGTGGGCCGCGAGCGCTGGATCCACGACAACGTCCAACTCGAAAAACGGCTGGAACTGGAAGAGCTGGCACGAAACCTGGATTTCCGTGCAGCCACCGATCCGCTGACCGGTCTGTACAACCGGCGCAAGTTCAACCGCGAATTGGCAACCGAGATCCTGCGCGCGCAACGCTACAAGACACCGCTCTCGCTGGTGCTTTATGATGTCGATCATTTCAAGCACATCAACGATTCGCTCGGCCATCAGGCCGGCGACAAGGTGCTGACCGCGCTGTCCCGGTTCGTATCCGCGCACATCCGCAATTCTGACGTACTGGCGCGCTGGGGCGGTGAGGAGTTCGTCATCCTGACGCCGGCGTGCAATGGGCCGGTGGCGTGCCAGCTTGCGGGCAATCTCAAGGACGCCATCGCGGCACTGGCAATCGGCGAGGCGGGAACGGTCACGTGTAGCTTTGGCGTCGCTCAGTATGAGGACGGTGACACCGCCGAAACCTTAATCGCGCGGGCCGACGAGGCGCTCTATCGGGCCAAGATCAACGGCCGCAATCGGGTCGAGCTGGCGCCGCCAGCCACAGTGGCCGCGCCTGACCTGCAGCCGGCGCTTTAGGATGGACGCTATTTGGCGATGCGGCGCGGGGCAATGCCAAGCTTGCGCGCGATCTTTTGCGCCAGCGTGTGCTTGGGAGCCTCGGTGACCTTGTAGGCGAACCGGTTCCAGGCGGCGACCGGAAGTTCGACGATCGCCGGCATCGGGTCATCGACCGCAAAATTCGCGAACGTCAGACGCTGACCGAAACTCCTGAGATACTTGCCCAGTGTTAGCGAGCCAGCAGTCATTTCGCCGTAAGCCGCCATGATGTCGCGGCTGGCATGCATCCAGGCCACGCCCGGCCGCGCGCGGGCAGGCGACACGCTCATGCCCATCGCCTGGCGCCAGGCCAGGTAGGGAAAATCGATGCCAGCAAGCGCGCCCAGACCGTTCCAGGTCCAGAACCGGCCGTTGACGTCGAGCAGCTTGTAGTGCCCGTCGCGGCTGTCGTGCTTGAATTCGACCTCGGCGACGCCGGTATAATTGAGCGACTTGAGGAAACGGCGGCCCAATTCGTCGACCTCGCTTTGATCGATGCTCTCGACGAATGTGCTCGACCGCCCGAAATCGATGGGATGCTGGCGTGAGCGCCGGGCCGTGAGCGACACGATCGGCTCGCCCCGCTCGCATAGCGCGGCGTAGGAGAATTGCGCTTCGCCGCCGCCGGGGATCCACTCCTGCACGATGATGGCGTCGTTGCCGACCATTGCCGCGGCCCGCTTGTACAGCGCAACCAGCTGCGCACGGTCATCCGCCCTCCAGGCCTTGGCCTGAGTGAATTCGTCGATCCCTTTACGAAAGGCGGGTTTAAGAATGACCGGAAAACGGCACTCAAGTCGCTCGATCTCGGCCGGGCCGCCGGGTTGAAAGCTTGCCGGAAAATCAATGCCGAGCTCGGTGGCGCGCTGGTAGGTCAGGCGTTTGTCGTAGGCCCACTGGATCGTATTCCAATCCGGGGTTGCGACGCGGAAGTGCTGCGACAATAACACATGGTTTTTCGCGATCAGGCGCATGTCCTGGTCGCCGGTCGCGATCAGCACCCAGCCTTGCAAGTTATGCTTTTTTGCAAGCTCGATGATCGACGACACGCCGTCGGCGTGGTGGGCGCCGGGCCATGGGAAGCTGTGCTTGACGTAACGCGAATAGCTCGGGATCGGATGGTTCGCCAACAGCCAGACCGGAATGCCTTGCCGGCCGAGACTACGCGCGACCGCGATGCTGACATGCGCGCCGCCGACAATCAGCGCGCCGGGCGCTGGTTGCTCAAGCGTCATGAATGCTCGCGTTCAGCGATAACCGGCATCGGCTCGGCAAAGGCGCCAAGACGGCCGGACGCACGCGCCATAGCGCGGCTCGCCGCACGGGTGACGCGCCGGGCCGCATAGCCCGCGCCGGCGATGAACCGCAATAGCGGCCCGAAACTGCCTACGGCAGAGGCGCCGACAAAGTGCAGACCCGGTATGCTCGATTCAAATCCGCCCGACAGAAAGGGTAGCCCGCCATACCGGGCAATGTTCTCGCGCAGCTTGGGCTCAAGCATCGCCATCTTGTCGACATCGATGCGGTAGCCGGTCGCCAGCATCACGTGATCGAATTTCTTGCTGGCCGTGTCGAGCGTCAGCGAAACCTGCTTGCCGACCTGGCGCGCGGCAAAGATCGTGCGGCCCTGATCGACCGGCACGTCTACCAGACGCGGGCGCAGCCACAGGATCGCGGTCGCGCGCAGGTTCAACTCGTTCCAGCGGTCGCGGGTCACTTGCGAAAACCGGTGAATGACGCCAGGCGTCTCGTTGACCCAGTTGTACGGGAAGGGGCCGACCTGCGACGGCGGGATCAGCATGCTGCCCAGCATCGCGCGCACCGCCTTACGCACCGATGAGCGCTGGACGGGATCGGCGTTCCAAACGAGATTGCCGCGACAGATGATCTCGACGTCGGCGCCGGCCTCATGCAGCAAGGCGGCCGCCTCGCAGGCGCTCTGGCCGCGGCCGATCACGGCGACGCGTTTGCCCCGGTAACGCTCGGAATCGGTGTGCTCGCAGGAATGACTGACGAGGTCGCGCGGCAATCCGTCGAATTGCGCCGGACGGTATTCGTGGCCGAGCAGACCCACCGCCATCACCACGCGCTGAGCGAAAAACGTATCGCCGTCCTCCAGCACCAGGCGGAAGCCGCCGTCGCGCGCTTCCACGCGGCGCACGACGCGGGTGTCGAGATCGGGCGCGATACGTTGTGCAAACCACTCGCCATAGCCGACGAAATTTTCCACCGGCAGCAGCTTCGGCACGTCCATGCCGGCCTGCTTGTAGTACACGTCGAGCGTATGGCGGTTTCCGGGGTCGGCGATGTGCGTCGCCACCCACGGCGAGCGCAGCTTCATGCCCACCGGCATGTTGTCGCGCCAAAACGACAGCGCGTTGCCGAACATGCGAAACGGCACATTGGCCGCGCGCAGATGAGCGGCGGCGGCAAGCCCGTAAGGACCGGCGCCGATGATTGCGACGGTGGAGCTGCTATCGGAATAGATCGAAGGCGCAACCATGTTCATGAGGATTTTCTCACATTCGGATGGTGCAAATTAGCCGAGCATTCTTATCAGTTTGACAATCACCACGAATAAACCCCGCGAATTAAGCCTAATCCGCCGCAAGCGCGGGCGTTTTCCGGCCGCGCTCGGCCGTTAGCGTAAATTGAACGTTAACAGTGGCGGAAAAAGCTTGGCCTGGGACACCATCGCGGCATAGTGAGATTTCACCAGCCGCAGGCTGCGGCCTGGTATTCACGCGACGCGCCGGGCAGGGCATGATGGTCCCGCTGGCAAAGCTGCAAGCTCACAAGGGGGCCTCCATGAAGCTCAAGTTTATCGTTGCCGTTATCGCGATCGCCGCCATGCCGGTTTGCGCGCAGGCGCAAAACAAACCGCCAAAGGTCAGCAAGGCGGATGTGCAAAAGGTCGTTGCCATGATCACGGCCGACAAGGCCAAGACCAAGACATATTGCGACATGACCAAGCTCGGCGAACAGATCGACGCGGCCGACCAGGCCAAGGACACTAAAAAGGTCGACGCGCTGTCCAAGCAGATGGATGAGATGAGCCAGAAACTCGGCCCGGAATACGCCATGCTCATGGACGGATTGCAGGACGTCGACCCGAACTCCAAGGACGGCAAGGACATCGCCGCCTTGCTCGACGGTCTCGACAAGCAGTGCGGGAAATAAAGCGACCGTGATTCGTCAGTAGCCGCGCCGGCGGACTTTCTTGGCGGCCTTGCGCGCCGCGTAGCGGATATCGCGCTCGGCTTTCTGCTCCGCGGCCAGCGCCGCCGCAGCTTCGACCTTTTGCGCGGCGATAAGCGCCTCGGCTTGCTCAGCCTCGCGTTGCGCCTGCGCGGCGAGTTCGGCGGCGCGGGCGGCCTCTGCCGCGAGTTTGGCGGCATGTACCACCTTAGCGGCTTCGCGCTCAGCCATGCGGCCGGCGCGCGCTTCGTTCACGGCCACGCGCTTGGCGCGCTGTTGCTCGATGGCGGGGTTGGCGGCTGCGGCGCGAAACTTCTCCAGCATCGCCTTTTTGACGGCGTCGGCGTTATTGCGACGTTCGAGAACGTCGGGGCTGCGAAAGTGAGGCATTCATGCTCCTGGGGGACTCGGGACGGGGGATATATGGCCTGCCAGGGCGGCATCCACAATGACGAAAAACTCGAATTCATTGATTTAAACGGCGATGAAGCTCCGCCGTGCCGAAGCGAGATCGGCTCGCGCGCACGGCGTTTACACCCAATTAACCGCAGTCACTGCATAATTTTTTCGCTGCCTCACATGTCGTGCGGGCGGCGGATGGGGAAGTCCGACTCTTTCAAACGATCGATAGCGGCCGACGCGCCTTAACCGGCGCGTCCGGCCTCGGCGTCAATGTGTGCAATTGGGTTCGAGTTGCGTATGACTGTTGCGACCGCCACGTTCTACGACGCCCGTTCTTTCGACGGTCGTGTTTCGTTTCGCGGCAATATTCGTCGGATCCCGCGCGCATTTCGGTCCGTTGGCGGCAGCGTTGTGTTTGGCGCCGGAGCCGTGGCCGCCGCTGGTCTGCTCATTATGACCGTCACGTTTGCCGCGGGCTGGATGGTCAACACGTCCATTGCCGCCAATCCCCCCATGGCCACGCCGGCAGGACCGGGGAGGCTGGCACTCGCCCCAAACGCTCCAGCTTTGGCAGACGCCCCGGCTGTGACCTTTGCGGACAAATGGGCGCGCGCGACCGGCTCCATGCAAGCCAGCGTCGTGCCACTGCTGCCGCAGGAAACGCAGGTCGCAAAACTTTCTCCCGAAGTTCCGGCTGCCGGAACCGTCAGCGTCACACCCTTGCCGCCGAAGCGGCCAACCGGAATGGCAAACATCGTCCCGCTGCCGCGGCCCTATCCCGCACAACGAGAGTTCGCATTTACCCCCGTCCGCCAAGCCAGCCCGCAGCACGCGGCGCAGGTCGCAGCGATGCCGCCGCCCGAGCAGCGCATTGCGGCGCTGCCCGTTCGTGATAGCCGCACCGCGGTCTACGACATCTCCGCGCACACCGTTTATTTGCCCAACGGCGAACGGCTCGAGGCGCATTCGGGGCTCTATGACAAAATGGATGACCCGCGCTTCGTGAACGTCAGGATGCGCGGGGCGACGCCGCCGAATGTCTACGATCTCACCTTGCGTGAGGAGAGCTTCCACGGCGTTCAAGCCATTCGCCTCAATCCGGTCGATGAGGACAAGATGTACGGCCGCGCGGGCATGCTAGCGCATACCTACATGCTGGGTCCCAACGGTCAGTCGAACGGCTGTGTGTCGTTCAAGGATTATCAGAAATTCCTGCAAGCCTATCTGAGCGGCGAGATCGATCGCCTAGTCGTGGTGGCGCGTCGCGACGACCTGCCGTCGCGCGTCGCCCGTGAACGGCGCAGCCGTGCCGAGCACTTTGCCGCGAATAATTGAATAAGCGCGTTCGGGTCGTCTATTCCAGCGGCTCGAGCTTGATGATCGATGCGCCGTGGTTGCTGCCGACCCAGAATGTGACCGGGGTGGTTGTATTGTCCACGAATACGCGCCTGATATTGGTCTCGCGCGGCAGCAGATAGTTGATGCTTGCGCCGGTCTTGGTGTTGAGCCGCGTGACCTGATCGCTGAGCATCGAGCCGGTCCAGGCCTCTTCGTTTTTGTCGATGACGACGTCGTAGGGCGACGACCAACGGGGCCCGATCGGCCATTCCTTGAACTGCTCGGTCTTGGTGTCGAACACAGCGATGCGGTCGCCGCGGTATTCGGCGAACCACAGTCGGTCCTGCGCATCCATCATGCCGCGGCGCGGCGCCGACGCCGGCGTCGGGATTGTGTATAGCGCGACCTCACCGGTCTTGGCGTCGATCCGCCCAATGTGGCGCTGGCGGAAGTCGGTGAAATAGGCGTTGTTCTTGGAGTCCGGAATCACGTCGTAGATATTGTGCGGCCCATTGGCGCCCTTGAACGGCTCGAAGGTCTCGATCTTGCCGGTGGTAATGTCGAGCCGGTGCACGCCGGCAAAGCCGTTGTTCTGCGACCATACCTTGCCGTCAACCTGCGCGCTCTGCGGGCTGACCATGTTGATCTGCGCGGCGTCGATATTCTGCTCGCCTTGCAGCGGCCAGAACTGGAACGTCTCGGCCTTGCGGTCAAACTTCACGATCGTGGCCTGATACATGTTGCCGAGCCACAAATTTCCGTCATGATCGCTGCGCAAGCCGAGCAGGCCGGTCGGGAAACCCGGCTTGTGCTCGATAATCGGAAATTCGGTGACCTTGCCGGTCTTGGGATCGAGACGGCCAAGATTCTGCTCGCCGAAGCTGGAATACCAAACGATACCGCTCGCATCGACGACCACGTCATGCGGCTCGATCGTCTCGCGCGGCAAATCGTATTCCGTGTAGATCACACGGGTAGCGGCACCGGTCGGACGCGGCAGCGTCTTGAGCTCGAAGTTCCATTGCGGATGCGAACTCAGATTGATGCTGGCCAGGAATTCGGCATTGGCGCGGTAAACCTGGGCGCGCTGGTCGCCGCGTTCCTCCATCAAGCGTTCGGCTTTGCGCAACTGCGGGTGCTGTGGCATGCTTTGGTTCACATAACCCTGCATGCGCGGCAGGATGACGTTCATGAACTCGTCGGCGCCGTATTTCGAGCGCAGCGGGCGATCGAGCGTGTGGCAGCCGACGCAATTGAGCAACTGGCCCTTCTGCGCATCGGTGCCGGGCATGCTGGCGAGCCATTCGGCGTTCGACATCTGCGCCGCGAGGTCTTCGGTCTTGCGTAAGGTGAGATCGGCCGTGGCGCTGGTGTTGGCCGCGACCGTGACCGGGCTGGAATTATCGAGGTCGTAGCCGATCGCGCGGATACGCAGGGAATATTGGCCGGGCTCCAGTCTGGCGGCCGGGAAGGCATAACGGCCAACTTTGTCGCTCACCACCGTGACGGTGATGGTTGAGCCGATCTTCTTGGCGCTAACCAGGACGCCTTCCAGGGCGCCTTGCTCGGCGGTGACCTTGCCTGTCAGCGCGGGAGAGGCGGTCTGCGCGCTCGCTGGGCCCGCGAGCAATCCGGCGAACACAAGGAAACTGACGCTCGTGACAATCGAACGACGCGGCATGACAGGCTCCCTGGCGATTTTGTTTTTTCAGACGAATGCTGGACCGGCGGGGCCGATAGTAGACTTCGAGTTTTTGGGACGCTAGGGGGCGGGCCCTTGCTTGCCGAAGCGGCGACGGGTTGATACCTAACCCCTGACCCGTCATGGCCTGACTCGGCCATTCCCGTCTTTCAATAAAGTCGAAAATGCCGGCCGAAAAACAACCCTACTACATCACCACCGCGATCTCGTACCCGAACGGCCCGCCGCATATCGGCCACGCCTATGAGGCGATCGCCACCGACGCCATCGCACGCTTTCAGCGGCTCGACGGCTATGACGTCTATTTCCTTACCGGTACCGACGAACACGGCCAGAAAATCCAACAGACCGGCGCCAAGGAAGGTCTGACGCCAGCGCAGCTGCTCGAGCGCAACGTGCCGCGCTTCAAGGCGATGGTCGAGCGCATGGGCTGCTCGAACGACGACTTCATCCGCACCACCGAGGAGCGCCACCATCGCGCGTCGGAGGAAATCTGGCGGCGCATGGAGAAGAACGGCGACATCTATCTCGACAAATACGCCGGCTGGTATTCGGTGCGCGACGAGGCCTATTACGCCGAGGACGAAACACATCTGAACGAGCACAAGGTGCGCGTCGCGTCCAAAACCGGCACGCCGGTCGAATGGGTGGAGGAGGAGAGCTATTTCTTCCGCCTCTCGGCCTATCAGGACAAGTTGCTCAAGCTGTTTGCGACACCGAATTTCGTGCTGCCGAAAGAGCGACTCAACGAGGTCGCGAGCTTCGTCAGCGGCGGGCTCAAGGACCTGTCGATCTCGCGCACAACTTTCGACTGGGGCATCCGCGTGCCGGGTAACGACAAACACATCATGTATGTTTGGGTTGACGCGTTGACCAATTACCTCACCGGCGTCGGCTTCCCGGACACGAACAGCGACAAGTTCAAGCGCTACTGGCCAGCGGCGCTGCACGTCATCGGCAAGGACATCGTGCGCTTCCACGCGGTCTATTGGCCGGCGTTCCTGATGTCGGCGGGCATCGACGTGCCGAAGCGGATTTTCTCGCACGGCTTTTTGTTCAATCGCGGCGAGAAAATGTCGAAGTCGGTCGGCAATGTGATCGACCCGTTCGCGCTGGCTGATGCCTATGGCACCGATCCGCTGCGCTATTTTTTCCTGCGCGAGGTGCCGTTCGGACAAGACGGCAATTACAGCCACGAGGCCATCGTCAACCGCATCAATGCCGATCTCGCCAACGACCTGGGCAATTTGGCGCAGCGCTCGCTGTCGATGATCGGAAAAAACTTCGGTGGCGTGCTGCCGGAGCCGGGCGCTCTCAGCGAAGCCGACAAAACGATTTTAGCCTCAGCCGACGCCATGATCGGCATCGCGCGCGAGCACATGAAGACGCAACAGTTGCACCAGGTGCTCAACGCGGTCTGGGCTGCGGTCGCCGATGCCAACCGCTATTTCGCGTCGGAAGCGCCCTGGGCGCTCGCCAAAACCGATCCGAAACGGCAAGGCACAGTGCTCTACGTCACGGCAGAAGTTCTGCGCAAAGTAGCAATTTGTTCTCTGCCGACAATGCCGACGTCTGCCGCGAAGTTACTCGACCTCTTGGCTGTTCGGGCAGACGAACGAGACTTCTCCGTGCTCTCGGCCGGCAAACGCATCGCTGCCGGCGTCAAACTGCCGGCGCCCGCGCCGGTGTTCCCGCGCTACGTCGAGCCCGAAACAAAGGCTTGAAGATGCTGGTGGATAGCCACTGTCACCTGGATTTTCCGGATTTTGCCAGCGAGCTGGACGCCGTGGTGGCGCGGGCGCGCGGCGCCGGCATCGGCCGCATCGTCACGATCTGCACCCGTGCCCGAAAATTTCCGCAAGTGCTTGCGGTCGCTGAAAACTTTCCGGAGATTTTCTGTTCGGTCGGCACCCATCCGCACAACGCCCACGAGGAACTGGACATCGACGCCAAAGCGCTGATCGCGCTGACGAAAAATCCCAAGGTCGTGGCGATCGGCGAGGCCGGATTGGATTATCACTACGACAACTCGCCGCGCGACGCGCAGGCCCAGGGCTTGCGCCAACATATTGCCGCGGCGCGCGAAACCGGGCTGCCGCTGGTGATCCATTCGCGCGACTGCGACGCTGACATGGCCAAGATTTTGCAAGATGAGGCGGGGAAGGGCGCCTTCCCGGCCGTGCTGCATTGCTTCACCGGCGGCCGCGATTTGGCGATGCGCGCCATAGACTTAGGCCACTACGTCTCGTTCACCGGTATCCTCACCTTCAAGAATTCGCAAAGTTTGCGTGACATCGCGCGCGAGCTTCCGGCCGACCGCATTTTAGTTGAGACCGACTCGCCATATCTCGCGCCGCTGCCATACCGCGGCAAACGCAACGAGCCGGCGTTTGTGGCGGAAACCGCTAAAGTTTTAGCGGATACCCGCGGCGTATCCGCCGACGAGATCGCGCGCCAAACCACCGAAAATTTCTTTCGGCTGTTCGGCAAAGTCCCACGCGATTTGGCTCACGCCGCATGAGTTTGAAATTCACCATCCTCGGCTGCGGCTCGTCCATGGGCGTACCGCGCGTGGCCCTGGGCTGGGGCGATTGCGATCCGAACGAGCCAAAAAACCGTCGCCGGCGCTGCGCTTTTTTGGTGGAGCGCACCAGTGCGCAAGGCCGCACACGCGTCTTGGTCGATTGTACGCCGGATCTGCGCATGCAATTGCTCGACGCCAAGGTTGACTGGCTCGACGGCGTGCTGATCACGCACCCGCATGCCGACCACACCCACGGTATCGACGATCTGCGGCCGATTTTCGTGCACAATCGCCGTCGCGTGGACACCTATCTCGACGCGCCGACCTCGCAGGCTTTGCAGACCCGCTTCGGCTATTGCTTCGTAACGCCCCCGGGCAGCGAATACCCGCCGATTTTGACCGAGCATCGGCTTGAGCCGGGTCACGCGGTGACCATCCAAGGGCAGGGTGGCCCTATCCAGGCCATTCCGGTGCTGCAAAACCATGGCGACATCCCCTCGCTCGGCTTCCGCTTCGGCAATGTGGCCTATTCGGCCGATATCAAGGATCTGCCGGCCGACAGCATGGCCTTCATGACTGGGCTTCATGTCTGGATCGTCGATGCCCTGCGCAAAATGCCGCATCCGAGCCATTTCAACCTCGACGAGGCGTTGGCCTGGATCGCCCGGGTGAAGCCCAAGCGGGCGATCCTGACCAACATGCACACCGACATGGATTACGCGGCGCTGCGCGCCATCCTGCCGCCGGGCGTCGCGCCGGCATACGACGGCATGACGTTTGAGGTAGGCTAATCTAATTTCTCCGTGTTTGGCCTGATCCTATTGAAAAAAAAACACAATTGATTGTCTGACTCGACGGTATGCCTTATCGATCTTGTTTATAAATACATGAGATTTTTGAGGGCCATGCTAGGGATTCTTAAAGTGTGCTCGCCGTCTGAACTCATAGAGATATTCCATAATATGTCTTATGCGACTCTGAACTCGCTGGTCGCGACCTCGGGCGGGCTTTGCTAGTCTGCCGTTTCCAGCCGCAACGAGCCCCAACCTGTGAAGCCCTCCCGTGACATTGCCCGCCTGATCGAGATCATGGCGGCCCTGCGCACGCCTGGCAGCGGCTGCCCCTGGGACCTCGAACAGACCTTCCGGACTATCGCGCCCTCTACGCTCGAGGAAGCCTACGAGGTGGCCGACGCCATCGCGCGCGGCAATCTCACGGACCTCAAGGAGGAGCTCGGCGACCTTCTGCTCCAGGTCGCGTTCCATGCCCGGATGGCTGAGGAACAAGGCGTGTTCGATTTCGGCGACGTGGTGGAGACCGTGACCGCCAAACTGGTGCGCCGCCATCCGCACGTCTTTGCCGATGCCGAAGGCCACACCGCCAAGGCGGTCGAGGGCCTGTGGGAACGTATAAAAATGCAAGAAAAAGCCGAACGCGGCGAGGCGGCCGCAATCGGCGTCCTGGCCGGCGTGCCCATCGCCCTGCCCGCGTTAACCCGCGCCCTGAAGCTTCAAGCCAAGGCCGGCCGCGTCGGTTTCGACTGGAACGACCCGCGCGCAGTATTGGCAAAAATCCGCGAGGAAGCCGACGAAATCGAAGCCGAGCTTGATAATTTAGACAAATCCGACGCGGCGGCAGAAGTCGGCGATCTGCTGTTTGCGGTGGTCAACCTGGCCCGGCATCTCGGCGCCGACCCCGAAGACATTCTGCGGCAGACCAATTTGAAATTCGAACGCCGTTTCGGCTCAATCGAACGGGCTCTGGCTGCGCGCGGAAAAACGCCCAAAGATGCAACTTTGACCGAAATGGATGCGCTCTGGGACGCGGCAAAGACGGCGGAAAAACCTTAAAGCGCTATACAGCGAACTTCGCTCTCACGCGCGCCGCTTTTTCGGCATCCGCGCGCACCGTCACGGCCAGGCGCCCTTCCTCATTCATGTTCCGCGAGAGCACTTCAGAATTGCGATAGAGCCAGCTCAGACCGGCGCCATCGCCAGGATCGAGCGACAGTTCGAGGGTCTGGCGGCTTTCAGCAAGCCGCGTTTCAATCGCCGCGACCAGGCGATCGACCCCTTCCCCGCTAAAGGCGGATACCGGAATCGGCCGGCGCGTTTCCGTCTGGCGTTCGGCCAAATTGAAAATCCGCGCGTGCGCATCGGCATCGAGCCGGTCGATTTTGTTCCAGACTTCGATCAGTCGAGGATCGGTCGCCTCGATGCCGAGTTCACCGAGAACTTTTTCCACGTCATGCGACTGCGCGCCGGAATCTTCATGCGACATGTCGCGCACATGCAGGATGACATCGGCCTCGATCACCTCTTCCAGCGTGGCGCGGAACGCGGCCACCAGCATGGTCGGCAGATCGGAGATGAATCCGACCGTGTCGGACAGAATGATGCGGTTGCCGAGCGGCAGATCGACCGCGCGCAAGGTCGGATCGAGCGTGGCAAACAACATATCGGCCGACAGCACGCTTGCCGCCGTCATGCGGTTGAACAGCGTCGATTTGCCGGCATTGGTGTAACCGACCAATGCCACGATCGGATAAGGCACGCGCTTGCGGCTGTCGCGATGCAGCTTGCGGGTGCGCTTGACCTTGTCGAGCTCGCCCTCGATGCGTGCGATGCGGTCTTCGATCACACGGCGGTCGGCCTCAAGCTGCGTTTCGCCCGGCCCACCGAGAAAACCGAAGCCGCCGCGCTGGCGCTCGAGATGGGTCCAGGCGCGCACCAGCCGGGTTTTCTGATAATTGAGATGCGCAAGTTCGACTTGTAGCGCGCCCTCGCTGGTGCGCGCGCGTCGGCCGAAAATCTCCAGGATCAAACCGGTACGGTCGATGACTTTCGCATTCCAGGCCTTTTCCAGATTGCGCTGCTGCACCGGCGAAACCGGACAATCCATCACCACGACCGACGCCGAAAGACTTTTCACCAGCCCGGCGATCTCATCGACCTTGCCGGTGCCCAAATAGGTCGCGGGCCGGGTTTGGTTGAGCGTGACTAATCCCGCTTGCACCACGGTGAGATTGATGGCGCCGGCAAGCCCCACGGCTTCCGCCAGACGCGCCTCGGGTGAGCGAGTCTCCGTCGTGCGCGTGGATCCGCCACGCGCCGTCGCACGCTTGAGCCACGGTTCGATGACAATCGCACGGCCGGTCTCTCCGCCCGAAGTCAGGCTGAGACGATCGGCGCGCTTGTCACGTTGGCGTTCTTCCAATTAGGCCTTTTCCCCGGCCGGCGGCTCTTCGCCGCCTTCAAACAACTGGATCGGGTGACCGGGCATGATCGTCGAGATCGCGTGCTTGTACACGAGTTGGGAATGTCCGTCCCGCCGTAACAATACGCAGAAATTATCGAACCAGGTCACCACGCCCTGCAGCTTTACCCCATTGACCAGGAAAATGGTCAGGGGGATTTTGGCTTTTCGGACGTGATTGAGAAATGTGTCTTGTAGGTTTTGTGCTCGTTCGGCTGCCATGGCCGTGTTCCATTTTTTGCCCGCGTCTAGCGCGCGAGACCTTTGTTGCCCGAGACCCTCGCATAGGAGTTCCAGACTATGCGCCGCTTAGCCCCACGCAAGCGGGCCAGGCTCAGGAGGCTGCTATTAGATGGCAGGCAGTTCCCGGGTGCAAGCACAAGTTGGCGTTCATGCCACCAAAGCGCTGAAATAATTGGTATTTCGCCGTCTTCGGCAGCCGGAATCAGGCGATTTCGGCGTGGTGGTGGTACTCGCGGCGCAGCGCCGTCGCGATCAGTCCGGGGGCGCCATTGCCGACCGGTCTGCCGTCGATGCTGACCACCGGCAGCACGATCTGGCTCGCCGAGGTGATGAAGGCCTCGCGCGCGGCATAGGCCTCTTCCACCGTGAAGGCCCGCTCCTCGAAAGCCAGCCCCTGCGCCTTGAGCATATCGATCACAACGGAACGCGTGATGCCGCCCAGAATATCGCGGCCGAGCGGATGCGTCATCAGTTTGCCGTCGCGGCTGACGATCCAGGCATTCGACGACGCGCCTTCGGTGACGCGGCCTTGGGCATCGACTAGCCACGCCTCGCGGGCGCCCCGATCACGCGCGGTTTGCTTGGCCAGCACGTTTGGCAGCAGCGCCACCGATTTGATATCGACCCGATGCCAGCGGATGTCGGGTAGGGTCACCACGGCGATGCCCTCCTCCGCCATGTGTTCGAGGTGAGCGAGATCGTTGCTGCGCGCGGTCACGACCATCGACGGTTTTTTGTCCGCCAGCGGAAAAGGAAAATCGCGCCGTGCAACGCCGCGGGTGATTTGTAAATACACGATGCCGTCACGAACGCGATTGCGCCGCACTGTTTCGCGCATCACCACGCCGAGGGCTGCCGGCGACATCGGGCGCGCGATACGCAATTCGGTGAGCGAGCGATCGAGCCGCGCCATATGACGGCGTTCATCGACCAGGTGCCCGCCTCGCACCTCGCAAACTTCGTAGACGCCGTCGGCGAATTGATAGCCACGATCTTCGACCGAGACCATGGCGTGCGTGCGCGGCAAATACCGGCCATTGACGTATGCGATACGCGACATGCGCTAGCCGATCCCGAGCGCTTTGAGCTTGCGGTGCAGCGCGGAGCGCTCCATCCCGACGAATTCGGCGGTACGCGAAATATTGCCACCAAAGCGGCTGATCTGCGCCACCAAATATTCGCGCTCGAACACTTCGCGCGCGTCACGCAGCGGCAAGCCCATCAGATGTTCGCCGCCATTGCCATTGGGCATCTGCGGCACCATCGAGCCGACATCGGGCGGCAGCATGCTGGCGTCCATCACCGCATCAGGATCGCCGCCGGCGAGAATCATCAGGCGCTCGATATTGTTGCGAAGCTGGCGGACATTGCCCGGCCAGTTATGCGATTGCAGCACGGCCATGGCGTCTTCGCCGATGCGCCGTTTCGGCAGGCCGGTGGCCTGCGAAATCTGGTCCATGAAATATTCTACCAGATCGGGGATGTCATCGCGCCGCTCGGCCAAAGGCGGCACGCGGATCGGCACCACCGACAGGCGATGATAGAGGTCCTCGCGGAATTTTCCTTCCGCGATCTCCGCCTCGAGATTGCGCGCGGTCGACGACACGATGCGCACATCGACCGCAACTTTGGCGCTGCCGCCGACCCGCTGGAAGGTCTGGTCGACCAGCACGCGCAGGATCTTATTCTGCGTCTCGCGCGGCATCTCGGCGACATCGTCGAGAAACAGCGTGCCGCCATGCGCCTCTTCCAGCGCGCCGGGTTTGCGTTCTTCCGAGCCGTTGGAGCGGTCGACGCCGAACAATTCGACTTCCATGCGATCGGGCGTGATGGCAGCGGCATTGATGACGATGAAAGGACCGTTCGCACGCCCAGACAATTGGTGGATGGTGCGCGCGGTCAGCTCCTTGCCCGAGCCCGAAGGGCCGACAACGAGGATTCGGCTGTTGGTTGGCGCCACACGGTCGATGGTCTGGCGCAGTTGCGCGATCGCCGCCGAGCGGCCGATTAGCGTGGCCGGCTGCGGCGCCAACTGCTTGAGCTGCTTGACCTCGCGTTTGAGCCGCGAGGTTTCTAGCGCGCGCTCCGCCACCAGCACCAGCCGGTCGGCCTTGAACGGTTTCTCGATAAAATCATAGGCGCCGAGCTTGATCGCCGCGACCGCGGTTTCGACGTTGCCATGACCAGAGATCATGACCACCGGCACTTCCGGATGCTCGTGCTTGACCGCTTCGAGTAGTTGCAGCCCGTCGAGCTTACTGCCCTGCAGCCAGATGTCGAGGAACACCAGATTGGGCTTGCGCGACGCGATGGCCGCCAGCGCGTCATCGCTGTTGCGCGCGGTGCGCGCGTCGTAGCCCTCGTCCTGCAGAATCCCGGCCACCAGATCGCGGATATCGGCCTCGTCGTCGACAATCAGAATATCTGCGACCATTACGCGTTCCCGCTAATTTGTTTTTCAGGTTCGGCCGGCGCGGCGTGACCGGCGGCGGCGAAACGTACACGCACCCAGGCGCCGCGCTGACCCGGAATTTTCTCGGCGGCGTCGCGGAGTTCGATGATGCCGCCATGGTCCTCGACGATACGGCCGACGATGGCGAGGCCGAGACCGGTGCCCTTCTCGCGCGTCGTGACATAGGGCTCGAGCAGCCTGCTGCGATTTTCCTTCGGCAGGCCGATGCCGTTGTCAACCACGTCGATCACGACATCGTCGGCCTCGCGCGTAGCAAAAACGCGGATCGAACCTTTGCCAAGTTCGTTTTCGGGCACCGCGCTGATTGCTTCGGCCGCATTCTTGATGAGATTGGTGAGCGCCTGCGATATCAAGCGGCGGTCGAATTTCGCCGGCATCGGATCCTCGGCAATATCGGCGTCGATATCGATTTCCGCATTACCGACCCGCATCAGGAAGACTGCCTGCCGCACGGTGTCGGCGACGTCCTCGGCGGCAATCACGGGCTTGGGCATGCGGGCAAAGCGCGAGAACTCGTCGACCATGCGCCGGATATCGTCGACCTGGCGTATGATGGTATCGGTGCATTGGTCGAACACGGCGCGATCTTCGCCGATCACATTGCCGTATTTGCGGCGAATTCGCTCGGCCGACAATTGGATGGGCGTGAGCGGATTCTTGATCTCATGCGCGATGCGGCGCGCGACATCCGCCCAGGCGGACGTGCGCTGGGCGGCCACCAGTTCCGTGATGTCGTCGAGCGTCACGACGTAGCCGTGGCCGGATTCGCCGGATTGCTCGCTGGTGATCCGCACCGACAAATTTCGCTCGCGGCCTTTTCGCGTGATCGTCACCTGGTCCTGCGTGCGCGCGCCGGTGCGTGCCGCCGCCATGAATTCCGCGAGTTCCGGAAACGTTGCCGTCAACGGCCGGCCAAGCGCCTCGGACTCGGCGCGACCGATCAGCTTTTCCGCCGAACGGTTGAGAATACTGACGCAACCATCGCCGTCGACGCCGATCACGCCGGCGCTGGCGCCGGCAAGCACCGCTTCGGTGAAACGCCGCCGGCTGTCGATCAGGTCGCGCGCGCCCATGATGTCGTCGCGCTGGGTGCGCAGTTCCTGGGTCATGCGGTTGAAGGTTTCGCCGAGTTGCGCGAGATCGCCTTCCGACTGGTGCACGGGCACGCGCACATGCAGATTGCCGGTGGACACGACATTGGCTGCGCCGATCAGTCGCCGAATTGGCGCCACCAGTCGGTTGGCAAAGTTCAACCCGATCCAGACCGCGGATAACAGAACGGTGAGCGCGATAACGGTGTACATCAAGGCGAACGCGACCTGCACGCCGAGCCTACGGGACTCGATCGCGGCGTATTCGGTCACGCTTTCACGCGTGGCCTGCAGTTGCGGCACGACACTCGGATCGAGCAACCGCGTCACGTACAAATAATCGTCGTCGAAATCCTTCAATTTGACGACCGCCGCGACATAGTTTGTGTCCGGCAACAGAACTATTTGCGGATCGCTATCACCAATTTTCGCGAGTGCGTCGCGCGGCGGCATGGCGAAGGTCTGGTTGATCTTGCGTTCGTCGCGCGCAATGATATTGAGGTCTTTGTCGATGACGATGGTGGCCGCCAGTCCGCGCACCGAAGCCTGGAAGGTCAAGTATTGCCGCAGCTTGTCGTGATCCTGGTCGAAGATCGACTTGGAGCGCGCGATGTCGGTGCTCATGACCATGATATCGGAGCGCACGATTGCCGCGTGGTCGCGCAGATAGGCTTCCGCGACGATCAACGAGTTTTCGATGGCCGCGCGCGTGCGGGTGGAGAACATCCGGTCGAGCCCGCGGTCAAGCGTGATGCTTGCGACGATCGCCACCAGGATCGCCGGCGCCGCGGCGATGATGGAGAACAATCCGACGATATTGATATGTAGCCGCGCAGCCGCGCGCCCACTGCGGCGCGCCTGCACCACCTGCCAGACTTCCCGCACGATCACGCCGAGCAGCAGCAACACGGCAATCGCGTTCACCAGCAGCAGTGTGACGACAACTTCATGGGTCGGAGAAATCGGCGTCAGGTCGGCGAGAACGATGAAGGTGATAAATGCCGAGAACAGAGCAATGCCGACCGAAATAGGTCCGAGCATCCCCATTTCCCCGCGCCTAGCGGTGGAAGCAACGAGCGCGGCCTCGGCTGCCTGATCTACGCTCATGGACCCCTTGTCGGCGGATGGCGGAGCGCTGTGGCTCCAAAAAAGTGATGCGCCAAGAGGAAAAGGCCTCACCGGCACTGATGCTTTTATACAACAATGTTGCTGAATTGCGACAAAACCACGGCATAAAAACCACAGTTGGCTTAACCGGGGTGCTAGTTGCCGCGGAAAACCTGGATGTCGAGATCGCGGATTTTCTTCCGCAGAGTATTTCGGTTGACCCCCAACAGGTCGGCCGCGCGGATTTGATTGCCGCGGGTCGCGGCCAAAGCGGCTGTCAGCAGAGGGTATTCGATTTCACGCAAAATCCGGTGATAGAGGCCCGCCGGTGGGAGACCGTCGGCGAAACCGGAGAAGTAAGCCGTTAAGTGCCGTTCCACCGCCGCACTGAGATTTTCCTCGCCGCGCGGCTCATCGCCGCCGACCGGCAACGCGGGTTGCGCCAGTTCAGACTCGATCACCGCCGCCGCGATGGTCTCCTGCGGATAAAGCGCCGCCAACCGGCGTGCCAGATTCTCCAGCTCTCGAACATTTCCTGGCCAGCGATGCCGCTTCAGACGTTCAAGGCCGGCCTGGTCGACCTGCTTGGGCGGCAGACCCTCGCGCTGGGCTTGCGCGAAGAAATGGCGGATCAGGTCAGGCACATCCTCGATGCGCTCGCGCAGCGGCGGCAGCCGCAGCGGCACCACGTTCAGACGGAAAAACAAATCTTCGCGGAACAAGCCCTGCTGAATCAGCGACCGTAGTTCTTTGTTGGAAGCAGCGACGATGCGTACGTCGCTCTTGATCGGCGTGCGCCCGCCGACCGTGGTGTATTCACCTTGTTGCAGCACACGCAACAACCGCGTCTGCGCTTCCATCGGCATATCGCCGATTTCATCGAGGAACAAAGTGCCGCCCTCGGCCTGTTCGAAGCGGCCGGAGCTACGGGTGTTGGCGCCGGTGAAGGCGCCCTTCTCGTGCCCGAACAATTCGGATTCGATCAAATCGCGCGGGATCGCCGCCATGTTGATGGCGACGAAGGTGCCGCTTCGCCGCTTGCCGTAATCGTGCAGAGCACGCGCAACCAGTTCCTTGCCGGTGCCGGATTCTCCGGTGATCATCACCGTCAGATCGGTTTGCATCAGCCGCGCCAGCACCCGGTAGATTTCCTGCATCGCCGGCGAGCGGCCGACCAGCGGAATGCTGTCGATATCTTCGCTCTTGGCGTTCGTCGGCCGTTTATCTTTCGGCTCCGACAGCGCGCGCCCGACAATCGCTATCAGTTCCTTCAAATCGAACGGTTTCGGCAGATATTCATAGGCGCCCCGTTCAGACGCGCGGATCGCGGTCATGAAGGTGTTTTGCGCGCTCATGACGATGATCGGCAGATCGGGACGCGCCTTGCGGATGCGCGGGATGAGGTCGAAAGCATTCTCGTCCGGCATCACGACGTCGGTAATGACCAGGTCGCCGTCACCCTGACTGACCCAGCGCCAAAGCGTCGCGGCATTGCCGGTGGAGCGCACCTCGTAGCCGGCGCGCGATAAGGCCTGATTGAGCACGGTGCGGATCGCCGCATCGTCATCTGCAACCAATATGCTCCCCGTCGGCATCGTCCTACCTCACGGGCCCTGTACCGGTGGTGCATCTTCGGCGACGCCGCCGTCGCCGCTGTAGATCGGCATCAAAACGCGAAAAGTCGTTCGCCGCGATTGCGATTCACACTCGATAATGCCGCCATGGTCGCCGATGATTTTGGACACCAATGCCAGCCCAAGGCCGCTGCCGCTCACCTTGGTAGTGACGAACGGATCGAACAAATGCGGCATGAGGTCTTCCGGCACGCCCTGCCCATTGTCCTTCACGCAAAACTCAAGCGGCAGCGATACCCGCGCCTTGCTGCCCGGCATCGCCAGTCTTACGCCGGGACGGAACGCCGTCGTGAGTTGGACTTCTCCGTCGCTCGTCTCCTCGCCGATCGCCTCTGAAGCGTTCTTCACTAGATTGAGAAAAACCTGAACCAGCTGGTCGCGATTGGCGAGAACCGGCGGCAGCGAGGGATCGTATTCTTCGGTGAATTTGATGTGCCGGCCGAAACCTGTCTGCGCCAGCCGCTTCACGTGGTCGAGTACCACGTGAATATTGACCGGTTCGCGTTCGACTGGCCGTTCGTCGGCAAACACTTCCATGCGGTCGACCAGCTTCACGATGCGGTCGGTCTCGTCGCAGATCAGCTTGGTGAGTGAACGATCATCGTCGCTGGCCGATTGCTCGAGCAGTTGGGCCGCCCCGCGAATGCCCGACAGCGGATTTTTGATTTCATGCGCGAGCATGGCGGCGAGCGCGATCACCGAACGTGCGGCGCCGCGATGAGTGAGCTGGCGATCCATCTTGTCGGCGATGGTGCGCTCTTGCAACATGACAACGACGTGGTCGGGATATTCCGCCAGCGGCCCGACATAAAGATCGACCAATCGTTCACCGGGATTGCGAGGGGTCGCAAGATCCACTTTGTACTCGTTCACCGCCGAGCCGCGCGTACGGACCTGCTCGATCAGCGTGAGCAATGGCGAGCCGAACGGCACCAGATCGCGCAGCATGTGCCGGCGCAGCACCGGGATCGAGGATTCAAAAAACTGTTCGGCGGCGACGTTGGCGTCGGCGATCTTGCCGTCAGGCGCCACCATGATCACCGGATGCGGCAGTGCGTGCAAAATCGCGTCGGCCGGCGAATTAACGGTGGCGGAAATGGCCTGAGCGCGGCTCATGCGACGGCTTTCCACGCAAAGGCATCGTAGGCATCGGCGAGCATGCAGCGCGCCTGTGCCGGCGCTTCGGCTGTCAGCACCCGCGCGCGGTGTTGTTTGAGGAGATCGGTCGACACGCCGGCGGTCGCTGCCGCTGAATCGAGCGCCCAGCCCAGATGTTTGCGGGCATGGCGGGCCCCGATGGCCACGCCGTGATGGACGAGCATTTCGTCGTAGAGCGTATCGATCAGCGTGAATTGCTCGGCCAGCGGCGGCGTTTGCTCGCGGCGGCCGGTCGCAAGATAGCGCGCCACTTGTCCCGGGAACCATGGACGACCCTGCGCGGCGCGGCCAATCATGATCGCGTCGGCGCCGGATGCTGCGAGCGCATGTTGAGCATCATCGTACGAACGAATATCGCCGTTGACGACGACAGGAATCGATAGGGCCTGCTTCACGGCGCGCACCGCCCGCCAATCGGCGTCGCCAGTGTAAAATTGGCAGCGGGTGCGACCATGCACGGTGATCATCTGAATTCCGGCCTGTTCGGCGCGGCGCGCCAGTTCCGGCGCATTGAGATTGGCGTGATCCCAGCCCAGCCGCATTTTCAGCGTGACCGGCACGCGCACGGCCGCGACCGTGGCCTCGATCAAGGTCAGTGCGTGGTCGAGATCGCACATCAACGCCGAACCTGCTGCGCCATTGGTTACCTGCTTGGATGGGCAGCCCATGTTGATATCGATTACGTGCGCACCTTGGGCTTCGGCGATGCGGGCGCCCTCCGCCATCCAATGGGCTTCGCAGCCGGCAAGCTGCACAACGTGGATAGCGACGCCCTGTCCCTCGCTGCGGGCACGCGCTTCGCGCTGGCCTTCCACCAAGGCGGCGCACGCGGTCATTTCAGAAACGACCAGCCCCGCCCCGTATCGCTCGGCTAGACGGCGGAAGGGAGCATCGGTAATGCCGGACATTGGCGCCAAAATCACATTGTTCGGCACCTTGACCGGGCCGATCACTAAAGATTTAGCGCAAGATCGGCGATTTTCATCCCAAATTGGACGTTTGCCTATCATTTAGGCGACCCCTTTTGATGCTCAGAGTTTAGCCATTCTTGCAATTAGCGCAAGTTCTGCACTGCAAAAATCTGTTCATCGTTAAGTCGTGTACCGGGTCGAGCGACGGCGTTTCCGTATCGGCCCGGAACGCGCTAATCCAAGCCGAAATCTGGAGTGCGATCGGCATGGTGAGCGTTGCAGCGGTAGTGGTGGCGGCCGGGCGCGGGGCACGCGCTGGCGCCGACATGCCCAAGCAATACCGCCCGATTGGCGGCCAAAGCATGTTGCGGCGCGCGTTGTGCATGCTCGCAGCGCATCAAGAGATCGGCCTCGTACAACCGGTTATTCGGGAAGACGATGTCGATCTCTACCGCGAGCAAGCTGTTCGTCTGGACCTTCTTTCGCCGGTATTCGGCGGCGTCACCCGGCAAGTTTCCGTACACGCAGGGCTGGAGGCAGTCGCCGCCCGCAAGCCGGAGATCGTTCTGATCCACGACGCGGCGCGGCCGTTCGCCAGCGCCGCCCTGGTATCGCGCGCGATCGCGGCCGCAAAAAAAACCGGCGCGGCGATCCCTGCTCTGCCCGTCACCGATACCGTGAAGACCGTCGATGCCGGAGGCCTGGTCGGCGGCACGATCGACCGCACCACATTGCGCCTGGTGCAAACGCCACAAGGTTTTGCCTTCGAGGCATTGCTCGACGCACACCGCCGCGCCGCCGCGCAAGGCCGAGAGGACTTCACTGACGACGCCGCGCTCGCCGAATGGGCCGGGCTCAAGATCAGCATGTTTCCGGGCGAGCCCGGCAACATCAAGATTACCGAAGACGGCGATTTCGCGCGCGCCGAGGCGCATGTGCTCGGCACGCTCGGCGACGTGCGCACCGCCACCGGTATCGACGTGCATGCCTTCGGTCCGGGTGATCACGTCACCCTCGGCGCCATCCGCATCCCGCATGACCGCGGCCTCATCGGCCATTCCGATGCCGACGTCGCACTACATGCACTGGTCGATGCCATTCTTGGCGCACTGGCGGAGGGCGACATCGGCGCGCATTTCCCGCCCAGCGATCCGCAATGGCGCGGCGCTTCGTCCGACCGCTTTATGACGTTTGCGGTCGAGCGCGTGAAAGCGCGCGGCGGCCGTATCGCGCATCTCGATCTCACCATTGTGTGCGAGACCCCGAAAATCGGCCCGCACCGCGACGCCATGCGCGCCAAAATCGCCGCCCTCGTCGGTATCGATGCCGGCCGCGTCGCGGTGAAGGCCACAACCAGCGAGAAACTGGGATTCACCGGCCGCAGCGAAGGCATCGCGGCTTACGCCACCGCCACCATCCGCCTGCCCTGGAGCGCGCTTTGAGCGAAGATCTGCGCGCCGCCGCTAAAGCCGTGCTCGACGCCTGCCGCGCGCGCGGCCTGAAAATCGCAACCGCTGAATCCTGCACCGGCGGGCTGGTCGCCGGCGCGTTGACCGATGTTGCCGGCTCGTCGGACGTGGTCGATCGCGGCTTCGTCACGTATTCGAACGAGGCCAAACAGCAGATGCTGGGTGTGCCGGCCGCAACGATCGAAAAACACGGCGCGGTGAGCCGCGAAACCGCCGAGGCCATGGCACGCGGTGCGCTCGGCAACGCCAATGCCGATATTGTTGTTTCGATCACCGGCATCGCCGGCCCCGGCGGCGGCAGTGCCGACAAGCCCATCGGCCTGGTGCATTTCGCCGCCGCTTCGCGCAGCGGTGCGCTCGCGCACGCGGAGAAGCGCTACGGCGATCTCGGCCGCATCGGCGTGCGGCGTAAGTCGGTGCTGCAGGCGCTATTGATGCTCAAGAACCTGGCGGACGCGAAATAGCCGCGAGAGGCGGCGGAAAGCCAATCGATGCAAGACGAGAAACTGCGGCTCAAGCTCGATATGAGCGCGCTGGCGGTGATTGCCGTGCTGGCGAGCTCAGTCGCCGGTCAGTTTGCGACCAGCGACAATCTCGGCTGGTACGCCGGGCTCGCCAAACCGGCGTTCAATCCGCCGAATGGGATATTTGCGCCGGTTTGGGGCGCGCTTTATTTGCTGATGGCCTTCGCGATTTGGCGCGTGGTCCGCCTGCCCTCGGCACCGACACGCTCAGTCGCGCTCACGCTGTTTTTTTTGCAGCTTGCGCTGAACGCAGCGTGGTCGTGGATGTTTTTTGCCGAGCACAGTCCGCAGCTAGGTCTTATCAATATCATTCCTCAATTTCTGATCATCGTCGCCACGATCATTGTGTTTCTTCGGCTCGACTGGATGGCGGGCCTCGCACTGGTGCCACTCGCGGCCTGGGTCGGATTTGCGACGGCGCTCAATGCCGCGATTTGGCAGATGAACGGCTAGCTGACGCCGATCAGGCGGATTTCCGGCCATAAATCTCGTCGGCGCGCTTTTCGAACGCGCTGGCGAATTTGCGGAACGCGGTGTCAAACATCGCGCCCATCAGCATCGCGAGCGTACGGCTCTTGAATTCGTAGTCGATGAAGAATTCGATTTCGGAAGCGTCTTCACTCGCCGGCGCAAACGTCCAGCGATTCTGCAAGCGGCTGAACGGGCCATCGAGATACTCGACCAGGATTTTGAGGTTAGGCCTGTCGAGCGTGACGCGGCTGGTGAAAGTTTGGTGGATCAATTTATAGGCCACCGTCATTTCCGCGACGACGACGGCCGCATCGTCCTTCTGCGCGCGGCTTTTCACGCGCAGCGCACTGCAGAGCGGAACGAATTGCGGATATTTCTCGACGTCGGCCACCAGATCGAACATGTCGGACGCGGCGTGACGGACGCGGCGCTTCGAGGAGAATTGCGGCATAATTTTTTTAAGTTTGCGCGGCGCGCGCGGCCTTGAGACGCGCGAAGTCCTCGCCAGCATGATGCGAGGAGCGCGTCAGCGGCGAGGCCGAAACCATCAGAAAGCCTTTGGTATAGGCGATCGTCTCCAGCGCCTTGAATTCGTCCGGCGGCACGAAGCGCATGACCTCGTGATGCTTGCGGGTCGGCTGCAGATATTGCCCAATGGTGAGAAAGTCGACATCGGCCGAGCGCAAGTCGTCCATCACCTGCAGCACTTCATTTCGTTCCTCGCCCAGTCCCACCATGATGCCAGACTTGGTGAACATCGATGGATCTATTTCCTTCACCCGCTGCAACAGCCGCAGCGAATGGAAATAGCGCGCGCCCGGACGGACATTGAGATAATGCGACGGCACGGTTTCCAGATTGTGATTGTAAACGTCCGGCCCGGCCGCGACCACCAGCTCGAGCGCGCCGTCCTTGCGCAGGAAATCGGGCGTCAGCACTTCGATGGTGGTCTGCGGGCAGCGCGCGCGGATGGCGCCGATGGTATCGGCAAAATGTTGCGCACCGCCGTCGGCGAGATCGTCGCGATCGACCGACGTGACGACGATGTGTGCCAGCCCCAACTTGGCGGTCGCTTCGCCGACACGCGCAGGCTCGTGTGGATCGAGTGCGCTCGGCAATCCAGTTTTGACGTTGCAGAAGGAGCAGGCGCGCGTGCAGGTGTCGCCCATGATCATGAAGGTGGCATGCTTCTTCGACCAGCATTCGCCGATGTTGGGACAGCCCGCCTCCTCGCACACGGTCACAAGGCCATGCTCGCGCACGATGGCAGAGGTCTCGCGATAGACCGGCGACCCCGGCGCCTTGACCCGAATCCAGTCAGGCTTGCGCAGCATCGGCGTGTCCGGCCGGTGGGCCTTTTCCGGGTGGCGCGGGCGCGGCGCCGAAATCGTGTCGATCAGGTTGGTCATTGCCGCGTTCTGCTCCCGGTCGGGACCGGCTCCGCGAAAGGCAGTTACATCAGGTGCTTGTATAGCACGCCGGCCATCCGCCGCCCGCCGAATTCACGCCGCCCCGTGCATATCCGGCATGCATTTCAGCCGGAATTCAAACGGTTCGGCCTCGAATCGCCCGGTAGGCCCAGATGAGCAGGATCGCGCCGACCGCCGCGACAACCAGTTGCGCCAGCCATCCGGCAGGTGGCACGACGTTCAGGGCACGCAGTATGGCGTTGAGGACGAGCGCACCGACAATGCCGAGGACGACATTGGCGACGATGCCCATCTTGGCCTCCATGACGCGCTCGGCGATCCACCCGGCAATCCCGCCAATGAAGATCGAACCGACTAAGCCGACGCCGTTCATACGCGAACCCTCAGCCAATGATGATGCGGGCGACGATCAGGACGACGATCGCGCCGATGACGGAGATGATCACCTGCTCCAGAAAGGGGTTGCCGAGGTTAAGCCGAAGCTTGGTCTGCTGGGCGATGAAGCCGCCCACCACCGACCCGATGAGGCCGGCAATCAGCCAGCCGAGAAGGCCGCCGCCACCGCCGACGATTACGCTCGCCAGGAAACCGGCGATCAGGCCAATGACAATCCAGGACACTATCGACTGCGTCTGCCCGTTCATC
>DASRLF010000031.1:0-48347 GCA_035648555.1 Pseudolabrys sp.
GCCAGGGCAGCACGACGAATATCAAAGACGCCGCCGCCGGCAGCGTCATCTTGCCGATGTCGCCGGCGAAATTGTAGGTGCCGAGCGCGGTGCGCGAGCGCGCGCCGGAAAACGCATGGGCGATCAACGACGACGCCAAAGGATGCTGCGTGCTGGCGCCGAGCCCGGCGACGAACAGTGACGCCACCAGCAGCGGCACGCCGTGGCTCAGGCCGGCAAGGCAATAGCCCAAGCCCGCCAAGGCGGTGCCCAGCGCCAAGACGATCGGCGCCCCGAAGCGCTCAGCCAGAAAGCCCGACGGAATCTGAAAGCTAGCGAGCGTGCCGGAGAACACCGTCTTCATCAGGCCCAAGGCCGCATAGCCGAGCCCAAATTCGTTCTGCCAGATCGGCAGCATCACATAGATGAGATCGGTATAGCCGTCGTGCAGCGCATGCGCGCCGAAGGCGACGCCGGCGGCGCGGCGCTCGTCGCTTTTGCGCTGCGGATCGGACATTGCGCCCTGGGCCGAGGTCATGGCCGCTCCGGACGGCGTTCGACGAAGGTGGTGCTCAGGAACGAGATCACCGGCTCGCGGTTCTGATTGACGCCGGTCGAAAGTATCGTCATCAGCCCGGAACCTGGCCGGCTATTTGAAAGGCGGAGCTCGGTCACTTCGCTTTGGTATTCGATGGTGTCGCCGACATAGACCGGCTTGAGCCATTTGAGTTCGCGAAAGCCCAGCGCCGGACCGGTCGCAGCGACCGGCTCGCCGCGCGCACGCGCCGCTTCCGCCATGGCGCGACGATGATCGACCATCAACCGCATCCACACCACGGCGGTGTGCCAGCCGGAGGCGCACAGCGCGCCGAAATGCGAGCGCTCCGCCGCCGCTTCATCGAGATGAAAATGCTGCGGGTCGAAACGGCGGGCGAATGTCTTGATCTCATCGGCGGTAAAGGTGTGGCGGCCGACCATGTAACTGTCGCCGACCTGGACCTCCTCGAAATATTTCATGACCGCGCTCCGGGCTCGCGGCGGCCGAGCATGAAGGTCGTGATCAGCGTCATGACGACCGCATCGGCGTCGTCAAGCACCTCGAAATTCATTTTCGCCAGGCCCATTTCGGGGCGGCTGTTCGAGGCGCGGGTTTCAAGCACTGTAGAGCGAACGCGGATCCGCGTGCCCGGACGCAGCGGCGCGAGCCAGCGCACTGCCTCGATGCCGGGCGCGCCCATCGAGTTCGAATTGAGCAGGAAGCCGTCCGTGATCATGCGCATCATGAGGCAGCAGGTGTGCCAGCCCGAGGCGCCAAGCCCGCCGAGGATGGTGCCGGCGGCGGCGGCTTCATCAAGATGCATCGGCTGCGGGTCGAATTCGGCGGCGAAGGCGACGATCTCCTCGCGCGTCACCAGCCGCGGGCCGCAAATGGTGACCGCGCCCGGCTTAAAGTCTTCCCAATGCAGCTTCGGCATGGCCTCTTTTTAGCCGGTCGGGACCGAGCTTGTCCTGCCGCTACGTTGCAAACCTGAAATGCAAAACGTCGCCGTCGGCGACCACATAGTCCTTGCCTTCCAGCCGCAACTTGCCGGCATCGCGCGCGCCGGCCTCGCCGCCCGTGGCGATATAGTCGTCGTAGGCGATGGTCTCGGAGCGGATGAAGCCACGCTCGAAATCCGAATGGATAACGCCCGCGGCCTGCGGCGCCTTGGTGCCCGCCGTGATGGTCCAGGCCCGCGTCTCCTTCGGACCGACCGTGAAATAAGTCACCAGATGCAACAGCGCGTAGCCGGCATTGACCAGCCGGTCGAGCCCCGTCTCCTTCAAGCCCAACGCTTCCAGGAATTCCGCGCGTTCGGCCGTCGGAAGGGTTGCGATTTCGGACTCGATCTTGGCCGAGATCACCACCGCGACCGCGCCTTCTTCCTTGGCGCGCGCTTCGACCTTGCGCGAGAAGTCGTTGCCGATGACGGCGGACGCCTCCTCGACGTTGCAGGCGTACAGTACCGGCGCCGAAGTCAGCAGACCTAGCGAATGGAAGAGTTTCTCCTCCTCGGGCTTGCGCGCGACCATGCGGGCCGGCTTGCCCTCGCGCAGCAGCACCAGCGCGCGGTTGATCAGATCGAGCATTTCCTTGGCGGACTTGGCGTCCTCGCCGGTGCCTTTGGCTTTTTTCTCCAGCGCATCGACGCGCTTTTCCAGACTGTCGAGATCGGCCAGCATCAATTCGGTCTCGATGGTCTCGATGTCAGCGATCGGATCGATCTTGCCCTCGACATGAGTAACGTCGCTATCCTCGAAGCAGCGCACCACATGCACGATGGCGTCGACCTCGCGGATGGTGGCGAGAAACTGGTTGCCGAGCCCCTCGCCCTTCGACGCGCCGCGCACCAGCCCGGCGATATCGACGAAGGTGATGCGGGTCGGGATGATCTGCTCGGATTTTCCCAGCACCGCGAGCTTTTCGAGACGCGGATCCGGCACCGCGATCTCGCCGACATTCGGCTCGATGGTACAGAACGGATAGTTGGCCGCCTGCGCCGCCGCGGTCTGCGTCAGCGCATTAAAGAGCGTCGACTTGCCGACATTCGGCAGGCCGACGATGCCGCATTTGAATCCCATGAAATTATCCGCGCCTTGTTATTCGGAGTCTTCCGGCTCCTCGCCCCCGCCGAGGCCTTTCGCAGCCATGGCGAGATGCACCTTGTTCTGGAACGTCGAATCCTTGCCCTCGATCAGCAAGGCAACATTGTCGGCAACGATATCGCACAGCGCTTCCACCCAAGGCCGCTCGCTCTTGGCGAAGTCCTGCAGCACGTAAGATTCCATCATGTCCTTGTTGCCGGGATGGCCGATACCGAGCCGCACGCGATGATAGTCGTTGCCGATATGCTCGGTGATCGAACGCAGGCCGTTGTGGCCAGCATTGCCGCCGCCGAGCTTCAACCGCACTTTGCCGGGCGTCAGTTCGGCCTCGTCGTGGAACACCACGACATGCCCAGCGTCGAGCTTGTAGAAGTTCGCGGCTTCCGCCACGGCGCGGCCGGACTCGTTCATGAAGGTGCCGGGCAGTAGCAGCAAAACTTTCTCGCCGCCGACCGCGCCTTCCACCGCCACGCCCTGAAATTTCCGCCGCCACGGCGAGATATCATGACGCTTGGCAATGGCCTGCACCGCCATGAAACCGATGTTGTGGCGATTGCCGACGTAACGTTCGCCAGGATTGCCGAGGCCGACGAAAAGCAGCATGGCGTCGCCGCCTCAGTGAGGAAAGCGAACGAGGGGGCTTATCCGCCCCCTCACTTCTTGTCGGACTTCGCCGGCGCGGCGCCGGCGGCCGGAGCACCGCCCGCGGCCGGAGCGCCACCGGGAGCCGCACCAGGCGCGGCGCCTGGAGCTGCACCGGGAGCCGCACCTTCGGCGCCGGGGGCCACACCTGCGGCGGCGGCGGCAGCCGCAGCGGCGGCAGCGGCGGCTGCCGCTTCGGCGGCGGCCTTCATTTCTTCCGCGTAGCCGGACGGCGGCACCACCGTGACCAGCGTAATGTCGCCATGGGCGATCACGCGCACATTCAGCGGCAGCGTAATGCCGCTGAGATGCTTGGAATGGTTGATATCGAGTTCGGAGATGTCGACGTCGATCGATTCCGGAATCGTCTCGACCGGACACATCACCTCGATCGTATGGGTGACGATGTTGACCGCGCCGCCGCGCTTGACGCCGGGCGACTGGTCGGCATTGAGAACCTTCACCGCGACGTTGACGCGGATGACGGCGCCTTCCGCGACGCGGAGGAAATCCACGTGCATCGGCAGATCCTTGACCGGATCGAGCTGGAAGTCGCGCGGGATCACGCGGTGCTTGGTGCCGTCCACGTCGATGTGAAACAGCGTGGTGAGAAAGCGTCCGGCATAGATGCGCCGGGAAAGCTCGGTATGGTCGAGCGTGACCATCTGCGGGGGCTTGTTCTCGCCGTAAATAACGCCCGGCACTCGGCCGGAGCGACGTGCTGCCCGGGCGGCCCCCTTGCCGCCTTCCGGACGCACCGCCGCCTTCAATTCCTGGACGGTCGCCATGGTCAAACCCTCATCTAAGCCAATGGAAAAGGCGGCTTTTTTTCGCCGCCTGCGAACGCAGCAAGCCTCCAGGGGTGCCGGGGGCCGCGTTCGCGCGGGTTTATAGCGGCGCAGGTCGCAAAGGGCAACCAAGCGCTTTAATCATGGAAAATCAGTCGGAGGCGGCGCTCTTCTTGCCGGCTTTGGCCTCCAGCGCCTCGATCCGCGCCTTCAGCGCCTCGTTTTCCTCGCGCGCCAGGCGGGCCATTTCTTTGACCGCCTCGAAATCCTCGCGCTGGACCACGTCGAGGTCGCGCAGGATGCGCTCGGCCTGGTTGCGGAATAGCGTGTCGAATTCCCGCCGCACCCCTTGCGCGACCCCGGCGGCATCGTTCATCAGGCGCGCAAGCTCGTCGAATACGCGATTGCTAGTCTGGGTCATGCCTCGCCTCCGCGACCGTTAAGGTATGGCAATCCGATCATCCCGCTGCAAGAGGCGGCATGCTACCAGTTATAGCGGGCGCGCCTGAACGCGGAATCTGCAATGCCTTTCTTCGTCATTCCCTTCCCCGCCTTCGATCCGGTGCTGGTGCACCTCGGACCGTTCGCGATCCGCTGGTATGCCCTGGCCTATATCGCCGGCATCCTGCTCGGCTGGGTCTATGCCCGCGCCATCGTCCGTAACCAGCGGCTATGGGGCGGCCCCGCCCCCATGACGCTCATCGACTTCGACGATTTCATATTGTGGGTGACGCTCGGCATCATTCTTGGCGGCCGCACCGGCTACGTGCTGTTCTACAATTTGCCGCACTTCAGCGAGCACCCGCTCGAAATCTTCCAATTATGGAACGGCGGCATGTCGTTCCACGGCGGCTTCACCGGCTGCGTGGTCGCCGTGTGCCTGTTCGCGCGCAAACGTGGCATTTCAATCCTCTCGCTCGGCGATGTCACCTGCGCGGTCGGCCCGATCGGAATATTTCTCGGCCGCATCGCCAATTTCATCAATGGCGAGTTATGGGGCCGCCCTGCCGACGTACCGTGGGCGATGGTGTTCCCCGGCGGCGGTCCGCTGTCGCGCCATCCGAGCCAGCTTTACGAGGCCGGGGTTGAGGGCTTGGTGCTGCTTGCTGTGCTCGCTTTATTGGTGCGCGCCGGGGCATTGAAGCGGCCCGGCCTGATTATCGGCAGCTTTGCCTGCGTCTACGCCATCGCGCGCTCGACCTGCGAATTTTTCCGCGAGCCAGACGCTCAGCTTGGCTTCTTGTGGGGCGGCGCGACCATGGGGCAGTTGCTGTCGATCCCGCTGTTCATCGCCGGGCTTGGCTTCATCGCCTATGCGATAAAGCATCCGCTGCGGAATTCATAATGGCCGACGTCCTGCCACTGGAGGCCGAGATTCGCCGGCGCATCGCGGCGGCCGGTCCGATGCCGGTGGCCGAATACATGACGCTGTGCCTCAGCGACAGCGAGCACGGCTACTACACCACACGCGATCCGCTTGGGCTGCGCGGCGATTTCATCACCGCGCCGGAAGTCAGCCAGATGTTCGGCGAGATGATCGGGCTTTGGATGGCGGCGGCCTGGAAGCAGATGGGCTCGCCGGAAAACCTGCGCATCATCGAACTCGGCCCCGGCCGCGGCACCCTGATGAAGGACGCGCTGCGCGCCGCCAAGGTGATGCCGGCGTTCCGCGACGCGGTGGTGATGCATCTGGTCGAGATCAGCCCGGCGCTGGAGGAACAGCAGGAGCGCACGCTCGAGCATTTGCACATGCCGATGTTCTGGCACCCCTCGCTCAACGACGTGCCGAAAGGCCCCGCGATCATCGTCGCCAACGAATTCTTTGACGCGCTGCCGGTCAACCAGATAGTGAAGTCCGAATTCGGCTGGCACGAACGTCAGATCGAAATCGATGCCGCCGGCAATCTCGCTTTCACCGTCGCGTCCGATCCGCTGCCGCAATTCGACCGCCTGCTGCCGGCCTCGGCGCGCACGGCGCCGCCGCAATCGATCTTCGAATGGCGCGACGACCGGGTGGCGATGGAAGTGGGCCGGCGCCTGGCGCGCGACGGCGGGGTCGCGCTGGTGATCGACTACGGCCATATCGAAAGCGGGGTCGGCGAAACCTTGCAGGCAGTCGGCCTGCACGCCTATGCCGATCCGCTGAGTGCGCCCGGTAATCTCGATCTCACCGCGCACGTCGATTTTCATGCGCTGGCGAAGGCAGCCGAGGCGATGGGCGCTAGCGGCTTCGGGCCGCTCGATCAGTCGCAATTCCTGCGCCGGCTCGGCATCGAACAGCGCGCGACCGCGCTCAAGACCAAGAACGCCAACGCACCGGCGGGCGACATCGACGCCGCGCTGTCGCGCCTGATCGGCGAAGGCCGCACTGGCATGGGCGCGCTGTTCAAGGCCGCCGCCTTCGCGCATCCCGCGTTCGGCGTACCGCCCGGATTTGAAAGTTAGGCCATGCTGCAGGCAGCCTCGCTCAGCAAGCTCGCGCGCATCCGCCACGGCTTTTTTACCCGCGCCGGCGGCGTGTCGCAGGGCGTCTATGCCAGCCTCAACGGCGGCGTCGGCTCGAACGATGCACCCGGCAACGTTGCCGAGAACCGCGCGCGCGTGGCGGCGGCGCTTGGCGTTAAGCCGGACCATCTGCTCACCGTCTACCAGATTCATTCACCTGACGTGGTGGTCGCCGACAGACCCTGGAGCAAGGAAGACCGCCCGCGCGCCGACGCCATCGTCACCCGTACGCCGCGTCTCGCGATCGGCGTGTCGACCGCCGATTGTGGTCCGCTGCTGTTTGCGGACGCGCAGGCGCGCGTGATCGGCGCGGCGCATGCCGGCTGGCGTGGCGCTTTCACCGGCGTGATCGAGGCGACGATCGCCGCGATGGAAAAGCTTGGCGCCGATCGCAGCCGCATCACGGCGGCGCTCGGCCCAACGATCCGGCAACCGAATTACGAAGTCGGATCAGAATTCGTCGAACGTTTTTTGGCGGCCGATAGAGACAACGAACGATTCTTTGCATCCTCCCAGCGCGCCGGCCACGCCATGTTCGATCTCACCGGCTATATCGCCGATCGCGTACAACGCGCCGGCATTGTGAATTTCGAAGATCTCGGCCTGTGCACCCTTGCCGAACCCGAACGATTTTTCAGTTTTCGCCGCACCACCAAGCTCAACGAGCCCGATTATGGCCGGCATATCAACGCGATCATGCTCGACGATTGACCGATTCCCCGTTCATGCGCCATTCGGCTGGACACCCATGCGCGCTTTTCGCTAGGTTTCGCCTCGGCCGCGAGACTTAAAGAAAAAAGGCCGCAGGGGGTGTCAATGCAGGGAAGTTTGGGCGGACGCGCCTTGGATGGCGCGCCATGTCGCCTGTCTCGAGCGTGCATGGTGTTGGCCGCCATCGCTGCGATGGCGCTCACGGCGTGCAATCCGCAAGACAATCCGAGCACGTTGGCCGGACAGCCGCGCGGCGCCAGCGTCGCCTTCGAATCCATCGACGGTCCGCCGCCCGGTCAATTCCGTCGACTCGTGCAAAGCCTCAACACCGAGGCACAATCGCGCCAACTCGCCGTGATGTCGCACGACAGCGCGTCGGCCTATCGCGTGCGCGGCTATCTCGCCGCCAAGGTGGCAAAGCGCGAGACCACCATCTCGTGGGTCTGGGACGTGTTCGACCGCGACGATCACCGCGCCCTGCGCATCACCGGCGAGGAGACCGCCAAGGGCGTCCGCCGCAACGCCTGGTCGGCCGCCGATGACGAGATGCTGAACCGGATCGCCCGCAGCAGCATGGACCAGCTTGCCGCGTTCCTAACCTCGCCCGAGGTAGCGCCCGGCACGCCCGATACCGAGCCGCAGCAGGTGGCGTTCGGATTGCCCAATTCCACGCCCGAGGCGGCCGGCATCTACCGCATCTCTCAGCCCAATGCCGATCCGGCGCCGGGCGAGACTGTGGCGCCTGCCACCGTCCCACTGCCGCCCAAGCGGCCGCCTCTGGCGGCTGCGGCTGTGTCGGCCCGGGAAACCTTGATGCTGGCGGCTTCCAGCTACTGAACAAAAGCCTCATTCACCCTGTCCATAAGCTTGCGGACAATGGTTTGGACTCGTATTGCGAGGCCCTCCCCGCCTTGTTATGACGCCCGCCTGTGCGCGGGTAACGAGAGGATGTCGGGATGTCTGGCAAGAACGGAGCGATCAAGCTCGTCGCCGGCAACTCGAATCCTGCGCTGGCGCAGGCGATCGGCGGCTATCTCAAGACCCCATTGACCAAGGCGGTGGTCAAGCGCTTCGCCGACATGGAAGTGTTCGTCGAAATCCAGGAAAACGTGCGCGGCGCCGATGTCTTCGTGATCCAGTCCACATCCTATCCGGCCAATGACCATCTGATGGAATTGCTGATCATCATGGATGCGCTGCGCCGCTCATCGGCGCGCCGCATCACCGCGGTGATCCCCTATTTCGGCTATGCTAGGCAGGACCGTAAACCGGGTCCGCGCACGCCGATCTCCGCCAAGCTGGTCGCCAATCTGATCACGCGCGCCGGCGCCGACCGGGTGATGACGCTCGACCTGCATGCCGGGCAGATCCAGGGCTTCTTCGACATCCCGACCGACAACCTGTACGCCTCGCCGCTGATGGTGCGCGACGTGCGCGAGAAATTCCAACTCGACAACGTCATGGTGGTATCGCCTGACGTCGGCGGCGTGACGCGCGCGCGCGGCCTTGCCAAGCGCATCAACGCGCCGCTCGCCATCATCGACAAGCGGCGCGAGCGCGCCGGTGAATCGGAAGTGATGAACGTGATCGGCGACGTCAACGGCTACACCTGTTTGCTGGTCGACGACATCGTGGACTCCGGCGGCACACTGATCAACGCCGCCGACGCTTTGCTCGAGCAGAAAGCGAAAGCGGTCTACGCCTATATCAGCCACGGTGTGCTGTCGGGCGGCGCGGTCGCGCGCATCGCCAAGTCGCGGCTCAAGGAGTTGGTGATCACCGACTCGATTCAGCCAACCAAGGAGCTGCTGGCCGCCGGCAATATCCGCGTACTGGAGATCGCCACGCTGATCGGCGAAGCCATCGGGCGCACCGCGACCGAGGAGTCGGTGTCGAGTCTGTTCGACTGAGCAGAGATTCGGACGGCCGGGTTTTCCACCGAAAGATTCATCGAGTGGCCCGATTGGCTGTGGAGATTCCGTTTTCCGCGGTTGCCTATGACGGGCAAATCACGGCCCATTGGCCTTCATGATGCCTCTAGCGGGCGGAATCGAGCAGGTTATAGTCAGCTGGCCAAGTGATTCGGTTCTGCCGTCAAGGCGTCCGTAGTCCCAGCGTCAAAATTCGGTCGGCTGTGCCGTGCGCGTGTGGCGTGCGTTTCCCCTTCGATTCGGCAAAGTGGAGACGTAATGCCCCAGGTCAATTACGCGGACGAACCACGAATCAACCCGCTCGACGTGGTCGAACGTCTGGCGTCGGTGAACGATTGGTCGTTCGAGCGCGCCAGCGACGACGAGATCACCATCCTGGTCACCGGCAAGTGGACCGACTACCAGGTATCCTACACCTGGATGGGCGACATCGAAGCGCTGCATCTGGCCTGCGCCTTCGACCTCAAGGTGCCGGAACGTCGCCGCGCCGAAGTGCAGGCGCTGGTCGGGATGATCAACGAGCGGCTCTGGGTGGGCCATTTCGATCTCTGGGTCACCGAAGGCATTCTGATGTTCCGTCACGCGCTGGTGCTGGCGGGTGGCACCGAAGCCTCCGGCAAGCAGTGCGAGGCGCTGCTCGGCACCGCGCTCGATACCTGCGAGCGCTATTTCACCGCCTTCCAATTCGTGGTCTGGGCCGGCAAGGGCGCGCGCGAGGCGCTCGACGCCGCTATGTTCGACACCTCGGGCGAGGCGTGACCGCTCCGCAAAAGACACTGCGCAAATTTTCCGGCCCTCTGCTTCTTGCCGGCGCCGGCAAGATGGGCGGCGCCATGCTCGACGGCTGGATCGCGCGCGGGCTTGCACCCAAGCAGATCGTGGTGATCGAACCGCAGCCGGACAAGGCCGTGAAGGCGCTGGCGCGGCGCGGCCTCAAGCTCAATCCGAAAGGCAAAGTCGTCGAGGCCGCGGCGATTGTGATTGCGGTCAAGCCGCAGACCGCGCCCGAGGCGGTGCCGCCGCTGGGCGCTTACGTCGGCAAGAACACGCTGGTGCTCTCGATCATGGCCGGCCGTACCATCGGCTTCCTGGAAAAGTCGCTGCCGCCGGACACCGCGATCGTGCGCGCCATGCCCAACACACCGGCCGCGATCGGACGTGGCATCAGCGTCATGGTCGCAAACGCGAAAACCTCCGCGCGTCAGCGCAAGCAGGCCACGGATTTGCTCACCGCCATCGGCAAAGTCGAGTGGGCCGGCGACGAGGGGTTGATGGACGCGGTCACGGCTCTGTCCGGCTCCGGCCCGGCCTATATTTTCCTGTTGGCCGAGGCCATGACCAAGGCCGGCATCGCCGCCGGCCTTCCTCCTGAGCTTTCCTCTAAACTTGCGCGCGAAACAGTGGCTGGCTCCGCCGAATTGCTGCATCGCTCGGACCTCGACGCCGCCACCTTGCGGCAGAACGTCACTTCGCCCGGCGGCACGACGGCGGCCGCGCTCGAAGTCCTGATGGGCCCTGGCGGTTTTGACGAAATTTTGACCCGCGCCATCGCCGCCGCCGCCAGGCGCGGCCGCGAATTGGCGGGCTAGCCGCGAGTTCCCTGCCCTAGAACCGGCGCCTTTGCGGGCCTACATTAAGGGGACCCGCACAGGAGGCCGCGATGGCCCGCAAGCCCAAAAAACAACGCGCGCAAGCCCAGACCGCCGCGCCGCGCGGTAATACCGACCGCGACAAAGCGATCGACGCACTGATGGCGCTGCTCGCCGAGCAATCCTTCGAGCAAATCGGGTTGGCAGAAGTCGCCGGCCGCGCCGGGGTCAGACTGTCGCAACTGCGCGCCGAATTTGGCTCGATCCTCGCCATTCTCGGCGCCCACATCAAGGATATCGACCGCGCGGTGCTAGCCGGCGGCGATGCCGATATGGAAAACGAGTCACCGCGTGAAAAGCTGTTCGACGTGCTGATGCGCAGGCTCGAAGCGCTGACGCCTTACAGAGATGCGGTGCGCTCGCTGATGCGTTCGGCGCGGCGCAATCCGGGCCTGGCGCTAGCGCTCAACGCGATGGCCGCGCGCTCGCAGCACTGGATGCTGGAGACCGCCGGCATCGGCGCATCCGGCCCGCGCGGCGCCTTGCGCGCACAAGGCGCGGCTTTAATGTTCGCGCGCGTGCTCGGCGTCTGGTTCGACGATGATGAGCCGGGCCTGGATCGCACCATGGCTGCGCTCGGCCGCGGCCTGGCCAGCGCCGAACGCTGGGATGGTTTTGTTGGCGACCTGTGCGCGCTTCCGGCCTGCATCCTGCGCGGGCCGCGCCGCCGTCGCGCGCGTGACGAGGAAGACGTCGAGGCGGCCTAAACCGGCACCCGCACCGTCGCCCGCAATCCGCCCAGCGGACTGTCGCCCAACAGAATATCGCCGCCGTGCGAGCGCGCGATGTCGCGCGCAATCGCCAGTCCCAGGCCGGTGCCGCCCTCGTCCTGGTTGCGCGCATCGTCCAGCCGCAAGAACGGCTTGAACACTTCCTCGCGCATGTCAGGCGGAATGCCCGGCCCGTCATCGTCCACGGTCACCGTCAGATAGCGGTGATCACGATGACCGGTGATCGCGATCGAGGGTGCAAAGCGCGCGGCGTTCGACACCAGATTGCCGAGGCAGCGCTTGAACGCCGCCGACCGCACGGTCACCACCGGCGGCCCGTGGAAGATCACGCTGGTCTTGTGGCCGTGGCGCTCGGCGTCGTCCTTGAGTTCGTCGAGGAAGGCCGCCATGTCGGTGGGCGCCGAACCCTCGCCGAGATCGCCGCGCGCGAAGGCCAGATAGGCCTCCAGCATGCGCGCCATCTCGTCGACGTCCTTCTTCATTGCCTCGATTTCCGGCGTTTTCTTCTTGATCAATGCGAGCTCGAGCTTGAAGCGCGTCAGCAGCGTGCGCAGGTCGTGCGACACGCCGGCCAGCATCGTGGTGCGCTGTTCGATGGCGCGCTCGACGCGCGTTTTCATCTCGATGAAGGCCTGCGCCGCGCGCCGCACCTCGCGCGCGCCACGCGGCCGGTAGTTCGGCACTTCACGGCCTTTGCCGAAGCTTTCGGCGGCGTCGGCCAGCTTCAAGATCGGCTTGATCTGGTTGCGCAGGAAGATGATGGCAACGCCGATCAGCACCACCGAGGTGCCGACCATCCAGAGCAGGAAGATTTCCGAGTTCGACGCGTAAGCAGCGCTTCGCCGCGCGAATACCCGCATCACGGTATTGTCGAGCTTGACGCGGATTTCGACCAACGCCGACTTGCCGACGGTGTCGATCCAGTACGGCCGCGTGATCTGCCTGCGCAGCTCCTCCGACAGCGATTGATCCAGCAGCGAGAAGAACGGCTTGGGCCCCGGCGGCGGCATGTCGCCGATCGGCAGGAAATCGACCACCAGACCGAGCCGCTCCTGCGCGATGCGGCGGATTTGCGCGCGGTCTGAATCCTGCGGATAGCCGCCATAGACGTCGATCAACGCGGCGATATCCTGCACCACGCCGGCCGACAGGCGCTGGGTGACTACGTTCCAGTGCCGCTCCATGAACACGAAGGCGATCACCGATTGCAGGATCACCATCGGCATGATGATGATCAGCAAAGCCCGCGCGTACAGGCCTTTCGGCAGCACGCTGTTGAGCCAGTGGCTGATGCGCCGCCAGCCGTCGCGGATCTGGCCGAGCGCGGCGTGAATTTTACGGATCGGCGGGATCGCGTCGTACCATTCCCAGAACGCGCGCAGCCGGATGATCGCGGTACGGACGCCTTGGCCGAGATCGAGACTGCTCATGCGGTCACCAGCCGGTAGCCGATGCCGCGCACGGTTTGCACGAACAGCGGATTAGCGGGATTGCGTTCGATCTTGCGGCGCAGCCGGTTGACCTGCACGTCGACCGCGCGCTCGCCGATCGACCCGCCATTGCCGGCAAGCGCCATGCGCGACACCGTCTCGCCCGGCGTGGCGGACAGGATACGGAGCATCTCCTTTTCACGGTCGGTCAGCCGGATCACGTCGTCGCCGTGGCGCAACTCGCCGCGCGCCAGGTGATAGACGAACGGCCCGAAGCGCACCGACTCCACCGGCGGCGACACCGCCGGCTGCGCGCGCTTGAGGATATTGGCGATGCGCAGCGAAAGCTCTCGTGGCTCGAACGGCTTGGACAGATAATCGTCGGCGCCCATCTCGAGACCCTTGATGCGGCTTTCGGCGGCATCGCGCGCCGTCAGCATCAAAATCGGCACGCTAGAAGTCCCGCGCAGCGATTTGGCGAAGTCGAAACCGTTTTCGCCCGGCATCATCACGTCGAGAATCAGCAGATCGAAACTCAGGCCGTTGAGCTTGGCGCGCGCATCCGCCGCGGTTTCCGCCGTGGTCACGCGATAACCCTCGCCGGCCAGAAAGCGCGACAGCAGGTCGCGAATGCGGCGGTCGTCATCGACAACCAGCAAATGCGGTGCATCGTCGGACAGTGTGGCGGGCAGCATCATGGTGTGCTCCTCCCGCTAGCTCCGCGGCTTGCCGGCGCGCGCGATCAGACGCAGCACGCCGTCGCGCTCGTTGCCATCGATCATGGCGGTGAGAAAACGCCGCGCCGCCTCATGCGCGTTGGGGCCGAGCTCGGCGAAGGCGCGGTTGATGCGTTGCGTTTGCAGCCCGGCCAGCTTGAGCGCCAGCGCCTCGCCCTTTGGCGTCACATACAAAAGACGTTGACGCCGGTCCTGCGCGCCTTCCTTCTGCAGCACGTAGCCCTGATCGACCAATTGCTTGAGCACGCGGCCGAGCGACTGCTTGGTGATATTCAATATCTCCAGCAGGTCGGCGACTTTCATGCCGGGATTGCGGTTGACGAAATGCAGCACCCGGTGATGCGCGCGGCCGAACGCCAGCTTGCTCAGCACCTCGTCCGGATCGCCGACGAAATCGCGATAGGCGAAGAACAGCAGCTCGATGATGTCCCAGACCGGCTCGGCCGAAGGCGCTGCGGCGCTGGCGCGCTCGGCCACGCCGGCAGCCGGAGCGGCCATTTTGGCGTTCACATTTATGTCAGCCATGTTGACATATTTTGGTTTTATGTTACAAAAATGGTGCTGTAGACGAAAGGATCGTACCGAAACGGGCCTTTCTGCCGGTAAGGCGGCGATAGGACCGTTCCGGTCCCATCCATACCGGTTGTTGCCCGCTGACGCAAAGTGTTGGAATACAGCGGCAAAAGAGGCCGCTAGGCCCGAGGTGTAAGGTGTAAGGAGAGGAACGATGGCTGCGCAATCCTATGACCGGCTCGATGGGGTCATCTGGTACGACGGCAAGCTGGTGCCCTGGCAGGACGCCAACCTGCATGTGCTCAGCCATGGGCTGCATTACGCCAGCGCCGTGTTCGAGGGCGAACGCGCCTATGGCGGCAAGATTTTCAAGTGCACCGAACATTCCGAGCGGATTAAACGCTCGGCCAAAATCCTCGATTTCGAGATCCCCTACTCGGTCGCCGAGATCGACGCCGCCAAACAGCTGGTGGTCGACAAGAACAGCAAGACCGAAGCCTATGTCCGCCCGATCGCCTGGCGCGGTTCCGAGATGATGGGCGTCTCGGCTCAGAACAACAAAATCCACCTGGCGATCGCCAGTTGGGAATGGCCGAGCTATTTCGATCCCGAGCAACGGCTCAAGGGCATCCGGCTCGATCTCGCCGATTATCGCCGGCCCGATCCGAAAACCGCGCCGTGCCGTGCCAAGGCTGCCGGCCTCTACATGATCTGCACCATCTCCAAGCACGCGGCCGAGCGTAAAGGCTATGCCGACGCCATGATGCTGGATTGGGAAGGCCGCGTCGCCGAATGCACCGGCGCAAATATCTTCTTCGTCAAGGACGGCAAGATCCACACGCCGCTCGCCGACTGCTTCCTCGACGGCATCACCCGGCAAACCGTCATCGGCCTGGCGCGCAAGCGCAGCTTCGAGGTGATCGAGCGCCGCATCCTGCCCGACGAGCTCACCGGCTTCTCGGAATGTTTCATCACCGGCTCGGCGGCGGAAGTCACTGCGGTGTCAGAGATCGCGCACTGGAATTTCAATCCGGGCGGCATCACCAAGACGCTGATGGAAGACTACAGCGCGGAAGTTAATCCGAAGAGCAAGTCCGCCGCGGCCTGAGTCTCAAATACCTTTGCGCGCGACCGCGGCGGCCGGCTGTTCCGGTCGCAGCAGCGTTACATAGCGCACATGGTTTTGCGCGACGAACCGGTCCATGCGCTCGTCCAGCACGCGATGACGGCTTAGCGCCGCATGCCGCAGCAGCAATTTGCCATCTTGGCCGAAGGCGATGAAGCCGACGTGGAAATAATCCAGATTCGGCCGCTGCGTCACGAAACCGACAATGTCGCCGCTCGCCAACGTGTCCTTGTTAGCCATGAAGGTGGCGCGCGGAATAACCTGCATCGCAAAATGACGCTTGCCCAGTTCGCGGTGCCAATAAACCGTCTTCTCGATGGTGACCGCGCCGTCCATAACGACTGGGCGGCAAGTCTTGTTCTCGACGTTGTGTTGGCTCCATTCGAAGAAATAATGATTGCGCTCGAACCAGTTGACGGTGCCGTTGTGATAACGGATTTCGCGCAGCACCGTCTCGAACTCGGTGGTATCGCGCGCGATCGCGGCCGCGAGCACCGTCTCGCAGAACGTCACGCAATCGAAGCCATCGTCGCGCAGCACGAACTGCTCGGGCCGCTGCGGCCCGCCAATCAGCGTATAGCCGCGGTAGCGCGTGCCGCGCAGTGCGCCGGAAATGAAATCGATCCGCTGTGAAATAGCCGGAAAACGCTGCGCCTCGGCGATCAGACGCTCGATCCGCGCTTCGCTGGCCTCGCTGGGCGTCGCGGCCAAGGCGGCGGCACCCGCAAGAATGCGCAGGATATCCCGGCGATTGACCCTCGAATCGAACGGCATAAGCCCCATCTTATCAGTCCCGGACCACCACCAGCCGATCGGTGCCAGATTCCGCGGCCCATAATTCGCCCTTGCGGCCGAGCATTTGCCGCACGTCGGCGCGCTTCCGGTTGCTCGGGAAGCTTTCGAACTTCTCGGTCACCGGATCGAAGCGCACGATGGCGTTGTTCGACCAATCGCTCAGCCACACTTTGTCCTTGTCGTCGACGAAAACTGCATAACAGCCTTCCTTGCTGTCGGGCAGGCTCCACACTTTCCACGCCTTGGCGCTCGGATCGAAGCGGCCGACCTCGCCGGTATTCCAGAAGCTCACCCACAGCAGGCCCTTGGAATCCGACCAGATGCGGCGCGGCCCGACCCCCGGTCTGGGCGGCGGCACCATCAGCGCGTCGCCGCTGACGGTGTCGATCTTGGTGATGTGATCGCCGGCGAGCGAAGTGTACCAGACGTCGCCGTTCGGCGTCGTCGTGATGCCGTAGGGCCCGACGCCCTTCGGCGCCTTCCAGGCATCGACCTTGCCGCTCGCCGGGTCGACGCGGCCGTAGACGCCGTTCTGGCCGGTGAACCAGAGAATGCCTTTGCGATCGAAAGTTGCGGTGTTGAGATTGGCGTCGGGGAAATTCTTTGGCAGCGGAAACAGCTTCACCGCCTTGGTCGCCGGATCGACGCGCGCGATGGCGTTCTGACCGCCTTCGGTGATCCAGGCGGCGCGATCGGGCCCGACGATCACGCCATGCGGCGCGGCGTCTTTGCCGAGCGGGACTAGCGTCACCTTGCCGGTTTTGGGATCGAGAATGCCGAGCGCGCCTTGCGCTTGCGCGGTGTAGAACACCATGCCGTCGGGCGCCGGCGCTACGTCGTGAGGATGCGCGCCGCGCGGCACATCGAAATACGAAACGTCCGCCGCCGCCGCCGGTTTGAGAGCGAGCGCAAGCATTGCCACCGCGATGACGAACCGAACCATCTCAGTCCCTCGAAACGTCTACTCAGCCGCCTGCCGCCCGCCGGTTTTCCAGCGCCCGGCCGCCGCGTCATCGGTCGCTTTGGCTTCTATCCAGGTTTTTTCGCCCGCTTTTTCGACCTGCTTCCAAAACGGCGCGCGAGTTTTTAGAAAATCCATCAGGAACTCGGCTGCCGCGAACGCCGCCTCGCGATGCGACGACGCCGTCGCCACCAGCACGATGTCTTCGCCGGGCGCAATGCGGCCGTGTCGATGAATGACGGTGACGCCCATCAGCGGCCAGCGCGCTTTCGCCTCTTCGACATGGCGCTCGATCTCGGCCTCCGCCATGCCGGGATAATGCTCGAGCGTCAGCGCGGCGATCGGCTCGCCGGCCTCGTCGCCGCGGCAAATGCCGGTGAAGGTGACTAGCGCGCCGACATCGTTACGGCCGCCGGTGAGATTGTTGGCTTCCGCGACTGCGTCGAACGGCTCGCGCTGGATGCGCACGGTGGTGGGCACGGTCATGCCGCTAATCTAGCCCGCTTGCGCGCGCGAGGCTAACCCCCCGTCATCGGCGGGAAAAAGGCGATTTCACCGGCCCCTTTGATCGGCGCTTGCGACTTCACATGGGCGCGGTCGATGGCGGCGCGGATCACTTTGGGGTTTTCGAAGGCATAAGCATACTCCTCGCCGCGCGAGGCCAGCCACGTCATCAGCTCGCCAACGGTCGCGACGCCGGAGGGAACTTCGATGTCTTCCTCGAGCTTGCCGACGCGCTCGCGCACCCAGGCGAAATAACGAAGTTTCATAATTTTTCCTGGCGCATGATCTTATCCGAAAACCGGCTCCTACTTTTCGGGATCATGCTTCATCCATCATATAGCGTAGCCCGGCGCGCAAATAGTCCCAGCCGGTGTAGAGCGTCACCAGCGCCGACAGCCACAACAGGCCGATGCCAATTTGAATCGTTTGCGGCAACACTTTCTCGCCGGCTTCGCCCGCGATCAGGAATCCAATGGCGACCAGTTGGCCGAAGGTCTTCCATTTGGCGAGCCGCGTCACCGGCACCCCGACCCGCAAGTCGGCGAGAAATTCACGCAAGCCCGACACCAGAATTTCGCGGCACAAAATGATCACCGCGGCGAGCAGCGTCCAGCCGCGAATGGTCTCGTCCGCCGCCAGCATCAACAGGCAGGAGGCGACCAGCAATTTGTCGGCTATCGGATCGAGCATGCGGCCGAGCGACGACTGCTGACCCCACATGCGGGCCAGATAACCGTCAAGAATGTCGGTGAGGCCGGCGGCGATGAAGATCGCTAGCGCAACCCAGCGCAGCCACAGCGGGCCGTCGAAAATGCTCTGCCAATACAACAGCCCGACCACCACCGGCACCGCGACGATACGGGCATAGGTCAATATGTTCGGCAGCGCGACCGGGAGCGTCGGCAATTTTCTAGAGGCTGCGGAATTCATGCGTGAAAGGAACACCGGTAGGGCGGCAAGGTCAACGCCCACGCCCGGCGTATCCCCGCTCATTACAGTCTGTTTATTGGATCGGCGGTTTCGGCAGCCGGCTGACGCCGGTTTCCATCACGAAAGTCTGATCCAGTGAATACCATTCGCCCTTCACGTCAGGCGCGGGCGACGGCCCGTCGTGCCGGACATAATCGCCAATCAGCGCGCGGGTGACGCCGAATTGCGCGTCGGTTTCGAGCTTCGGATCGTCCGGCGTGTAGATTTGCGAGATCAGCGTCTTGAAGCCTTGCTTGAAGATCAGGAAATGCAGATGCGCCGGGCGGAAATTGTGCCGGTGCGCGACACGCAGCAAATCGCCGACGGGCCCGTCGATCGGGATCGGATAACCCGCCGGTTTCACGCTGGCAAATCCGAAGTGGCCCTTGGCGTCAGTGGTGAACTTGCCGCGCAGGTTCATGTCGGCCTGCTTCGGATCCTGCTGCTCGTAGAACCCCTCCGGCGAGGAATGCCAAATATCGACTTCGGCGCCTGCAATCGGATTGCCCCTGGTGTCCTTGACCCAGCAATTGACGATCAAGGCCGGACCGGGCGTCGGCGAACGAATGATCGAGCCGCCGTTCTCGGTGCGCGGTGAGTTCAGGCGCCAGAACGGCCCGAGCAGATTGGCGGTGGTTTCGGTTTGACCGTTGTTGCCGTTATTGAGCAGACAAATCAACGCCGAGAAACCGAGCGAGCCCGACATCAAGACCGCTTCATTGTGCGTATCGCTGGTCATCTGGCCGAGCTTGGCGACATATTGCACCGCTTTCTCGAATTCTTCTTCGGTCAAATTAACCTCGCGGGCAAATCCATGCAGGTGCTTCACGAGCGCGGCGATGATCTCGCGCAAGCGCGGATCGTCGATCTTGCTGTAAGCCTCCAGTACCACCGGGGTGACGTCTTCCTGCCGCTCGATGATCATTGCTGCTTCCCTACTATTGCGCCGCCTGCTCGTGGAAGAACTCATATATCTTTCGCGCGGTCTCCGCATTAATTCCCGGTACCTGAGACAGGTCCGGCAAGGATGCCTGCGCGATCGCTTTCACAGTGCCGAAATGCCGCAGCAGCGCTCGCTTGCGGGTGGGCCCGATCCCCGGAATTTCCTGCAAGCCGGCCTCGCGGATGTCCTTCTTGCGCCGTGTGCGGTGAGAGCCGATGGCAAAGCGGTGCGCCTCATCGCGCAACCGCTCGATGAAATACAGCAGCGGATCGCGCGGCGGCAGCTTGAACGGGGTGCGGCCCGCCATGAAAAACGTCTCGCGCCCGGCGTCGCGGTCCGGACCCTTGGCGATCGCCACCATCGGCACGCCGGTCACGCCCATCGCGGCCAGCGTCTCGGCCGCAGCGTTGAGCTGGCCCTGCCCACCGTCGATCAGCACCAGATCGGGCCAGGGTTGCTCGTCATCTATGTCCACACTGCCGGGTTGCTCGGCCGCCAGTGCGTCGTCGAGGCTGATGCGCGGCGCCTCCGTCAGCAGCCGCTTGAAACGGCGCTGCAATACCTCGCGCAGCATGCCGTAGTCATCGCCGGGCTTGAGGTCTTGGGAGCGGATGTTGAATTTGCGGTACTGGTTTTTGCGGAAGCCCTCCGGCCCCGCTACCACCATGGCGCCGACCGGATTGCTGCCCGCGATGTGGCTGTTGTCATAGACCTCGATGCGGCGCGGTTCGCGCGGCAGCGCGAAGGTCTCGGTCAGTGCCTTGAGCAGTTTCTGTTGCGACGACGTCTCGGCCAGCTTGCGCGCCAGCGCCTCACGCGCGTTCGCCAACGCGTGCTGCACCAGTTCCTTGCGCTCGCCGCGGACCGGCAGGCCGACCTCGACCTTGCGGCCGCTTTTGGTGGTGAGCGCCGCGGCCAACAGCGCGCGCTCCTCGAATTCGTGCGACACCAGCACCAGCCGCGGCGGCGGTTTGTCGTCGTAGAATTGTGCCAGGAATGCGCTCAACACCTCGCCGGCGCCGAGCGCGCGGTCGGCCTTCGGAAAATAGGCGCGGTTGCCCCAGTTCTGCCCGGTGCGGAAAAAGAACACCTCGACGCAGGTGTAGCCGCCGGCCTGATGCACGGCGAACACGTCGGCCTCCTCGAGCGTGCGCGGATTGATGCCCTGGTGCGAGGTGATCGCGGACAGCGCGGACAACCGGTCGCGGTATGTGGCCGCGCGCTCGAAGTCAGTTGCCGCCGAGGCCTTGTCCATTTCACCCGCGAGCTGCTCCTGCACCAGCCGGCTGCGGCCGGAGAGAAACGCATTGGCCTCGCGCACCAGTTCGGTATAGCCGGCGAAATCGATCTCCTGCGTGCAGGGCGCCGAGCAGCGCTTGATCTGAAACAGCAAACACGGCCGCGTGCGCGCCTCGAAAAAAGAATCCGAGCAGGAGCGCAGCAGGAACGCGCGCTCCAGCGTATTGAGCGTACGGTTGACCGCGCCGGCATTGGCGAACGGTCCGTAATATTGTCCCTTGCGCGTGTGCGCACCGCGATGCTTGAGGATCTGCGGTGCCCAGTGGTCGGACGTGATCAGGATGAAGGGAAACGACTTGTCGTCGCGCATCAACACGTTGAAGCGCGGCCGCAGCCGCTTGATCAGATTGGCTTCGAGCAGCAGCGCTTCGGTTTCGGTCTTGGTGGTAACGAACTCCATCGTCACCGTGCCGGAGATCATGCGGACGATGCGGTTGTCGTGCCCGACCGGGCGGGTATAGGACATCACCCGCTTCTTGATGTTTTTCGCCTTGCCGACATAGAGCACGTCGCCCTTGCCATCGACCATGCGGTAGACGCCGGGCTTCGACGGCGCGTGCTTGACGGCGCGCACGATCGCGGCGCGCCCGGCCGCCAGTGTGCCGGCCGGCGCGTCGCTCAAATCCAATTCGGGCAGCGAGGATTCTTCTTCATCCTCACGAAGTTCGCTGACCGGATCGATGTCTTTGGGCGTGCCGTTCATGGGAGCTGGAGGGTATGACTCTCCGGTGAAATGAGCGTTTTTGGGTATAGTATTGATACAATACGGCTAATTCCAATAAGCACGTCACCCGGAAAAAACATCGCGATTACAACGGAACCTTTAGGCGTCGGCACGACTATACGCTTGCCCTGATAGCGCCCGAACGGGTTCTGGAAGCCGTGATCCGGCCGGAAGAACTCCAATAGCCCCAAAAAAAGTTGTCACGGCCGAAGGATTTCTTATGGCCGTGATCCTAGTCGTCGAAGACGACGTGTTTATCCGCGAAGTCGCGGAAATGATGATTCAAGACTGGGGCCATCAGACACTTGCCGCCTGCGACGTCGATGAGGCGCTCACCTTCCTTCGCTCTCCGCAACACATCGATGCGCTGTTTACAGATATCTATTTGAAAGAACTGGTCCACGGCGGATGCGATCTCGCGCTTCAGGCGATCGCGCTGCGGCCGAATTTGCGCGTGCTCTACACGACCGGCAATACCATCACCGACAAGATGAAAGCGCTTCTGATCGAGGGCACGCATTTCCTTCGCAAGCCGTACACGCAACATCAATTGCACGATTCCGTAAAAGAGATGCTCGCAACGTAGCGATACAGGCACGCCGTCCACGCGCTAAGCGGGACGATACAACATTGCTGGGGCAACACCGTGACCTTGATTAATGGAAACGAAGAGACACGGATCGGGATCGCCGAGGGCGTCGACATCATGCCCACACCGGCAGAAGAAACACTGCTTAAGACCGGAGCCCTGCAACACGCAATTTTCAACAGCGCCAATTTCTCGAGCATCGCTACCGATGCCAAAGGCGTCATTCAAATTTTCAATGTCGGCGCTGAGCGCATGCTGGGCTACACCGCCGCCGAAGTGATGAACAAGATCACGCCGGCCGACATATCCGACCCGCAGGAACTGATTGCGCGCGCCAAAGCGCTCAGCGTCGAGCTCGCAACCCCCATCACCCAAGGCTTCGAAGCCCTCGTGTTCAAGGCTTCGCGCGGGATCGAGGACATTTACGAGTTGACCTATATCCGCAAGGACGGCAGCCGGTTTCCGGCGGTGGTGTCGGTCACGGCACTGCGCGACGCGCAAAACACCATCATCGGTTATCTGCTGATTGGCACCGACAACACCGCACGCAAACAGGCCGAAGAGGCGCTGCTCAAAGCGGGCGCCCTGCAGCGTGCGATTTTCAACAGCGCCAATTTCTCGAGCATCGCGACCGACGCCAAAGGCGTCATACAAATTTTCAATGTCGGCGCCGAGCGTATGTTGGGCTATACCGCCGCCGAAGTGATGAACAAGATTACACCGGCCGATATTTCAGATTCGCAAGAAGTGATCGCGCGCGCCAAAGAACTGAGCGTTGAACTTGGCACCCCGATTACGCCGGGCTTCGAGGCGCTGGTATTCAAGGCCTCGCGTGGCATCGAGGACATCTACGAACTGACCTACATTCGAAAAGACGGCAGCCGGTTCCCGGCAGTGGTGTCGGTGACGGCGCTGCGCGACGCACAGGATGCCATCATCGGCTATCTGCTCATTGGCACCGATAACACCGCGCGCAAGCTGGTCGAAGCCGAACAAAAAAAGCTCGATCAACGCCTGCGCGACCAGCAATTTTACACCCGCTCGCTGATCGAATCCAATATCGACGCGCTGATGACCACCGACCCCTACGGCATCATCACCGACGTCAACAAGCAGATGGAGGCTCTCACCGGCTGCACGCGGGACGAACTGATCGGCGCACCATTCAAGAGTCACTTCACCGACCCAGAACGAGCCGAAGCGGGGATCAAGCTCGTGCTGAGCGAGAAAAAGGTCACGGATTACGAACTTACCGCGCGCGCGCGCGACGGTAAGGAAACAGTCGTGTCTTACAACGCAACCACGTTCTACGACCGGGGCCGCACGCTGCAGGGCGTATTTGCCTCCGCGCGCGACGTCACCGACCGCAAGCAACGCGAGAATGACGCCCGGAGCTTGACCAACGAAATCTCGCACCGCATCAAGAATAACCTGCAGGTCATCGTTGGTCTGATCGCCTACGAAGCCAAATGGACGGCAGCGCCCTGCGTACAAGGCTATAAAACCATGCAGGCGCGCATCGGTGCCATTGCCCAGCTTTACGACCTGATTTCCCAGACCAGCCGCGGCCGCACGGTCGCCGTCGACGCCTATTTGCGGGAAATCGCCAAGACCATGTCGGCGAGCCTGCTTGGAAACATGTCGAGCATCAAAATCGACGTTGAGGCCGAGCCGGTGGAAATCGACCCCGATCGCGCCGTTCCTTTCGGCCTGCTGGTCAATGAGCTCACGACCAACGCGATCAAGCATGCGTTCCCGCACGGCAGCGGAACGATCACGCTGTGCGTAGAACAGATTGGCGATCAGATTGAGCTGGTTGTTTCCGATGACGGCGTCGGCATGAAGGACAAGGATTTGGCAAAGAGCGCTGAGAAACGCGGCTCCAACTATGTGGCGATCTTCGTGCGCCAGCTTGGCGGCGCCATTGTCCCGTCGAAACAGGCACTAACCGGAACGACCGTCAGAATACGGCTTCCCTTGCTTTTGGTCCCATCGGGTGGCGCCGAGCCCTTAGCTGCATAGCGCTTCGGGCCGGCCCCTACTGGGCCGCGCTCATATGGTTGGCCCGAATCACCTCGCCCCAGAGTTTGATCTCGCGCTCGAGCAGCGCGTGAGCGGCCTCGGGCGCCTCCTCTCCGGGCGGGAATGGCACCATGCCGCCGTCGGCAAAGGTCTTTTGCACCTTGGCATCGGCCATCGCCGTACGCAGCGAGGCGTTCAGTTTATCGATGATCGGACGCGGCGTGCCGGCCGGCGCCAGCAGCATGTGCCAGAAATCGATATCGAGTTTCTTGTAGCCGAGCTCTCCCAAAGTCGGCAGGTCCGGCAGACCGGCGAACCGCGTCTTGCCGATGATGGCGTAGGCCTTGAGCTTGCCGGACTTGATCAAGGGGCCGGCGACCACGGCCGATATCGAACTTAAGTCAACTTGGCCCGACAACAGGTCGACGAGCGCCGGACCCGCGCCGCGATAGGGCACCTGCGTGGCCTTCACGCCAAGCTCCTGGGCGATCAGCACGCCGGCCAAATGACCGTAGGAGCCGACGCCGGGATGCCCGATCTTGACGGTGTGTCCGGGCTCCTTCATCCAGCCCAGCAGTTCCTTGAAATCCTTCGGCGGCAGCGTCACCGGCGCCGCAAGGGTCGACGCCGCGGTGTTGATGAGGCCGATGGTGGCGAAATCCCTGACCGCATCGAACGTCAGATTCGGATACAGCGACACGCCGGCCGCCAGCGCAACCTGGTGGATCATGATCGTATACCCATCAGGCTCGGCGCGGGCGGCGCGGGCGGCGGCGATCATGCCGCCGGCGCCGCCGATGTTTTCAATCACGATCGTCTGGCCCAGCGACTTCTGCATGCTGTCCTGAAGCACGCGCGCGATCGTATCGGTCGCGCCGCCGGGCGGAAACGGTACCAGCATGGTGATGGGACGATTGGGATAGGTCTGCGCCGAAGCGGCGCCGGTGGCCAAAATGCAGGCGATGAGAAGCGACGCCGCGAGCGCGCGTGCGAAATTCATGAATCCTCCCCGTAACCGCCTATCTTTTTATTGGGTAGCGGCGGCCACATCTTCGGCCTTTTCGCAGGCCGTCCGCAAGATGGCGGCGGGGTGGACTTCCCGAGGATCTTATTGCCTCTCGGCTCAGTTTAGCCGGAGCTCTGTAATATGACGCGGATCGGGCTTCAACTCGCCGCGCTCGACGCGCTTGACGATATCGGTCAGCGCTGCGTTGGCGCGGCAGGCGAGCCCGACCTTTTCACCCTCGCGCGCAATCAAGCCGTTGAGGAATTCAATCTCGGTGCGCCGACCCTTCTGCATGTCCTGACCCATCGAGGGCCGCTGCCCGGATGCGGTGCGGCTTGCGTCCTTGAAACGCTGCTCGTCGCAGGCACGCGCGGCTTCCTCATCTCCTTCACCAGCGCGCGCGATCGTTTCGGGCGGCAGGTGCAGGATTTCCTCCAGTTGATAGCCGTACGCTTGTCCGACGCGGACCGCTTCGCAGCCGAGACGCGTCGCAAAGCGCCGGATCGGATCATTCTTCAGCATGTCGCCGCCACCGAGACCCGTGCAGGCCGAGAGTCCGTTCTGCATGGCGTTGGCGACCAGCTTCGACCACCGCTCGCCCCAAAGATTGTTGGTCACCTTGGCGCTGTCGGCATGGGCGACCAGACGGCAAACCTCCTCCGCGCGTTGCGTGATGCGGCCGTGCACTTCGCCGGCGCGAAATACGGTGTGCGCCGCGCCGTGCTTGGCGGCGCCGCGGTGAACGTGGCCGGGCTCCGGCAGATTGACCGTGATGCTGCTGGCGATGCAACCGAGCGTCTTGCCCCAGCCGACGACGCCGGCGATTGTTTCTTCATTCATGCAATTCTGCAGCGAGACCACGTAGCCGTCGGGCGCCAGATATTGCCGGATCAGCATCGTCGCCCAGGCCGTGTCGTACGACTTCATGCACACGAAGGCGATGTCGACCGACTTTTCCTTGGCGAGAGCTTGCGCGTCCGTCACGTGGAGCGCCCGCACCGGCACGGTGAATTCCGGTTCCTTCATGGCATGCGTCACGCGCAGGCCGTGCTGGCGCATGTACTCGACATGCGGCGGCCACGGATCGATGAACGTCACATCCTCGCCGGCCTGCACCATATGGGCGCCGGCATAGCTACCGACCGCGCCCGCTCCGACGATGACAATCTCGCGGCCCATTCCGTTCCTCCCGACGAGCTTTTTATTGTTCAACGGCCGCCTGCATCATCGGCTTTTATCGCAGGCGCCCGTATAGTAAATGTTCGCTGAGCGAACATGGTAAACTTGGCGTACGAACAGCGTCGCTCTAACAGTTCCTTAGGGATAACGACTGCTGTTTACTTAGTGATTCATGACCGCTTAACGTAAAATGCCCGATAAATCCTCCACGTAATCTCGAGTTTTGCCTGCGGTTCAATGCGCGGCAAATGGTCAGAGTTAGTGGAGGGTGTGATGAAAAAAACGCTTGTCGCGGCAGCATTTGCGGCCGGTTTGGTCGGCGCAGCCGCAGCGGCCGATCTGCCGCGCAGTCCGGCGCCCTATTACGCTCCGGCGCAATCCGGCCTCTATAACTGGAGCGGCGCCTATGCCGGTCTCAACCTCGGCTACCAATGGGGCACAATCACCAACAGCAACGTTTCGCCGAGCGGCATCGCCGGCGGCGGCCAGGTTGGTTACAACTGGCAGAACGGCCAGTTCGTGTTCGGCGTCGAGACTGATTTCCAGTTTACCGGCTCCGACGACACCTTCGCGCCGTTCAAGTTCTCCAATCCGTGGTTCGGCACCTTGCGCGGCCGCGCCGGCGCCGCGTTCAACAACGTTTTGCTCTATGCCACGCTCGGCCTCGCCTATGGCAGCCTGGAGGGCCAGATCCCCGGGCTTGATGAAACCAGGACCGAAGTGGGCTGGGCCGGCGGCATCGGCGCGGAATACGGTTTCAATCCGAACTGGTCGGCCCGCGTCGAGTATCTCTACATGGATCTCGCCAGCCGCGGCTTTTCGATCACCGGCACCGACAACGGCTTCCACGCCAACATGCTGCGCTTCGGCGTGAACTATCACTTCTGAGCGGCCATCGCGGCCGAAGTGGCGGAAAAACCCCGGGCCTCACGGTCCGGGGTTTTTCATTACGGGAACCCGAAGTTCCATTTCGACTTAAGTCGTAAGTATTCCTTCACCACGATTGGAACTCGTAACAGTCTAGATCGCGACAACAACGTGGCATTTCCTCGGCACAATTAGGACAATACCTTCAGTAACTTGGCCATCAACTGTGTCCTTTCTGCACTAGACACGGCCGCTATATCGAATACTGATGCGCCATCGACTGTGGGGGGCCACAGATGGAGGATTGGTGATGAAGCGTTTGGTATTGGCGAGCATCGGTGCGCTTGCCGTGATGACAATGATGGGCCCGGCGAACGCGGCGGATATCGCGCGCCGTCAGGCGATGCCGACCAAGGCGCCGATGTATGACGCGCCTTACAATTGGACCGGCTTCTATGTCGGTATCAACGGCGGCTACGGCTGGGGTACGTCGGATGTTTCGGCACCGACTCCGGGCAGCAACAGCCTCAACGGCGGGCTGGTTGGCGGCACGGTCGGCTACAACTGGCAAATGGGCCACGCGGTGTTCGGCCTTGAAGGCGACATCGACTGGACCAATCTGCGCGGCAGCGGCGCCTGCGGCGGCACGACCTGCGAAACCCGCAACGATTGGCTGAGCACGGCGCGCGGCCGGATCGGTTATGCCTTCGATCGCTTCCTGCCCTTCGTCAGCGGCGGCGCGGCGTTCGGCGACATCAAGAACAACATTGCCGGCGTCGGCACCGCGAGCGAAACCAAAGCCGGCTGGACTCTCGGCGGCGGCGTCGAAGCCGCGATCGCCGGACCGTGGACCGCCAAGGTCGAGTATCTTTATGCGGATCTCGGCCGCGGCGCCTCGGTACTCGGCGCCGATGCAAGCCTGAAGACCAATATCGTGCGCGGTGGCATCAACTACCGCTTCTAATCGCCACGTCACGAACGTCAAAATGCAAAACCCCGGAGTTCGCTCCGGGGTTTTTCTTTACCGGCCCGCGATGGTTTAGGCCGCCACTTTGGTGGCGGCGAAGGCCGGCACTTGCGCGGCGAATTTGTCGAGCCAGGCGACCAGTTTGGGATAATCGTTCCGCCAGGTACCGCCGAAACGCAGATCGCGATAGCCGAGCACGCAGGCTAGCGTAATTTGGCCGACGTCGGGCGGCGACGTGAGCGCCGGGGGCGCCGCTTCCAGCGCCGCCAGGCCGCGCGCGACCTTGTCGGTCTGGCGGTCGACCCAGGCCTGCACCTTCATCTCGGCTGGGCGATAGCGGCCTTCGTAAACCAGCAGCAGGCTGGCATCGAGAATACCGTCGCACAGCGCCTGTAGGCGCAGCGCCGCGAAGCGCGCCTTCGGCTCGCGCGGAACGATGCGGCCGCCGCCGGCAAGATGATCGAGATAGTCCAGGATCACAGGGGAATCGCAATAGGCTTCGCCGTCATCAAGGATCAGCGCCGGAATTTTCCCGACCGGATTTTGCTCGCGGATGCTGTCGGCCGGATCGTTGAGATCGGTTTCGCGCACGTCGATCTTGTCGGCAAGCCCGAGCAGGCTGGCCGCGATGCGCACTTTGCGGCCAAACGGCGAGGCAGGTGAGGAACGCAGGATCATCATGAAAAAAATTCCCCGCGACAGGCGCGGGGGCTCCGCTACTGGTGAAGTTAGATTGCAATCCGGCGCCCGGCAATGCCGGCGCCACGCGTTACGCACTCAGCCGGTGACGACCAGGTTCACGGCCTTCGGGCCTTTGCCCTTTTTGTCCGGTTCGACATCGAAACTGATCTTCTGGCCTTCGTTCAGGCCTTTGAGTCCGGCCTGTTCCACGGCCGTGATGTGCACGAACACATCGCGCCCGCCATCATCCGGCTTTACAAAGCCGTAGCCTCGCTCGCCGTTGAAGAACTTCACAACACCCGTCTGCGCCATAGGGAAAACTCCTCTCCCCACACTGCTCCGCCACGCGAGCCCCACGCTCGGCGGCTCGGCCGGACATTCACATACGGGGAAAGCGTCGGCCTCAACCGGCCTCAGTCACTCCGCCGGCCCCCCATCCGGAGGCGGAACGTCACTGCCAATGACGGAACTACACACCAAGTGGGGTCCGCTGGAAAGGGCCACCGTGGCACCGGCGGCCGGCTAGCCCTCGCCGGCAAGCCAATCGAGCCTGAATCCGCCTTTGCCATCGCGCCCCAAAGCGCCCGCCAAGCCCGGCAGCAGGACCGAAAACTCGCTTTCCAGGGTCCAGGGCGGGTTGACCAGGATCAGGCCGCAGCCGTTGAGGCGGGTCGGGTCGCTCAGCGGCGCGACATTGAGTTCAGCCCGCAACATTTTTGCGATGCCGGACCGGCGCAAGCGTTTGGCCAAGGCGTCGGGCTCGCCGCGATCCTTGATCGGATACCAGAGCGCGTAGATGCCGGTTGCCCATTTGCGGTGGGCCTCGGTCAGACCGTGCGACAGACGGTGGAAATCGCCGTCGTCTTCGAACGGCGGATCGACCAGCACGACGCCGCGGCGTTCCGGCGGCGGGACGTAAGCCTGGAGCGCGGTCCAGCCGTCGATCTCGATCGTCTTGATGCGGTTGTCGCCACGCAGGTGGCCAGCCAATGCGGTCGCCGCCTTCGGCTCAAGCTCGCAGGCGATCAGGCGGTCCTGCGGGCGCAACCAGGCACGCGCCAGCGCCGGCGAACCGGGATAGACCTTGAGCTGGCCGCGCTCGTTGAGCGCGCCGACCACCTCGAGATAAGGCGCGAGCAGCGCTTGCAGCGGGGCCGGCGGCGGCGCGGCCATCAGCCGTCCGATGCCGTCGCGCCATTCGCCGCCGCGGCTCGCTTCGGAACCGGTGAGATCGTACAGCCCGGCACCGGCATGGGTATCGATCACGCGGAACGCGGCCGGCTTGCCGCGCAGATAGTGCAAAATGCGGCACAGCACCGCGTGCTTGAAAACGTCGGCGAAACTGCCGGCATGAAATGCGTGACGATAATTCACGAGCGCTCGCAAGCTCCGCTGGTCTCGGCCCTGCATGAGCCGTGCCCCGCCGCAAGCTTGTGTTTCAATCCGGCATGCCGCGCAAGCCGAAATGACTGCGCGGTTTGACCGGGCGACGGCGCGCCGGCTTTCGCCATGGCGGCCGCAGAACGGTTGCGGGCATTCGCGGGCGAGCCGCTGTATGCGCGGCGTGCCTGCCCGCCCCGACCGCGCGCAACAAAAGGCGCACCGGCACAAACATCGCCGACGCCACGCCGACCGCATGCAAGCCAGGCGACAGTACCAGTTGTCCGGGCGTGCCGAACAGCCACATCACGATGTAGCCGAGACCGACGAACCAGACTGCAAACCCGATATAGTCCCACACACGATTCATCGCAGCGCTCCCCGCGCTTATCGCACGCGGAAGATTGCGGATTTCCCTTACGAGAATCTTGCGCCAATCATCGACGCTCGAGAGTTATCCCCGAAACGCCTATGGCCATCGTTAGTGGCGGCTTAACGCGATCGGCGACACAAGGCCCGTCTTTAGGCGCGCGCGTTTAGACGCCGTTCATCCGCCGCGCATGACCGGTAATGCGACGCTGTCGCGCTTGCACGCGCGGTTCGCCACCTCGGGGCAGTCGCGGAAGGAAAAATCTTTGTTCAGGCACACGCGCACTTCGCTCAACCGCTTGCTGTCGCAGGCGACCGCTAGTTGCGCACGCGACAATCCCGGATTGGCCTTCACGAAAGCCTCGGCGACGTCGTCGGGCTTGACCGTGACCGGCTTGTCCAATTCGATGAAATCCGCGGGGATTTTCACCGCCGCGCGCGCCTTGCGCACGGCTTCGAAATAAGCGTGCGGCGAAAGCCCCGAGCAGGTGCCGTGGCGATCCCATTCATGAAAGATCAGCGCCGGGCTCGGCATCAAATCGAGCGCGCTGCCGACGATGGCGTGGTCGAGCCGCGGGGCCGGCACCTGGCAGTAGGACGGGAAGCCTTGCTCGTATTGCGGCCATAGACCATGCACCACGAAGGAAAACGGCCGGCCGGCGCATTGCTGGTCGACCGCCCGCCCGGGCGCGCGCTCATGGGCGGCCTCGCAGAAAGACGGCGACCAGGACAGCGCCAGCACATAGAAATCGAACTGACCGGGCGCGTTCTGCCGGCAGTCTTGCGTCGCCCTTTCTTGCTGCGGCCGGTCTTGTGCCGGCCTCTCTTGGGCGAACGCGACGATGGCGAAAACGAAAAGAAAACTCAGGGCAACGGCAGCGGCTTGCACCGCCTTGTTGACGCGATGACGGAACATTTGACGCCCCACTTGGCACCAGGAACAAAACGGAAATTCAGCTTGGTCAACAGTTCCCGAAAACTGTATCGCAGAACTGAGAACAATACAAGAACAAAATAGAACAAAAGAGGTCAGTCCAACCGGCCGCTTCTCTGGCGGGTTCTAGGGCCGCGCCATCTTGCAGGCCGGGTTATACGCCCAGTTGCGGTCGAGGCCGACCACGCACCATTCGACGCCCCAGCTGGCGCCGAGCATGCCGGTGTCCTCGCCGATCCAGTAATCCACCCGGTGCTTGCGTCCATCGCTAACCAAGGCGACCGCGCTGCAAAAGCGGCGTGGAATGGTGCCAGCCGCCCAGGGCCGGGAAGCAATCTCCCGCACCCGCTCGAAATCGAGGATTTGCAGGTCGGAGTTCCAGAACCGGCCTTCCTTCTGCGCAAAGCGCGAGGCGATCTTGTCGAGCGCGGCCTCGCACGGCGGCAGCACGCCGTCGAAGTTCTGGCCGATCATGTAGATGCCTTTTTCCAGAAAGTTCGCGGCCTGCGCCGGAGCGCCAAAACCGGCCACGAAGGCAACGACGAGCAACCAGGACGCGCGCGACATCACGGAACTCCTATTGGCAAGACCGTCACTTTATCACAGGTTTTTCCCGCCGCAGCAGGCTCGTGCACAGTTTTACGCGCCTCACTTGTTACGCCAATCGCCCAGCACCGCCTGCACCAGCGTGAGCGCCGCCACCGCCGCGGTATCGGCGCGCAGGATGCGCGGCCCGAGCGCGACCCTCACCACATTCGGCCGCTTGAGCAGCGCCGCCCGCTCGGTTTCGTCGAAGCCCCCTTCCGGACCGATCAGCACGGCGAGCGGCAAATGCGCGCGCGCAGCTTCCGCCGGCAGCAACGCTTGGGCCTGCGGGCGCACTGCTGCCAGCGCCGCCGCCGGGTCCTTCACGTCGGCGTCTTCGTCGCAGAACACCAGCAAACGGCCGGCGTCGGCACGTCCGACGATGGTCTTGAATTGCACCGGCTCGGCAACCGCCGGCAGGCTCAAGACGCCACATTGCTGGGCGGCTTCGATCGCGTTGGCGCGCATGCGCTCGAGATTGACCCGCGCCACTTGGGTATGCCGGGTGATCACCGGCTGCAGCCGCGAGACGCCAAGCTCCACCGCCTTCTGCACCAGATAATCCAGCCGGGCGTGCTTGAGCGGCGCGAATAGGAAATGCAGGTCGGTTGGCTCCGGCTGCTCCCGCATGCGCTCGCCAATGGTCGCCGCCAGCGCCCGCTTGCCCGCGGCGAAAAGGCTGGCCTGCCATTCGCCATCCCGGCCATTGAACAAAAGCAGCTCATCGCTGGGTTTGAGCCGGAGCACATTTTGCAGGTAGTTCGCCTGGCCGCGGTCGAACGCGACCTCCCGCCCGCCGGCGAGCGGAGTATCGAGATAGACGCGCGGGGTGCGGAAATCGTAATTCGGCATAAGCTGACCATCGAGCCAATCGTTACGGACGGTCCGGTTTAGGTTAGCGTATCGGACCCTGACAAACGGCTCCAATTTGGGCCTTTTGCCGTGATCCCGACGCATTCGGCCGCTTGGTATAAACGACCGGACCGGCCGTGGCTTGCTATAATGTGTCCGGGATCGAGAGAGGATTCGTTGATGAACTTGCGCCGAGCCTTATTGATCGCCGCGTGTTTGCTGCCGTGCGCCACAGGCACCGCCATGGCGCAATTTCAGCCGCCGGCGCAGCCTCAGGGCGAGCCGCCGCCTTGCGTCAAGGAGTTCCTGTCGCTGCGCGACGTCGCTTCCCAAAAAGCCGCGGCCATTCGCGCGGCAAGCGCGCGCAAGGCGTCCGCCAACGAGGCCTGCGCACTGTTCAATGCGTTCTCGGCCGCCGAGGCCAAGATGATCAAATACGCCGAAGACAACGCAGTCTGGTGCGGCATGCCTCCGCAAGTCCTCGTCAACATCAAGAAAGAGCACGCCAAGACCACGGAGATCCGCACCCGGGTTTGCCAGGCCGCGGCCGCGCCGCCGCGGCCCGCAGCGCCGAGCTTGAGCGATGCGCTTGGTTCGCCGATCCCCGACGCCAACAACATCAAGTCCGGCCGCGGCACTTACGACACCCTGACCGGCACGCCGCTCGTCAAATGAGCGACAATGCCGGACGCGTCGCCGATGCGACCGGAAACTGGGTCGACGGTCTCGCGCCCGCCTCCACCCGCCCCTATTTGCGGCTCGCCCGCCTCGACCGCCCGATCGGCTCATGGCTGCTGCTGATGCCGTGTTGGTGGTCGGTCGGTCTCGCCGGTATGCGCACCGAAACTTTTCCGAGCCTCTGGCACATCGCGCTGTTCTTCATCGGCGCCTTCGCCATGCGCGGCGCCGGCTGTACCTGGAACGATCTGGTCGATCGCAATCTCGACGGGCTGGTCGAGCGCACGCGGTCGCGCCCGATCCCCTCCGGCCAGGTCAGCGCCGCGCAAGCCACCGCCTTCATGGTGGCGCAGGCGCTTGTCGGTTTCCTGGTGCTGATCCAGTTCAACCGCTTCACGGTGTTTGCCGGCCTCACGTCGCTGCTGGTGGTGGTGATCTACCCGTTCATGAAACGCATCACCTATTGGCCGCAGATTTTTCTCGGCCTCGCCTTCTCGTGGGGCGCGCTAATGGGCTGGCCGGCCGCCTTCGGCCGGCTCGATGCGCCGGCGCTCGTGCTCTACGCCGGATCGATCTCCTGGGTGATCGGCTACGACACCATCTACGCGCACCAGGACCGCGAGGACGATATGCTGATCGGCATCAAGTCGACCGCACTGCTGTTCGGCGAGAATACGCGGCCGATATTGGCGAGCTTTTACGCCGCCGCCGTGGTGCTAATCGGTATCGCCGGCTTGATGGCCGGCGGCGGATTGATTTTCATGCTCGGGCTGATCGCCTTCGCCGCGCATCTGGCCTGGCAAGTGATGCGGCTCGACATCAACGATTCCGCGCACTGCCTGAAACTGTTCAAATCGAACCGCGACGCCGGGCTGATTTTATTCGGCGCCATGCTGCTGGAAGCGGTGTTTTGAATTCAATCTGACTAAAAGGCCGCTGAATCAGTTTGGCCTCGCTTAATTTCTGGGTTCCATCTTTATCATGATACCTAACCGAAAGCGGTGAGGCCATCCATGCGTGAATGGCTACTTGTCGTGGCGCCGGTACTGATCGTTGTCTATTTTATTATCTATCCGGCCCACTTGGGCGCGCTGATGGCGATAGCCATGCGATTCGTCAGTTGAAGTGCAGCTAGTGGAACGCGGAGTTGCGCTCTTCGGCGCGAATGGCCGCGTCGCCGGCCGATGACGCCGATGACGAATGCCGCGGCGGCGCGGGCGTTTGATCGGTGAGATCGAATTCGTGGTCGACGCCGTGCTTGAGGCTGCGCGGCCAGCCGATCGAGCCGGTGACATCGTCGTCGTCACCCGCGACATAGCCATCCTGGCCGGGCACCGCGAGCGGCTCCGTGCCGCGCGCCTTGGTCGCGATCGAGCCGGTATAGGCCGGCCCGCGCTGCTTGGCGGCATACATCGAGCGCGCCTTGGCCGCCGCCACTTCGCCGGGGATCGCGTCCGGCCGGCAAGGATGCCGCCCGCTCTCGCGCCGCATCAGGTCGACGTGAATATGATTGTAATGCGCGGCGTTGTAGCCAGGCGACAACACAGTGGTGAAAGTCTCACAGGCGTAAAGCTGCACGTCGTGCAGGAAGGCCTGCTCCTCCGGCGAGCCGTGCCAGCCCTCCTGCACCGTGATCTTGCGTCCGTCGGCGAGCGTGAAGGCGGCAACATCGAGCGCGTTGCCGAAAGCATGCTCGGAAATATGCGAGGTGCCGGCGCCGACCATTTCGCGGCATGAGTAAGCCGAGATCTGCTTGATCTCGGCAACCGGCGAGCCGAACCAGCGCAACGCCGCCGGCTGCACGCCTTCATTGACCCAATGCTCGAGCGCCGAGACCAGCGGACAGGCGAGCGTCGCAGGCGGCGTCAAAGCCGCCGGCATGACAGCAGAGGTCGCGTTCGGACCGCGCATCGGCCCGAGCGACGGCACGGCGCGCTGCTGCGGCGGCTGATAGACCGGCGCGTTATAGGCCGGTTGTGTACGCGGATATTCGGGCCGCGCGCGACCGGGCGGCAGCACGGCATCGTCGGGAATGTCATCGGGCTGCGCCACGCCCGGCGGATAGATCGACATCGGCCGTCCACCCGGCGCCGGCGCTTCGGCCGGCTCATAGGATGGCGAATACCGCGCGGCCGGCGGCGCGTACTGCGCGGGCGCAGTGGCTTCGGGCCGTTCGACGCCCGGCGGTCCGGGTGTCCAGCGCATGTTACCGCTTTGAATCGGCTCGCTCTGCACCGCTGCGGGCGGCGCATAGCGCGGCGGCTGGCTTGCCGGCCAGCGCGGCTGTGATGCGTTGGGGATGCCTTCCGGCGGGCGCAGATCGTCGCCGTAGCTCATCGCCGTGCTTTCGCCCAGCATCGATACCTTGAGCGGGAAGTCGGCGCCGCACATGCCGGGGCCTTCGATCGGCTGAATTTGCACGACCCCGGTGCCGAATTTGACGGCGCCCGATTTCAGGCACGCGATCTCGGCCTCGTGCCGCCAGGGCGCACGCTCCTCGCCATATTGCAGGAAGCTGCGGCCGCAGCCGGCGAGCGCCAGCAGAACCGCCGTGCCGGCCAGATAGTGACGGACATCACACTTCATACTCGCGAAAATGCGAGCAGTTTATTTAACGAGGCTTCAACGCTGACGGTGTGGGAATTCGTTAAGGATAAGAAATCGTTTCGACCCGCCTTGCCCAGCCGCCTTGTTTCGGATCACTTACACCGGGGCGCAATTCGGGGACTGCGATGGAAGGCAAGGCCAGGTTCATTTTTCCGGCGCTGATTAGCGCGATGATCGTGTTCGTGGTGAGCGGGGTCGTCACTTTCACCAATATCGGGTTCCGGCCGGACTTCGTGCCGCGCTGGCTGAAAGCCTTCACCACCGGCTGGCCGGTGGCTACCGTGCTGGCGTTTTTCGCCGTGCCTTACGTGCGCCGCGCCACAGATGCGATCGTGCGGCTGATCGAAAGCTAAGCCGGGGCCCTCACTGCGCCGGCTTGATGTCCAGTACCTTGCCGATCGCCGCGACCGTGGCGCGCTGATCGTCGAGCGCCGCCTTGAATTCGGCCGGCGTTCCTGGATTGATCACTTGTCCGGTTGAGCTCAGCCGCGCCACGACATCCGGCTCGGCGGCGATGGCGCGAATATCGGCGGCGATACGATCGATCGCCGCTTGCGGCATGTCGCGCGGTCCTAACAAACCCACAAGGCCGTCGAATTCCAGCGATTTATAGCCGGCTTCTTTTCCGGTCGGAATGTCCGGCAGCGCGGCGGCATGTTGGAGATTGGTCAAGGCGATCGCTTTGACTTTTCCGGACAGAATGCGCGGCCGCATGATCGCGTATGCGCCGACAAAGGCCTGGATGCGCCCCTCGGAAAGATCGTTGATCGCCGTCACCGGATCCTTATACGGCACCTTCGCCATATTGAGCTTTTCGGTTTTCAGGAACGCCGCGAACATCAAATCGTTGGCGCCGGTCACCGACGCATAGTTCAGCTTGCCGGGCGTGGCTTTGATCTTGGCGGCCAATTCCTTGACGGTGCCGACACCCAAATCGGCCGGCACACCGAGCGCAATCAGCGTGTTGGTCACGCGCGCAATCGGCACCAGATCGTTGATGTCATAAGGCAGCTTGTCGTGCAGCAGCGGATGCGCGGTGAAGGTCGAGGCCGGCGCGAACAGCAAGACATGGTCGTCATGGGCGCCGATCACCGCGGTGATAGCAATGAAGGCATCGCCGCCCGGCTTGTTCTCGACTACCACCGGCTGGCCCCACTTGGCCGACAGCCTGTCGGCGAACACGCGCGCCGTGATGTCGACGCCGGAGCCCGGGCCGAGCGGAATAACGAAGTGGACCGGCCGCGTCGGCCAAGCCTGGGGGGTTGCTGGCGTCTGCGCCGATGACGGCCCACTAACAACGCAAAGCGCGGCAAAGACGCAAAAGATGGCAATGAAAATCCGGAGCAATGGCGCGCGCATGGGATTTTTTCCCTGGGATTAAAACCGTGACCGCTATGTGAAACAGCCTAACGCTGTTTGTCCAGCACGGCCCCTCGGCCGCATGCCGTCGAATGGGCGTCCGCCCGCGCATGCATTAATGCAGCGGCCGGGCATTCGGCAGCCCGGAACACCGGCGATTTGACGCAGTCTGTCGCTAAATTGTCATCGAATTTCGATCGCCGGAGAATTTTGCACCGCCCAGCGCCTCGCCACGGCGATCTTTTATGGCGCGCGATCAATCCCTTGCCGCCGCTATTCCCGCCACGCATGACCTGTCATGCAAATTTCATCGCGCCGGGGTGCAACCGGCTTCGGCGGTAGCGCGTTCTCTGCTACTCTGACGATCTACCAACAAGGGAGGCACGGGCCGTGAACCTTTCCTTGAGACTGAATGTACTCGCTGTATGCGCCGTGTTTGTTTTCGTTGGCGCGGTCTTGCTGGGAGCATTCTGAGTTCAAGAGGGCAACGACGACGCCAAACCAACAATTGCCGGTGTAAAACCGGCCGATAGATCAAACACCGGAGAGCGCGCCTCTCCGGTGTTTCGTTTTGGCGAACTAGCTCTTCTGACAGAAAGCCTTCATCTCGTACATTTTGGTTCTGACGTCGATTAAATCTTCAACCGTACGCTGGCCCATACGTATTTCATTTTCATAACCCGTGACGATCGACTGCGCGTTCGGCAGTGCCGACCCGCAATAGGCTGCGCGCGTCATCTGTCCGGCCTCGAGTTTCATACGGAGCAAGAATATTTTCGCCTGCGCTACATCGGCGGCGGTGAACTCGCCAGCCGCGTAACGGTCCTTGGTCATCTGCACCAGGGTTGCGGCGTCTTTCACGGCTTCATCAGAATAGGCATAGGCGGTGGTGGCAAAGGCGATCGCGGCGGCGGCGAGGCTCAAGCGAAAAGCAGTCATGGCAATTCCCCCTCAGGCATGGTGGCCTGGAAATAAAACGGATTGGGGATTCAAAACCTGCGGCCATTTGCGCCGCGGTTATGCGCAGCGTCGCGCGTCAAGCCGCCACGATGCCGGGGGCCGCGACCGTGTTGTAGTTGAGGATCGGCGCCAGCCAGCGCTCGCATTCCGCCACACTCCAGCCCTTGCGCTTGGCGTAATCCTCGACCTGGTCGCGCTCGATCTTACCGACGCCGAAATAATGACTCTGCGGGTGGCTGAAATAGAGCCCGGAGACTGCCGCGCCCGGCCACATGGCGAAGCTCTCGGTCAGCTTGACGCCGATGCGCTCGCTGTCGAGCAATTTGAACAGCGTGCCCTTTTCAGTGTGATCAGGTTGGGCGGGATAGCCGGGCGCGGGACGGATGCCGCGATATTTTTCGGCAATCACCTCGTCGCGGCTAAGCGCCTCATCGCTCGCATAGCCCCAGAGATCCTTGCGAACGCGTTGGTGCAAACGCTCCGCAAAAGCCTCGGCCAGCCGGTCGGCCAGCGCCTTGACCATGATGGCGGAGTAATCGTCATTGGCGCGCTTGAAACGGTCGGCGACCTCGTCCTCACCGATGCCGGCGGTAACCGTGAAGGCCCCGATGTAATCGGCCAGCTTGCTGTCGCGCGGCGCCACGAAATCGCTGAGCGCCTCGTTGAAGCGGCCCTCGCGTTTGGACAATTGTTGACGCAGCGAATGAAACACAGCGACGGGCGTGCCGCGCGCCTCGTCGGCATAGACCTGGATATCGTCGCCCACGCTGTTGGCGGGCCAGAAGCCGGCCACCGCGCTCGCCTTGAACCAGCGCTCGGCGACGATCTTGTCCAGCATGGCGCGCGCGTCTTCGTAGAGCGAACGCGCGGCCGGCCCGAATTTGGCGTCGTCGAGAATGGCGGGGTATTTGCCGTTCAACTCCCAGGTCTGGAAGAACGGCGTCCAGTCGATGAAATCCACCAGCTCGGCGATCGGATAATCGGTCAGCGTCCTGGTGCCGATGAAATTCGGCTTGGGCGGCACATAGGCGCCCGACCAGTCGAGCTTGAGTGCGTTGCCGCGCGCCTGGCCAAGCGGCAGCCGGGTTTTTTCTTCCTGGGCGCGCGCATGAGCGGACGCGATCTTGGCGTATTCGCCGCGCAGCTCAGCGACGTAAGGCGCGCGCGCATTCGCCGACATCAGCGCCTGCGCCACGCCGACTGCGCGGCTGGCGTCGTTGACATAGACCGCCTGCCCGCGCCGGTAGTTCGGATGGATCTTGACCGCCGTGTGCACGCGGCTGGTGGTCGCGCCGCCGATCATCAGCGGCAATTCGAAGCCCTGCCGCTCCATCTCGGCCGCGACGTGACACATCTCGTCGAGCGACGGCGTGATCAGCCCGGACAACCCGATAATGTCTGCCTTCTCGGCGCGCGCGGTCTCCAGAATCTTCGCCGCCGGCACCATGACACCGAGATCGACCACCTCGTAATTGTTGCACTGGAGCACGACGCCGACGATGTTCTTGCCGATGTCGTGCACATCGCCTTTCACTGTCGCCATCACGATCTTGCCGTTGGACGAGCGTTCGGCCACGCCGCCCGCCAGCCGGCGCTGTTCTTTTTCCTTCTCCATGAACGGCATCAGATAGGCGACCGCCTGCTTCATCACCCGTGCCGACTTCACCACCTGTGGCAGAAACATTTTTCCCGAGCCGAACAGGTCGCCGACGATATTCATGCCGTCCATCAGCGGGCCTTCGATCACGTCGAGCGGCCGCGTGGCGCGCGTGCGCGCCTCTTCGACATCGGTCTCGATAAAATCTGTGATGCCGTGCACCAGCGCGTGGCTAAGCCGCTTTTCGACCGGCCGCTCGCGCCAGGCCAGATCGACCTCCTTGGCCGCTTGCCCGGCGCCGCGGAATTTCTCCGCCAGCGCCAACAAGCGTTCGGAGGCATCGGGCCGGCGGTTGAGTACCACGTCCTCGCAGGCGTCGCGCAATTCCGGATCGAGATCGTCATACACCGCGATCTGTCCGGCATTGATGATGCCCATATCCATGCCGGCCTTGATGGCGTGAAACAGGAACACCGAATGCATGGCCTCGCGCACGCGCTCATTGCCGCGGAACGAGAACGACAGGTTCGACACGCCGCCCGACACATGGACGTGCGGTAGGTTGGCCTTGATCCAGCGCGCCGCCTCGATGAAGTCGACGCCGTAATTATTGTGCTCCTCCATGCCGGTGGCGATGGCGAAGATGTTCGGATCGAAAATGATGTCTTCGGGCGGGAACCCGACTTGGTTCACCAGGATGTCGTAGGCGCGCTGGCAAATTTTGGTCTTGCGCTCGAACGTGTCGGCCTGGCCTTTCTCGTCGAACGCCATCACAACCACCGCGGCGCCGTAACGGCGCACGATCTTGGCGTGGTCGATGAAGGCCGCCTCGCCTTCCTTCATCGAGATCGAATTGACCACCGCCTTGCCTTGCAGGCATTTCAGCCCGGCCTCGATCACCGAGAATTTCGACGAGTCGACCATCACCGGAACGCGCGCGATGTCAGGCTCAGCCGCGATCAGATTGAGGAACGTCACCATTGCCGCTTCGGAATCGAGCAAGCCCTCGTCCATATTGACGTCGATCACCTGTGCACCGTTCTCGACCTGCTCGCGCGCGATCGAGAGCGCGGCGGCATAATCGCCGGCTGTGATCAGCTTCCTGAATTTGGCCGAGCCGGTGACGTTGGTGCGCTCGCCGATATTGACGAAGGGAATTTCCGGCGTGAGCGTGAAGCTCTCCAGTCCCGACAGCCGCAATTGCCGCGGCAATTCCGGAATTTTGCGCGGCGCCTTGCCGGCCACCGCCTTGGCAATCGCCGCGATATGCTCCGGCGTGGTGCCGCAGCAGCCGCCGACCACATTGACCAGCCCGGCCTCGGCGAACTCGCCGAGCAGTTCCGCCATGAATTCCGGGCTTTCGTCGTAATAGCCGAATTCGTTCGGCAGTCCGGCGTTCGGATAGGCGCACACGAACGTATCGACGAGGCGGCCGATCTCGGCGATATGGGCGCGCATTTCCTGGGCGCCGAGCGCGCAGTTCAAGCCTACGGTGACCGGATTGGCGTGCCGCACGGCGTTCCAGAAAGCCGCCGGGGTCTGGCCCGACAACAGCCGCCCGGAGCGGTCGGTGATGGTGCCTGAGATCATCACCGGCAGGTCGGCGCCGCGCTCCTCGCAGGCTTCAGCGATGGCGTAGATTGCTGCCTTGGCGTTGAGCGTGTCGAAGATGGTCTCGATCAGGAGCAAATCCGCGCCGCCGTCGATCAGGCCCTTGATCTGCTCGCCATAGGCCTCGCGCAACTGATCGAAACTGATGGCGCGGAAGCCGGGATTGCTGACGTCCGGCGAAATCGACGCCGTGCGGTTGGTCGGGCCCAAGGCGCCGGCCACGAACCGCCGTTTGCCGTCTTCCTTCTCTGCCAGCGCCGCCGCCTCGCGCGCCAGCCTGGCGCCGGCATGGTTGAGCTCGTAGGCGATGCCCTCCATGCCGTAATCGGCCTGCGCAATCTTGGTGGAGGAGAACGTGTTGGTGGAAACGATATCGGCGCCGGCGCGGAAGTAAGCGAGATGAATGTCGCGCACCGCGTCCGGCCGGCTCAGATTGAGCAGGTCGTTATTGCCGCGCACCTCGCGATTCCACGCATCGAAGCGCGCGCCGCGATAGCCCTCTTCATCCAGCTTGAGCGCCTGGATCATGGTGCCCATGGCGCCATCGAGCACCAGAATGCGTTCCCTCATTTTTTCGAGGAACACGGTTCGCGCGCTGGTGTGGGACGCAGTCACAACAATGGACTCCGGATTATGCCGCTTGCCCCACCGTGGGCCGCAGGCCCAACAGGTGGCAGATTGCGTAGACGAGGTCGGCGCGGTTCATGGTGTAGAAGTGAAACGTCGTGACGCCGCGATCGACCAGATCGAGCACCTGTTCGGCCGCGACCGCAGCGGCGATCAGCTTGCGGGTGGCCGGATCGTTATCGAGACCGTGAAAACGTTCCGCCAACCAGGCCGGCACCGAAGCGCCGGCCCGCGCGGCGAAATTGGTCGCCGCCTTGAAGTTCTGCACCGGCAGAATGCCCGGCACGATCGGAATATCGATGCCGCGCGCGCGCACGCGATCGAGATAACGGAAATAAAGATCGTTCTCGAAGAAGAACTGCGTGATGGCGCGCCCTGCCCCGGCATCGACCTTGGCCTTGAGCATGTCGATATCGGCTTCTACCGTCGGACTGTCGGGATGCTTCTCCGGATAGGCTGACACCGAAATCTCGAAGTCGCCGCTGACCCGCTTGATGCCAACCACCAGATCGGCGGCATTTTCATAGCCGCCCAGATGCGGCGTGTATTGGGTGCCCGCACCGCCAATAGAGTCGCCGCGCAGCGCCACGATGTGGCGCACGCCGGCGTCGTGATAGTTGCGCACGATGGCGTCGACTTCCGCGCGCGTCGCGGCGACACAGGTGAGATGCGCGGCCGGCGTCAACGGCGTCTCCGCCAGGATACGCTTGACGGTCGCGTGGGTGCGCTCGCGGGTCGAACCGCCGGCGCCATAGGTGACCGAGACGAAATTCGGCGACAGCGGCTTGAGCCGCTCGATCGAGTCCCACAATATCTTGTCCATCTCCTCGCTGGCCGGCGGGAAGAATTCGAACGACACGCCAATGCGGCGGCCCTCGCCGCGTTCGAAACGGCTGGCGCGAGCATCCATCACGCCACCTCCCGCTGCGCCGGCTGCACCATCAGCGCACGGACGTCGCGCGCGAGCCACAGCGACACTGCGATCTTGCCGTCGGAGCCAGGTTCTGGCGACAGACTCTTATGCATCACGGGTTCCAAGCCCGACGCCGTCATCCACTGCGTCACGGTCTCGGGCGCGAAGCCCAAACGACGGTGGGCATATTGCTCGCGCAGGAATTCCTGTTCGTGCGGCGCGAAGTCCACCACCAGCAATCGCCCGCCTGGGCGCAACACTCGAGCCGCCTCGTGAATCGCGCGCGCGCCGTCGTCGAGGAAGTGCAGCACCTGATGCACGATGACGACGTCGAAGCTGTCATCGGCGAGCGGGAGGTCGTAGATGTCGCCCTGCCGCACGCTGCAATTTTTAAGCCCGGCGCGTTCCAGCCGATCGCGCGCCAACAACAGCATGTCGAGCGACAGATCGAGGCCCAGCCCGCGTTCGATGTCTTTGCCGAACAATTCGAGCATGCGGCCCGTTCCGGTGCCGAGATCCAATAGCGACCTGAACGGCTTGCCGGCGAGCGCTGAGCGGATCGCGTCCTCGACCGCTTCGTCCGCGACGTGCAGCTTGCGGATGCGGTCCCATTCGGCCGCGTGCGAACGGAAATAGGCTTGCGCCGCGGCGGCGCGGGCTTGGCGCACCGAGGCCAGCCGCGCGCGGTCGCGCAAAATCGTCTGGTCGGTGGGATCGAGCCGCTCGAGCAGCGCGCGCGCCACTTCGGCGCCGCCGCCGCGCTCGGCCAGGCGGAAGAACGCCCAGGTGCCCTCGCGGAAGCGCTCGACCAATCCGGCCTCGGCCAGCAGTTTGAGATGGCGCGAGATGCGCGGTTGCGACTGGCGCAGGATGTCGGTCAAATCGGAAACGGTCAGTTCGGCCTCGGCCAACAGCGCCAGCACGCGCAGACGCGTCTCCTCGCCGGCGGCTTTGAGGGCCGCGTTGAGGGCATCGAAACCGAGCCGGGCGCTGTTGCTCATGACGGGCCTAACGCAGGACGATATGGGCCTGTTCCCACTATATAAAGATATCTTTATACGTTGAAATGGCGCTCCGCAAGATACAATCGGCCCCGAAAGACGGAGCAGCCATGACTGACAAAGACTTCGGCGTCTGGGAAGGCGAGAAAACCATCGACCTGCCGGGGGAGACGGATGCCGGGCTTTATTTCATCGGCCGCATCCGCACGCCTTGGAAAGAGCGCAAGGAATGCCCGAAAAACGCCCGTGAATCCGACGCCGTTTGCACTGTCGAGCTGGACGAGCGCTTTCGCGACGCCCTGAAGGACGTCGAAAGCTGCAGTCACCTAGTGCTGCTTTACTGGATGGATAAATCGCCGCGAAATCTGGTGCTTCAGGTGCCCGGCCATTACGGCGTGCAGCGCGGCACTTTTGCTCTGCGCTCGCCGGCCCGGCCCAACCCGATCGCCCTGAGCGTGGTCCAGCTGCTGGGCATCGCGGGCAACACACTGTCCGTCGTTGGGCTCGACTGCCTCGACGGCACGCCCTTGCTCGACATCAAGCCCTACTTCCCATCCACCGACAGCGTGCCAGACGCGGTGGTGGGCTGGCACAAAACCCGGAAATAGCCGCCAAAACGGTCCGCAACGCGCGAGAACCCTAGTCGTTCCATGCGCTTACGGGGATTTGAGACCCCCCGCCCCGCGGAACCTTTGAACCTCCCCGGCGCTTGCCTCGACGAATGATGGACAAGACGTTCATCGGGGAGGCTCACATGTCCGCCAAGTTTTTCACCACCGGTTCGCTGACCGCGCTGATCGCCGCCGCCGCTTTGTCGTGCGGCGCCGCGCAGGCCCAGCAGCGTCTCGCCTATGGCCAGCAGCAATACGCGCCGACCGAGCAGAACGATCAGGCCGAAGACGCGCAACTCGATCCGCGCCTGCAGCGCCAGACCGTCAACTATGCCAGCAACGAGGCGCCCGGCACCGTCATCATCGATACCCCGCACACCTATCTCTATTACGTGCTCGGCAACGGCCAGGCGCTACGCTACGGCATCGGCGTCGGCCGCCAGGGCTTCACTTGGGCCGGCGTCCAGCATGTCGCGCGCAAGGCCGAGTGGCCGGACTGGTATCCGCCGGCCGAGATGGTCGCACGCCAGCCTTATCTGCCGCGCATGACCGCGGGCGGCCCCGGCAATCCGCTCGGCGCGCGCGCCATGTATCTCGGCGGCACCGAATATCGCATCCACGGCACCAACGACCCGACCACCATCGGCAAGCAGGTGTCGAGCGGCTGCATCCGTCTCACCAATGACGACGTGACCGATCTCTACAATCGCGTGCAGGTCGGCGCCAAGGTCATCGTGCTGCCGCAGAGCGCGCCGGCGCAGACCGCGCAACGCGCGCCCACGCCTTCCCGGAACGAGCAAGTGTCGTTGAACGTCACGCGCTCCTCCAACCTCTATTAGTTTTCTCTCGAACCTCCCCCAAACAACTTGCCCGGCCATCGTGCCGGGCAATTTTTTTATGGCTTATGCCCTGCCCAGCGATCGGGATTGATCCTAGACTTCAGTTTATCCAAGGGGGAAACATGCGAAAAAATTCAAACGTTCTTTTCGCCGCTGCGTTCGCCTTCGCCATCCAACATTCCAGTCAATGCCTCGCGCAGACGAGCGGGACCGCCGCCGCGTCGCAAACCGGCACCCACTTCATCACTCTCGGGACACGCGGCGGCCCGATCCCGGACAAGCACCGCGCGCAGTCATCCAATCTGCTGATCGTCAATGGGACGTATTATCTCATCGACGCCGGCGACGGCATGCTCCGCCGCCTGGCACAGGCGAGCGCCAATTTCAGGAAGATCGGAAAGGTGTTCATCACGCACGACCATGACGACCACACCGCGGCATTGGCGACGCTATTAAGTCTCGAATGGGATTTTCAACGCCACGACCCGGTCGACGTCTACGGGCCACCCGGTACCGCGGCGATGGTGAAAGGCGCAATTGCCTATTTCACCGTCAATGCCGAGATCCGCTGGGCCGAAGGCCGGCGCACGCCGCTGGGCGACGTCTTTGTCGGCCACGACGCCGAGCCCGGGCTGATTTATCAAGATGCGAATATCAAGGTGACGGCGGTCGAGAACACGCATTTCCATATCCCGCCGGGGACGCCCTACTACGGCAAGTACAAATCCTATTCCTATCGCTTCCAGACACTCGATCGCGTGATCGTGGTCACCGGCGACACCGGTCCGAGTGACGCGGTGACCGAATTGGCGAAGGATGCCGATATGCTGGTTTCGGAAGTCGGCGATCCTGACGACCTGAAGCAAGTTTTCATCAAGAACGGAAGCTGGCAAGGCATGACGCCGGATCAGCAGGCCGCTCTGATGCGGCATTTGAAAGAGGAACACCTCACGCCGGATGAGGTTGGGAAAATGGCGGCGCGCGCCAACGTCAAGATGGTGGTGCTCACTCACCTGCTGGCGACCGTCAACGAAAACGACGATTACCAGCGCTTCGTGCCCGAGATTGGCAAACTCTTTTCTGGCAAAGTGGTCGTCGCCAAGGACTTGGCGGAATTTTGAACGCCGCCGAAGCCGGCGCAGACGCCGCTTTTACTTTAGCTGCCCCGCCAGTTCCGGGATATCGCGCAGCGGCGCGCCGATGGCCTGCATCACCGGCAATGGATCGGGCGCTAGCCCCGCGCGCGGCGGATCCTCCAGATAGGCGCCGAGATAACGCGCGCGCGCCACCAGCGCCGAACCGAACGAGCGCGCCCGTGTCTCATAAGCCGCCAATCCGGCATCGATATCGCCGGGCGCAGCCGCCAATGCATCGGCCAGCCAGGCCGCGTTGAGCGCGGCCTTGGTGACGCCGGCGCCGACATGAGGCCGCGCCACGAACCCGGCATCGCCGAGCAGCGCCACGCGCCCGGCGACGATGCGCGGCGAGTCCAGATCGAAGATCGGCTGGAAGAACGGCGCCGGCGACGCCTCGATCAGCGCGATGAATTGCGGTGGCAGCATCGCGCGCACCTCGGCGCGGAACGCGGCGATCACGTCGGCGCGGATCAGCGGCGGCGGAATGGCGACGCCGTGATGCCGGCCCGCCGCGTCGGTGCACAGATCCGGCAGCTTGTCCGGGTGCACCGGGTGGTACCAGAGCCAGTTCAGCCGTCGATTTCCGGGACGGTGATCGTCATCGGCGCCCGGCTGCAAATAGGACAGCACCATTTCACGCGGCGCCAGGAAAAAGCCATAGGCCTCGATCAGTTCACGCGCCGTCGGCGGCACCGCGACCTCGTCGACCACGCCGCGCCAGGCGACATAGCCGGCATAGCTCGGCGCCGGGCCAATAAAGGCGCGCGCCCGCACCGCGGAGTGCAAACCATCGGCGCCGACCAGCAAGTCGCCCGCGACTTTTGTGCCATCGGCGAACAGCGCAGTGACGCCGCCGTCATGCTGCACGATATCCTCGAGCTGCAGGCCCGGCCGATAGCAGGCGTCCGGCCACTGACGGCGCAGCGCGCGATAAAACAGCGCCCAGGAACTCAGGATTTTCTCGAACGGCAGCCGCGCGATCACCTTGCCGTCGCGGTCCAGGCAAATGCGCGCGGTGATCGGCACGCCGATCGACTCGTCGACGGTAATGCCGAGCCGGCGCATGACCGTGAACAATTCGACATGCGTGCCGATGCCGGCGCCGCGGCTGGCGAGATCGCCGTCGCTGCGTTCGAACACCGTGACGTCCCAGCCGGCCTGACGCAGCAGCAGACCTGCGAACAAGCCGCCGAGCGAGCCGCCGATGATCAGTGCGCGACCCATTCGCCGGGCTCGGGTTGTTGCAGGGTGGGCAGCCTAGGGTCAGGACCCATTAAATATCTTGCGGCTCAGATGATCGTTTGATTCAATGGCGGCGCAAGGAGGTGTCGCCATGACTGATATGTTTCTGCTGTCCGAGGCCCAAATGCGCCGGATCGAGCCGTTTTTCCCAC
>DASRLF010000032.1:0-41137 GCA_035648555.1 Pseudolabrys sp.
GGTGCGGTTGCCAAACGGCGTGCCGCTGGTCAATGCCAGCGACCTTTCTATCGGTCTGGGCGAGCGGGTGCTGGTGAGCGGCCCGTCCGGTGCGGGCAAGTCCACCTTGTTCCGGGCACTCGCCGGCGTCTGGCCGTTTGGTGCCGGAACGATCACGGTGCCGAAAGAGGCCCGGATGATGATCCTGCCGCAGCGGCCTTATTTTCCAATCGCGCCCTTGGCTGCGGCGGTCGCCTATCCGGCCGAGCCGGGTCAATACGACGCTGGGCATGTTGCCGAATTGATCAAAGCCGTCGGCCTGCCCGATTTGGCACCCCGCATCGAGGAGGAGGCGCATTGGAACCGCATGCTGTCGCTCGGCGAGCAGCAACGGCTCGGACTTGCCCGCGCGCTGCTGCATGCGCCCGATTATCTGTTCCTGGACGAAGCCACCGCCTCGCTCGATGAGCCGTCGGAAGCCGTGCTGTATCATTTGCTGGAGCAGCGGCTCTCCGCCGCCACGATTGTGTCGATCGGTCACCGCTCGACGCTCGCCGCCTTCCACAAGCGCCGGCTCGCTTTCAGCCGCGAAGGCGATCGTTATTGGTTGCGCGAAGGCAACCTGACGCCGGCGGCTTCCGGCGGTTAACATGCAAACAAACAGTCTATAAAAAAGAGCGGCGGCTCGGTAAGAGCCGCCGCTCATCGCAGTCTGGAGGCAGACGATTAGCTTACTTGAGGGCCGACAGCGTGGTGTCGAACTTCAGAGTAGCGACAAAGCGGTCGCCGCAGAGGTTGCTGCTGCCGCCGCTGCCGATCGCTGTGTTGCACTGGTTCGCTGTGGCGGTGCCGGCAACGCCGGGCTTCGCGTTGGTGCCCCAGTAACGCAGATCGAGTGTCACAACCTTGTAGTTGAAGTCGAGTCCAACATCCCAGAAGGTGTCGCTAACAAATCCCATATTCGTCGTGACACCGGAGCTGTAATATTCGTAACCGACCTCCGGATTGAGCGAGATCGTGACATCCGGAATCAGCTTCCACGGCAAGGTGATGACCGCGTTGCCTGAGTAGAAGTAGTGGCGAGCGTCGCCAACCCACGCGACACCAGGGAGAGTGGCCTTGTTGTTGAAGTCGTTGAATCCGGTTTCGAAAATGCCGCCCACAGTCAGCCAATCATTAAACTTGTACGACGGCTTTAAATACATTTCGTCGTAGCTGCCGTTGGCAAGGCCGGCGGCTGCATTCTCTCCGCCCGGATAGTAATAATAGATATTGCCGATATCGAGACCGAAGTTGCCATAAGTCAACCGGGCGCCGGCGGTGATATCGTACTCCGCATCGGCAAAGCCGGTCCAAAGGCTCGACCCCCAAACACCGGCATAAAGCTTGAGCCAGTCGTTCACGGTATAGTCGAGTTCGAAGTAGCCCTGCACCGCAGGCTTATGGTTGGATTGCGAAACGCCACGCAGAACGTAATCGGTGGTGAACGCGGTGCCGAAGGCGATATCCCATGGCGACGGCGCCGCCGCAGGAGCCTTAAGTGCCTTTACCGGCATGTCGGCCGCGAATGCAGGCGCTGCAGACAATGCGAGCGCTGCGACTACCGACAAAACAATCTTTTTCATTGAGCCTGCCCCTTTTGGTTCGATCGGCTTTCAGCCGATACAGTTTGTTCGCCACTCTCGCGTACAAGGTCAGGCCGCGATCGACCCGTACGCAAAAGGCCGTGCATTAGGGACGATTTACATCTGTGACGGAGTCATACGGCAAGCCGAAAAGGTTGGCAGTTGCTGCCTTTTTAGGCGATTCAGGCCGCTATTTTGAAAAAGCAGCCGACTGTTGCGGCAAAGTCACAAATGCGGGACTTGGGAAGAAAACCCGAAAAGTTGCCCTTGCACCTGTGTATAGCTCCAGCTCGCTATCCTAAATCATAATAAAAATTGGCACCCGCCGCGCAAACGACGAGCGCCAAAGGTCGAAAATGGACGAGCGCGGACGGCGCTCAGGCCGCCGCCTTCTTGCGGTTGGCATCGAGTCGCGCATCCACCAAGGCCACGCCGGCGTCGATGACAGGATGGCTGAGACCTTTCTGCCGCGCGATCAATTGCACCAGCTTATCGGCGCGTTCAATGTTCTGCGCCCCGTTGTTGAGCGCACGCGCCGCGGACGCCGGCCGCGACAAACTCTGCGCCGCCGCGGCATACTTCTCGAACGGCACCAGATCGTCCGGCGATGCGCCCATTTTCACGCACAGGTCGTTGACGAAATTGTAGACCGAGCGCGACTCCTCAAGATTGGAATGCACCGCCTCTTGCGCGGTCCGCATGCCGTCCGGTGTGATGCACCGATAATTGCCGGAGAGCAGCATCGCCCATTTGGCCAGCGGCACGAAGATCGAATCATAGACCCTCAGTTTGACCGGCAATTCGATCTTGCTTTCCGGCGCGTCGAAACGCGCAGCGTCGACGTCCTTCTCGAGCTGGCGGAGGATCGCGGTATCCTTGCTGTCACTGAAACGCGCGCATTTGAAGTTGGTCGGCAGCGTGACCAGCAATTCATTCGCCTTGCCGTCCGGCGGCCGGATCGCCTGCGGATCCGGGCTGTTGAGCGTGATCTTCTTGGGATCGACCGAATCCCAAACGCGCGGATCGGTATAGGCGGCTTCCAGCGCCTTGTGATCGAGGCCCGGAATTCGCTTGATGTAGGGCAACGGCGGCATGTTCATGATCGACATGCAAGGCACGCGCGACTTGCCAACCGCATCGAGTAACTCGCGCACGCCGGGCGAGCGGTATTGCGGCTCCTGCATGCAAAGCCCAACCAAATCGTAATCCTTCGGATTGATGCCGGCCGCGCCACCGGCCGTGACCTTGCCGGGCAGCTTGCGTGATTCCAGCAGGACAGGTTCGCTGCGGCCGCGTATCGGCAATTTGACCTTGAAGCCTTCGGCGTTGATCAGGTCGGCCTCCGCCGGCAGGCAGACGAGATGGATGGAGTGGCCGCCGAACAGCAATTTGGATGCGAGCAGCGATCCGTAAGACGCGCCCATTAGCAGAATTTTGTATTTCTTCGATTTTGCCGCCGCCGACTTCTTGGCCGCGGGTTTCTTGGCCGCGGGTTTCTTGGACTTCACTTTGGCCTTGGATTTGAAGGCCTTGGTCTTTGTTTTGGTTTTGCGCGCAGCCTTCTTAGCCGGACGCTTTGATTTTTTTACTTTGGTTTTCTGTTTCTTGGTTTTTGCCATGATATTTCTCCTAAACTGTTAGCGTCGCACTATTGTGCTGCTTCAAACGAATGCTCCGGAGCCAGCGCTCCAAACTCCTCAAGACCTTCCGGCACGGGGCCGCCAGCCGCCCAATCAAGCAACTCGACCGTATGCACGACCGGGATGGCGGTGCCGGCGGCGATCTGCGTGATGCAGCCGATATTGCCGGCCGCGATCACATCCGGCTTCAGCTGCTCGATTGTGGCGACCTTGCGGTCGCGCAACCTCTCCGCCAGCGCCGGCTGAAGGATGTTATAGGTACCAGCCGAGCCGCAGCACAAATGCCCCTCCGGTACATCTTTGACTACGAAACCAAACTTGGAAAGCAATTCTTTCGGCGCCTTTGTGACATTTTGTCCGTGTTGCAGTGAACAGGCCGCATGATAGGCCACTGTCATGGGCCAGGGAGGCTTGCCGCCGGGCATATCGAGCGCGGCCAAATACTCAGTCACATCCTTGGCCAGCACTGAAACGCGGGCCGCTTTGGCGGCATAGGCCTTATCCGTGCGCAACAAGAACCCGTAATCCTTTATCGTGGTTCCACAGCCCGACACCGTGATCAGGATGGCATCGAGCCCCTCGCCTTCGATCTCGCGCGTCCAGGCGTCGATATTGTTGCGGGCCTGCGCCAGCGCCTGTTCCTCGCGGCCCATGTGATGGACGAGCGAGCCGCAGCAAGCTTCACCGGCGGCGATTACCACCTCAATGCCATTGCGGTTGAGCAGCCGGATGGCGGCTTCGTTGGTCGATGGCGCCAGCACCGGATTGATACAGCCGGACAAGACAGCTACCCGGCCGCGGCGCTCGCCTTGCGCCGCATGAACCTTGCCGGTTCGGTCCATCGGTGGGGCCAATTTCCGATGAGGCGTGAGACGCAACATGGCCGCGATACGCTTCAAGCCAAGCGCCCGGAATACCGGGGCGAAGGGTCTCGCGATCAACCCCGCCACCACCGCCAGACGAAACAGCGCTGGATCGGTCAGCACGCGCGCGAGAAAGCCCCGTAGCGCCCGCTCGAAAACAGGGCGCTTATAGGTTTTCTCGATGTGGTCGCGGGCGTGATCGACCAGATGCATGTAATTCACGCCGGACGGGCATGTGGTCATGCAGGCGAGGCAGGACAGGCAGCGGTCGATATGTTTGACCACCTCGCGCGTGGCCGGCTGCTCGTTTTCCAGCATCTCCTTGATCAGGTAGATACGCCCGCGCGGGCCATCGAGCTCGTCGCCGAGCAGCACGTATGTCGGGCAGGTCGCGTTGCAGAAGCCGCAATGCACGCAGGCGCGCAAGATTTTTTCCGACGCGTAAGTCTGCGGATCGGCGAGCTGGGCGAGGCTAAACGAGGTTTGCATGGCTATACACCCGCCCACATGCGGCCGGGATTGAGCACGCCTTTGGGGTCGAAGCTCTCCTTCACGCGTTTGTTCAAGGCGCGCAAGGCCGCATCCTGTGGTTCGAACACATCGACGGAGGCGCGGACCGAGGCCGGCGCACGAATGAGCGTGGCGTGGCCGCCGGCGCTTTTGACGGCGGCGCGGATCGAGCCGGCATCGGCCTCGTTGGCGAAAGGCATCGCAACCCAAAGCAGACCGCCGGCCCAGTCGTAGAACATCTGCGCCGCCGGTGTGATCATTGCAGCGATCTCAAAGCCTTTGCGGGGGGCGGTCGAAATGCGCCAGAGCGGCCGCTCGCGCGCCGCATTCATTGCAAACGGTTTCACCTGACGCACACTCTGCCACAGCGCGCGCGAGTCTTTTCCATCGAGCAGCGTCACCGGACCAAACGGCTTCATCAGCGCAGCGAGCATCTCCTTGCGGTGCTTGACGGAAGGACCGAAGCCCTCCAGCCGCAACGCTGTAGTGGCTACCGACTTCGGAAGACCGTCGAAATAAGACGCCACATGATCGGGCATATGTGCTGCGCCCGAGACATCGCAGGACGAGCCCATGGCCGCAGCCATAGCGGCGCAGGCACGGGCATCGTCGAGACCCTCGACGATCACGGTCGCCTCGGCCTCGGCCTTGGGCAGCACCTTGAGAGTGATGTCGGTCATCGCCGCGAGCGTGCCCCAGGAGCCGGCCAGCACCTTGCACATGTCGTAGCCGGTGACGTTCTTCACCACGCGGCCACCCGACTTGATGGTTTCGCCGCGGCCGGTCACGCATGTGACACCCAGGAAATGATCACGCGCGGCGCCCGCCTTGATGCGGCGCGGGCCGGACAAATTGGCAGCGATGGCGCCGCCGAGCGTGCCCTGCCCGGCTTGCCCGCCCATCAGCGGTCCGTAATCCATCGGCTCGAAGGCGAGCTGCTGGTTATTTTTGTCGAGCAGAGCCTCGATCTCGGCGAGCGGCGTGCCCGATCTGGCCGAGAGCACCAATTCAGCCGGTTCGTAGAGCGTGATACCGGCAAGGCCCGTCAGATCCAGCGTGATGTCGGTCTGGCTGGGGCGGCCAATGCCGCGCTTTGTGCCTTGCCCCGCCACCTCCAGCGCCTTGTCGTTGCCGAGCGCCCAGCGCACGGCGTCTTCGACCTCCTGGACATCACGGGGTTTGAGCGTGTCAGCCATTACGCGTTGACTTCATTCGGCGGCATGCGCCGCCGGGGTGCGTGAGAAAGCCGGCATGATTTCGCGCGCGAAACGGCGAAGCTGCGTCACGCCGCCCGCAATTGTGAGGAGCACATAGCCGACGTTATTTTTCTGCAAAGACTCCAGCATTCTCGCGATCTCATCGGGTGTGCCGTAGAGCGCGTGTTCCTCGGTGGCGCCTTTCTTGTCGGCATAAGCCAATACGTGCGAGCCGGCTTTGCCGTCGGGTGCGCGCGACACATCGACCGTGCGCTTGGTATAGGCGGCCTGGCGCACCAGCGCCTGCTGTTTATCGACCTCATCCTTGGCGATGTAGAGTTGGCGCGCGACGGTGACCTGCATCGGATCGAACTTGAGACCGTTCGCGGCACGCTCGGCCTTGAAGATGGCGATGCGCTCGGCCAGCGTCTCGGGCGATGCATATTGGTCGAGGATCAGATTGAAAGCACGCGCGGCGGCGCGCTTGATCGAATGCGGATTGCCGGCGGCGACCCAGAACGGCGGATGTGGGCTTTGCGCCGGCGGCGGCTCGACCACGATGTCGTCGAAATTCCAGAAGCGGCCATGATGCGAGAAGCGTGTGCGCGTCGTCCATGAACGGGTGATGATGTCGATGGCTTCCTCGAAACGCGCTTCGGATTCTTCTGGCGCAATCGCAAAGCCCTTGAATTCGCTGTGCCGGTAGCCCTTGCCGATGCCAAAATCGAAGCGGCCATCGGAGACCAGATCAAGCGTCGCCGCTTGCTCGGCCAGCAGCACCGGATTGTGCCAGGGCAGCACCAACACCGCGGTTCCAAGCCGCAGCGTCTTAGTGCGCATTGCCAGCGCCATCAAAAGCATCAGCGTGGCGGAAACCTGGTTCCAACCGGTGAAATGATGCTCAACAGAGAAGCTCGAATGATATCCGAGCGCCTCGGCCTCGACGTTGTACTCAAGATAGTCGCGGAAACCCTGGCCGGTCTCCGGGCCAAGATCGCTGCTATCGGCTTTGGGCGAACAGAACAGACCAAACTGCATGCTTACTCTTTTTTGTTAGTGCAATATCTTATCCGAAAACCGCTTCACGCCTTCTGGATCGTGTTCAAAATCTCGGAATATCGGGGAACGGCAGCTTGCCGCCCGAAATGTGCATGCGGCCCAATTCGGCGCAACGGTGAAGCACCGGAAACACCTTACCGGGATTGAGCAGACCCTTGGGGTCGAAGGCGCATTTGACGCGCTGCTGGGCGGCGAGATCGATCTCGGAAAACATCACCGGCATCAGGTCGCGCTTCTCGACGCCAACGCCATGCTCGCCGGTCAGCACGCCGCCGACCTCGACGCAGAGCTTGAGGAGTTCGGCGCCGAATTGTTCGGCACGATCAAGCTCATTGGGCTTGTTGGAATCATAGAGTATCAGAGGATGCAAATTACCGTCGCCGGCGTGAAAAACGTTGGCGACGCGCAGCCCGTATTTTTCCGATAGCACTCGCGTGCGCGACAGCACCTCCGGCAGTTTCGCGCGCGGAATGGTGCCGTCCATGCAGTAGTAATCCGGCGAGATGCGGCCGACCGCCGGGAACGCCGCCTTGCGCCCGGCCCAGAACAGCAGCCGCTGCGTTTCCGAGGTCGAAGCCTGGCACGACACCGCGTGGCATTTGCTGGCGATGATCTCGATGCGCTCGATCAGATCATCGACCTCTGCAGGCGGCCCGTCGACTTCAACGATCAGCAGCGCCTCGACCTCGAGCGGATAGCCGGCATGGACGAATTCTTCCACCGCGTGGATCGCGGGTTTGTCCATCATCTCCATGCCGCCCGGGATGATGCCGGCGCCGATGATGCGCGAGACACACTCGCCGGCGTCCTCCGAACTGGGGAAGCCGATCAACACGGCGCGCGCGGTTTCCGGCTTTTTCAAAATGCGCACGGTCACTTCGGTGACCACGCCGAGCAAACCTTCCGAGCCGTTGATCAGTCCGAGCAGGTCGTAGCCTTCCGAGTCGAGATGCTTGCCGCCAACGCGCAACACTTCGCCGGTGATCAGCACGATCTCGCAGCCCAGCACGTTGTTGGTGGTCATGCCGTATTTCAGGCAATGCACGCCGCCGGAATTTTCCGCCACATTGCCGCCGATGGTGCAGGCGATTTGAGAGGATGGATCGGGCGCGTAATAAAAACCGGCATCGGCGACCGCGTTGCTCACCGCCAGATTGGTGACACCCGGCTCCACCACCGCGACCCGGTTGTCGAAATCGATGTCACGGATGCGATTGAACTTGGCCATGCCGAGCAGCACGCCGTCGGCGAGCGGCAACGCGCCGCCCGACAGCGAGGTGCCCGCCCCGCGCGGCACCACCTTGACGCCCTCGTCGTGGCAATAGCGCAGCACGGCCGCGACCTGCTCGGTGGTCTCCGGCAGCACCACGACCATGGGCATTTGGTGGTAGGCGGTCAGCCCGTCGGTCTCGAACGGCTTCATTTCTCGTTCGGCGGCGATCACACCCTCGCCCGGCACGATGGTGCGCAGCGCGGCAACGATGCGCTCGCGCCGCGCCAATACCGCGTCGTCCAGCTCGGGCATCCGCACCGACATAGGGGTCAAACTCTCGTTTTCGGTCCTGTCACAACGATACCAGCCATTTGACGGTAGACACAAAGGGCTGGCAAAACCGCCGGGAACCGAGGCATGCCAGGCGGCATTAGTCCACCGGGCGGTGAACGCAGGGAGAGAGCAAAACCATGAAAACGACACTGGCGATAGCGGCCTTGGCCGTAGCCGCGCTGGCGCAAGCCGCCCAGGCGCAGGATGTGGCCGCCGGCGAGCAGTCATTCAAGAAATGCGCCGCCTGCCATTCGATCGGCGAAGGGGCCAAGAACAAAGTAGGGCCCCAGCTCAACGGCATTGACGGCCGCCATTCCGGCACCGCACCGGACTTCAATTATTCGGACGCCAACAAGAATTCCGGCATCGTCTGGGGCGAAGCGGCCTTCAAGGAATACATCAACGATCCGCGCGGCAAGATTCCAGGCACCAAGATGATCTTCCCCGGCATCAAAAACGAAAAGGAAGCCGGCGACCTGTGGGCCTATCTCAAGCAATTCGGCGCCGACGGCAAGATAAAGTGAAGCCGTCATGATCAAGGACATTGTCGTCAATCTCGGTTTGGGCGCGCACGACCCCGCCGGCGATTTTGCTATTTCAGTAGCCGGCGCGTTCGAAGCCCACGTGCTGGGCGTGGCCTTTGTCTACGATCCGATCATCCCGGGTGCCGTGACGGGCGGCATCCCGCCGCAATTTATTGAATCGCAACGCACCGATAACGAAAAGGCGGCGCGCACGGCGATTGCCCGCTTCGAGCAGGCGGCCAAGCGCGCCGGCATGTCCTACGAAACCCTCAGCGTCAGCGCGAGCATCTCCGGCGCCGCCGAACGGCTCGGCCGGCTGGCGCGGCGCTTCGATCTTGCGATCGTCGGCCAGCCCGAGCGCGAGAAATCGGCGCCTGAGGAAGTGGTCGATGAAGGCGTGCTGTTCGAATCCGGACGGCCGGTAATCTTCGTGCCCTATATCCAGAAAGCTGCACTGAAACTCGACCGCGTCATGGTGTGTTGGGACGGCAGCCGCGCAGCGACGCGCGCGATCGCAGACAGCCTGCCGTTCCTGCACAAGGCCAAGAAGGTCGAGATCGTCATGGTCGCCAGCAAGGCCGGCAAAGACGGCGACATACCCGGCGTCGATCTCGGCCAGCATCTCGCCCGCCACGGCCTGAAGGTAGAGGTCAAACGCATCACCTCGCCGGATATCGATGTCAGCTCGACGATCCTGTCTTATGCGGCCGATAGCAACGCCGACTTGATCGTGATGGGCGGCTATGGCCATTCACGCCTGCGCGAGTTTATCCTCGGCGGCGTCACCCGCAGTATTCTTGAACAGATGACGGCGCCGGTATTGATGTCGCATTAAGAGGCTGCCAACGAACGCGCTCGACCAAAGCCATGTCGAATTGCTTGACGGAACGCGTGTTCTGCTCCGGCCGCTCAAGGTCGAGGACGCCGCGCTTTATCCCGACTTTCTAAACGAAGTGACGCACGACGACTTGCGGCTGCGTTTCTTCTCGGTGATGCGCGAAGTCAGCCCCGCGGTGCTCGACAAGCTCATTCACTACGATCCGGCGCATGCCATGGCCTTCATCGCCATCGAGGAGGCGAGCGGCCGCATGCTGGGCGTGGTGCGCTTGCATGACGACGCCGATGGCAAAAACGGCGAATTCGCGATCCTCGTGCGCTCGCATCTCAAGGGCCACGGCCTGGGCTGGTTGATGATGAAGCACATGCTCGCCTGCGCCAAGGACAAGGGCCTCAAAACCGTGGATGGGCAGGTGCTGGCGGAAAACGCCACCATGCTCGCCATGTGCGGCGAACTCGGGTTTAACGTCCACGACGACATTCTCGAACGCGGCATCAAACGCGTGACGCTGCCGCTCGACGAAGTGCCGGCGCTCCCCTAAATCCGCGCTAGACGCCGGGCAAAACGCATTGCGCCACCAGGCCGCGGGCGCGGGCGTCGACCACGCCGAGCGCGCGCAGCGCCAGCAAGGTCGCCCCCTGCACCGCTTCGCGCGCGGCGGCGGCATCGGGCGGTGACGGCGCCAGCGGTCCGAGCAGGCCTTCCATCAGCGCGCCGACGATGGCCGGCGCGGCGACGCGGGCGTCCTGCTCGGGCAAATGTCGGCCCTCGATCGCGGTCTTGATGCGCGCTTCCAGTTCGGCGGCAAGCGACTGGCGGAAATCGAGCCGCATGGCGTCGACGCGGGCGTCAACCGGCTCACCGATCACCGCCCAGGATAGCCGGCGCTCGTTGAGCGCGCGGCCGGCGAAAGTGGCGATACAGGCCGCCAGCGCCGACAACGGCCCCGGCGCGGCGTCGCCGGCCTCCGCCATGATCAAAAGTTCGCGGCCGGCGATGGCCGCGACCAGTTCGGCAATGAGATCGGTTTTGGACGGGAAATAGCGGTAAACGGTGCCGGCGGCGATGCCGGCGCGCGCTGCCACGGCGGCGATTTGCACCGCCGCCATGCCGCCCTCGGCGGCAATGAGAGTGGCGGCGTCCAGGATCGCTTCCTCACGCTCGGCGAGGCGTCGAACCACATTCTCGGTGCGGCGATAGGGCATTAGAATGAGTGAACGATGATTCAGCGTACAAAGGCAAGCACTTCGCCGAGACGACGGAAAGACCTCACCGATGCGTGCCGGACTTGCCGGCAGCGAGCGATTTTTCGCGAATGGCGGTGATGGTCGCCGCGGTCGAAATCGCTTCCGGATCGATCTTGAGATGGATGATCGACGGCTTGCCGCTGGCGACGGCTTGCGCAAAGGCGGCGGGAAAATCAGCGGTCTTCTCGACCAGCGCGCCGTAGCCGCCGAACGCCAGGGCATAGGCCACAAAATCCGGATTTTTCAGTTCGGTGGCGACGACGCGACCGGGGTAGTCACGCTCCTGATGCATGCGGATGGTGCCGTAAAGCCCGTTGTCGGCGACCACCACGATCACCGGCAATTTGTATTGCACGGCGGTCGCAAAATCCTGGCCGGTCATCAGGAAATCCCCGTCGCCGGCGATGCACACGACCTTGCGCTCCCGGTACAAAGTCTTCATCGCCAGCGCCGCCGGAAATCCATAGCCCATGGAGCCCGATGTCGGCCCGATATGGGTGGCGTATTTGCGGAAGCGGTAGAAGCGGTGGATCCAGCCGGCGAAATTTCCGGCGCCGTTGGTGATGATGTCCTCGGGCGCCAGATTGTCGCGCAGCCACACCAGAATCTCGCCGAGATTGACGCCACCCGGCTGCGGCGTCGCTTTCTCGGACCAGGCGAGATAGTCGGCATGCGCGGTCGCCGCCTCATCTTTCCAGGCGATCTCGTTCGGCGGTTGCAAGCCTTCCAGCACCGAGCAGAACGCGGTCGGCGCCGCGTTGATGGCGAGGTGCGGATGGTAAACACGGCCGAGTTCCTCGACGCCCGGATGCACGTGCACCAGTTTCATCTGCGGCTCGGGAATATCGAGCAGCGTGTAGCCCTGCGTCGACATTTCGCTCAGCCGGCCGCCGATCAGCAGCACTAGGTCGGCGCCCTTCACGCGCGCCAGCAATTTCGGATTGGGCCCGATGCCCATGTCGCCGGCGTAACAAGGATGCAGCGCGTCAAACAGATAGCCACGGCGGAACGTTGTGGCGACCGGCAGCGCGAAACGTTCCGCAAAGCGCCCGAGCGCGGCACAGGCTGATTCCGACCAGCGGCTACCGCCGACCAGCACCACCGGGCGCTTCGCGGCCCACAGCAGTTTCTGCAGTCGGCTCATATCCGTGAGGCCTGGCCAAATCTCGGCTGGCTCGAAGGCGGTGGCATCGGGCACCGCCACGCGGTCGGTAAGCATGTCCTCCGGCAGCGCGATCACCACCGGCCCGGGACGGCCGTTGCAGGCGGCATGAAAGGCGCGCGACACCAGTTCCGGGATGCGCGCGGCATCGTCGATTTCGGTCGCCCATTTGGCGATCGAGCCGAACACCGCGCGATAATCGAGCTCCTGGAACGCCTCGCGTTCGCGCATGTCGCGGCCGACCTGGCCAACGAACACAATCATTGGCGAAGAGTCTTGTCGCGCAATGTGAATGCCGGCCGAGGCATTGGTGGCGCCCGGCCCGCGCGTGACAAAGCAGATGCCGGGGCGGCCGGTCACCTTGCCGACCGCCTCGGCCATCATGGCCGCGCCGCTTTCATGCCGGCAGACGGTGAGTGCGATTTTGCTGTCGTGGAACGCGTCGAGCGCAGCGAGATAGCTTTCGCCCGGTACGCAGAACACATGCTGCACACCGTGGACCGCCAGCTGGTCGATAAGGATTTCGCCGCCAGTGCGGGTGCCGTCATTCGAGCGCATCGCAAAACTCCCGGGCGCAAGACCTGCCGTAATGCTCCGGCAGCGTCAACCACGAAAGCCGAAATAATGCGGCAGTACCAGCGTGAACCAGGGCACAAACGTCACTAACAGCAGGCCGATCAGCAGCACGATCAGATAAGGGACCATCGCGCGCGATGCCGCTTCGAGCTTTGCCTGCGCGACCGCACAACAGACATAAAAGCCGACCCCGGCCGGCGGCAGGAAGGCGCCGACGCCCATCGCGATGATCAGCATCATGCCGTAATGCAATTCGCTGATGCCGATCTTTCCGGCAATCGGTATGAGCAGGGGCGCCAGAATATTCAGCGCCGGCAGACCTTCGAGCAGCGAACCGCCGATAATCAGGAGGATCAGCGAACCAATGAGAAATATATCCTTGGAGTCATTGAACCCATGCAGCAGATCGACAACCCGCTGCGGGATATAGGCGATTGTCAGCGCCCAGGAAAATCCGGAGGCTGCCGCGAGAATGAACAGGATCATGCCGGCGAGCGCGACACTATCGACCGCTGTTCGGAAAAAGCTCCGCAGATCCATTTCACGATACACGACCAACGACAGAAACATGCCGTAAAGAACCGCGAAGGCAGACACCTCGGTCGGCGTCGCAATGCCGCCGAGAATGCCGACAAACAGGATAACCGGCATCAGGAACGGGAGCAGCGCGCCGATACTCGCGTTGAGGCGCACCGACCACGGCGCCCGCACCTCCGGCGTCATCCCACTCCTGCGCGCGCGCACGTAAATGAGGATCATCAGGCAGACAGCGATCACCGCGGCGGGGATGATGCCGCCGATAAACAACCCCGCCATTGAAATGCTGGTCACGGAGCCCAGGATCAGCATGGCAATCGACGGCGGTACCGTTTCGCCCATCACCGCCGATGCCGCGAGCACGGCGGCGCCTTCGGCGTTGCTGTAGCCCTGCTTCCTCAGCATCCCGCGCATGACGGTTCCGACCGCCGCGACATCGGCGGCTTTGGAGCCCGACAGGCCGGAGACCAGATACATGCTCAGAACCATCACCTGCAGCAGCCCGCCGCGCAAATGGCCGACGAAGGCGTGCACGAAACGCACAAGGCGCAAGCTGATACCGCCGCGCTCCATGATCAGGCCGGCCAAAATAAAAAATGGAATGGCGAGCAGGATGAAATTGCTGGTGCCGTTCACCATCTGCTGCGGTAGCGCCTCGATCGGGGCGACGTCGCTGATCCACAAATAGCTCGCGGTCGAGAGCAGCAAGGCAAATCCGACCGGCACACCCACCACGACCGCGAGGAAAAAAAACGCGAGCGCAAGCATAATGGGGACATCGCCGCCGGCCCAAGGCCGCCACACGCTCTGGGTCGTATAGGCTGCAAGCCCGATTGCGATGACGAGAATAATCACGCCAAGCGCCGAGGGGCGATGGTCGCGCCACAGCCGCTCGATTGCGTAAAATGCCAGAAGCGCCATGCTCGCCGTCAGCGGTATGGCGAAGTTGGACACCGGCCATCCGAGAATGGGCGTGGTCTGCTGCCAGTTCAGCGCCAATAGCTCAAACGAGGACAGCAGCGCCACCACGGCGATGAGCAAGACAAGAGTATCGGCCAACGCGACGCATCGGCGGTGGACATGGAGCGGCAGCAGGTCAATCACCGCGCGGACGTGGGTGTGATCGCCGCGCTGATAAGCAACCGTGCCGCCGACGAAGGCGAGCGTCGACAAAGCAATCCGGGCGATTTCCTCGGTCCACAAAAACGAGACGCCGAGGACAACGCGCGCCGCCACGTTGAGGACAACGGCGAACAACTCGCCGAGCACCGCAATTACGAGAACAACCTCCGCTATTCCATTGAGCATCAGCACCGCGGGATGCCGCGGCGCCTCATCAGCCGCCGTGTCAGTTTCGACGCGCATGCAGGCTTGATACCGAGAACAGCTGGGAAAAGCGGCCGGCGTGGCCTCGCTAAAAGCCACGCCGGCGCATTGTATGGCCGTCAGCCGACTTTGGCGACGATGTCGAGGACTTTCTTCACATTGTCGGCGCCGGCAAAGCTTCCGATCTTGGCATAGGCCGGTTGCATCTTGGCCTTGAAGGGAGCGAGATCTGGCCGCGTGACCTTCATGCCCATCCCTTCGAGTTTTTTCACCTGATCGTCTTCCTGGCTGACGATCAACTGGCGCATTTTATCGCCGGCGGATTTGCTCTCTTCCCGGAAGATGGTTTGCTGCTCCTTGGACAGCTTTGCCCAGGAACGCACACTCATCGTCTGGATCATGTTGTTGTAGATGTGCTTGGTGAGCGCGAGATGTTTTTGCACTTCGTAGAACTTTGCAAAGTAGATTGTCGCGATCGGATTCTCTTCGGCATCCACCACTCCCTGCGAGAGCGCGAGGTAAAGTTCCGGATAGGCGATCTGAGTCACGATGCCGCCAAGCGCTTCCATGCTCGCACTGATCTGAATTTCCGGCGGCGTGCGAACCTTCAGGCCCTTGAGATCGTCAGGCGAGTTGATCGGGTTCTTTGCGGTGGTCAAGTTGCGGAAACCGTATTCCCAGTTGGAGAGAATGATGAAGTTCGCCTGCTCGGCGAGCGGCGCGAGCCAGCCCATCATCGCATCGCTGTCCAGCACTTTGTGCGCGTGCTCATAGTCGAGATATGCGAACGGCAATTCGCAGGCGCCAAACGCCTTGACGTATTTGTCGAGCTGGCCTTGCGTCGGAATGACCATGTCGATCGCGCCAAGCCGGCACTGTTCGAGTTCTTCCGGCGGCGATCCGAGCGCGTTATTTGGGAAAATATTGACCTGTACCGCGCCGTTGGTGCGCTGCTTGACGCGATCGGCAAACTGCATGGCGGCGCTGTGTCCCGGATGCTGAACATCGACGTAATGGGCAAAGCGTATGACGAGCGGATTTTGCGCGCCGGCACGGCGTACGTGCGGCATAGCGACCGCACCGGCGACGCCGGCGAGGCCTGTGATGAAGGTTCTGCGTTGCATGAAGTACTCCCCGTGGGTTGGCTGGCTCTCATGGCCGCTCGACGCTTGCGACATTGTGATCGGATGCCGCTTGCGAGCAACTATATACTAATATATCAGCGGCGGAAAGTGCCTTACATTATTGGCCAAAAAGGACCGTCCGCGTGCTCATCCCCCGCCGCAAACCGGCTTCGACACAAGCACAACCACGTCCGACCGCGCCGGCGCGCAACCGTACTGCCGCCAATCTGGTCTATCGCGCCTTGCGCGACGACATCGTAGCGATGCGCATGACGCCTGGTGAGCCGATCAACGAGAAGGCGATGGCGCTCAAGTACGGCGTCAGCCGCACGCCGGTGCGCGAAGCGCTGTTGCGTCTTGCCGGCGAACACCTGGTCGAGATTTTTCCGCAATCCGGGACGTTCGTTACGCGCATCCCGATCGCCGCTCTGCCCGAGGCTATTCTGGTGCGCAAGGCGCTCGAGGAACTGACGGCGCGTCAGGCTGCCGAGCGTGCCGCCGCTGAGCAAGTGGCCGCCTTGCAGCAATCGATCGAGCGGCAGCTGAAGCTGGCCCGGCAAGGCGACCGCAGCCGCTTTCACGATGCCGACGACGCCTTCCATGCGGCGATTGCGGCCGCCGCCGGCCATCCCGGCATCTGGCGGCTAATCCTGCAGGTCAAGCTACAGCTCGACCGCTACCGCAGACTGACGCTACCGGTGCCCGGCCGCATGAGCCGTGTGGTGGATGAACATGCCGCGGTCGTGGCGGCAATCGCGGCAGGGAATCCGGCGGCTGCCGGCGCCTCCATGGCCGCTCATCTCGACGGGTTGAGCGCCAGCATCCGTGATGTGCGCGACCTTAATCCAAAATATTTCGACGTGCCGGCGGAGATGCCATGACCTCCGATGATCCCTCTATCGCGGCGCGGCTCGATCGCTACCGCGCGTCGTTTGACCTGACCGGCAGGACCGCACTGGTGTTGGGCGCGGCGTCGGGCATCGGCAAGGCCTCGGCCGAAGCGCTCGCCGCGCTTGGTGCCGACGTATTCTGCGCCGACAAGAACCGCGACGGCGTTGAGCGCACCGCAGCCGAAATCGGCGTTCACGTAAAATCGGCGGCCCATGTAGTCGACGCAGGCAAGGCCGAAGATGTCGCCGCGCTCGCCGACGCGGTCAGAAAGTTCAGCGCTCGGCTCGACATTGCGGTCACCACGCCAGCCGTTCACATCCGCAAACCGTTTCTCGATTACAGCGACGAAGAATACGATCGCATCGCCGGCCTGAATTTGCGCGGCGTGTTTTTATTTTTGCGCACGTTCGGACGTATCATGCGCGACCAAGGGCACGGCAGCCTGATCGCCACCTCCTCAATGCGGGCAATGACGCTCGAGCCGGGGCTGGCGATCTACGGCGCGACCAAGGCCGGAATCATTCAGTTGGTCCGCGGGCTCGCCTCCGAGCTCGGCTCAGCGAACGTGCGCGTCAACGCCATCGTGCCGAGCATCGTCGATACTGCGCTGGTGGCGCCGCTCAAGGGCCGGCCCGATATTTTCGGCAAGCTCGCCGCGCACACGGCGTTCAACCGCTGGAGTGCGCCGAGCGAGGTGGCGACCGCAGTCGCTTTCCTCGCGTCGGACGCCTCGAGCTATGTCACTGGCAGCGCACTGATGGTGGACGGGGGCTGGACTGCGATCGACGGGCCACCCACCGGACTGACCGAAATCGCACGCAATTAGGCCTTTGGATGAATCTTCGGCATTGGGATCGGCGGTGAGAATGCCGTCGGTGACATCAGACAATTTTTCTGTTCGATGACGTTTCCGGCTTTGGCGTTTTCAGCCAGAAAGATCTTCCAATCGGGATCCTGCGCCATCTTGCCGCGCTTGGTCTCTCGGTCGGCCGCGCTCTCATAGACCCAGACGTGCGTGAAGGTATTCAGATCGCCGCTTTCCGCTACCGCGTAGCAGAGCGGTTCGCCCATATAGCGAAGCTGCACCGGATAGCCGAGCTTCTTGTAAAGCTCGAGCTGCGCCGGCACGCGGCCGGGCAGGCACTTATAGGTTCGGACATCGAGTAACACTGAAAGCCTCCCAAGGAATGGGCCGCTCTTAACGCGGCGACGGGCGCACTCTTTCGGGCTGGCGCGGCGCGGTCAATAGACTTAACGCGCCGCGGCCTGCATGTCTGACGTGTCGGCGATGCGCGTTTCCGAGCGCTGTTCGACCGGTTTTTTATCATGCGAAAGATTGCTCGCGCTATTGACCAGCGCGAGGTGGGAAAAGGCCTGCGGGAAATTGCCAACCAGGCGGCGCGTGCGTGGCTCATATTGCTCGCTCAAGAGCCCGAGGTCATTGCGCAGCGCCAGCAACCGCTCGAACAGCCGCACCGCATCGTCGCGACGTCCGAGCATGACATAAGCATCGACCAGCCAGAAGCTGCAGGCCAGGAACATGCCCTCGCCAGGCGGCAGGCCGTCGTCGGATTTCCTGGTGTCGTAGCGGCGCACCAGTCCGTCGCTCATCAGACTGCGCTCGATCGCTTCGACCGTTCCGATAACGCGCGGGTCCTCGGGCGGCAGGAACCCGATCGCGGGCAGCATCAACAGGCTGGCATCGAGCTCTCTCGAGCCATAGGTCTGCACGAAGCTGCACAGTTCGGCGTCGAAACCATGCGTGCAGACGTCATTGTGGACACGGTCGCGAATCTGGCGCCAGCGGTCGACCGGTCCCGGCAAGTTGTACATCTCGGCGCTTTTGATGGCGCGATCGAAGGCAAGCCACGCCATCGCCTTGGAATGAGTGAAATGCTGACGCCCGCCACGCATTTCCCAAAGGCCTTCGTCGCGGTCCGGCCAGATTTTTTCCAGATGCGTGAGCAACTCCCGCTGCAAATCCCAACCGGATTCAACGGCGCCCAGGCCGCCCTGGCGCGCCTGGTGCGCCGCATCCATGATCTCGCCGAAGATGTCGAGCTGTAACTGCTTATGCGCGGCGTTGCCGATGCGCACCGGCTGTGACCCCTCGTAACCCGACAACCAGGTCACCTCCCATTCGGTCAGGCGCCGCTCGCCACGAATGCCATACATGATCTGGATCTGACCAGCGCTGCCGGCAACTGCGCGCACCAGCCATTCACGCCACATCTGGGCTTCTTCGTAGTAGCCGCTGTTCATTAGCGAGAGCAGCGTCAGCGTCGCATCGCGTAACCAGCAGAAGCGGTAGTCCCAGTTACGCGGACCGCCGATGAATTCGGGCAATGACGTCGTGGGCGCCGCCACCATGCCGCCGGTAGGCGCGAAAGTAAGCGCCTTCAGCGTGATCAGCGAACGCACCACCGCTTCGTCCCACGGACATGAAATTTTGTTCTTGCCGGTCCAACCAGTCCAGAATTTTTCCGTTTTGTTCAAAAGCGCCTCGACATCGGATGCCTTCGGCACCTCCAGATGCGACAAGGCGTAAGACAGGCTGAAAGAGACCTTTTCGCCGGCGGCGACCGTGAAGTCCCCGACCGTTTTCAGATTCTCTCCGCGCATGCGTATCGGCGAGTGCAACACCGCCATGTCGGGGCCCGCAATGGCGCGCATCGTGGTTTCATCCATGCGCGTCACCCATGGCACGATCGCGCCATAGCCGAAGCGCAGAATGAGCTCGCTACGAAAAGCGACGCTCCCGTGCTCGCCAACCACCAGCCGCAAAAGATGGGAATTGCCTTCACGCGGCGGCATGAAGTCGATCAAGGTTGCTGCGCCTTCGGCGGTCTCGAAGCGAGTCTCCAGGATCAACGTGTTTGGCCGGTATCGCCGGGTTATCTTCGCATCGGCGTCTTTTGCCGCGATTTGCCAGCGGCCGTGCTCGGACGTTCCCAGGAGCGCGGCAAAGCAGGCGTCGGAATCGAAGCGCGGCCAGCACAGCCAGTCGATCGAGCCGTCGCGGCCGACCAGCGCGGCGCTACCGAGGTCGCCGATCAGCGCATAATCTTCGATGCGGGATGCCATGACGCCTCGCTACGTAAACTCCACGACGACCTTGATGTCGTTCGGCTGCGGCGTAAAGGCCTCGCGCCAGCGATCGAGCGGCACGCGGCGCGTGATCAAGCGGTCGAGCCACGTCTTGTCGGCCTTGGCCAGCGTCTCGGCGGCGGCGCGGTAGTGGCGGCGGTTGGCGTTGACCGATCCGAACACCGTATCGTTTTCCAGCACCATGCCGCGGTTGAGGTCGCCGATATCGAAATCGATCTTGTGGCCGCCGGAGGAGACGCCGGCGAGGCAGACGATACCACAGGGCGCGGTGCGCCCCATGGCGTCGAGCACCACCGAACCGGCGCCGGTGCATTCGATCACGACGTCCGGCATGAGCTTGCCGAGATCGCCGACGTGATAGGTGGCCCCTAATGCGCGTGCGAGTTCAGGCTTGGCGCCGGACTCGGCGAGATCGAGGACATGCATTTCAAGCCCGCGCTGCGCCCCAAGCAGCGCCGCCAGCAATCCGATCGGACCGGCGCCGGTGACCAGTACGACGCGCGGCTGCCACGCCGCGCTGCGCGCGCCGATCCGCTCGACCTGCTCCCAGGCCTTGGCGACCACGCTGGCCGGCTCCAGCAGCACGCCATGGTCCTTGAGCGCCGGATCGACCTTGACGACGAAATCCGGCTCGATGCGGAATTGCTCGCTACCGTAACCGTTGCGCTGCTTGATGCCGCGCTCGGTGTATTGGCCGTTGCGGCACATGTCCCATTCGCCGACAGCGCAGGCCGGACACGGCACCGGATCGGGCCGCCGCACGATGCCGACTACCAAATCGCCGGGCGAAACGCCGCAGCCCTTCGGCGCCTGTTCGACACGGCCGAGCGATTCATGGCCGATGATAAGGCGCTCGTGGCCGGCCGGCGCCCAGCCGTAATGGCCGTCGATGATTTCGTGGTCGGTGCCGCAAATGCCGAGCGCCAGCGTACGCACCAGCACCGCGCCGTCGCTTTGCGGCGGCGGCGGCACATCTTCGAGTTGAATGGAATTAGGCTGGCCGGGCTGGACGGTAAGCGCGCGCATAAAATGAAAAGACCTAAAATGGTTGGATGCCCTTTCGTTAACTGCCGAAAGCGCATTTAGGTTCCGGCCGCCAAACTGGATCGGGCCGCCAAGCCATGCGAATGTCGACCCACTGCCCCGCCACCCTGCCCCTTGGCCCGCGGCGCAATTCCGATGCATAGCTTCGTGTCAGAGACGCGCTCTTAACCAGGTTTCCGATGAACTCTGCGCATCGTTCGGCAATTTCCGCGCGCCAATTGGCGGTCGGGCTGGCTGGTTTTTGCGCCTTCATCAATCTTTATGCGCCGCAGTCGATCCTGCCGCTGCTGTCGCACGAATTCGGCGCCAGCGCGGCCGAAGTTTCCAGCATCATCACGGTCAGCACTTTGGCGGTGGCAGTGACCGCGCCGTTCACCGGCACGGTCGCCGACGTGCTCGGCCGCAAGCGGGTCATTGTCGCGGCGATGTTCCTGCTGGTGATCCCGACCTTGATGGTGGGAATGGCCACCAGCCTGTCCGAGCTGATCTTCTGGCGCGCGGTGCAAGGATTGATGCTGCCGCCGATCTTCGCGGTCACCATCGCCTATATCGGCGACGAATGGCCAACCCACGAAGCGACCACCGCCGCCGGCATCTACTCATCCGGCTCAAGCCTCGGCGGATTCAGCGGGCGGCTGGTGACCGGCCTGCTCGCCGATTTGATCGGCTGGCGCGCGGGATTCGATGCGCTGGCGCTAATCGCCTTTTCCGGCGCGATCGCGGTTGCCTTCCTGTTGCCGCCCGAGCGCAAATTTGTGCGCTCCGAAGGCTTGCTGGCGTCGGGACGGCAGATGCTGGCGCATTTCAAAAACCGCCAACTGCTCGCGACCTATGCGGTCGGCTTCGGCGTGCTGTTTAATTTCATCTGCACGTTCACCTACATCAGCTTTTATCTCGCCGCCGCGCCCTACAATCTTTCCGCCAGCTGGCTCGGCGCGATTTTCGTGGTCTATCTCACCGGCTCGGTGCTCACACCCTTGGCCGGCTGGGCAGTCGGGCGATTTGGCCGGCGGCGCTTCACCGTGCGCGTGATCGGGCTGTGGATTGGCGGCATTGCCTTGACCCTCGCGCCTTCGTTACCGTTGATTATCTTGGGGCTCGCCATCTCCGCCGGCTGCGGCCTGATCTTGCAGGCGATCTCCACCGGCTATGTGGCGATCACCGCCAAGATCGGGCGCTCCTCGGCGGTTGGGCTTTATGTCACCTGTTTTTATGGCGGCGGCAGCTTCGGCGCGGCCTGCGGGGCGCTTGCCTGGACCATTGGCGGCTGGCCCGCTTGCGTCGCCTTGGTAGCGATGATGCTGGTGATCATGGGCTGCATCGTGTTTTTCGCCTGGACCCGCCGCGTGCCGGGCGCGCCGACGACTGTGCCGATCGAGCCGGCGTGACCCTCGATTGACCGGCTGCCACCTCAACCGCTAGCGTCGCGACGTTCACGCAACAGCGCAGTCACGGCCCCATGTCACTGTCCAAAAGCCAAGCCGAATTCCTGCAGTCGATCGACACGCCGACGGTCTGCAATCTGCTGGAAATCGTGGCGCCGGAACGGCGCGGCCACGGTTACACCGTGCGGCATTTGCATTGCCCGTTCCCGGATTTGCCGCCGATGGTCGGCTTCGCCAAGACCGTCACCATGCGCGCGCAAGATAAAGTGCCACTGGGCGAGGCCGGCTATATGAACAAGCGGCTCGACTATCTCGATTACATCGCCGCCGCGCCGCAGCCGAGCATCGCCGTCATCCAGGATCTCGACGACATCGTCGGATACGGCGCGTTCTGGGGCGAAGTGCAGTCGAACGTGCACAAGGCGCTGGGCTGCCTCGGCACTGTGACCAACGGATCGGTGCGCGACATCCCGATGATCCCGCCGGGCTTCCAAATGCTGGCGGGCTCGATCTCGCCCTCGCACGCCTACGTGCACGTGGTCGATTTCGGCGTCAGCGTGAATATCCACGGCATGGCGGTGAACAGCGGCGATCTCATTCACGCCGACCGCCACGGCGCCGTGGTGGTCCCGCTCGATACCATCGACGCCATGCAGGCCGCGGCCGGCAAGCTCGCGGCCAAAGAAGCCGTCATCATCGAGGCGGCGAAGTCGAACGCGGGCCTTGCGGCGATCAAGGCCGCAATGAAGGGCTAATTCTCCGCATTCGGATGCCAGAGCGGCGCGTAACCCGCCGCCAGAACCGCCAGGATCGATGGCGGCGTCAGAACGTCCACATCGCCACCGCGGGGGCGCGCAACCGGCGGCCCATAGCCTGATGGCGTCCAGGGCAAGAGATGTTTACCCCGCACGGCAAAGGCCACGCCAGCACGCACGATCACCGAGCCATCGGGCAGCGTGTCGAGCTTGCACTTGTGCAGGCGCTTGGCTTTGTCGTCGAGACGTTCGGCATGGAGCATCTCGTCCATCGCCGGCGCGCGATGCGCACGGGGAAAAAACGCGGCGAAGGCTTCCGCGTCCTTGCGCCGACATTCGAAGCACGGCCGGTGGCCGGCCGCAAACGCCGTCACCTCGTCGAGAAAAAACAGCTCGGTGTAATAGCGGCCCCAGACATCGCGCTGACGGTTCTTGAACTTGAGCACGCAACAGATCCATTGCCGCGAGGCCCAGCGGCGTTGTCCGAGCGTCCTGTCGTCGCGATGGAATTTGCCGCCGCGATTGCCGAACAAAGTCCCGCGCACGGGTGCGGCGAACAGAATGCCAAACGGATCGACGCGGTTTTGCAGGGGCATCTTGAGCGCCATCATAAAAAAATGGCCGGGATAGGCCCGGCCACTTTAATTATTTCTAGGACCGCAGGTTAGCCCTGCGGCTGAGGGGCGACTTCGCCGGTCGGCGGCGGGGCCGACCGCGGCTTACCGGCCGGCGGTACGGCGGAGCCGCGCGGCGTGGTCGGCTCGATCACTGATTCGCGCACCGGGCGCTTGCCGTTGATTAGATCCTTGATCTCGTCGCCGGTCAGCGTCTCGAATTCGAGCAGGCCGCGCGCCAGCACTTCGAGATCGGAGCGCTTGTCGTTGAGGATTTGCGTGGCTTCGGCATTACCGGCCTCGACCAGCTTGCGGACCTCGGCGTCGATGGTCTGCGCGGTCGCCTCTGAGATGTTCTGCTGGCGCGACACCTGATAGCCGAGGAACACCTCGTCCTGGTTCTCGCCATAGGCCACGGTGCCGAGCTTGTCGGACAGGCCCCAGCGCGTGACCATCAGCCGGGCCAGTTTTGTGGCCTGCTCGATGTCGGAGGCGGCACCCGACGTCACCTTCTCCTTGCCGAACACCATTTCCTCGGCAACGCGCCCGCCCATCATGATGGCGAGGCGCGAGGTCATCTGCTCGCGGCTCATCGACAGCTTGTCGCGCTCGGGCAATTGCATGACCATGCCGAGCGCGCGGCCACGCGGAATGATGGTGGCCTTGTGCACCGGATCGGTCGCCTTGACGTTGAGCGCGACGATGGCATGGCCGCCCTCGTGATAGGCAGTGAGCATCTTCTCTTCGTCGGTCATCACCAGCGACCGGCGCTCGGCGCCCATCATTACTTTGTCCTTGGCGTCTTCGAACTCGGCCTGCATGACCATGCGCTTGTTGCGGCGCGCCGCCATCAAGGCCGCTTCGTTGACGAGATTCATCAAGTCGGCGCCCGAGAAGCCGGGCGTGCCGCGTGCGATGGTCTTCAAGTTCACGTCGGGCGCCAGCGGCACCTTGCGGACGTGCACCTTCAGGATGTTTTCGCGGCCGACCACGTCGGGGTTCGGCACGACCACCTGGCGGTCAAAGCGGCCGGGGCGCAGTAGCGCCGGGTCGAGCACGTCGGGCCGGTTGGTGGCGGCGATCAGGATGATGCCTTCATTGGCTTCGAAGCCGTCCATCTCGACCAGCAATTGATTGAGCGTCTGCTCGCGCTCGTCATTGCCACCGCCCAGCCCGGCGCCGCGATGGCGGCCGACCGCGTCAATTTCGTCGATGAAGATGATGCAGGGCGCGTTCTTCTTGGCCTGTTCGAACATGTCGCGCACGCGGCTAGCGCCGACGCCGACGAACATTTCGACGAAGTCGGAGCCGGAAATGGTGAAGAACGGTACGTTGGCTTCGCCGGCCACCGCACGCGCTATGAGCGTCTTGCCGGTGCCCGGGGGGCCGACCAGGAGCACGCCACGCGGAATGCGCCCGCCCAGGCGCTGGAATTTTCCGGGATCGCGCAGGAATTCGACGATCTCCTGCAAATCCTGCTTGGCTTCATCGACGCCGGCGACATCTTCAAACGTGACCCGGCCGTGCGCTTCGGCCAGCAATTTCGCGCGCGATTTGCCGAAGCCGAGCGCCTTGCCGCCCGCACCCTGCATCTGCCGCGACAGGAAGATCCACACGCCGATCAGCGCGATGAAGGGGAGCCAAGAAACCAGCAACGAGACGAACCACGGCACGTTGTCTTGCTGCGGCCGCGCCGTAATCGAGACGCCCTTGCTGTAGAGCTTCTGCACCAAAGTGGGGTCGCTCGGCGCGTAAGTCTGGAAGCTGGTGCCGTTGGCGAAGGTGCCGTGAATTTCCGGACCCTGGATCACGACGTCGCGCACGCGGCCGGAATCGACCTCGCTCAGTAGCTGGGAGAACGAAATGTCTTGCGCGGTCGTGCGCGTGCCCGGATTTTGGAACAGCGTGAACAGCGCGAGCAACAGCAGGACAATAATCACCCAGAGGGCGAAGTTGCGCAGGTTGGCGTTCATCAGGCGTCCTTACCGCCGCGTCGGGCGCTGTGGCCATCGTTAATGGCCGAATTTCGTGGCGACTTCACGTCGCCGATCCAGGTGAATGTAGGCACCGTCGACCGGCATGGAAAGGGTACGAATCTCAGTATTCTAGCGCGATTTTGCGGGCCTGGCGCGGCCCGATCCGGGCTTGGTTAAGGCCCTGCCACCCCTCGGCGGAGCCCGTTCTACGGCGATTTGATGCTCAACATGCGTCACAATCGCCCCAGCGAGGCTGCGCCGAAACCGCTTATTGGCGCCGTTTCGGGCCGCATCGAGCGCTGCCTTCAAGGCTTCCAGTTTAGCCAGCTCGACCGGCCCCTCGTCGCCGGCCTGCGCCACCGCGCGTCCGAGCAGCCGCAACGCGACCTCGGCAGGCAAACCGGCATAGCCCGCGGCGTCGAACACGCCCGGCGCCAGCATCAAGTCGGTCTCGGCCCGATCGACCGCGGCTTCGATCGCCATGTCGGCACGCTTGAGCCGCCGTGCCAGCAGCGCCAGCCGGCCGGCGTCGAGGCCCTCGCGCGCTAGCTCCGGCATCAGGCCGCGCAGCCGCGCCCGGGCGAAGCGCGGATCGCGGTTGGACGGATCGTCGGCAAAGGAAATCTTCGCGGCACGCAAAGTAGCGGTCAGGCGCGACTTCGGAATCTCGAGCAGCGGGCGGACCAGCTTGATCTGCCCTGTCCCTTGTCCGGGCACGCTGGAAATCCGCGACATCGCGCCGAGTCCCGTGACACCGCTGCCGCGGCTCATGCGGATCAACACGGTCTCGGCCTGATCGTCGAGCGTGTGCGCCGTGAGGATGTGCGCGGCCTTGGCTTGCGCAGCCGCCTCGGCCAGCAGGCGATAGCGCGCGTACCGCGCCGCTTGCTGCAATCCGGTCTTTGGCTTCTTGCCGGTCCAGCGCAAGGTGCGGTGCGCGAGCCCGAGTTTGCGCGCCAGCCGTCCGGCCGCCGCCGCTTCGCGTTTGGCTTCCGCACGCAGGCCGTGATCGATTGTGACGGCGACCAGCGCCGGTTTGTTTTTAAGCGATTGGCACCAGCGCGCCGCCAGCACCATCAGCGCGGTGGAATCCGGTCCGCCGGATACCGCGAGCACCAATGCCGGAAATTGTTCGAGATCGGAAAAAAGTGATTTGGCTTCCGTTGCCGAGACCGGTGAAGTCTCAGCAGTGCGCACGCTTTTGTTCCTGCGTGACGCCTTTTTTCACCGTCGCCGAAGCGCGTGGAAATTTGCGGCCGACCTCGGCCAAAGTGGCGCAGGCCGCTTCCTTCTGATTGAGCGCGGCGAGCGACTGACCGAGCCGCAACAGCGACTCCGGCGCCTTGCCCGAGCTCTCATATTTGGTCGAGACCGCCAGGAAGGATTCCGCGGCGTCGCGATAGCGCTGGCGCTGGAACATGCTCTCGCCCAGCCAATATTGCGCGTCAGGAACCAGCTTGCCGTCCGGGTGTTTGCGAAGAAAATCGCGGAAGGCCTGCTCGGCCAGCGCGTAATCTTTATGCAGCACGTAACCATAGGCCAGGTCATATTCGTCCTGCGGCGAAGCCGTCGGCGGCAAAGTGGCAAGCTGCGTGCCGCCTGCGCCGACATTGCGTGCCGGCGGCGGCAATTGCGACGGCGCTGGTCCGGCGCTCGCCATCGGAACATTGGGCTGCGACGGCGCGCTGCCGGCGAGCGTCGAAAGATCGAGCGGAGCGCCGACGTCGCGGCCACCTGGTGCGCCGAGCGGCGGCTCATTGTCCCCGTTCTGCACCGGCGCTGCGGCCGCCTGGTTGCCGAGCACGCGCGGCGCGCCCGGTGAATTGGGATGCTGCGCCGGGTCGAACACGTCGGAGCGGTTGCCCGGCATGTTGGCCGGCGGCGGATTGGCCGGCGCTTGCGGCGAAATCGCGCGCTGCGGCACGGCGCCAGGCGGGCCGCCGCGGGAGCCGAGCGCCTGGAAGCGAAATTCGGTGTCGTCTTGCATGCGCTTGAGCTGCGACTGCAATTGCTGGTTCTGATATTGCAGCTGCTCGAGCGTGCCGGTGAGCTGGCGCATGGCATTTTCCATGCGATCGAGGCGCACCGACAGATCGCCGGGATCGTTCTGCGCCGTTTGACGCGGCTCGCCTTGACGCGACTCGCTTTGGCTTTGCTGCGACGGCTGATCGCCACGGCTGAACAGATTATCGAGGAAGCCGGGGCGCTGCTCCTGCGCCGCGGCGGCGCCGGCCAGCAGCAGCGTGGGAAGCGCGACGAACGCGAGAGCGCGAATGCGGCGGCGTAAGGGGGTCATGATACCGAGCCTGGCAACGGCCAATACGACTAGCATAGAGCGGGCTGCGTCGAAATTGTGACTGACGGCCGCTAACGGCCATTCACGCGATGTTTCCGTCCGTAAAGACGTCGATGCCCGGCGCAAGGCCGGGCATGACGGATTTCAAGCAATCGCTGTTGGCGGCTTATGAGCTGACGCCGAGCACCGTGACGGCGCGGCGATTCTGCGACCAGCAGGAAATGTCGTCGCACAGCGCGACCGGGCGTTCCTTGCCGTAGGAGATCGTGTGCATGCGGTTGGCAGCGACCCCGCGCGAGATCAGATAGTCGCGCACGGTCTGCGCCCGGCGGGCGCCAAGCGCGATGTTGTATTCGCGCGTGCCGCGCTCATCCGCGTGGCCTTCGACGGTGAACTGGCCGTATTGGCTATAGTTGTTGAGCCACTGCGCCTGCTTGTCGAGCGTGGCGCGCGATTGCGGCGTGAGCTCGGTGGAATCGGTTTCGAAGAAGACGCGGTCGCCGACATTGACCACGAAATCCTGCTGGCTGCCGGGCGTCGCCTGGCCGGCCGCATTCGCCTGCGCATCTTCGGCCGCGTTCTTGGCGCAAGCCGATATCGCCAAGGCCGCCGCAAAAACAGCCGCGAAGCGGGCCGCGCGGATAATGTGCTTCATATTGGTCATTTCCGGTGTCTCCATTTTCACTCACGTACTGACCGGAGCTAGCCTCATCGTCTACCAGCGGGGTGGTTAAGCGAACCTTCCATCAACCTTGATGGAACCTTGTATGAGGCCACTAAAATTGTCTGAACCGCGTAAAGCTATTCTGATGGTTAAGAGCCGGTGAAAATATGGCGCTGTTAGGACCGGCTAGGATAACAGCGGCGACCAGGCCGGATCCGAGGCAAGCGCCGGGGTCGGAACTTTGAGCTGGTTACGGCCGGTGATGTCGATGGTGTAGAGCGACGGGCCTTTGCCGGGATCGCTGAAATACATCAATACCCGCCCGTTCGGGGCGAAGGTCGGGCCTTCGTTGTGAAATCCCTCGGTGAGGATGCGCTCGCCCGAGCCGTCCGGCTTGAGGATGCCGATTGAAAACGCGCCGCGCGCCTGGCCGGTGAAGGCGATGTAGTCGCCGCGCGGCGACCACACTGGCGTCGAATGATGGCCTTCGCCGAAGCTGATGCGTTGCGCCGGACCGCCGCTCGCCGCCATCACATAGATCTGTTGCGTGCCGCCGCGGTCGCTCTCGAAGCAGATGCGGCTGTTGTCCGGCGAGTAGCACGGTGCGGTGTCGATGGCCGGCGTGTCGGTCAGCCGCGTGGTCTGCTTCGAGCGCAGGTCCATCACGAACAGATTCGAATTGCTGCCCTGTTGCAGGCTCATGATCACGCGCTGGCCGTCCGGAGAAAATCTCGGCGCGAATGTCATGCCGGGGAAATTGCCGACGATCTCGCGCTGACCGGTCTCAATGTTGAGCAGATAGACGCGCGGATCGCCCTGCCCGTAGGACATGTAGGTGATCTCTTGCGTGGTCGGATTGAAGCGCGGTGTGAGCACGAGGTCGTCGCCGCGCGTGAGGTAGCGCACGCCGGCGCCGTCCTGGTCCATGATGGCGAGACGCTTGACGCGCCGGTCCTTGGGACCGGTCTCGTCGACGAACACGATGCGGCTGTCGAAATAACCCTTCTCGCCGGTGAGCGTCTCGTAGATGGCGTCCGAGATGATGTGCGCGATGCGCCGCCAGTTGTCGGCCGTCGTGAAATATTGTTTGCCGTCGAGCTGCTGGCCGGCGAACACGTCCCACAGGCGGAATTCGGCCTTCAGCCGTCCGTCGCCTTGTTTCGTCATGCGGCCGGTGACCAGCGCCTGCGCATTGATCACACGCCAGTCGGCAAAGCGCGGCACCGCGTCGGAATTGACGATCTTCTCGGTGAAGGCCTGCGGATTGATCGGCGCGAACAGCCCGCTGCGCTGGAGATTATTGCTGATAACGCCAGTGACATTGCGCGCGATTTCGGATTCGGCCGGCGCGCCCGCCAGAAAATCCGGCAGCGCGATCGGCATCGGCTGCACATTGCCTTGCGTGATATCGAGCCGCACGACCGCGTCTGCCGGACGGCCCGCCAGCGCGGCCAGTACACCGGCACCGGCGCCGACCAGCACCCGGCGGCGGTTCATCAGCAGGCCGCGGCCCGGCATTGTAGATATCGGATCGATGATTGCTTCATTCATGGATGGATACACGTGTCCCTGACTAGCCGCGAACCATGTCGCGGGGATCGAAATTCATTTCCATATCTTTCCAGGTCTCATAGTGCTCCGGCTTGAGCATATCGAACGGCTGGGCCTGGAATACCGCGCGCACCGCGCTGTCGCGCGCCGAATTGTAGAGCGTCCCGGTCCCGGTCGAGAGCACCACCGGCGGCGCGCTCAATTTGCGGTCCTTGCCAAGCTGGATGCGGATGCGGATCACGAAGTCCTGCGGATTCTGGATGCCGACCGGTGGATTCCACAGCGAAATCAATCGTTGGCGCAGCGCGTCGAGCTCCGACTGCGACAGCTTGGCGGCGTTGCCGGTCGACGCGCCGAGGCTCGGCGCCGAATTGAGCTGCTCGCCGGTCGCGGCGCTGCGCTGCGGGTCGCGCTTGTCGAGCAGCGCGGCGATCTTGTCGGCGTCGAACTTGGGCTGCTGTTTCTGTGGCGGCTTCTTCGGCGGCAGCGGCTCTTCCTTGGCCTGCTGTTTCGGCTCGTCTTGCTTCTTGATTTTCTCGGCGATCGGATCGGGCTTGGTTTGCGGTTGCGGCTCCGGCGTTTTTTCCGCCGTCGGCGTGACCTCCTTCTTCTCGGTCAGCTTGGGGACCGGCACCTCGGCCGGCTTCGGGTCGCCCAATTTCTCCACCAGCGGCTTCGGGATCTCGGCCTTGGGCGCGGTCTTGGCGCCCTTGGTCATTTCGGAGAAATCCTTCTCGCTCACCAGATCGACCGGCAGCGATTCCAACGGCGTGGCCTCAAGGGGCCTGCCGGAAAAAGACACCATCGCCCACAGCAGCACCGCCGCGTGCAGGCCGGCCGATATCGCTGACGCCGTCTTCATAACTATTTCGAGCCCTGCTCGAATTCGGTGACCAAGGCTACCCGATGGAAGCCGGCAGCCGACAACCGCCCCATCACTTTCATCATGGACCCGTAATCTACTTTTTTGTCGCCGCGCACGTAAATGCGCGCCTCGGTGCCGCCGCGCGCCTCCGCCACCGCCTGCAGCTTGGCGACCAGATCGTCCACGCTGATTTCGGCATTTTGCAGGAAAATCTGGCCCTTCTCGGTGACCGAAACGGTGAGCGGCTCCTTGTCCTGATCGAGGCTCTTGGCCTGGCTTTGCGGCAGGTCGATCGGCACCCCGACCGTGAGCAGCGGCGCCGACACCATGAAGATGATCAGCAGAACCAGCATCACGTCGACCATCGGCGTGACGTTGATCTCGCTCATCACCTTGCGTCGGTGATGCTTCCTGCGTCCGATGACCGGCGTACCGGCATTGGCGGCCATGAGAGCCCCTTATCCGCGCTCGTCGATCTGGCGCGACAGGATGGCGGCGAACTCGTCGGCAAAGCCCTCGAGCCGCTGCGCCTGCTTGTTCACCTCGGCCGCGAACTTGTTATAGAAAATGGTCGCCGGTATGGCGGCGACAAGGCCGATTGCGGTCGCAAATAGCGCCTCGGCGATGCCGGGCGCCACAACCGCTAACGAGGTGTTCTTTGAGGCGGCGATCGACTGGAAGCTGGTCATGATGCCCCAGACCGTGCCGAATAGGCCGATGAACGGGCCGGCCGAGCCGACCGTGGCCAGAACCAAAAGCCGCCTTTCCAGCCGCTCGACCTCGCGCGCGATGGTCACTTCCATCACCTTCTCGATCCGCATCTGAAGTCCGGCAAACGAGCGCGCCTGGCCCTCGAAGCTGCGCTTCCATTCCCGCATGGCGGCGACGAACAACGCCGCCATCGAATGGTTGGGGCGCGTCGATAGCGTGCGGTAGAGCTCCTCCAGCGACTGGCCCGACCAGAACGCCTGCTCGAAACGGTCCATGGCGCGCTTGGTGCGCGTGAACAGCACGGTCTTGTCGATCGCGATCGCCCAGACCCACACCGAACAGATCAACAGCCCGACCATGACCGCTTTGACGATCCAATGGGCGTGCCAGAACAGCGTGAACAGCGAGAGGTCGGAGGATGTGAGCGGGAGCACCGACTGTGCCACATCGGCAGGATTCATGGGCACGTCCTTTTTCGCGGTCCGGCGTCGTCGGTCAAACCGGCCGCCGAGACAAAATCTCCGTCAAATGGCCAAACTAGGGCGCATACCCCAGCATTAGCCCTCTAAACAGCGCTGATTGTGGTTAAGAACTGGTTACCGCGAAGGTTCCACCAGCCCTCCGATAGCGATTCAGCCGCGCTGGCGGCGCGGGGCGGCCAATGGCAGCACGCCGAACAGCGTCGGGCCTCCCGGCTGTGCGCCTTCGATCGATAGCAGGCGCAGTTTGGTCACCACACCACCGGGGGCCGAGAAGCCGCCGGTCTTGCCGCTGGCCGCCAGCACGCGGTGGCAGGGCATGATGATCGGGCAACGGTTTTGCCCCAACGCGGTACCAACCTCGCGCGCCAGCAACTTGTCGCCCAGGCGCTCGGCGATCTCGCCATAGGTCATGGTCTGGCCCGGCGGGATGGTGCGGGCGACGGCGTAAACGCGAGCGTTGAACTCCGGCGTGTCGGTGTCGTCGATCGCAATGCCGGTCAGGTCGCGCGGCTCGCCGCGCAGCAAGGCCACGATGCCGTCGATCGCGTGCTGCACGTTGGGCGGTGGCGGCGCCTCCTGTGCCGCAGGAAATCGCCGCACAATGCGTGACTTGGTGGCGGCAGCGTCACGCTCATGAATCTGCACGCCGACAATACCGCGCCCGGTCCAGGCGATGGCGCAGACGCCGATGGCGGTTTCAAACAATGCGAAGTTTTGTTCCAAGCTCATGCGGCCACTATAGTACACGCCGTCAGGCAGCGCCGCCCGATTCCTGCCCGGATTCTTGGTCAGCCTTCATGGCAGCGCGCAGCACATCGGGCAGCGGCCTGGCGCGGCCGCCGGAGACGAAGGCGAACTGCACATTGGCCTCGACCAACAGTTCCTCGCCGCGCATGACCTTCTGATTGAGGATCGCCGACGCACCCTTCACTTCCTGGGGCGTGGTGACGATATCGAGGACATCGTCCATGTAGCCGGCTTTGTGGAAATCGATGCTCATGTGGCGCACCACGAAGGCGCCCTGGGTCTGGGGCTCGCCGGTCTCGAACATGGCGCGGTGGCTGGCGCCGATCAGCCGCAGATAATTGGTGCGGCCGCGCTCCATGAAGCGCAGATAGCTGGCGTGATAGACGATGCCGGAAAAATCCGTGTCCTCGTAATAGACGCGGACCTGCTGGCGGTGCTTGCCGTCGCTAATTTCACCGTCGAGGTGCTTCATGCATGCACCATCATAGCGCCCGCGCCAGTGGCAGCACGTGGTCGCGGGTCAGCGGCGCGAAGTGCAAATCGGGTAGCGCCTTTGGGTCGACCCAGACCATCTGATCGATTTCGGCCTGCGGCTTGATCGCGCCCTCGACATCCACGGCATAGACGGCGGCGTGCACCTGAAAACCCGGCTCGTTCGCAGCCTGGCAATCGAATACGCCGAGCGGTCGCGCGCTGTTTTCAGTAACGCGGCACCCCAGTTCCTCGACGATCTCCCGCGATAGCGCAGTGACATCGGTTTCGTCGGCGTCGCGCTTGCCGCCTGGCTGCATGAAGGCCGCGGTGCCGCGCTTGCGGACCAACAGCACGCGGCCATCGTCGTCGCGGATCAGCGCGGCCACCACGCTGATGACCTTCTCGCTCATTCATCGTCTCCAGAGAACAGTCCGAACTGGCTGGCGTCGCGCGCCGGTTCGGTGAGGCCGAGATGCTTGAAGGCGTGCGAGGTGAGCAGCCGGCCGCGCGGCGTGCGCTGGATGAAGCCCTTCTGGATCAAAAATGGCTCGATGATGTCCTCGATGGCGTCGCGCGGCTCCGACAAGGCAGCCGCCATGGTGTCGACGCCGACCGGCCCGCCGGCGTAGCTGAGCGCGATGGTGGTCAGATAACGCCGGTCCATGGCATCGAGCCCGGCGGCGTCGACTTCCAACTCGCCGAGCGCGCGGTCGGCCGCCTTGCGGTCGATGGTCTTGGCGCCATCGACATGGGCAAAGTCGCGCACGCGGCGCAGCAGCCTGCCGGCGATGCGCGGCGTGCCGCGCGCGCGACGCGCGATCTCGTTGGCGCCGTCCGCGGTCATGCCGATGCCGAGCACGCGGGCGCCGCGGTTGACGATCTCTTCCAGCTCGGCTTCGGAATAAAAATTCAGCCGCACCGGAATGCCGAAACGGTCGCGCAGCGGATTGGTCAAGAGCCCGGCGCGGGTGGTGGCGCCGATCAGCGTGAACGGCGCCAGATCGATCTTGACCGAGCGCGCGGCCGGCCCCTCGCCGATGATCAAGTCGAGTTGGAAATCCTCCATCGCCGGATAAAGGATTTCCTCCACCGCCGGATTGAGCCGGTGGATTTCGTCGATGAACAGCACGTCGCGCGGCTCGAGATTGGTGACGAGTGCCGCGAGATCGCCGGCCTTGGCAATCACCGGGCCGGAGGTGGCGCGGAAATTGACGCCAAGTTCGCGTGCGACGATCTGCGCCAGCGTGGTCTTGCCCAAGCCGGGCGGGCCGACAAACAGCACATGGTCGAGCGCCTCTTGCCGCCCACGCGCCGCCTCGATGAACACCGACAGATTGGCACGGGCTTTTTCCTGGCCGATGAATTCCGACAGACGCTGTGGGCGCAACGACGCGTCGACGTCGTCGTCGCGTTTCTCAGCGGTCACCAAGCGGCGCGGCGTGGTGCTCATCGCGCCAGCTCCCGCAAGCCCTGCCGGATCAGCGTCGCCGTATCGGCGCCCTCGCCGGCGTTACGGCTCGCGACCGCGATGGCGGCTGCCGCCTGCGGCTGGCCGTAGCCGAGATTGACCAGCGCGGAGACCGCGTCCATCACCGGCTTGGCCGCGCGTTTGTCGTCGAGCGCGCCTGCGAGATGCACGGCGGCCGGATCGATATCGGCGAAGGCCGGCACTTTATCCTTGAGCTCGGTGACAATGCGCTCGGCCACCTTCGGGCCGACGCCGGGCGCGCTGGTGATCGCCGCCTTGTCGCGCATGGCGATCGCGGTGGCGAGATCGGCGACTTTCAGCGTGCCGAGCACCGACAGCGCGACCTTGGCGCCGACGCCCTGCACCGTCTGCAACAGGCGGAACCACTCGCGCTCGGTGTCGCTGGCGAAGCCGAACAGCTTGATCTGGTCCTCGCGCACATACGTTTCGATCGACAGCGTGGCGGCTTCCCCTGTGGCAGGCAGCGCTTGCAGCGTGCGCGGCGAGCAATGCACCTGATAGCCGACACCGCCGACGTCGAGAATGATGTAATCCGCGCCGTAGGCGTCGACGATGCCGCGCAGCTTTCCGATCATGACGCCGCCGCCTTCATCACGAGGCTGGTGCGATGATGCGCGTGGCAGACCGCGATCGCCAGCGCGTCGGCGGCGTCATCGCTCTGCGGATCGGCTTTCGGCAACAGCACACCGATCATCAGGCGGATTTGCGCCTTCTCGGCATGGCCGGACCCGACGATTGATTTCTTCACCAAGTTGGGCGCGTACTCGGCGACGGGCAATCCCGCGCGCGCCGGCACCAGCATGGCGATGCCGCGTGCCTGGCCGAGCTTGAGCGTCGCCGCCGCGTTGGTATTGACGAAGGTATTCTCGACCGCAGCCTCATGCGGCGCATATTTCTCGATCACCGCGATCAGGCCGTCATGGATCACAACCAGGCGCTCGCCCAAGGTGGCCCGCTCGCTGGTTTCGACCGAGCCGCAGGCGACGTGGATCAGCCGATTGCCGTCGGATTCAATCAGGCCCCAGCCGGTGCGGCGAAGCCCCGGGTCGATGCCGAGAATGCGAATCGGTTGCCGGACCATGACCCGTTGATAACCCCGCCCTCGCGTCCCGCCTAGAGTCCGTTCCACCATGATGAAAATCTGCTCGCTTTTCGGGTCGAAAGCGGCATAGCGGGCATGCTCAATATAACCAAGGCGGACTGGGAAACCGCGGCCTTGTTGAACTAGGATCGCCGCGACATGCCGGGTTCTTCTGCCTCCCCCAAACGCGCCCAGCGCCGGGCCATCATTATTGGCGGCTCGATGTCGGGGCTGTTTTCCGCCGCGTTCCTGCGCCAGATCGGCTGGGACGTCGACGTCTATGAACGCTCGCGGGTCGAACTGGTCGGCCGCGGCGCCGGCATCACCGGCCATCCGGAATTATTCGACGCCCTCGAAGCGAGCGGCGCCGGCACCAAGGATCTCGGCATCGAGGTTCCCAAGCGGGTTGCGATCGACCGCGATGGCCACATCACCGACGAGCGGCCGTTGCGGCAAATCCTCACCTCCTGGGATCGGCTGCAACAAATCCTGCGCGGCACCATCGACCCGGCGCATTACCATCTCGGCCGCACCTTCGAGCGCGTCGAGCAGGACGGCAGCGGCGTGGATGTTCATTTCAGCAACGGCCAAATCGAGCACGCGGATATTCTGATCGGCGGCGACGGCATCCGCTCCAGCGTGCGCGCGCAAATGGCGCCCGAGGTCCAGCCGATTTATGCCGGCTATTACATCTGGCGCGGCGCGCCGAACGAGGCCGATCTCGCGCCCGAAACGCTGCGCAGCATCTATCCGCTATTCACTTTTTATCTGCCGCCACGCCAAGAAGTCATCACCTACCCGATCGCCGGCTTCGACAATGATCTGCGGCCGGGCAAGCGCCGTTTCAATTTCATCTGGTATCGCGTCGCCGACGCGGCGCAGATGCGCGACATGTGCGTTGACGAGAATGGCAAGCAACACGGAAATTCGGTGCCGCCGCCGCTCATTCGAAAAGATTTGATCGCGGCCATGCACAAGGACGCGCGCGAGATCCTGCCGCCGGCGCTGCTCGACAGCTGCATGAAGATCAAGCAGCCCTTCATCACGCCAATCTACGATTTCACATCGCCGAGCATCGTCTATGGCCGCGTCGCCATGGTCGGCGACGCGGCGGCCAACGCGCGCCCGCATATGGGCTTCGGCATGGCCAAGGCGGGAGGCGACGCACAAGCGCTGGCGCACGCGCTACGCGATCACGACGACGTCGATGCCGCGCTCACCGCCTACAATGCCGAGCGCCAGCCGATCGGCAATATTATTGTCATGCATGGCCGCAAGCTCGGCACTCACATGGGCGTCAATCTAAAGACCGAGGAAGACCGCCGCATGCACGAGTTGCTGCAAAGCGACGGCGCCATGCTGGACTGGATTGCTGTGCCCAACTTTCTCGACGCTTACAAATGATTGGCCTTCCAAAACCGGACTACGCGCGCAACATGCGTTGACGCCTATGCGCTAATTTTCTGCATCAGCGCGTCGGAGACCTCGAAATTGGCGTAAACGTTTTGCACGTCGTCGCTTTCGTCCAGCGACTCGATCAGCCTGAGCAGCTTCTCGCCGGTTTCATCGTCGACAGCGACCGTGTTCTGCGGCTTCCACAGCAACGCCGCCTTGCGCGGCTCGCCGAATTTCGCTTCCAGCGCCTTGGCGACGTCGCGCAAGGTTTCCGCCGTGGTGAAAATCTGGTGGCCATCCGCATTCGAGGTCACATCCTCGGCGCCGGCATCGATCGCGGCATCCAGCATGGCGTCGGCGCTCGCCGCCTTGGTTTCATATTCAACGACACCGACATGATTGAACATGAAGGACACCGCGCCAGTGGTGGCGAGATTGCCGCCGTTCTTGGTGAAGGTCGCGCGCACTTCGCCGGCGGTGCGGTTGTGATTGTCGGTCAGCGCCTCAACGATCACCGCGACGCCGCCCGGGCCGTAACCCTCGTAGCGGATTTCGTCGTAGTTTTCCGAGTCGTTGCCTGAAGCCTTCTTGACGGCGCGCTCGATATTGTCCTTCGGCATATTCTCGGCGCGCGCCGCCAGGATCGCAGCGCGAAGGCGCGGATTGAACGCCGGATCGGGCAGGCCCATCTTGGCCGACACCGTGATTTCACGCGCCAGCTTGCCGAACACCTTGGAGCGGACTTTGTCCTGCTTCCCCTTGCGGTGCATGATATTTTTGAATTGGGAATGACCAGCCATGATCCGGACCGCAATGTTGGTGCCGGCGGCTATATAGGCTGGCTGGCTGAGAAAATAAACTGCCGCGTCAGGCGGCAACGACCGCCACGTTGCGCAAGATGGAATTGATCCGCTCGGCGACCTTGGCCACGTTGCGGTGGACGCGCGCTTTGTAACGGCGGACCGCGTCGCGATCGACCATGAAGTACTCGTTTTCCGGATAGCTGCGGCCGAAAATATCGATCAGCATGCTGCGGAACTCGCCCGAAGCGATACCCGCCATCAGCGGCGACGGCTCGTCCGCGTAGGACACCGTTTCGGCGGCGGTCAGCGCGCAGAGCAGCGGATGCAGGCGCGTCGCATGGACGTTCTTGTGACACTGGATGACCTGGATGGCGCGGTCGAAGGCGTGATCGACCCGCAACTCGTCGACAATCTGCAACGGCTCGTCCAAGGTCGCCGTGTTCATCGGAAACTGGTCGATCAGCCAGTCGCCCAGATGCGCGACGTTGCCGCGGCCGCGCCCATACATCAGCACGTCGTCTTCGTAGCGCGCGAACCAGGTGTCGAGCCGCTCGACCAGCCGTTCGAGCGACGGGCGCGGGATCAGCTCGCGGTATTGCGTGCCGAAAATTCCGATCGAAGCCTTGGCGCGCCCGACGATGTCGAGCACGTCGTCGCCAAACAACGGCTGAAAAATGCCGTTGCCGAGGCCGAGCACCACCAGATCGTATTTGTCGCGCGCCTCATGGAGCGCGCCGAAATACAAATGGTGCACGTCTGCATCGCCCGGCATCAGCGCGTTGATCATCTGGAGGCCGAGCCGGCCGCCGAACGCCCCCATATTGCTGTCGGAGATGACCGCGACGCTGCAGCCCGCCACCGGCTTGAGCCGCTCGGTCGGCGTCAACCGCATCAACACTTGTCCGCCATCGATCGGCGCCGTGCATTCGATGCGATAACCATAGCGGTCGAACAGCAGCGCGAGATCATAAAAGCTGAACGCATTGGCGAGGCCGAGCGCGGCGCGCTCGCCACCCGCCACCAGATCGGTGGCGCGATAGCTCAGGATCACGTCCTGCTTGCAAAAACGCAGATGGGTGAAAAGATTTTCGGCGTCGGCGACCTGCTCGAGCGTGCCCAGCATGACGATGATGTCCGACTGGCCCGCGGCCTGGGTCGGAAAATCGCCGCCGGCGATGTCGCAGGCCTGCCCGCCGTCGCAGGTAACGCGGTCGCGGCCCTGATAGCTGCAGCCGCCCGGCAGGAAGCGTTCGAGCGCGCCATCGACGCTGAGATCGAGCACACGCGAACCAGCCGGAATGAATTGCGCGGCGAGTTGCGCGCGCGGATCGCTCGCAAGCACAGCGCTCGGCGCTAAGGCGGCCGTCGAGTCCAGCGCGAGGTTGAGATTGACCTGAAGGTTCATTCCCGCCGTACCGTGTCGCGCTGCCGGACGCGAGCACAGCCGGCGAATCACCTGACCTACCGAATCATCGCGGCGAGTCGCGGTCAATAAATATCTAGTCCCAGAACGTCGGCCACGCCTGTTCCAGGATGCCGCCGAGGCGGACCGCGCCGACGCGTGCCGCAAGCCCGCTTGTGTCGTCGGTTTCGACCGCGATGCCGCACAGTGTGGCGGGGCCCAGGGCCGGCTCGAATTTCGAGCCCGGCAGCTTGCGCAGGAACCGGTTGAGCGGCTCGTCTTTGTTCATGCCGATCACCGACTCGAAATCGCCGGTCATGCCGACGTCGGACACGAAGGCGGTGCGCCCCGGCATGATGCGATGGTCGGCAGTCGGCGAATGGGTGTGCGTGCCGACCATCAGGCTGACGCGGCCGTCGACGAAATATCCCATTGACTGCTTTTCGCTGGTCGCCTCGCAATGCATGTCCAGGACGATGGCGTCGGCTCCCGTCTTGAGCGCGCAGGCTGCTAGCTCGCGCTCGACCGCGGCGAATGGATCGTCGAGCGGATCCATGAAAATGCGGCCCATGGCGTTCATGATGAGCGCGCGTTTGCCGTTTTTGGTGTCGACCATGGCGGCGCCGCGGCCGGGCGTGCCCTTTGGATAATTGAGCGGGCGGATCAGGCGCGGCGCGCGCTCGATGAACACCAGCGCCTCGCGCTGATCGAAGGCGTGATTGCCGAGTGTGATGGCGTCGGCGCCGGCGTCGATCAACTCGTTGTAGATCGTCTCGGTAATGCCGAAGCCGCCGGCGGAGTTTTCGCCGTTGATGACGACGAGGTCGAGCTTCCATTGGGCGGCCAGGCCCGGTAGCCGCTCGCTGACGATGGCGCGCCCGGAGCGGCCGATCACGTCGCCGATGAAAAGAATACGCATCGTTTAAGTTCCGCGAAAATCAATGACTTCGCGCTCCGTTAGCACGAGATCGAGCCGTTCGTCGCGCTCGGTGGCGGGGACGCGCGGAATTTCCTGCGCGGCGAAGGCGAGGCCGATGGCGGTGACCTTCTTCTTGGCGCGCAAAGCGTTGATGGTCATGTCGTAATAACCGGCGCCGTAGCCGATGCGGTGGCCGGGGCGGTCAAAGCAGGCAAGCGGCACGATCAGAATGTCGGGTGCGACTTCGGGCGCTTCCGGTCCCGGTTCGCGGATGCCCCATTGGCCAGCCTTGAGCGGCGCGCCGAATGTCCAGGCGCGCATGATCAGCGGTTTGCCGCGCCCGGCGATGGCCGGCAACGCAAGCTGCGCGCCCATGTCACTGAGTTTGCGCATCAGCGGAATTGGATTGATCTCGGTCTTCATCGGCGAAAAGCCGGAAACGATGACGCCCGCCGTGATCGTCACCGGAAATGGCCGCGCGGCGATGATCTCGGCCGACGCCGCGCGTACGGCCCCCGGCAACGCATCCCGCAGCGCCAAGGCTTCGGTGCGGAGCGCGGCTTTTTCAGATTGGTTTTCGGTCAGGTCAGGCATCGATAAAGTGCGGAGCCGCGAAAGCCGTCGGAGGTGATCCCGGGAACCTACATAAGTAGGTGGGCGCCATATGACCGAGCCCACGAGCCCGGCCAGGGACAGCTCCCGATAGGATCGTAAGGCCCCGGGGAATTTTCTC
>DASRLF010000033.1:0-36587 GCA_035648555.1 Pseudolabrys sp.
GGCCTCGTCGTACACGAGGCCGATGGCGGAGGTGTAGGGAAACTTGTCGATCAGATTGCGGCGGCGAATGTCGATCGGGCCGATGCCGAAAGCCGCGGCCGCCTTGTCCATCAATCGCTCTAAAGTGAAGGTGATGACCGGCCGCGACCGCCTTCGGCATCGATCCGGTCGACATCCGCCGCCGCAATCTGATCGACAAATTTCCCTACACCTCGGCGATCGGCCTTGTGTACGACGAGGCCAGCTACAAGCAGACGCTGGAGATGGCGGTTAAGGCCGTCGACGTGCCGGCGTTCCGCAAGCGTCAGGCGGAAGCGCGCAAGCATAGCCGCTATCTCGGCATCGGCTTTGCGACTTTCTCCGAGCGCACCGGCTACGGCAGTCCGGCTTTCGCGGCGCGCGGCATGGAAATCACGCCCGGCTGGGAGACCGTGATCCTCACCGTCGATCCGTCCGGCTTCGTGGAGGCGCGCATCGGCTCGTCGCCGCATGGCCAGGGCCTGCGCACCACGCTGGCCCAGATCATCGCCGACGAAATCGGCGTCACCCCCGACATTATCAGAATCGTGCACGGCGACACCGACCGCGCGCCTTACGGATGGGGCACTTTCGCCAGCCGCTCGCTGGTGATTTCCGGCGGCGCCACCTTGATCGCGGCGCAGAAAGTGCGCGCCAAGCTGATCAAAATCGCCAGCTCCATGCTGGAAGCCGCGCCCGAGGACATCGTGCTGGCGGACGGCGCGGCCAAGGTTGCCGGCACCGACCGCTCGGTCACGATCGCGAGCATGGCGCGCATGGCTTACACGCAAACCCATCGATTCAAGGGCGAGATCGAGCCGGGATTGACCGAACAAGGCACTTACGATCCGCCCGGCACTTTTTCCAATGCCTGTCATGTCGCGATCATCGAGGTCGATGTCGAGACCGGCAGCGCCACGATCGAGAAATTCCTGGTCGCGGAAGACGCCGGGCGCATCATCAATCCGATGATTGCCGAGGGCCAGGTGCATGGCGGCATCGCGCAAGGCATCGGCAACGCGCTGCTGGAGGAAATCATTTACGACGACGACGGCGGCATCCTGACCGCCAACCTCGCCGATTACATGCCGCCAACGGCGCGCGAAATTCCGCCGATCGAGCTGCACCACATGGAGACGCCGAGCGTGAACTCCATCACCAAGGCCAAGGGTCTCGGCGAAGGCGGCACGATCGGCGCGCCGGCAGCAATCATCAACGCCATCAACGACGCGCTCACGCCCTTTGACGTTCAAATCGATGAAATACCGGCAACGCCGCAGCGCATTCGCGCGGCATTGCGCAAAGCCGAGAAAGCCGCAAGGAAAACGGCATGAGCGCGAAAAGCGACATCACGCTGACGATCAACGGGCGCGCGCATGCAATTCATGTCGAGCCGCGGCGCACCTTGGCAGATGCGATCCGTGAGGATTGCGGGCAGACCGGCACCCATATCGGCTGCGAGCACGGCATCTGCGGCGCCTGCACGGTTATCGTCGACGGCGAGCCGGTGCGCTCGTGCTTGATGTTCGCCGTGCAGGCGGCGGGGAAAAAGATTGGGACCGTCGAGGGCCTCGCCAATGGCGACACCCTGCATCCGATGCAGCAGGCCTTCATGGATCACCATGGCCTGCAATGCGGCTTCTGCACGCCGGGTTTCCTGATGCTGGCGGTCGGGGTGCTGGAGCGCGAGCCGGATATTTCCGACGACGATCTGCTCGACGTGCTGTCGTCGAACTTGTGCCGCTGCACCGGCTATCAGAACATCATCAAGGCCGTGCGCGCGGCGGCCAAAACGATGCGCGGGAAATGACAGCCAAATTCGTCGGACGCTCCGTCCCTCGTCTCGAAGACCGGCCGCTGCTGCTGGGCCAAGGCCGCTTCGCCGCCGACATTTCGTTTCCCGGCCAATGGCACATGCGCGTGGTGCGTTCGGGCATCGCGCATGGCAAAATAAAATCGATCGACGCAAGCGCGACGCTCAAGCTGCCCGGCGTGCACGCGGTGTGGACCGCAGCCGACATCGCGCACATCCCGCCGATCCCGTTCCGGCTGACCGGCCTCAAGACGCTTGAACCGTACCGCCAGCCGGTGCTGGCGAAAGACGTTGTGCGCTATGTCGGCGATCCGGTTGCGGCGGTCTTTGCCGAAAATGCCTATCTGGCGGAAGACGCGGCCGATCTGGTCACGCTCGACATCGAACAACGCCGAGCAACAATGCTCGCGACCGAGCAGCCCGGTTTCTACGAACATGACCGTTCGACAGAAGCGGGAGTCCTGCAAAAAACTTATGGCGACGTCGACGCCGCTTTCCGCGGCGCGCATGCCGTTATTTCGCTTGAATTAGCAATCGGCCGCCATTCCGGCGTGCCGATGGAAACGCGCGGTGCCATCGCGCGTTACGACGAAGCCAACGACATATTGGAAATGCATGGCGCTGCCAAAGTGCCGCACTGGAACCGCGACACGCTGGCGCAAATGCTTGGGCGCAAGCGCGAATCCGTACAGTTGTTCGAGGGCCACGTCGGCGGCGGGTTCGGCGTGCGCGGCGAAATCTATCCGGAAGACGTTCTGGTCTGCGCGGCGGCGCTGAAATTCCGTAAGCCCATCAAATGGATCGAGGACCGGCGCGAACATCTGGTCGCCGCCAATCATTCGCGCGAGCAGCAGCACAAAATCCGCGCCGCCATCGATAAAGACGGCCATATCCTTGCAATCGATGACGTATTTTTTCACGACAACGGCGCTTACATGCGCACGCACGCCGCCACCGTGCCCGATCTCACCGCCGCGATGTTGCCGGGCCCCTATCGCATACCTGCGTACCGCGCCACAGGCCACATCAGACTCACGAATAAAACGCCGTGCGGCACCTATCGTGCGCCGGGCCGTTACGAATCGTCATTCGTGCGCGAACGGTTGCTGGACGCCATCGCCGCGAAGGTCGGCATGGATAAAATTGACATCCGCCGGCGTAATCTGATCGGCAAAAGCGCGATGCCCTACGCGCTCGGTTTGGACACGCTGGGCACGAAAATCGTTTATGACTCAGGCGATTACACCGCGCTGCTCGACAAGGCGTTGGCGCTTTCGGATTGGAAAAATCTGCAAGCGAATTTGAAAAGACGCCGCGCTGCCGGCGAAAAAGCCGGCTGCGGCATCGCGATGTTCGTGGAAAAAAGCGGGCTTGGGCCGTTTGACACCGTCAGAATCGACGTGAAATCAGACGGTACGGTCGAGGTGATCACCGGCGTCGCCTCGCTCGGGCAAGGCGTGGAAACCGCGGTTGCGCAAATTTGCGCCGACGCGCTCGGCGTAAATTACAGCAATATCAAAGTCGTCCATGGCCAGACCGACCGCATCGACAAGGGCATGGGCGCGTTCGCCTCGCGCGTAACTGTGATGTGCGGCGAAGCCACGCGGCTGGCAGCGGTCAAATTGCGCGCAGAACTGCTGGAGACGGCCGCAGAACTTATGCAGACCAAGGCAGAATTGCTCGATATCGTCGACGAACAAATCGTTCGTCGTGATCGTTCGTCTGGCCCGTCGATGCCACTGGCGGAACTCGCGCGCGCTCACCCCGGCGGCCTGTCCGCCGAGGCCACATTCGAGTCCGTGCACATGGTCTACCCCTATGGCGTCCATATCGCCTCCGTGCGCCTCGACGCCGACACCGGCGGTGTCACCATCGAGCGCTATGTCATCGCCTACGACATCGGCAAGGCGGTCAACCCAAAGCTTGTGGAGGGCCAGATCGCCGGCGGCGTGGCGCAAGGCATCGGCGGCGCGCTGTTCGAAGAATTCCTTTATGACGAAAACGGCGAGCCGCTGTCCGTCACCTTCGCCGACTATCTAATGCCGACGGCGCGAGAGATCCCCGAGCTTTCGATCCTGGTCACCGAAGATGCGCCGAGCCCGTTGAACCCGCTCGGCCTGAAAGGCGCGGGCGAAGGCGGCGCCAATCCGGTCGGCGCGGCGATTGCGTCGGCCATTGATGACGCGCTCGGCCGCCCCGGCGCAATAACGCGCTTGCCGATTTCGCCGCAGCGGCTGAAAGCGATCCTGAACCAAGGAGGCCGCGATGGCCGAAACTGACAAAAGCCGCGTGGTGCTGCTGACCGGCGCCGCCGGCGGGCTTGGTACCGTCATGACAACGGCCTTGCTCAAGGCCGGGCATGCGGTCGCCGCAGCCGACCGCGACGCCGCGGCGCTGGAGAAATTGGCCGCCATCGCCAAGCCGCACTGCGAACGTTTCTTATCCGTGCAGGCCGATGTCGCGGAAGCGGCGCAGTGCGAGGCGGCGGTCGCCAAAACCATCGTACATTTTGGCCGCATCGAAGGCATCATCAACAATGCCGGCATCGGGCCAAGCTCGCTGCGGCCAGACGCCGAGAAGCGCCTCCCCTCCATCGAAGAACTGACCCCGAAAATCTGGGACCGGTTCTTCGCGATCAATGTCCGCGCCGCCCTTATTTTGATGCGCGCAGCGCTGGCGCCGATGCGCAAACAGAAATGGGGCCGCATCGTCAACAACACCACCAGCTTCCGCACCATGTTGCGCGTGCTGCCTTATGGCGCCACCAAATCGGCGCTTGAATCGATGTCGGCGGTCTGGGCCGCCGAACTCGCCGGCACCGGCATCACGGTCAATGTCCTGGTCCCCGGCGGGCCGACCGATACGCCGTTCGTCGGCGACGGATCGGGCTGGAAGCGCGAGCAGATGCTGCGGCCCCAGATCATGGCGCAGCCGGCCTGCTGGCTGATGTCCGATGCGGCGGATGCGTTTACCGGCCGGCGCATCACGGCCGCCGAGTGGGATGTCGCGCTTGCCGTTGACGAAGCGGCGCGCCGCGCCAGCCGCGCTATTGGCTGGCCGGAATTGGCGGATCAGACCGCCTGGTGGCCGGCTGGCTAAAAGTGCGCCATTGGCGCGGCCCGCTGCGATTGCAGTGCAGCGACACATTCTGATTGACAACCGAGGACCCTCGGACCCAACTTTCAAGGGATAAAAATGCGTCCAAACGCATCGCGTCAGGCACGGCGAACCGGCCGGCAAGACGCCACCCTGGGGAGGAAGTCCAATGTCTGCAATGCGTTTTTCGCCGCTGGTACGCGGCATCCTGCTTGGCGCCGCCGTCGCGACCGTTTCGGTCAGCGCCAACGCCCAAGAAAAGCATTATCGGTTTGCCTATGACCAGCCGCATACCACCGGCTACGGCATCGTCGGCGACATTTTTGCCGCCAAGCTCAAGGAGCTGAGCAAAGGTCAATTCATCATCGACCAATATCCCGGCGCCCAGCTTGGGCAAGAGCCGCAAGTCCTGCAATTGTTGAAGTCCGGCGATATCGACTTCTGCATCAGCTCATCGGCGAACGCCGCCACGGTATCCCCGCAGGCCGGCGTGATGTCGTTGCACTTCCTGTTCCGCTCGGAAGAGCACCTCACCAAAGCTTTGGGCGATCCGCGTCTCTCCGATGCCTTCAAGGCCATGATCGAAGGAACGGTTAAAGGCGGACACGTGATCGGGCTCGCGACGCTCGGCCTGCGTTCGATGTACAGCAAGAAGGAAATTCATAACATCGGCGACATCAAGGGTCTGAAGGTTCGCGTGCAGGCGACCCCGACCGAAGATGCCATCTTCCCGGCCTATGGCGCGCAGACCGTGCATATGCCGTTCGGCAGCGTCTATACCTCGCTGCAAACCGGCGTCGTCGATGTCGCCGAGAACGGCATCAACGTCTATCTCGCCAACAAGCATTACGAAGTGGCGCCGGTGCTCTCGCTCACCGAACACGAAGCCAATAACAGCCTGGTCTGGATCAGCGACAAGCTGTGGCAGAGTCTCTCGGCCGATCAGAAGAAATGGGTGCAAGCGGCCGCCGACGAGGTCAACAAGACTCAACCGGCCAAGGCGTTTGCGCTGGAGCACGATTCAATCGGCAAGCTCAAGGCGCTCGGCGTCAAGGTCGTCAGCGATGTCGACAAATCCGGCTTTACAAAAATCGCCGACCCATATCTGGACAAGTTCGCCACCGAACTTGGGCCCGATGCAGTCAAGATCAAAAATCTGATCGTCAGCATCAAGTAATCGTTCCGTCCGCACGGAGAGGCCACTCGGCCTCTCCGTGTCGCGTTTCGTAAGTAGGCTGACAATGCGGTTCGCTGACAAACTCGTTCTGAAACGTCAGCGTCATCTGAAGTGGCGCGCGTTCGACGTACTCGAACTCGTGCTGATGATATTGTGCGGGCTGCTGCTGTTCGGTTTCTCGGCGACGACAACCTTCGACATCGTCACCCGCACCATCGGCCATCCGTGGCTGTGGCTTCAGGAAGTCACGTCGACGTTCTTCATCTACGCGATTTTCATCGGCTCGGCCGCCGCCACGCGTCGCAACGATCACCTCTATTTGACGGCGCTTTCCGAGGCGATGCACGGCACGCCCCGGCTGGTGATTGAAATTGTCATCCGTCTCGTGGTTCTCGGCGTCGCCTTTTGCCTGATCTATTTTGGCTACATTAATTTCCTGCGGGGCTTCAGCAGCTTCCGCATGCCCTCGATGACGCCGATCGCGTCGCTGTACGCCGCGATTCCGATCGCCGGGATATTGATCGCGCTCTTCACCGTCGAACAACTCGTCAACGGAATCCGCAACGGGTTCGATCATCCCGAGCCGCCCGAAGAGCCAATCCACGTCACCCCGATCGACCTCGTGGCGAAGAAAGAACTGCCGTGAGCAACTCGCTGATCCTGGCGACGATGACCACGCTGTTCCTCGTGTTCGGCTATATGGGCGTGCCGGTCGCATTCTCGCTGATGGCAGGCGTGCTGATTGGCACCACGTTTACCGACGTTTCGATGCCGGCGATCATTCAGAAGATGTTCGACGGCATGGACAACGAGGCGCTGCTCGCCATTCCGTTCTTTCTGCTGGTCGGCGAGCTGATGAGCTCCGCCAACGTCATCATGCGGGTCGCCAATCTGGCGCTGGCGCTCGTCGGCCACATTCGCGGCGGTTTGTCGCAGGTTGTCACTGTCTTCAGCATGATGTTCTCGGAAATGTCCGGCTCGACCACCGCCGACGTCGCCGTGATCAGCCGCGCCCTGGGCGGGCCGATGAAGCGCGAAGGCTACGATCCGCCGTTTATCGCCGCCATCATCGCGGCCGCCTCGACGATCGCGGCGCTGGTACCGCCGAGCATTACCGCTGTCGTCTACGGCGCCATCGGCAATGTCTCGATCGCGGGCCTGTTCATGGCAGGGGTCGTGCCGGGCTTCATGATCGGCTTTGGGCTGATGATCTACTGCTATTTCTTCGGCCCGATCGGCGCACGGCGGCCGCGCGCTTCTTTCTTTGCGGTGGCCATCGCCGCCAGAGACGCCGCCTTGCCGCTGATGATCCCGATCATTTTGCTGGGCGGCATTTTGACCGGCTGGTTTACGCCGACCGAAGCCGGCGTGGTCGCCGTGGTCTGGATCATTTTCGCGATCATCCCGGCGCTCAATCGCGGTCATCTCAAGGTGTTGCCGTATGATTTCTGCCTGGCCGGCCTGATCTTTTCGCTGCCTTTGATCACGATCGGCGCCGCCAATGCGTTCGGCTGGCTGTTCGCCTATCTGCGCGGTGCGATCGTCATCGGCGACTGGATCACGTCGATTGCCGGCAACGACCCGCATCTCATGATGCTGCTGTTGGTGGTGCTGTTCACCATCATCGGCGATTTCATCGAGCCGGTGCCGACCATCATCATCTTCATGCCGCTGGTGAACACGCTGACGCAGGCCGGTGATATCAATCCGGTGCATATGGGCGTCGTGCTGATCGCCACGCTCGCATTCGGGCTGATCACGCCGCCTTACGGGCTTGTGCTGTTGATGGCGTCGAAATTCGTGGGCGTGCGATTCTCGCAAGCGCTGCGTGCGGCTTTGCCGATCTACGTCGTGTTCCTGGTGACGATCAGCTTCTGCATTTATTTTCCGAAAGTCGTGCTATGGCTGCCAAAACAAGTCCTGCCGGCTTCGGTCGGTTGCTTCAAGAACCCGAGCGGCCCCGGCTATATCTGTCCCCCCTGACCGCCAACCAAGAGAATCAGCGTGCCTCCTGCCCCTAGCGAGATGAAACCTAAGCTCAAGGCGCCGCCCGGCGCCTGCGACACGCATATGCACATTTACGATCGTCGCTTTCCGAAGGCGGCGACCGCCAAGATCCTGGCGCCAGATGCATCGGTTACCGATTACCTGAAGATGCGCGCGCGGCTCGGCATCGAACGCACGGTGGTGGTGCAGCCCTCGGCCTACGGCAAGGACAACCGCTGCACGCTCGAGGCCATGGCGGCGATCGGGCCGAGCGCGCGCGGCATCGCCGTGGTCGATGAAACCGTCAACGACGCGGAGCTCGACCGGCTGACCAAACTGGGCATTCGCGGCATCCGGTTTTTCATGCTATCGGGCGCGCCGCTGCCGCTGGAGATTCTCGAAACCATGTCGGCGCGCGTGGCGCCATTCGGCTGGCACGTGGTGTTTCAGATGGACGGCCGCGATTTGGCGGATCAGGAAGCTTTGCTGGGCCGGCTGACCAGCAACCTGATCATCGATCACACCGGGAAATTTCTCGAACCGGTGGCGCCCGATCATCCCGGCATGCGCACAATCCTGCGCCTGCTCGACAAAGGACGCACGTGGACCAAATTGTCGGCGCCTTACGAAACATCCAAAGTTGGCCCGCCGTTTTACGACGACGTCGGCAAGATGGCGAAGGCACTGGCCAAAGCCGCGCCCGAGCGCATGTTGTGGGCGAGCAACTGGCCTCATCCGTCGCCGGACGTCAAAGTGCCGGACGATGCGGTGCTGCTCGACATGTTGCTGGATTGGGTGCCCGACGAGGGCGCGCGGCGGCAGATGCTCAGCGACAATCCGGCCAAGCTCTACGGCTTCTAGCCGAGCTTCTTCAACAGCCGCGTCACCTGCCGCTGCTCATCTTTGCTGAACGCGGCCAGTGTGGTGGCGGTGATCTCGGCGGCGATCAGCATGGCGCTCTCGGTGACCTGACGGTCGCGATCGGTGAGCGTCACCGCGCGGCGGCGGCGGTCCGGCGGATCGTTGAGCGCAGTGACGAGGCCGTGCGCGCCGAGCCGGTCGACCACGCCCTTGATAGTGGCGGCGTCGAGGCAGATCAGCCGGCCGAGCTGGGTCTGCGAACAGGGGCCGGCTTCATGGAGCTTGGCGAGCGCCGAAAACTGGGTCTGGGTCAGCCCTTCGATCATGCGCGACATGAAGATCGCGGTGTGGCGCTGCATGGCGACGCGCAACAGAAACCCGACCTGCTCGTCGAGCATGTAGCGTCCGTGCCCAGCGGCGGCCGTCAGGACTTTGAGTGTTTCACGAGGCATCGCCGATGCACTCTACATATGCGTGTAACCGATTTACCCCGGTTGCAAAATCATGACTGGTATTGCGCCTGCGGAAAGGGCAAACCTCGCACTCCGCGCTGATATTACGTGAATTCCTTGCGTTCGCCGGTTTTATGCCGGCAAACAGGCCTTCACACGTCATGATTGTACTAAAGGCTTACGGCCTGGAAACGCTCAGGCTTTCGGCCGGTCGCGGAAGCGGTCCATCAGCGCCTTGTCCTGGCCGCCGTCGATCTCGATCATGGTGCCGTTGACCATTTCCATCAGCGGCGACGCCAGCATGACGACGAGGTTCGCCACCTCCTCGACCTCGGCGATGCGGCCCATCGGGATCGAGGCCGGCGCCAGCTTGTCGGCCTGCTCGCGCGGGATTTTCATGTCGCGCGCCATGGCGTCGACCAATCCTGCCCAGCGCTCGGTGCGCACCGGCCCCGGATTGACCGCGACGAAGCTGACATTGTCGCGGCCATATTGCCCGGCCAGCGACAGCGTCAGGTTTTGCCCCGCGGCATTGGCCGCGCCCGGGCAGATTTCCCAGTAGGACGGCTTGACGCCGTCATTGCCGATCAGGTTCACCACGCGGCCGCCGCCCTGTTTGACCATGATCGGCAGCGCGTAACGCAGGCAGCGCACGTAGCCCATGAATTTGAGCTGCAGGCCCTTGTCCCAGTCGTCTTCGGTCAAATGCTCGATGACGCCGCCAGCGGCCGAACCTGCATTATTGACCATGATGTCGACGCGGCCGAGCGCCTTGGCGCCCTGCTCGACGAAATTCTTGGCGTCGGCGTCCTTGCGCAGATCGGCGGCGATGGTGACGATCTTGCGGCCGGTCTCCTTGGCAATCTCCTTGGCGGCGGCTTCAAGCGGCTCCTTGCGGCGCGCGCAGATGGCGACATCGACGCCTTCGCGCGCCAGCGCCAGCGCGATGCCCTTGCCGATGCCTTCGCTGCCGCCGGTGACCAGCGCGGTCTTGCCTTTGAGCTTGAGGTCCATCGCTTTCCTCCCGTTATGAGTTTTTATGCGTCAGCCACCGGCCGGCTTCGGCCGAGGCAAACAGTTCGGCGCAGGCGGCGTTAAACGCGGCCGGCTCCTCGCTGGTAATGGTGTGGCCGGAACGCGGAATGACTTTCAGGCCGGCGGTCGGCACCGTGCGCTTGAGAAACACGCTGCCGTCCAGGCACCAATCGTCTTCATCGCCGACCAGAATCAGCAGCGGCGGCGAGAATTTTTTCAGGTCGGCTTCCATATCCCACAGCGTCGGACGCTTGGCCTGCAAATTCAGCATCGTGAGCGCGTGGCCTTGCGCGGAATGCTCGGTCAGCATCTTGACGAACTCGGCATAGCCGCGCGGATCCTTGTTCTTCTGGGTCTGGCGCGTGGCGCCATCGGCATAGCGCGCCGCCGCAGTGACAAAATCCTCGGTCTCGAACATCTTGCCGGTCTCGCGCGAGGCTGCGCGCATTTGTTCGACGATCTTGGGGTCGGGGCTCGAGCCGTAGCCGCAGCCGGCGGCCGTCACCGACGTGCAGCGCTGTGAATAATGGATGCCGACATGCAGCGCGGTGGCCGCGCCCATCGAGTGCCCGACCACGTGCGCTTTGTCGATCTTGAGCGCGTCCATCACCGTGATCACGTCGTCGCGAGCGATGTCCTGGCTGTAGTGCGCGCCATCCTTCGGCACGTCGGAGGGCGGGTAGCCGCGCTGGCTGTAGGTGACGCAACGGTGCGAACGCGAAAAGAACCGCATCTGCGGCTCCCAAGTGCGCCAGTCGCCGGCATATTCATGCACGAAGACGATGGCCGTGCCCTCGCCCGCCTCCTCGTAATACAATTGCGTGCCATCGCGCGCGGCTATATGCGGCATCTCGGACTCCGGAAACCGGCGGCAATTATTTGCACGCTAGTGAAAGCGAAGTACGGTCGTCAACGCCTGCTTATATCAAGCCGCGCAGCGCCAAATGCGCGCCGAGCAGCAATAGGCCGATAAAAAAGCACCGGCGGAAGGTTTCCGCGCGAATTCTGCCGCGGACTACCTGACCCAACACCATGCCGACCAGCGCGGCGGCGAGCGCCACCAACGAAGGCCAGATCATTGCAGGTTTCATCACGCCGCCATGTGCCAGCGCCACGGCGAGCGCGACGGTCGAGACCGAAAAAGAGAGGCCGAGCGCCTGCACCATGCGATCGCGCTCCATCGTGAGCGCTTGGATGTAGGGCGCACCCAGCGCAAAGATCCCGGTCGCAACCGAGATCGCGCCGTTCGCAACGCCGACCACCAGGCCAACCCAGACTTCCGCGTGCGGCGGCACCGCGAAATGCACGTTGAACAGACCGAACGCGGCGTAGATCGCCAGCGCCGCTCCCAGCCATACTGTCGCCTCGGCAGTGCCGCCGCCAGGCAGCAGTACGGCGCCGATCCAGGTGCCAAGGCATATGCCGGCGAGCATCGGCCATAACCGCCGCGTCAGCGCGAGTAACTCGCCGCCCACAACGCCTTGCCAGACATTCGTCACCAGCGAGGGCACCAACAAAATCGTCGCCGCCTCGGCAGGTGTCATCATCAGCCCGAGCACGCCGATCGCCACCGTCGGCAGGCCGAGCCCGATCACGCCTTTGACGAAGCCCGCCAGCACATAGGCGCCCGCGACAAAGGCGAGAATTGCAATAGAGTCCACCGGCGCTCCTTCGATTGCGCCGGACCATGCTTGAAGCCTGCGCGCTCGACAATGCGGCAGTTCGCAACCCTGACCCCAGTTTCCGCGAAGGCGGTTCGGTGCCATACTTTTCCGTGAGTTCAAGAGCTGGGAGCCCGTGTTGAATGCCGGATGTCTTCGTCGCCAAAGTCTCGCAGTTCCCCGACGGCGAGCGCCGTATCGTGCGACATGGGGCGAGTGAAATCGGCGTGTTCCACTCGCAGGGCCGGTTCTATGCCTATGAGAATCTGTGCGTGCACCAGGGCGGGCCGGCCTGCGAAGGCGTCATGATGCACAAGGTCGAGGACGTCATCGGCCCCGACCGCACCTGGCAGGGGCAAAAGTTTTCAGAGCAGGAAATCCACTTCGTGTGCCCCTGGCACGGCTACGAATACGATCTCAAGACCGGCGAGTGCGCCGCCGACCGCAAGCTGAAACTGAAAAGCTTCGAGGTGGTCAAGCGCGGGGAGGATATCTATGTCGTCGCAGGCTGACACCATCGCGCGCGCGGCCAGAGAGCCAAGCGACGCCGAGATTCAAAGCATGCTGGCGCAAGCGGTGCGCAGCTACGCCGCGCGCGCTGCGGAATCGGACAATGCCTTGCCCGTTTTTCCCGCCGACGCACAGATGACCGCCACCGAGGTGATGGTGACGGTGACCGCGATGCTCAAGGCGGTGAACCTGCAAGTGTTCGAACTCGGCATGTGGCAGGCATGGTCGGGAAAACAATAATGGAGCTCCCGCTCTCAGATTTTCGCCGCATGGAGGTCGAGGAATTCGACACCGCCAAGCTGCTGGCGCATGCCTCGCAGCAAGCGAGCGAGCGCGGCTACAAGAATTTTCCGATCGTCGATGTCGACTCGCATCACTACGAAAGTGAAGCGATCGGCGAAATTCTCGAATACATGGATGATCCAGTGCTGCAACAGCTGGCGCAAAGCGCGCGCCAGGCCAGCGCCAAGAGCGTCGGCATGCTGCCGGCCGGCGTCGGCTACCAGGACATGGGCGGCCGCGTGATGCGCTACGCCACGCGCGGCATGGAAAAGACCGAACCCGGCAAGCAGCGCGATATTGCGCTGACGCGGCGCTGGATGGACGCTATCGGCATCGACGTCGCCGTGATGTTTCCGACGCCGATGCTGCAACTCGGGCTGCATCCGCAAGTCGAGGTCGAGGTCGCGCTGGCGCGCGCCTATAACCGCTGGCTGACCGAGCGCGTGCTGGCGCACGAGCCGCGCATCCGCTCGATGCTCTATCTGCCGTTCAACGACGCCGACGCGTCGTATCGCATGGTGCAGGAATTCGAAGCAACCAAGGGGGTGGTGGGGTTCATGGTGACGTCGGCGCGCTATCGCCCGGTTCACCACAATTCCTACATGAAAACCTACGCGCTGATGGAGGAAATGGGCCTGCCGATCGCCTTCCACGCCGGCTACAACTGGAACGACCAGACCGTCGGCATGATGAACCGCTTCATTTCCGTGCATGCTCTGGGTTTCGTGTTCTACAACATGGTGCATCTCGCCAACTGGATCACCAACGGCCTGCCGGAGCGGTTTCCGAAATTGAAGGTGCTGTGGGTCGAAAGCGGGCTGGCCTGGGTGCCGTTCATGATGCAGCGATTCGATAACGAATACATGATGCGCTCGTCGGAAGCGCCGGCGCTCAAAAAACTGCCGAGCGACTACATGCGCGACATGTTCTTCTCCTCGCAGCCGCTGGAAATGACTGACATGGCGGCGTTGGAGAACAATTTCCGCATGGTCAAGGCGGAAACCCAGTTGCTCTATGCGTCGGACTATCCGCACTGGGATTTCGATCTGCCCAGTACGATCTACGACTTGCCGTTCCTGAACGAACAGGCCAAGCGTAATATTCTTGGCGGCAATGCGATGCGCCTCTTCAATCTCAAACTGCCGGCGCAAAAGCTGGCGAGCGTCGCGTAACGAGCCGTCGACTAACGGAGGAACACTGTGCGCGCATTTTTGATTCTTGTTTCCGCGTTCATGCTCTGCGCGTCCGGCGCTGTGGCGCAGGACGCCGCGGCCAATTACCCCAACCGGCCGATCCGGATCATCGTCTGCGTGCCGGCCGGTGGCGGCGTCGACATCGTCACGCGCATCGTGGCCAACGGCTTGCAGCAGCGCCTGGGCCAGCCGGTGGTGGTGGAAAACCGCGGCGGCGCCGGCGGCAATATCGGCGCGGAAGCGGTGTTTAGCGCCGAGCCGGACGGCTACACACTGCTGGCGGCGCAACCCTCGCCGCTCACGGTCAATCCCCTGCTCTACAGCAAGATGAGTTTCGACCCGGCGAAGTTCGAGCCGGTCGCGATCATGACCACGGTCGCCAATGTGCTGTTGGTGCGGCCGGATTTTCCGGCCAAGACCGCGCAGGAATTTATCGCCTATGCCAAGGCCAATCCCGGCAAGATCAATTACGCTTCGCAGGGCATCGGCACCACATCACATCTAACCGCGGCGCTATTCGAGAAAGTGACCGGCACCAAACTTGTGCATGTGCCCTACAAGGGCACGGCGCCGGCGCTCAACGATCTGATCGCCAGCCACGTCGACATGATTTTCATGGAGCTCGCCTCGGCCATCAGGCTGCACCAGGCCGGCAATGCGCGCATCCTGGCGGTCGCGACCGCCAAACGGGTTCCGAGCCTGCCCGATATTCCGACATTCGATGAAGCCGGCGTGAAGGGCTTCGAATCCGCCACCTGGAACGCCATCGCCGCGCCGCCGAAAACGCCGCCGGCGATCGTCGCCAAGCTCAATGCGGCGATCAACGACGTGCTCAAGAGCCCGGAAGCGCAGGACCATTTCGGCAAGCTCACTTTGCAGCCCGCCGGCGGTTCGCCGGCCGAGGCCAAAGCCTTCATTGTCAAAGAGACGCAGGTGTGGGGCGCGGTGGTCAAAGAGGCGCACGTCGAGGCGCACTAGTCAGCGGACAAGCGCCATCACCCGTATTCTTTGCGGCACCGGGTACGCCGTAGTCCCTGCCCCATTCGCGGGGCCGTTCTCTTGCCCCTCGAAATGCGAGGGGACGGAGCGCCGAGCGGCGCATCCTTATTCAATCCACGCCTTACCGCATGGGCGCGTCTGGCGAGACGCGCGCACCGATCGGCGCTCCATCGCGGCGTCTTCCTTCCGGCGCCGGGCTGCGCTTTCGGGGTTCGTTTCGCCTTGCCTCCGGCTCGAAGCTCGCGGCGCCCTTCGGGTCAACCGCTCACCCCAAACCCCGGGCGGAGCCCCGGCGCCGCCCGAGTGCAGGAGGAGCGTTCGTCTCCTGCCCGCAGGCGCCGCATCCGATCCCACCATCACGACGCCTCATGACAGCGCCCTCGGTGGATCGGATGATGGGCACAATAATCACGATAGGAATACAGTCGCGATATGGTGTGCAAATTTTATAAGATAGTATCTTTACTATTTTAAAACCCACCGGCATAATTCCCGCTTCCTCGGGAGCGCGGACCATGGCGCAGGCGTTACGGCAACCGGTGGCGATGAGCGGCGAGTTGACCGCGCGCATCATGTTTGCCGGGCGTTCGTCGTCGCTGTCGGCGCAAATGGTCGCCGACGTGCGCGACCGGCTGTTCGCCAAGAAACTCAAGTCTGGCGATTTCCTCGGCACCGAAAAGGACCTAGCGGCGCGCTTCGGCACCAGCCGGATCGTGGCGCGCGACGCCATGCGCACGCTGGAAGCGCTCGGCATCGTCGAAATCCGTATGGGCAAAGGCGGCGGCGCGCGCATCGCGCAAGGTAACCCTCGCCTGTTCGCCGAAGCGCTGGCCGTGCAGCTCGATCTCACCGGCGTTTCCGCCGCCGAAATCATGGACGCGCAGCGCGCCATCGAAACGCTGGGCGCCGAACTCGCGGCCGAAAGCGCGACCGCCGCCGATATCGCCAAATTGCGCGCCCTGCTCGCCGACGCGCAAGCCGCGATCGGCGATCTCGACCTGTTCACCCGGCTGTCGCGCGATTTCCATATGGCGGTCGCCGAGGCCTCGCACAACCGCGTGCTGGTCGTACAGCTGATCTCGCTCGAGCACGTGTCGTGGCCGCGCCGCAACGTCACCGCGACGGCCAAGCTGGCGCGGCACATTCTCGATATCCACACGCAACTCACCGACCTCATCGAAATGCGCGACGCGGCCGCGGCGCGCATACTGATGGACGACCACGTCAAGATGATCCGCGCCCGGCGCGTCGCCGAGTACGGTAAGAAAAGCGCGAAACCGCAGTCTTGCTGCTGACATCCAAGGAGAAGCAACCATGCCGAAATTCATCATCGAACCGCATTTCCGCCTGCAGGAGTGGGTGGCCGAGGAAAAGGACTATTTCCGTAAAGAGGGCCTCGAGTACGAATTCCGCGAGCTTATGCGCGCCACCGACGGCAAGATTCACGACAAAGGCAGCAACGGCGCCTATCAGTCGTTCGAGGAAGGCCGCAAGGCGAACGTCTCCTGCGCCTGCCACTGGACCGTCAACGTCGCGGCCTCCAACGGCCACGGCAAGATGTACACCGACGTCTATTCGGTGGCGCCGGCGGGCGTGTTCGTGCCGGCCGATTCGAAGATAAAGGAGCCTGCCGATCTCGCCGGCGTGCCGGTCTCGGTCGGCTTCCAGTCCGGCAGCCACTATTCGACGCTGCAGGCGCTCGAGCAATACCTCAAGCCGGAGCAGATCAATCTGGTTTATTCCGACGGCATGCTGTTCAAGCGCATGGAACTGCTGTTCGAAGGCAAGGCGCCGGCGGTCCACCTGTTCGGCGGCCCGTATTACTTCGCCGAGCAATTGGGCTTCCGCAAGGTGATCGATACCACCTTCATGATCGGCACCATGATCCACGGCGACCCCGATCCGGAAGACCTGCGCAAGTTCTTTCGCGCGTTGCGCAAGGCGCAGCGCGACATCGACCTGCGGCCCGAGCTCTACACGCACTACTACAAGAACGAATTCCCCGACCGTTTCCACGCCAAGATGGATACGCGGCGCTGGGGCCCGGGCGAGCGGCTGGTGTTCGAGCCCTATACCAAGGAAGTTTACGAGGAATCCTTCGAGTGGATCGCTGCCCACGGTATCTTCCCGGACGGCAAGATGGGCAGCGGCAAATACGAGCAGGCCACGCTGTCTTTGGGCTGATAAGCGGCCTTTATTGGGGTCCCAACCATCTCAAACCGCGCCACGAACGAAAGTTCGTGGCGCTTTTCTTTGGGCTCAACCTCAGGCATTCTATCCCCAATAAAACCAACGAAAATCCAAGGGGAGGAACGACCATGAAACGCATATTGCTTGCAGGCGCCGCGCTGTTGGGGCTGAGCCTGATGCCGGCCATCGGCCATGCGGCCGACACCATCAAGATCGGCGTCATCAGCTCCTATTCCGGCCAGTTCGCTGACACCGGGGCCCAGATCGACAACGGCATCAAGCTCTACATGAAGCAGCACGGCGACACCGTCGCCGGCAAGAAAATCGAGATCATCCGCAAGGACACCGGCGGCCCCAACCCGGACGTCGCCAAGCGTCTGGCGCAGGAACTGGTGGTGCGCGACAACGTGGACATTCTGGCCGGCTTTACCCTCACGCCGGAAGCGCTTGGCGCGGCGAGCGTCGCCACCGAGGCCAAGAAGTTCATGGTGGACATGAACGCCGCGACCTCGATCGTAACCGAGAAGTCGCCCTACATCGTGCGCGTATCGCTGACGCTGCCGCAGATTTCCGGAACGATCGGACACTGGGCCGCGACCAAGGGCGGCGCCAAGAAGGCCTACACGATGGTTTCGGACTACGGCCCCGGCATCGATGGCGAGACATGGTTCCAGAAGGCATTCAAGGACGCCGGCGGCGAGATCGTCGGCTCGGTGCGCATGCCGGTCGCCAACCCGGATTTCTCGGCCTTCGTGCAGCGCGCCAAGGACCTTAACCCCGAAGCGATCTTCATTTTCGTGCCCGGTGGCGCGCAGCCGGCGGCTCTCGGCAAGGCTTTCTCCGAACGCGGCATGGACGCCTCGAAGATCAAGATCTTCAGCACCGGCGAAGCTGTCGACGAAACCGCGCTCAAGGCGATGGGTGACATCGCGCTCGGCCGTCTCAGCGGCTGGCACTACGACTACACCCTGAAGTCCAAGACCAACGAGGCCTTCGTCAAGGCGTTCAATGCCGAGTTCAAGCGCAACCCCGACTTCTTCGCGGTCGGCGGCTATGATGGCATGCATCTGATCTACGAAGCGCTGAAGAAGACCGGCGGCAAGACAGACGGCGATGCGCTCGTCAACGCGGCCAAAGGCATGAAGTGGGAGAGCCCGCGCGGCCCGATCTCGATCGATCCAGCAACCCGCGATATCGTGCAGAACGTCTATATGCGGAAAGTCGAAAAGGTCGGCGGCAACCTCATCAACGTCGTCATCGACACCGTCAAGGACGTCAAGGACCCGACGCACAAATAGGCGCGCGTCCGCTCGGACATTCAACGGCATCCGGATGGGGCGATTGTCATGATCGCCCCATCCGTGTTTAACGCCCGCCGCTTGACCTGTTATCGTGCCTTGAGGGTTCGTCCCCGCTAACCGGCCGCAGCCATGCTTCCTCCCATCTTCGGCGTCCTGTTCGACGGCATTGCCTACGGGATGCTGCTGTTTCTTCTGTCGGTCGGGCTGTCGGTCACGCTCGGCCTGATGAATTTCGTCAATCTCGCGCATTGCGCCTTCGCGATGGTCGGCGGCTACGTGACCGCGACGCTGATGAATGACTTCCATTGGCCGTTCCTGGCCACGCTGCCAGCGGCGTTTTTCGCGGCTGCGGCCGTAAGCGTGGTACTTGAGCGCACGCTGTACCGCCGGCTCTACCGCGCCAGCGATCTCGATCAGGTGCTGCTCACCATCGGCATTGCGTTCATTTCCGTCGCGGTCGCCGCTTACATCTTCACGACCAACCAGCAGCCGATCGAGACGCCGGCATTCCTGCGCGGCTCGATCGCGTTTTTCGGCCTCGGTCTCGGCAAATACCGCTTGTTCCTCATTGCCGTGGCGTTGATCGTAACGCTGCTTCTGGTCGCCGGACTCGAATACACCCGCTTCGGCGCACAGGTGCGCGCCTCGGTCGACAACCAGCGCATGGCGCGCGGGCTCGGCATCGACGTGGACCGGACTTTTGCCTCGACCTTCGCGCTCGGCAGCGGGCTCGCCGGGCTCGGCGGCGCGCTTGCCATCGAGATCGTCGGGCTCGATCCGAATTTTTCATTCACGTTCCTGGTCTATGTGCTGATCGTCGTCTCAGTCGGAGGCTTAGGCTCGATCGTGGGCTCGTTCGCCGCCGCCATGCTGATCGGCGTCAGCGACATCGCCGGCAAATATTATTTTCCCGAGCTCGGCGCCTTTCTGATCTATCTGGTGATGGTGGCGGTGTTGATGTGGCGGCCGGCCGGCCTGTTCGGGAGGCGCTAGATCATGGCAAGCACCGCCCCCGCTTTGACGCCGCAGGCCTACTTGCAGGGGTTGAGCCGCTGGCATCCGCTCGAGATCGCGTTCTGGCTGGCGACGCTGCTGCCTTTCGTGCTGTTTCCGAGTTATTTGTCGCTGGCGAGCCAGATCGCCATCACCGCCTTGTTCGCCCTCTCGCTCGACCTCATTCTCGGCTACGCTGGCGTGGTATCGCTCGGGCACGCGGCGTTTTTCGGCATCGGCGCGTACAGCGCGGGACTGTTTTCCAAATTTGTCTGGGGCGAAGCGTTTTCCGGCCTGCTGGTGGGCGCGGCGCTCGCCGGCATCGCCGGCTATGCCACCAGTTTCATCATCTGCCGATTCCGGCACCTCACGCTGATCATGATCACGCTCGGCCTCGGGCTCCTGGCTTTCGAAGTCGCCAATAGCGCGCATTGGCTGACCGGCGGTTCGGATGGCTTGCAGGGCGTCCACATTCTGCCACTGTTCGGCGTGTTCAAATTCGATCTATACGGCTACACCGCCTACAGCTATGCGCTGGCGGCGCTGTTCATCGTGTTTCTCGGAATGCGACGGCTGGTCAATTCGCCTTTCGGGCTGGCGCTGCGCGGCATTCGTGAAAATCTCGTCCGCATGCCGGCGATCGGCGCGGCCAGCCGCGCGCATATCCGTAAGGCCTATACCATCGCCGCGATTGTCGCCGGCATCGCGGGCGCGATCCTGACGCAGACGACCGAATCCGCCGCGCTGGAATCGATCAGCTTCCAACGCTCCGCCGACGTGCTGGTGATGCTGGTGCTGGGCGGCGCCGGACGGCTTTACGGCGGGCTGATTGGCGCCATCATCTTCCTGATCGCCCGCGACCAGTTCTCCGGTATCGCGCCGCAATACTGGTATTTCTGGATCGGCATCCTGCTGGTCACGGTGGTGCTGGTGCTGCCCAACGGCATTCTCGGCGGACTGTCGCGGATCTATGCGCGCTGGAGGCGGCCATGAGCGCGCCTGCTTTGGTCACGCGCGGCCTGTCGAAATCTTTCGGTTCGCTTGCCGTGGCGCGCGACATCGAATTGAGCCTGCCGGTCGGCGCGCGCTACGCGCTGATCGGGCCCAATGGCGCCGGCAAGACCACGTTGATCAATTTGATGACCGGCATGCTCACACCTGATGCCGGGCAGATCGTGCTGGGCGAGCAAGACATCACCGCGCTCGAACCGCAGGATCGCGTGCGGCGCGGGCTGGCGCGCACCTTCCAGATCAACACGTTGTTTCCCGGCCTTAACGCGCTTGAAGCCGTCACGCTGGCGGTGGCGGAGCGCCGCCGGCTCGCCGGCCAGTTCTGGCGAACCATCGGCGCCGACAGCGAGACCATCGACGAGGCTTACGAGATCCTGCGCAAGCTACGGCTCGGCGACGACTGCTATCAAGTCACGCGCGAACTGCCTTACGGGCGGCAACGGCTGTTGGAGATCGCACTGGCGCTCGCGACAAAGCCGAAGGTGCTGCTGCTCGACGAGCCGGCCGCCGGCGTGCCGCAGGAGGAAAGCGGCGATATTTTCGAAGTGGTGGCGAGCCTGTCCGACGATCTCACTTTGTTGTTCATCGAGCACGACATGCACGTGGTGTTCCGCTTTGCGACCCACATCATCGTGCTGGTGAGCGGCGCGATTTTCGCGCAAGGCTCGCCGGCGGAAATTTCCGCCGATTCGGGCGTGCGTGAAGTCTATCTGGGCAAGCGCCACCATGGCTGAAGCGCTGCTCAAACTCGAGAACGTGACGGCCGGCTACGGCGCCGCCATGGTGCTGCATGGCATTTCGTTGGAATTGCCGGAGCACGGCAGCCTGGCGGTGCTCGGCCGCAATGGCGTCGGCAAATCGACGCTGCTGCTTACCATCATGGGCTACACGCAATTGCGCGGTGGCCAGGTATTGTGGCGCGGCGAGGACGTCTCCCGGACGCCACCGAATAGGCGTGCCGGCAACGGCATCGGCTGGGTGGCGCAGGAGCGCGAAATCTTCCCCTCGCTCACGGTCGATGAGAACCTGACCGTTGCCGCGCGGCCGGGAGCCTGGAATCTTGGATCAGTGTTCAAGCTGTTCCCGCGGCTCTCCGAGCGCCGCCGCAACATGGGCAACCAGTTGTCAGGCGGCGAGCAGCAGATGCTGGCAACGGCGCGCGCGCTGATGACCAACCCGGCATTGCTGCTTCTGGACGAGCCGTTCGAGGGCCTGGCGCCGGTGATCGTCGATGAATTGGTCGCCGCCGTACGGCTGATGCTGGCCGACCGGAAAATCGCGATCATCCTGGTCGAACAACATACCGACATCGCGCTGGAGTTGACCGCTGAGGCGATCGTGCTGGAGCGCGGCGCGGTAGCGCACCGTGCGAAGTCGTCCGAGTTGCAGAACGACACCCCCACGCTCGAGCGGCTGGTCGGGTTGCGCGTCGCCGCGACGGCGTGACATTCTACCAGTCTTGAAAGTCGAGGTAAGTCATGGCCGGCCCGATGATTCCCAAGGAACGCGCTGAGTTTTCGGCGATCGTCGATCGTCCGCCGCTCAAGCTGCCGGGCAAGGCCCGCATCGTGTTCTGGACCATCGTCAATTACGAGGTCTGGGACATCGGCAAGCCGATGGCGCGCCAACTGCTGCCGGCGCCGACCGGCGTCTCGCTGATGCCCGACGTGGTGCACTGGGGTTTTCACGAATACGGCATGCGCGTCGGCTGCTGGCGGTTTCACGATCTGTTCAAGAAACTCGGCATCAAGCCGACGCTCGCCGCCAATGCGCGCATATGCGAGGACTATCCGCGCGTCGCCGAGCAGGCGCGCGCCGACGGCTGGGAGTTCATGGGTCACGCCTACGAGCAAGGCCCGATCCACAAGGAGGCCGACCAGGCCGGCATGATCAACCGCACCATGGACATCATGCAGAAGTTCACCGGCAGACGGCCGGTTGGCTGGCTCGGCCCCGGTCTCACGCAAACGCTGGAGACGCCGGAATATCTCGCGGCCGCTGGCGTGAAATATATCGGCGACTGGGTCTATGACGACGAGCCGACCGTGATCAAAACCGCGAAGGGCCCGCTGGTCACGTTGCCCTACACCATCGAGCTCAACGACATTCCGATGATGCTGATCCAGCATCACGAGAGCGACTATCTGCTCAAGCGCACCATCGACCAGTTCGACCGGCTTTATGCCGAGAGCGAGACGCGCGCGAAGTTCTGCGCGCTGGCGATCCATCCTTACATCAGCGGCCAGCCGCACCGGATCAAATATCTCGAGCAGATTTACGACTACGTGAACAAGCACGAGGGCGTGCTGCACTGGAACGGCGAGCAGATTCTCGACTGGTATCGCGGCGTTGCTAAAATCTAGGCCGCCGCGTAGTCTTGACTGTTGCCTATAAAAATAAAAACAAACACCACACGGGAAGAATGACCATGCGATTGACCGGACCTTTGCGTGCTTTCGCCGGCGCGGTGGCGCTGCTTGGTTTGCTATCGCAGGCTTCGGCCCAAGTGCCGGAAATCCGCCTCGCCAAACAATATTCCATGGGCTATTTGCAGCTCAACGTGATGGAGCATCAAAAGCTCATCGAAAAGCACGCCAAGCTGCTCGGCATTCCCGAAGTAAAAGTGTCCTGGCTGAAAATGAATGGCCCGTCGGCGATCAACGACGCGCTGTTGTCCGGAAGCATCGATATCGCCTCCGGCGGCGTGCCGGGACTGCTGACGCTGTGGGCGAAAACCAAAGGCACCCCGCAGGAGGTGCGCGGCGTCTCGGCGCTGAGCTCGCAGCCGTTCTTACTCAACTGCCGCAATCCGGACGTTAAAACCGTCAAGGACCTGAAGGACAGCGACCGCATTGCCGTGCCGTCGGTCAAGGTCGCGGTGCAGGCGATCATGTTGCAGATTGCGGTCGCCAAGATTTTCGGACAGAAGGAATTCGACAAGCTCGACAAGCTGACAGTGTCGATGTCGCCGCCGGACGCCACCATCGCCTTGCTCGGCGGCAAATCGGAAGTCGACTGCGTGTTCAGCGTGCCACCGTTCCAGTACCAGCAACTGGAGCAGGCCGGCGTGCATACGGTGCTCAATTCGTTCGACGTAATGGGCGGCTCGCATACGTTCACAGTGGCGTGGACCTCGGCGAAGTTCCGCGACAAGAACCCAGTGCTCTACAAGGCACTGATCGCCGCGCTAAAAGAAGCCACCGACATCATCAACAAAGACAAGCCGGCCGCCGGCGGCCTGTGGATCGAGGATTCCAATTCGAAGTTGTCGCCCGACATGGTCGGCAAGATCGTGTCCGGGCCGCAGGTGCACTGGACTATGACCCCGGAAGCCACCATGAAGTTCGCGGATTTCATGACCGGCGTCGGCACGCTGAAAGTGAAAGCCTCCTCATGGAAAGACTATTTCTTTTCGGACGTTTACGACTTGAAGGGAAGCTGAGCACGCCATGAACTTTCCCAAGCCCGCTGTCGGCATGCTGCCGAACGACCGCCTCGCCTATTCGCCGATCGCCACGCGCGCGCCGCTCAAGCTGCCGAAAGGCGCGCGCATGGTGGTGTGGACCGTCACCAATGTCGAGGAATGGGACCCGACCCAGACCATGCCGCGCACGGTGTTGACGCCGCCGGCCGGCGGCTCGCCGATGCCCGACATCCCGAACTGGTGCTGGCACGAATACGGCAACCGGGTCGGTTTCTGGCGGCTGCTCAAGGTCTATGACGAGTTCAAGATTCCAGGCGTGATGAATATCAACGGCGTCGCGGTCGAGGCCTATCCCGATATCGTGCGGGCCTGCGTGGAGCGCAACTGGGAATTCGTCGGCCATGGCTATACCCAGCGCAACATGCAGAAGGTCGACAACGAGCGCGCCGACATCCGCAAGAGCGCCGAGGTGGTGCTGAAAGCCACCGGCCAGCGCCCGCGCGGCTGGCTCGGCCCCGGCCTGACCGAAACCTGGGAGACGCCGGACGTGCTGGCCGAGGAAGGCTACGATTATGTCGCCGACTGGGTGCTGGACGACCAGCCGGTCTGGCTCAAAACGCGCGGCAAGCCGATCCTCAACATCCCCTACACCCAGGAAGTCAACGACGTCGCCATGATGCTGATCCAGCACCACAAGGCGAATGAGTTCTACGAGCGGGCCATCGACCAATTCGAGCAGATCTACAAGGACGCCAAGGGCTCGGCCCGGGTGATGGCGATTTCGGTGCATCCCTACATCATGGGGGCGGCGCACCGAGTCAAATATTTCCGCAAGATCTACGAGAAGATCCGCAAGAAAAAGGACGTGCTGTTCTGGACCGGCGCGCAGATCGCGGATTGGTACAAGAAGGTGGGGCCGAAAGCGCCGTAGGATAATCGCGGCGCGGCCCTTGGTTTCGGGTAAGCGGTGGACTATTCGTTACAGCATGGCCGCCAAAACCACTGACGCAAAAGCCATCGCCGAACAGACGGCAAAAATGTACCTCGATGTCGGCGCCGTCCGCTTCATGGAGGACAAGCCGTTCATCTTCACGTCGGGCTGGGCGAGCCCGGTTTATAACGACTCGCGCTGGCTGATCTCGTTTCCGCAAGTGCGCAGCGCGATGATGGATTTCGCCGTCACCACGATCGAGCGCGATGCCGGCCGCGGCAAATTCGACGCGGTGGCGGGCGGCGAAACCGCCGGCATTGCGTTTGCGGCTTGGGTGGCGGAGCGCATGAACCTGCCGATGCAATATGTGCGCAAGAAGCCGAAGGGCTTCGGCCGCGGCGCGCAAATCGAAGGCCAGTTGCTCCCCGGCCAGCGCGTGCTCCTCGTCGAAGACCTCGCCACCGACGGCCGCAGCAAGGTGAACTTCGTCAAGGCGATCCGCGAGGCCGGCGGCTTGTGCGAGCACTGCTTTGTTATTTTCTTTTACGACATCTATCCCGAAGGCAAAAAAATCCTCGCCGATCTCGGCGTCACGCTGCATGCGTTGACGACGTGGTGGGACGTGCTGGCGGTCGCCAAGGCGAGCGGCAAGTTCGACGGCAAGATGCTGGGCGAGGTCGAGAAGTTCATGAACGATCCGGCCGGCTGGTCGAAGGCGCATGGCGGCGTGGCGGAAGCCGCGGAGTAATTTAAAGATTTAGCTTCCGCTTTAGCCGCGTCACCGCCAGATCGAGCGCCGACAGAAATCGCGAAATATCCTGACGGCTCAGCGGCGGCGGCCCGCGCGTGGTCGCCCCGGCGCTGCGCGAATCGGTCAGCAGGTCACGCGTGGCCAAAGCCATGCCGATCGAATCTTCGGTGAACGGTTTGCCGGTCGGGCCGATCACGGTCGCGCCCTTTTTCACGCAACGTCCCGCCAGCGGAATGTCGGCGGTGATGACGATGTCGTTTTCGGTCGCGCGCCCGGCGATCCAGTTATCGGCGATATCGGGACCTTCCGGCACGATGACGCGCTCGATCATGTCGCTGCGCGGCACCCCCAAGAAGGCGTTAGCGACCACGTAGACCTTGAGGCCGTACCGCTCCGCCACCCGGTAGATTTCCGGCTTCACCGGACAGGCATCGGCGTCGACGAAGATGCTTATCACGGGCTTTTGCGGCTCTTCCATCGCTTCAGCCATCGTGATCCAATTGAGAAGCGCATGATCCCGAAAAGTTGGAACCGGTTTTCGGATAAGATCATGCGCAAAGAATAAGGGAGGCATCAATGGCCAAGGCACGTAAGAAAGTCCAACGAAAAGCCAAAGCGCGGCGGCCCGCAAAATCGAAAGCCAAGGCGCGGCCAAAACACAAATTCACCTTCAGCCATTTCCGCGAGGAAGACTTCGAGCAAGGCCTGCGCTCTTACGCCAAATACCGCGATCTCGGCATCGCGCCGGCGACCGGCGGCATGGTGCAGGCGCATGTCATCCGGATGCTTCCGCCGTTCAGGCCTGAGGAAGTGTCGACGCCGCATTATCACGACGTCGAATTCCAGATGATCTATGTGCTCAAGGGCTGGATGCGGAGCGAGTTCGAGGACCAGGGCGCGCACACCTTCCATGCCGGCTCGTGCTGGATCCAGCCGCCGAAGATCAAGCACACGGTGCTTGGGTATTCGGACGACTGCGAATTGCTCGAGATCGTGCTGCCGGCCGATTTCAAGACCGTGACCCTGGCCTGACGCATCGGCAGCGCCGCCCGCGACCCTTGCAAAGCCGCGGCCACGATGGTCGAGTACCGGCATTAATTGGGACTGGGGTAACGCATGGCGGCGGAATACCGGCTGGTCAGTTATGCGGACGGCGGCGCGCCGAAAGCCGGCGTCTTGGCCGATAACCGCGTCGTGCCGGCAGGGCCGCTGCTGCCGGGCCTCGATGGCTCGTCCGTGCTCGGAATCCTGCGCGCCTGGGACAAGGCGCATCCCCTACTCCACGCCGCGGCGCAAAAACTACAGCCGAACGACGGCATTCCCCTGGCGCAAGTCAAGCTGCTGGCGCCGATCCTTTATCCGGGCGCGCTGCTTTGCGCCGGCGCCAATTACTGGGACCACCTGGAGGAGATGGCAGAGATCGCCAAGCGCGTGACCGGCAAGGCGCCCTCGATGACCAAAGGCAAGGATCCGTACTTCTTCATGAAGACCACCGCCGGTTCGATCATCGGCACCGGGGCGCCGGCACGCCTGCCGCCGTTCTCGAAGCAGGTCGACTGGGAGGCCGAGCTCGGCGTGGTGATTGGAAAGACGGCGCGCAATATTTCCGAGCAAGACGCTTTCGATTGCATCGCCGGCTATCTTATTGTGAATGATTTGTCGGCGCGCGACCTGATGAAGCGCGAGGGCACGCCGTTCGGCATGGATTGGATCGGGCAGAAATGTTTCGAGGACGCGGCACCAATGGGGCCGTGGCTTACGCCTGCCGCCTACATCGCGGATCCGAACAATCTGCCAATCAAGCTCTGGGTCAATGGCGTGCTCAAGCAGAATTCAAATACCAGCCGCCTGGTGCACACCATCGCCGAGCAGATCATCTATCTGAGCCAGCACTTCACGCTCAATCCGGGCGATGTGATCGCCACCGGCACGCCGGCCGGCGTCGGCATGCCGCGCGGCGAGTTCCTCAGAGCGGGCGACGAAGTACGCATCGAGGTGGGCGGCTGCGGCGTGCTGGTCAACACTATGGTCGCAGGGTGACAGCAGGGCCCTTTTCCATTAAAAAACAAAGAGAAAGCGGTCCGTAAGAGACCGGTGCAACTAAGGGAGGAAAGCGATGTCTTTGCCGAAATTCATCAAGGGATTTGCCTTGGCCGCCGCCGTGATGTTCGGCGTGGGCAGCGCGCGGGCCGACGATCCGATCGTGCTCAAGCTTTCGCATTTCGTCCCGCCGCAGCACGCCTTCCATAAATGGGTGGTCGGCTGGACCCAAAAGATCGAGCAGGAGTCGGGCGGCCGGTTGAAATTCGAAATTTATCCGAACGGTCAATTGGTCGGGCCGCCGAACCGGCAATTCGACGCCGCGCGCAACGGCATCACCGACATCGCCTTTTGTCTGCATGGCGTGACGCCCGGCCGCTATCCGATGACCGAGCTCGCCAACCTGCCCTTCACCTGGCCGTCCAGCGGCGCGGATCTGCCGGAGATGGCCAAGCGCATGACCGAGCTCGCGCCGAAATATCTCGCCGCCGAGCACCAGGGCCTGCACATCCTCTGGATGCAGATGGCGAACCCGGTGGTGATCTACAGCAAGACGCCGATCAAGACACTGGACGACTTCAAGGGCAAGAAAATACGCTACGCCTCAATCACCAACAAGTTCATGCTCGAATCGGTGGGCGCGGTGCCGATGCTGGTGCCGCCGCAGGAATCGCAGGACGCGCTGGCGAAAGGCGTCGTCGACGGCGCCGGCTTCCCGCACGAAGCGGGCTTTGCCTATGACCTCGTCTCGGTCTCGCCTTATGCGCTCGACCCGCCGCTGGCGTCCGCGACCTTCGCGATGGTGATGAACCCGGCGAAGTACAATTCGCTGCCCGCCGATTTGAGGGCCATCATTGACAAGGAATCCGGCGTCGCCGCCGCCATGAGCTTCGGCAAGGCGTGGCAGGATTTCGAGAAGTTCGCGCGCGAAACCGAAATCAAGAAAGGCCTGAAGATCACGACGCTGTCGCCCGCCGACGTCGCCAAGATGAAGGAATTGGCCAAACCAATCATTGAAAAGGCACTCGACGAGCAGGAAAAAGCGGGCAAGCCGGCGCGCGAATTCTTCGCGGCCTACACCAAGTAAGCGCGTGAACCGCGGCGGCTCCCTGGCGCTGCTTGAACGGTTGCGGGTCGCGCAGCTTCGGCTGGCGGCGCTGGCGTTGATCGTGATGATGGCGCTCACCGTCACCGACGTGTTTTTGCGTTACGTATTCAACAGCCCGATCCGGTCGTCCTACGACCTAGTCGAGACGATGCTGCTGGTTTTCGTTTTCAACGGCATGTCGACCGCCTTCCTGCAGCGCCGCAATATCGTCATCGATCTCATCGATACGTTCGCGGCGCGTGCGGTTGTCTCGGTGCTGATCCGGGTCGCGGACCTGCTCGCGGTCGTCACGCTCTGCATCTACGCTTACGCCATGATCACGCCGGCGATGCAGGCTTTCAGCTACGGCGACCGCAAGCTTGAGCTGCAACTGCCGATCTGGATCATGTGGGCCTTCGCGCTGGCCGGAATTGCGGGCGCGATTCTCTGCGCGATCGGCGCACTGTTCATCGGCGGCGCCCGCCGTCACGACGAGCCGGTTTGATGAGCCCGTCGACCATCGGCGCCATCGGCGTTCTGTCGCTGTTCGCGATGCTGCTGCTGCGCGTGCCGGTGTGGATCGCGCTGACGCTGGTCGGACTGGTCGGCAACATCCTCATGTCAGGTTTCGCGCCGACGTTTGCGTTGGCCGGCACGGTGCCGTTCGACATCGGCTCGGCCTACACGCTGTCGGTGCTGCCGCTGTTTATTCTCATGGGCGAGGTTGCCTCGGTGACCGGGCTGTCATCGGACCTGTTCAAGGCCGCGCGCATCATTTTCGCCGGCATGCGCGGCGGGCTGGCGGTCGGAACGCTGGGTGCCTCGGCGTGCTTCGGCGCCGTGTGCGGCTCCTCGGTCGCCACCGCCGCGACCATGACGCGGATCGCGCTGCCGGAAATGCGCAAGGCCGGCTACGACCCCGGTCTCGCGGCCGGTTCGCTGGCCGCCGGCGGCAGCATCGGAATCCTGGTGCCGCCATCGATCATCTTGGTGCTCTATGCCGCGATCGCCGAGCAATCGGTGCCGCGTCTGTTCGCAGCCTGTCTCTTCCCCGGCCTTATTCTGACCGGGCTTTACATGGCGGTCGCGATTGCCGTCGCCAATTTCCGCAAGGATTACGCGCCGGCCGGCGCTGGCGTGCCGATGCGCGAGCGGCTCGCCGCCATGAAGGGTCCGTGGCAGTTCATAACGCTTTTCCTGGTGACGATCGGCGGCATCTACGCCGGCATTTTCAGCCCGACAGAAGCCGGATCGATCGGCGCCTTTGGCGCCATTCTGCTCGGAACGCTGGCGCGCCGGCTTACGTTCCGCTCGCTGTTGAGCGCGATCGAGGCGACGGTCGCGGTCTGCGGCATGCTGTTCGTGATCGTGTTCGGCGCCAATTTGTTTTCGTTTTTCATGGTGCAAACGCAGCTGCCGCGGCTGATGGCCGAAGGCGCCCACGCGCTCAATCTTTCCGGCATCGAAGTTATGATGCTGGTGATTTTCGCTTACATCGTGTTCGGCTGTTTCCTGGAAGCGATCGGCATGCTGCTGATCACGATTCCGGTGTTTCTGCCGCTCATCAAGCAGTTCGGCTACGATCCGGTTTGGTTCGGGATTATCGTCGTGATCGTGGTGGAGGTCGGCCTCATTCATCCGCCGATGGGACTGAACTTGTTCGTCATCCAGGCCAATGCGCCGGACCTCAAGATCGCGGCCCTCTATCGCGGCATCGTGCCGTTCCTGCTCGCGCCACTGGTCCTGATCATTTTCATGTTTTTGTTCCCCCAGCTCGCGCTGTGGCTGCCGCAAGTGCTGTACGGCTAACTCAACGAGTCACTTCATCATCTCTTCTGGCGGACCGGGGCCCCACAGATTTGAGGCGGACGGATCCTTGGCCCAGACTTTCGGGCGCTGCGGATTCTCGCGGTGCCAGGGCCGCGGTTCGAAATAGCCGAGCTCCTCGTCCTTCATCTGATCGAGCTCAGCGAACAACTCGGTGATCAAGCCGTTCGGACTGCGGTGATAGGCGAAGAGATTATGGCCGATGCCGTGACGGCCGGGACCCCACAGGGTCTTGTAGCCGTTAAGGCTGAGGAAATCACAGGCCTCCTGCAGCTGGCCCCAATTGCGCACCTCGAAGGCGGTGTGGAAGTGCCGATTGCTGCCGGTGCCCATCAAGTTGATGGTGTGGTGGTCCGGCCCGCAACGCAGGAACACGAAAAAATCCGCCATCCAGTCGGATTCGCGAAAGCCCAGCACGTCGACATAGAACTTGGCGACCGCCTTCACATCGGCGCAATGGAAGGCGACGTGGCCGAGCTTGTGCGGCACCACGCCCTTGCCTGAAAATTTCTGATGGGCGAAATTAGAGCGCTTGAACACCTCGATCTGCGTGCCCTTGGGGTCCTCGAACACCAGCATGTCAGAGATTGTCGGCTCGGGGTCCTTCTTGCGCGACGTCTTCACGCCATGCGTCTTGGTCTGCTTTTCGAATTCATTGAGATCGGCATCGGGCGCGATCTGGAAGCCGACGCGTACGCATTGCGCGGCCGCGCCCTTGCGCAGCACGACCGAATGGTGATCGACGGTGTTGGCGAGATAGACCGCGTCCTTGTCCTTGGCGGTCAGCGTGAGACCGAGAATGTCGGTGTAATATTCGGTCTGCTTGTCGAGATCGGGCATCTCGTAGCTCGCATGGGCGATCTTGCGGACGCGGATCATTTTTTTCTCCTTGGCTTTGATTTCTTCGCAATTTTCTTTTTGGCGATTTTCTTTTTGTCCTTTTTCGTCTTTTTCTCTTTTGTCGTCTTGCGCGGCATGGCGCCGATCACATCGACCAGGACGGCGTGATCGTATTCCCCGAATCCTTGGTCGATGACGCGCTGATGAACCTCGATAGCGCGATCGAACAACGGCGTTGCGACATCCATCCGGTCGGCAAAATCGCCGATCAATTCGAAATAGTGCGACAGACCGTAGGTGTGACCTTGCGCCGGCAGGAAACGGCGCTGCGCCATCCAGGGCGCGCGAATGCCGAATTGCATCGAGCCGCCGCTGCCGTTAGCTACTGCCTTGATCAACAGGTCGATATCGACGCCGGTCTTCATCGCCAGCGCCATCGCCTCGCCGGTGGCGGCGAGATTGATCGTCACCAGCAGATTGTTGATCAGCTTGACCTTGCTGGCGGCGCCGAAGGCGCCGAAGTAATGGCAAATGTCGGTGAAGCCGCGCACAACCGGCTCGGCTTTCTTGGCGGCCTCGGCGCTGCCGGCGAGATAGACCACCGCCTTGCGCGCGCTGACCATACCGGGCGTGCCGCCGACTTCGCCGTCGAGAAAGATCGCGCCCTTGGCGGCGAGCGGCGCGATCTGGCGTTCCTTGTCGGGCACGAGATGCGAACCGAGTTCAATGATGATCTGCCCTGGCCGCGCCGACTGCACCAGGCCGCTCTTGCCCTGCACCACCTCGTTGAGCGCCTCGGCCGACGGCAGGCAGGTGAGCACGATGTCGGCTTGCGCGCCGACATCGGCCGGCGAGCGCGCCGGCACGCCGCCGATTTTCTCGAAATCGGCCATCGAACCGCGGCGATAGCCGAGCACGCGATAGCCGCTTTTGATCAAGTTTTCCGCGATCGGCAGGCCGACTTTGCCCAACCCGATGAGACCAACCGTCTCCATGCCGTCTCCCCGAATCGCGTCTCACGAGACGACGATTCTCTTTATCTCTTCTTATCTCTTCACGCCGAGACCGTTCATGAAGCGCGCGCGGATCTGCACCGGATCGCGGTGGGTGGCACCGACACCGGGCTTGTTATCGATACGCACGGCGATCAGGCTCGGCCCGCCCTTGAGCGCTTCCGCGAACAGGCGATCGAAGTCGTCTTCGTCGGCGGCCCAAGCGCTGTTGGCGAGACCCGAACCGCGCGCAATGGCGACCAAGTCGGCAGCGGATGCACTTGTCGTCGGCTGTCCGCCGGTGATCTGGTAGATGCCGTTATCCCACACAACAATCGTGAGATTGTTCGGTGCCCGCATCGCGACAGTCGAGAGACAGCCGAGCTGCATCAACAGCGAGCCATCGCCCTCGAGCGCGATGACGTGCCGCTGCGGCTGCGCGATGGCGACGCCGAAGGCGATCGGGATCGTCAGCCCCATGCTGCCCAGCATGTAGAAATTCTGCGGCCGCTGACCGCTCGCCCACAAATCAAAATTGGCATTGCCGATGCCGCCGACCACGGCTTCGTCGCGCTTGAGTTGACCGACCAGCCGTTTGGTCAGCTCGAAACGGTTCATCACCTTGGCATTGTGCGCACCGACGGCGCCGGTTTGTTTGGCGGTCATGGCGTCAGGCCTCGAACACTTTGCCGCCCGTCAGCAGCGGCGACAGGATGAACACGACCGCGGCTTGCGTCGCTACCGCCTGCTTGATCGAGCGGTCGATGATAAAGGCGAGCTCGTCGTGGCGCGTGATGGTGTGGGTTTCGACGCCAAGGGAATCGAGCACCGGGCGCATGGTCTTGCACACCATGGCCTGGCCGAGATTGAACTCGCCAAGCGTGCCGCGTTCCGACACGAAGATCAGCGCCGGAATTTGCGACGGCACCACCAGCGAGGCGAGCGCGTTCGGAATGGTGCCGAAGCCCGAAGTCTGCATCAGCACCGCGCCGCGCAAGCCCCCCATCCAGGCGCCGGTCACGATGCCGACGGCTTCTTCCTCGCGCGTGCAAGCGAAGGTGGTAAAATAAGAATCCGCGTGCAACGCCTTGATCAGCGGCGTGAACACTCGGTCCGGCACGTAAGTGATGAGCTTGACGTCATTGCTCTTGAGCGTGGCCTGCACGATCTCGTGCCAGGCAGCCCGCGTTGGCTTGTCATTCATGAATTACGCAACCATCTCCAACGCCATTGCTCCAATGATCGCAAAAGCTTACCCTAATATCGGCCGAGGCGCTAACGAGAAAAAATGCAGCCGGCCGATAAGGGGAGGATCATGAAGAAAGCACAAGGAAATTCGACGCTGTCGCGGCGGCGAGTCATCAAGGCAGCCAGCGTTTTGGCGGCAGGCATCGCTTCGACGTCATTCTTGCGCATCCGCTCGGCCTATGCCGCCTATCCGGAGCGCCCGGTCAAGATCGTGGTCGCCAATACGCCCGGCGGACCGTCCGACATCGTCGGCCGCATTACCGCCGCCGCGCTCGAACAGGCGACCGGCAAGACTTTCATCGTCGAAAACCGCGGCGGCGCCGGCGGCAATATCGGCATGGGCTATGCCGCGCATTCCGAGCCGGATGGCTATACCATCCTGCTCGCGACCAATGCCTATTCGGTCAATGTCGGGCTCTACTCCTCGCTGCCTTACGACCCCTACAAGGATTTCGTCGGCGTCAGCGAATTGGCGACCTCGCCCAATACATTCGTGGTTCAGTCCGCGCTGCCGGCCAAGACCATTAAGGAGTTCTGCGAACTGGCGCGCGCCAATCCGGAGAAATTCAACTGCTCGACGCCGCCGATCGGCACAACGCCGCAGATTCAACTCGAAGTTCTCAAACTGCGCGAGAAGCTGCCGAAGCTCGAAGACGTCGTGTTCAAAGGCGGCGGCGACGCGCTGCAAGCGCTGCTCAGCGGCACCTCGCAACTGAGTTCCGGCTCGCTGCCGCCGGCAGCGCCGCACATCAAGGCCGGCACGCTGCGCTGCCTCGCCGTCACCGGCGATACGCGCTGGCCCGATATGCCGGATGTGCCCACCATGGTCGAGGCTGGTTACAAGGATTTCGTATTCGCGACCGACACCGTGCTGCTGGCGCCGGCCAAGACGCCGCCCGAAATTGTCAAATGGCTCGAAGCCGAAACGCTCAAGGTGCTCTCCACCCCGGCGATGAAAGAGAAGTTGTTTAAGGCCGGCTTCCAGGTGCGCCCGAAAGGTGCCGCCGACGCCTGGGCGCGCGTCAGCAAGGAAATCACGATGTTTAAGGAGATCATCGACCAGTCCGGCATGAAGAAACTCTAAGGGACTGATCCGTGCGCATCCGGAGCATCGAGCCGATCGCCATCAGCCTGCCGATGCTCAAACCCGTCATCATGGCGGGCGAAGAAGTCCACCGCGCCGACAATGTGCTGGTGCGGATCGAGGCCGAAGACGGCCTCGTCAGCTGGGGCGAAGCGGCCTCCGCCCCGATCATGACCGGCGACACCCTCGAGAGCATCGTGTCCGCCGTGCATCATCTCGAGCCTGCCCTGCGCGGGCGCGATTGCGCCGATATCGCCGGCGCGCTCGCCGCCATGGACGGCCGCATGTATGGCAATCACGGCGCGAAGGCGGCGATCGAGATCGCGCTGCACGATCTCGCCGGCCGCACCGCTGGCAAGCCGGTGCATGCGCTGCTGGGTGACAAGAAACGCAGCCGCATGCCGCTGCTCGCCGTGGTCGGCAGCGGCGATCTCGACGGCGATCTGCGCGACGCCAAAAAAAGGAAGGCAGCGGGCTTCACCGCCTACAAGATCAAGGTCGGCATTGGCGCCGCAGCCGATGACGCCGCCCGCACCCGCGCCATTTGCAAAACACTGGGCTCCGGCCTGCTGATTTCTTCAGACGCCAACCAGGGCTACAGCACCGCGCAGGCAATTGAATACGTGCGCGCGGTCAAAGGCTGCGGCCTCGACTTTTTCGAGCAGCCGGTCGAGGCCGGCGATCTCGTCGGCATGGCGGCGGTGGCCGCGGCGGCGCCCGAGATTGCGGTCGGCGCCGACGAAGGTCTCCATTCGCTGGCCGACATCAGCCGCCATCACGACGCCAAGGCCGCGCGCGGCGGCAGCCTGAAGGCGATTAAGCTCGGCGGCGTCAGGGCCGTGGTGAGCGCGGCAAAGCTGTGCGACAGCCTCGGCATGAGCGTCAATATCTCCTGCAAGACCGGCGAATCCAGTATCGCTTGCGCGGCCGCGCTGCACGCCGCCACCGTCATTCCCAATATCGCCTGGGGGCTCACACTCACGCACCTCGCGCTCGCCGAGGACGTCACCACGCAGCCGGTCGCGACCGCGCACGGCCATGCCAACAGCATCGATCGTCCGGGACTTGGCATCGATGTCGATGAAGACCGCGTACGGCGGCATCGCGTGCAGATCGCAGCGCGCAACATGGCGTGATTGTCTAAGCGCACACCACAACGGGCAACGCCCGCTGACACCTCCCTGGCTTGATATATTTTATGACCATTAGTGTCGCCGGGGGCGAACATGATTTATCGGATATTGCCCTCTGTTTTTTCGTTGCATTGATCGCCGCCGAACAACAAGCAGCGGTTCGACTAGGACGGAAAGATCGGAGAGGTCCTCGACCAACTCCTTGATGCGCGCCTTACCGCCACCAGCCCGGTCGCCCCTGACGATAGTACTGGTCGCCGCGCGGGCCCGTATTTCCAGTTGAGGAGTTCGAATTGCGCCGAAAACCAGAGCCGAATAAGTCGTCGCCCCATCCGTTGTCGTTCGCAACGCGGACGTCGAGCGTAGGCTTGCGCGTTATAAAACCGCCTTGCGGCTGACTGCTCAACACCGCAACGAACTCGGTGCGGTAGTTGGTCTCGCGGCTCAGCGGCTCGTCCGAGACGATGATCGAGGATCGCGGCAATACAGTCGGCCCGATGCGATCGAGCAAATCCTGCGGGATGGTGATGCGGTCGAGCGCGTCCTTGGCGTCGTCCCCCTCGTCGATCGTGACCGCGGTCCAGCGCAGGCCGGCCTCGTTGCGCGCCATCGCCGTGAACACATGCGTGCCGATCGGCTTGTCGGGATTGCG
>DASRLF010000034.1:0-42925 GCA_035648555.1 Pseudolabrys sp.
GTGCTGCGTAAGCGTTGCAGCTGCTAGGCCCACAGCCTCAAAGCCACCGCCCTCAATGGAGCGGGTGGCAAGGGCCAGCTTCAAGATATCAAGGCAATTGCTTCGCCCTTCAATCGGCGACTTCTGCAACAAAATCGGCACATATCGGACGTTATCAACCAAAGAAAACCCCGCCGTTTCGGGCGGGGTTAAACTTCGAGTCAGAGCCCGCAGGCTCATTCAAGATTGAGACGAGACACATCACCCCAGTTGCAGTGCGGGCGATCAGTCGCAGACGCGAACGCGGCGCATGTGAACGCGTCCGTAGCCGTCTTCGACCGGCTGACGTTCGATGTGGCAGGCGCCGTAGACCGGCTGATAAGGCCGGCCGTAGTAACCTGGGCCGTAATAGCCGGGGCCGCCGTAATAGCCATTGTATTGCGAGCCGACGATCGCGCCGACCGCGAGGCCGCCTATGATGCCGGCCGCAAGCGCGCCGCCGCGCGCCTGCGCGGGCTGCGGCGCGACAGTGACGGCCAATGCAAGTCCGGCGATGGCCACAGCAGTAATCACTTTCATCATGGTGTGATCCTTTTCAAACAGGCTGGTGTTTAGTCGATGATCTGAACGATCTGCCGGGTGCGCGGATCGACCAACACGGCGTGGTTATTCACGTAGGTGTAGCGGTAGCCGCCGGTCACGTGATAATCGGCGGGCACGTCGTAATAGGTGACGCCGCTTTCCGGCAGCACGACGCCGACGCGGAAATCGCTGTCGTAGCGATAAGACGGCAGATTCTCGTGCACGACGTATTCGCGGAAGCGGGGGCGATCCTCGACGCCCAGGATGCCGCCGATCGTGCCGGCAACGGCGCCAACGGTGCCGCCAACAACCGCGCCGACCGGGCCGGCATCGTGTTCGCCCTGCGCCGCGCCTTCTTGCGCGCCACGCACTGTGCCTTGCGCCTGCGCCACAACCGGCAGCGCCAGCGTGGCGGCAAACAGCATCGATACCAAAAGCTTGGTTTTCATGATCGCTCCATTTGGGAAAATCCAACCGTCTGGGGCTGGACCGATATGGAGGTCAATGCGCGCTGGAGCCTTTGGTTCCATCGCGCGGGCGATAAATCATTAGATTACCAGCGGAATCGGCGTTTTGCGGGCGTTTGGGGTCGTGCGGGTGATGATGGAACGAAGTCACCCGGCAGAACTTGGTTGTTGCACGCCTAGGGGCTTAAGGATCATCCGATGTTGGCATTTGAAATTATCGGCGGCATTTTCGCATTGCTGTTTTTGGCCGCGGCGATGAACGGTATCGAGGGTGGCCACGGCCGCTGATCGAGACCTATCTTGGTTATTTGGCCGCAATGAAAAACCCCGCCGTTTCCGGCGGGGTTTGAATTTGCAGAGAGCCTGAGCGGGTAGGGATCAGGCTGGAATGCGCTCTTCGACGTCGCTTGGCTCGCGCAGCACGTAGCCGCGGCCCCACACCGTCTCGATGTAGTTCTTGCCCGAGGAGGCGTTGGCGAGCTTCTTGCGCAGCTTGCAGATGAACACGTCGATGATCTTGAGCTCGGGCTCGTCCATGCCGCCGTAGAGATGGTTGAGGAACATCTCCTTGGTGAGCGTGGTGCCCTTGCGCAGTGAGAGCAGCTCGAGCATCTGGTATTCCTTGCCCGTCAGATGCACGCGCTGGCCGCCGACTTCGACCGTCTTGGTGTCGAGGTTGACGACGAGATCGCCGGTATTGATGACCGACTGGGCGTGACCCTTGGAGCGGCGCACGATAGCGTGGATGCGCGCGATCAGCTCGTCCTTGTGGAACGGCTTGGTCATGTAGTCGTCGGCGCCGAAGCCGAGACCTTTGACCTTGTCCTCGATGCCGGCGAGGCCGGACAGGATCAGGATCGGCGTCTTGACCTTCGAGACCCGCAAGGAGCGCAGAACCTCGAAACCCGACATGTCGGGCAGGTTCAGGTCCAGCAGGATGATGTCGTAGTCGTAGAGTTTGCCGAGGTCGACGCCTTCTTCACCCAAGTCGGTGGTGTAGACGTTGAAGCTCTCGGATTTCAGCATCAGCTCAATCGATTGAGCCGTGGCGCTGTCGTCTTCAATGAGTAGAACGCGCATGCCAGTCCCCTATCTCGCCGCAGCCGGGCTTAAGGTCAGCGCCGCAAAGGCGGCGAGTGTGAAAAAACGCGGTGGGACAAACCGATTCGACACTATGCCGGTATGGTTAACAAAACCTGATTCTCTCATGCAAGCGTGCCGTAGGCATAATCGCCCGAATCGGCGTAAGATATTGCAGTTGAGTGGTTTTTTCGCCACGTACCGTCTCATGCCCTGGTTCAAGAGTCGGGCCTAACCGACTCCCACGACTCGCCCCTTCCGTCCTGGCTGGGCGAAACGCAGCCGTAAGTCCCATGGACGATGACCCAATGATTAACGACCCGGGTAAACACTCCGTTAAAGTCGGCAAATGGCCGGTAAGCCTAAGGGCGTGTGAATATGCCCTCCGGGCCGTTAACCCGCCTTCGCGCGCCGTGCTTCGGCGGGCAAGCCCGCGAGCCAGGGCCTGAAATGAAAGCCACCTCATGAAGGCATTGGCCGAGCAGATCATCGACCTCGATGCCGTGGAGATCTACGGCCGCGTGGTCGGCGTGCGCGGGCTAATGGTGGAGGTGGCGGGGCCGATCCACGCCATGTCGGTAGGCTCCCGGCTGTCGATCGAGACCGGCACGGGTCCGGCGATCCCCTGCGAGGTGGTGGGCTTTTCGGCCGGCCATGCCTTGGCGATGCCCTTTGCCGCGCTTGACGGCGTGCGGCGCGGCTGCCGGGCGGTGGTCGCCACTGCGGCCGGCACGGTGCGGCCGTCCGAGCGCTGGCTTGGCCGCGTCATTAACGCCATCGGCGACCCGATCGACGGCATGGGGCCGCTGCCGCCCGGGCCGGCGCCCTATCCGTTCCGCAATTCGCCGCCGCCGGCGCATGCCCGCATGCGGGTCGGCGAGCCGCTCGATCTCGGCGTGCGCGCGCTCAATACCTTCCTCACGGTCTGCCGTGGCCAGCGCATGGGCATCTTTTCAGGCTCGGGCGTGGGCAAATCGGTGCTGCTCTCGATGCTGGCCCGCAACGTGTCGGCCGACATTTCCGTGATCGGGCTGGTCGGCGAGCGCGGCCGCGAGGTGCAAGAGTTCTTGCAGGACGATTTGGGTCCGGCAGGCTTGGCCCGTTCGGTGGTGGTGGTTTCCACTTCCGATGAACCGGCGCTGATGCGCCGCCAGGCGGCCTACCTGACGCTGGCAATTGCGGAGTACTTCCGCGACCTCAACAAGGACGTGCTGGTGCTGATGGACTCGGTCACCCGCTTTGCCATGGCGCAGCGCGAGATCGGGCTTTCGGCTGGCGAGCCGCCGACCGCCAAGGGCTATACGCCGACCGTATTCACGGAATTGCCGCGCCTGTTGGAGCGCGCAGGCCCGGGCACCGAAAAGGGCACTATCACAGGTATCTTTTCGGTGCTGGTCGACGGCGACGACCATAACGAGCCGGTGGCGGACGCCGTCCGCGGCATCCTCGACGGCCACATCGTCATGGAGCGCGCCATCGCCGAGCGCGGGCGCTATCCGGCCATCAACATCCTCAAGTCGATCTCGCGTACCATGCCGCGGGCGGCCGACCCCGCCTATTTGCCGGCCATCAACCGCGCCCGCCAGGTCATGGCGACCTATTCCGATATGGAGGAGCTGATCCGGCTCGGTGCCTACCGCGCCGGCTCCAGCGCCGAAGTCGACGAGGCCATTGCGCTTCACAAGCCGCTGGAGGCCTTCCTGAGTCAGTTTAAGGAAGAATCAACCAATATGGCGGAGGGCTATCAGCGGCTTGAGCTAATCCTTCAGGCTAAAGAAACCGAAAACTAACGATATTGCCCCAGTGTGGGTCCGCTGAACGTCCGGGACGTCCGCGTGGCCGCTTGTATTGGCCCTGACGCACGCCAATTCGGGACTTCGGGGGAGTATTGAGTCGATGAAGTCACGCGAAACCCTCATCCGCCTGAAAAAATTCCAGGTCGACGAGAAGCGGCGCAAAGTTGCTCAGATCGAGGCGATGATCGCCGAGTTCGACCGCATTGCGGCCGAACTTGATCGCGAGATCAAGACCGAGCAAGAGCGCGCCGGTATCCACGATCCCGCCCATTTCGCCTATCCGACCTATGCCAAGGCCGCGATCGGCCGGCGCGAGAACCTCAAGCGCTCGGCCGGCGAACTCAAAGCCCAACTCGACGAGGCGCAGGCCATGCTCGGCGAGGCGTTCGAGGAGCTTAAGAAGGTCGAGATGCTGGACGAGCGCGACCACGCGCGCGAGAAGGCCGAGAACGATGCTCGCGAGCAGGCCGAACTCGACCGCATCGCCGGCATGCGCTTCTCGACCGGCGGTGCGCACGCCTGAATTTGTAATAAGGCGATATGAAACGGCGCCCTTGCGGCGCCGTTTTCGTTTTGGCCTCGGCCCGGTTCACTGCTTTTTGGCGGCGGGCTCGGCCTTGTTCTTGCGCTGCGCCAGTTCGTCGTTGAGCCTGGCCAAGGCCGACGTGAGCGCGGCGATCTCGGCGCGGGCCGTCGCCAAATCGCGCCCGGCAGCGGCGATCTTGTCTTGCGTCTCGCGCTTCAACTGGCCCAGTGCCTGTTGCAGAAATTCGGTATTGGCCTGCAGGCAGCCGGTACGGCGTTCCATCTGCTTTTCGGCGGTGCAGACCTCCAGCCCGCGAATATCTTGCGCGGTGGCGGGCCAGGGAATCGCGGCGAGCAGCAGCGTTGCGACGGCGGCCGTTCGGCCCAAATTCAACCGACGACGAACCTTGAATGCTCGCTCTGACCTTCGGTCAGGCCGCGCGCCTTCATCCAATCGTAAGTCCGGCCGAACAACGTCGAGTCGTAATAGTCGACGTGCTTGTAGCGCACGAAGGCCTGTAGCAATTCATTCGGCTTCAAGGCGCCCTTGGTGGCCGCCGCGACGTGGTGGGCGTATTTGTAGAAATCGCCATTGATCAGGTCGACCGCCTGGTTCTCGGCGTCGTAATAATCCTTGCGCTGCTCGTCGCTGAGATCCGCTGAAATCACTTCGCCGCCGCGATAGAACGCCGACGCGATGATATGCGCGCCGTCTTTCAGGCCGAGGCTGATGAACGGCTCCATCACGGTGACGACACGATAACTGCCGTCTTTCAAGCCGGCATAGCGTTTCTGCGGCAGGCCGCCGCGCGCGATGTTGACGTGTTTGGCGCCGATGGCGCTTTCGAGCATCTGCAGTGTGGTGTAATGCGAGCCGGTCAGCTCCTGCACCACTACTGGAACGTCGGCGAGGTCGCGCGGCACCTGCAGCGTCTCATCGAAAGTGAGGATCGCCTGCGCCGCCACCGAGGCGCGTAGCGCGCCGATGTTGCCGCCGCGTTTGCCTTTTTCCAGCCGGTCGATGCTGGCCCACTCGCAGACATTGTAGCTGTCGGCGTTACCGCAATCGAACATCTGCTCTTTCGTGCGCGTCATGACCGGACGCTCGATGCTGTCCTTTTCGCGGTCCGCATAGGTGCCCGTGAAGCAGACGTCGAGCCCGGCTTTGTCGAACAGTTTCTCTTCGATGCCGACGATGACCGGGAGGTCGAAAACCGGGTTGTTGGGCGCAATCCTGATGACGGGCTTTTCCATCGAGAGGTGTCCTTCGCTTTGCCGAGGCCGCGACAGCCAACGATATCAATTTTCGGGTCGGGCGGAAAGCCCGCCTATTGCGGTACAATTCCAGCGGCCTTGACCAGTTCCGAATTGATTTGAAGTTCTTCTTTGACGAATTTTTCGAACTCGGCGGTTTTCATCGCCATCGGCTGGACGCCGAGTTTGGCAAGCTTGGCGCGCACCAACGGCTCCTGCATCGCCTTTTGTATTTCGGCGTTTAACTTCTCGACGATGGCGGGCGGCGTCTTGGCCGGGGCGAAAACACCGATCCAAAACCGGTACGCGGAGTTCGCATAACCGGCTTCCTGCGTGGTCGGCACGTCCGGGATCGTCGGCGCGCGCGTCGGGCTGCTGACCGCCAAGGCCAGCAGCTTGCCGCTGGTGATGTAGGGCAGCGCCGCCAACAAAGGCGAGTAATAGGTGTCGACACGGCCGGTCATCACCTCGACTAGTGCCTCGGGGGCGCCTTTGAACGGAATATCCTGCACTTTGAATCCGGCGCTCAGGCGCAGGCGTTGCATCGCCAGCGTTATCGGGCTGCCGGGTCCGATCGAGCCGAATGTGATCGGCCGCTGTTTCCCAATGGCGACCAGCTCCTGCAGGGTTTTGATGTTTGCCGACGGTGCGATGACCAGCACATTGGGCAGATTTCCCAAGGGCGCGACCGCGGCAAAATCCTTGATGGGGTCATAAGACAGATTGGCAACCGTGGAAGGGGCAATGATATGGGCCGACGAATGGGCCAGCAGCGTGTAGCCGTCGGGATCCGCCATTTGGACGGCGCGGGCGCCGATCGTGCCGCTGGCGCCCGGCTTATTTTCGACGATGATCGGCTGCCCGAGTTGTGCCGACACTTGCTCGAACACGATCCGTGGAATGATGTCGGCAGCACTTCCCGGGCTCAGCGGCACGATCACCCGAATGGGCTTGGTAGGCCAATCGCCGGCGCGCGCCATGGCAACCGCGGCGAGCGCGGCGAGAGCAAGCGTGAAAATCAGTGCTGTGCGGTGGCGCATGACGCCTCTTTGTGAAAACCGGCCGAAATTCGAATAAGGTTGATCCAGTTTCGCAGCGCAGGCAAGACACGAGTAACGAGAGCAACGCGATGGCAAGTGACGACGACCTGGTGCTGATTGCGGGCGGCGGCCCGGTCGGATTGCTGTGCGCCTGGCTGCTCGGCCGGCGCGGCATCCGCGTGCGGCTGTTCGACAATAATGACGGGCCGCAAGCCGATCCGCGTGCCGCCACCACCCATCCGGCGACGCTGGAATTGCTAGCCGAAGACGGCCTCGCTGAGGATATGGCGCGGCTAGGACTTGTCGCGCCGATATTCCAGTTCTGGGACCGGCCGAGCGGCGACCTGGTCGCGCAGTTCGATCACGCGCTGCTCAAGGACGACACGCGTTACCCTTTTGTCGTGCAATGCGAACAATTCAAGACCGCCAAATTGCTGCTCGACCGGGTGCGGAAATTGTCCAATATCGAGGTGCTGTTCGGGCACGAGGTCGCAGACGTCAGGCAGACCGATGGCGCGGTCGCGATCGACGTGCGCTCCACCGGTGGGATCAAGACGCATGGCGGCGGCTATCTGATCGGCGCCGATGGCGGTCGCAGCGTCGTGCGCAAGCAGTGCGATATTCCGTTCGAGGGCTTCACTTGGCCGGAGCGCTTTATCGTATTGACGACGCCGTATGATTTCGAGGCCGAGCGCGGCTACTGCTACCGCAGCTATTTTGCCGACCCCGGCGCCTGGTGCAATTGCTTCAAGGTGTCGGCCGACGGCCCGCCCGGCCTGTGGCGCACGGTTTTTCCGGCCAGCGGTGAGCAATCCGAGGTCGAGATCATGAGCGATGACGGCGTGCAGGCGCGCATTCAATCGTTTTTCCCGGCACCGCGGGCTTACGACATCGTGCATCGCAATCTTTACGTGACGCACCAGCGGGTGGCGGAGACTTTTCGTAAAGGTCGGGTTCTGCTGGCCGGCGATGCCGCCCACGTCAACAATCCGATCGGCGGCATGGGTCTCAATGGCGGCATCCAGGATGCGGCCAACCTGGCGGAAAAACTTGCGCAGGTTGTTCTGGAACGGACGCCCGACGAATTGCTCAACCTTTACAGCCGCCAGCGTCGCACCGTCGCAGTCGAATTCGTGCAGGAGCAATCGATCGCCAACAAGAAACGCCTGGAAGCAAGCGACCCTGAGGCGCGCCGGCGCAATCTCGCCGACTTGCGGGCGACTGCAGCGGACCCGGCCCGGGCCCGGAAATTTTTGCTGGGCACGTCCATGCTCGCGAGCCAGCGGCGCGCCGCCGCGATGACGTGAGGAAGCCATGAAAATTGCCGTGCCCGACATGATCTCGAATTCCTACTTCCCGGCGGAAGCCGCGGTCGAGCTCGGATTTTTTCGCGACGAGGGCCTGGACGTCACGTTGGAGATGATCTTCCCGGTCGACAAAGCCTACATGGCCTTGCGCGACGGCGCGGTCGATTTTGTCGGCGGCTCGGCGCATTCGGCGCTGGCTGCCTTTCCGCAATGGGACGGCGTCAAGCTGATCTGCGCGCAGGCGCAGGGCATGTACTGGTTTCTGGTCATGCACAAAGATTTTGCCGCCAAGCGCGGCGATGTCGCCGCGGTCAAGGGCCGTAATATCGGCGCCGCGCCCTGGGTCGAGATGGGGCTGCGGCGGCTGTTGATCGCGGCCGGCATCGATTTGCAGCGCGACGGGGTGACGATCGCGCCGGTGCCGGGGGCGGTCGGCGCCGGAGTCAATTTCGGATTGACCGCGGCCAAGGCGCTCGAGGAGCGAAAGATCGACGGCTTCTGGGCCAACGGCATGGGCGCCGAAGTGGCGGTGCGCCGTGGCGTCGGCACGGTGGTGCTGGACGTGCGGCGCGGCGATGGGCCGAAAGGCTGCTTCGACTACACCATGGCCTCGATCGCGACGACCGACCGGTTGATCGAAAAATTGCCTGAGGTCGTGGCGGCAGCCGTGCGCGGCATCGTCAAGACGCAGAACGCGTTGAAGAAAGATGTCGCGCGGGCAGGCGATGTCGGCCGCAAGCTGTTCCCGCCATCGGAGGCCGAACTGATCGCTGAACTGATCCGGCGCGACCTGCCGTTTTACGATGCGTCGATTTCGGAATCCTTCGTGGCCGGCATGAATCAGTTTGCCCGTGACCTCGGGCTGCTGTTGGGGCCTGTGGCTTATGAAAAAGTCGTGGCGGCGCAGTTCAGGCCGCTTTGGAACGCTTAAATAGCCAAGGCCGGCAGCGTTTCCGCCGCCCGCCTGGTTTTCAGAAGCCCGATTTCAGAACAGGTCGGCAGCCTGTTGCTCCGGCAGTGTCTTCATATCGATCGTCTTGTGCATCTCGGCTGGATTGATCGCCGCACCGGCCTGCTCGGGTGCGCGCGGAGCGGATTGCGACGCCATGCCCCGCGCCAGCATTGCGATCGCGAGGGCAGCAATAGCTATGACACGCATGGCAGCCTCCTTCGTTCTGGTGTGGCGTTAGGACCCACTTGGGTGTCCCGGCGGCGTTTTCACCGATGCGCCGGCTGCTCGCCTCGGCATGATGCGCGGCAACAGCGGCCCTGCCAGGTGATTTTCTTCGTACAGCGCGATGTATTTGGAATCGAGCCGGTGGCCGACCGCGAACAGCAACCGGTTGGCTTTGAAATCGTGGATATAGTTGGCTTTGAAATCGTGGATATAGATGAGGCCGTGTTCGCCCTTCATGCGCGCGGTGATATCGGCCAGCACCTCGCTCCAGAGTTCGGGGCGGCCGATAGCGCCGTAGATTTGTTCGATCGGCGGGTCAAAATTCCGATCGACTGCGCGCATGGGATGCTCACCCCAACCCGTTGCCCCGATCGACCGCGGCACAATGCGCGCGAGGTCGCCCTAAACCGGTGGCGGCATTATCCCATTCCTAGCCGGGTAGGGGATATTATGCAGTCCAGGCGCGTTAATTAGCGCTTGCGGTCGGCGTCGTATTCGTCGCTGCAATAAGGACCGCCCTGATAGCGGTCGCCTACGGGATCGGGCGGCAATTTCGCCTGCGCCGTCATCGCCTGATCGCGGAATTCCTCGGCCTTGCCTAACGGTTTGTATCCAAAACGCCGCGCATTGCTGTTGTCCCACCAGCTATCGGCATTGTCCGAGACGCCGTAGAAAATCTCAAAATGGATGTCTCGGTGCTCAAAGCCGATGCGGATGAGTTGCACCATGTCTTCCGGCTTGAGCCAGATCGCCAGCCGGCGCTTGTCGAGCGGCACGTCACCGAAATTGCCGATGCGCAAACAGGTCACGCGCAGTCCGTGCTTGTCGGCATAGAGCGCGCCAAGCGCTTCGCCGAACACCTTGCTGACGCCGTAGCGCGAGTCGGGGTGCGGCGTGACGTCGACGCCGATACGCTTGTCGCGCGGATAGAAGCCGACCGCATGATTGGACGAGGCAAAAACCACGCGCTTGACGCCGGCGCGGTAGGCCGCCTCGAACAGATTGTAGCAGCCGACGATATTGGCCTTGTGGATGGCGTCCCACGGGCCTTCGACCGAAAAGCCGCCGAGATGGACGATGCCTTCGACGCCGGCGACGATTTTCTCGACCGCGCCCATATCGGCGAGATCGGCCGCCATGAAGTCCTCATGGGCAGCCAGATCGTCCGGCTTGCGGATATCACTCCAGCGGATGTCCTTATAGACAGCGGGCAACAGCTTGCGCATGCGCGTGCCGATACCGCCGGCCGCTCCGGTAACAAGGATTTTCTCCATCGTGCCTCTCGTGAATGCCGTCGTGGTTTTGGTAGCGAAAACTATTTGATCCCGGTCTCGCCTGCGAGCTTTTCATAGCGGTTGCGGCTGTTGAGCAAATGCCGCTGCATGGCGTCTCGCGCCTGCGTCACTTCGTGCGCGCGGATCGCATGCAGGATCTGCTCGTGCTCGCGCTGGAAGATCTCGAGATGCGCGCGATTGGTCGGTGGCGCCGAGGAGCCCCACACCGTGCGCCGCGGGATGATAAAGCGTCCGAGATATTCCAGAAAGCGCTTGAACTGCGGATTGCCGGTGGCGTCGGCGATGGCGCAATGGAACGCGAAATCCTGATCGACAGCGTTTTCGCCGCGGTCGATTGCCGAGCGGATCGCGGCAAAGCGGTCGGCGATCTTTTTGACGTGTGCGGCCGAGGCGCGTTCGGCGGCAAGTCCGGCGGCCTCGATTTCGACTCCGGTGCGCAGCTCCATCACGTTGAGGACGATTTGCAGCGGCGAGTTCTCGTCGAAATCGACCCGGAACGGCCGCCGCACCTGGTCGGCCACAAAAGCCCCGACGCCTTGCCGGGTCACCACCAGGCGGTCGGCCCGGAGCGCCGCGACGGCTTCGCGAATAACGGTGCGGCTAACCCCTGTGGCCGCGATCATTTCCTGCTCGGTCGGCAGGCGCGAGCCGGGTAGTAATTTGCCGCTGGTGATATCGGCGGTAAGCCGCGAGACCAGCTCCGCGGTCAGATTGCGCGGCGCCTGCAACGGCTGGAGCAAAGCGAGATTTTTGGGCGCGCGCTTGTTCAATGACTTGACACCGAGGGATCAGGTAAGGTCATCATATGACATGATGAATAGCACGCGCGGCCGCGTGGATCAATGAGCCGGGCCGAGAAGCGCCTTTGCTACCGCTAGAACAACGAAACCTGGGAGGAAGAATTTGCCATGAAGACCCGTATCGCCCTGATCGCCGCCGGCACGCTTGCCGCCGCGATTGCTTTTGCGTCCGGCGCCGCCGTCGCGCAAGACAAAGTGGTTCTCAAAGCGTCCGACGTGCATCCGGCTGGCTATCCGACCGTCGCTGCGGTCGAAAGCATGGGCAAGAAGCTGTCCGACGCCACCAAAGGCCGGCTCTCGGTCGCGATGTATCCCTCGATGCAGCTCGGCGGCGAGAAGGAAGCCATCGAACAGGCGCAGGTCGGCGCCATCGCCTTCGCGCGCGTCTCAGTCGGCGCGCTCGGGCCGGTGGTCGACGACCTCAACGTGTTCAACCTGCCTTACGTGTTCCGCAACACCGAACACGCGCAGAAGGTCATGGACGGCGCGATCGGCAAGGAACTGCTCGATAAGGTGACCAATAGCGGCAAGGGCATTGTCGGCCTGTGCTGGATGGATGCCGGCGCGCGCAGCTTCTACGACACCAAGAAGCCGATCAAGACGATGGCGGATCTCAAAGGCCTCAAGGTACGCGTGATGGGCAACCCGATGTTCGTCGACATGGCGAACTCGATGGGCGCCAATGGCGTCGCGATGGGCTACGATCAGGTGTTCACCTCGCTGCAGACTGGCGTCATCGACGGGGCGGAAAACAACCCGCCGAGCTTCGTGTTCGACAACCACTACCAGGTCGCCAAGTTCTACACGATCGACGAGCACCTGATCGTTCCGGAAATGCTCGTGATGTCGAAGAAGATCTACGACTCGCTTTCGAAGGACGATCAGGCGCTGATCATGAAGTACGCCCGCGAGGCGCAAATGGAAGAGCGCAAGCTGTGGGACGTCTATGAGAAGCAGGCCATGGATAAGGCCAAGGCGAACGGCGTCCAGATCCTCAAGATGTCGGATGCCGATAAGAAGCAGATGCAGGATGCGGTGAAGCCGGTGTGGGACAAATATGGTCCCAAATACGCGGCGATGATCAAGCGCATCCAGGATGTGAAGTAATCGCGTTAATTGTTCCGGGTCCGGGGACCCTGAATCCAAGTTACCGGCTCGCCCGCTGGCGCGGGCGGGCCGGAATGACTCTCAAATGAGGGCTTCGACGGTGGCTCTTTATCGCAAAGGCATGGATGCGCTTTATTGGGTTTGCGTGTGGATCGCAGGCGGCGCGCTGGTGCTGATTTCCGCGGTGATCCCGTGGGCGGTCTTCACCCGCTACGTGCTCAACAGCGCTTCGTCCTGGCCCGAGCGGGCCGCGGTGCTGCTGACCATCGTCTTGACGTTCATCGGCACCGCGGCGTGCTACCGCGCGCAACTTCACATGAACGTTTCGTTTTTTGCGGCCATGCTGCCGCCGCGCTGGCGGCGTTGGTGCGACCTGCTGGTTGAGGTGCTGGTCGGTACGATGGCGCTGTTCATGGTCATCTACGGCGCCCGGCTGGTCGATGCGACCTGGCTCAATTCGATCGACGAATTTCCGGAATTGTCGGTCGGGCTCACCTATCTGCCGATCCCGGTTGGCGCCGCCGCGCTGCTGCTGTTCGTCATCGAGCGCATCACCATCGGGCCGCCCGCCGATAAATTCGTCGAGCATGCGGATCCAACAACTGCGCCGGTCCAGCAAGCAGGTCTTGCGCCGGGTCAGGAAGTCAGCTGATGGACATCGCCGTTCTCCTTGTGACGATGTTCTTCTGCTTTCTGATCGGTGTGCCGATCGCCTACTCGCTCGGGCTCGCGTCCATCGCCGCGGCGCTGTGGATCGGGCTCCCGCTTGAGGCGGTCATGCTCAAGATCTCCGACGGCGTCTCCAAGGTCGCGATGCTGACCATCCCTTTCTTCGTGCTGGCGGGAGCCATCATGGCGGAAGGCGGCATGGCGCGGCGCATGGTGGCGTTTGCCGACGTGCTGGTCGGTTTCACCCGCGTACGCGGCGGGCTTTCGGTCGTCAATGTGCTGGCCACCACGTTCTTGAGCGGGATATCCGGCTCATCGGTCGCCGACGTTTCTGCGATCGGATCCGTGATGATCCCGCAAATGGAAAAAAGCGGATTTTCCCGCGTCTACGCCACCAACGTGACGATCACCGGCTCGGTGCAGGCGCTGCTCGTTCCGCCCAGCCATAACGCCATCATTTATTCGCTGGCGACCGGCGGCAGCATCTCTATCATCAGCCTGTTCATCGCCGGCGTCGTCCCGGGCCTTTTGCTCGGCTTCTCGATCGTCATGCTGTGTCTGGTGATCGCCTATCGCGATGGCCATCCGCGCGGGACCGCGATGCCGATGCGCGACGCGATCAAGGTTTCCATCGAAGCCGCGTGGGGTCTGATCACGCTCGTTATCATCATTGGCGGCATTCTCGGCGGCATCTTCACCGCGATCGAGGCGGGCGCGGTGGCCTGCGTCTGGGCCTTCTTCGTCACCATGTTCATCTACCGCGACTATAAATGGCGCGACTTGCCGCAACTGGTCCACCGCACGCTGCGCACGGTCGCCATGGTGATGACGCTGATCGCCTGCGCCTCGAGCGTCGGCTACGTGATGGCGCTGACGCAGATGCCGGCGAAGATCACGGCGTTCTTCCTGACCATCTCGGACAACAAGTACGTCATCTTGTTCCTGGTCAACATCATGTTGCTGGTCCTCGGCTGCCTGGTCGACATGGCGCCTTCGATCCTGATCTGCACGCCGATTCTGTTGCCGGTGATGATCAATTTCGGGGTCGATCCGGTACATTTCGGCATGATCATGATGCTCAACCTCGGCATCGGATTGTGCCATCCGCCGGTCGGCGCGATTTTGTTCGTCGGCTGCGCGGTCGGAAAAGTGACGATCGAGCAGGTTATGCGAACGATCTGGCCGTTTTACGGCGTGATGTTCGTCGTGCTGATGCTGGTCACTTATATTCCGGCGCTATCGCTATGGCTGCCGTCGATCGTCATTAAATAGCGCTAGAACGCGGCCGCCAGGTCCTTGGCGCCGGGCGATTGCGCGGCGTGGGCCATTTTGCCTTCCATATCCGCGATAAGCCCGGCGACCGTGACAGTGCGCCGCGCCACCGGATTGCGTTCATAGCCCGATTGCTGGAAGAAATTCGCGGTCGGTACGCGGTCGCGTAACGCCTGCGGCATCATCACCATGTCGATGCCGTTGCCGTCACCGGTCAGGTTCATCAGTTCCAGCTCGGCCGCGCTCAGCGGCGCGGTATAGCCCTTGGCACGCGCGAAACGGACCGAATTCAACAGCTTCTGTACCTGCAACAGCGGGCCGATATCGATATCGAGGATGGCGGCGTGGATGCCCATGCCGCCGGCCGTGGTTTTCGCCAGCCGGTCGTGCTCGTTCCATGAATCCGGCACACTGTGGCTGAACGCGATCATGCGCTTGAGCGCCTCGATCTTGCGCTCCAAGATCAGTCTGGCGTCGCCGCTCTGCGTCTTGGCTTTTTGTCGAAGCGCCGCCAGCAGGCGGCCGCCATCCTCGGCCAAGAGCGAAACCGAATTGGTGCTGAGCAACTGGTTATATCCGATGGCCGGCGAGATCGCGCGCGGCCGCGTTGCGGATACGCCGGCCTGCATGTCATAGGTGCCGTTGCCGCCGGTCTCGAAGGCATAGACGCCGACGATTTGATCGCGCGTCAGGCCGGATGCGGAGGCGGCTTGCGCATAGGCGCGCTTGAAATCGCCCTCGCTTTGCGGGCGCTGCGGCACGAAGCCGTATTGCTCGGCGGCGGCTTTGAGAAAATCGGCGATCACGGGTATCGGCGGCCGATCGCCGGGTTGCGGGCCGGGCGGAGCCGAGGGATCGACCGGCCGCGGCGGGCCGGAATAGACCGGCGGCTGGGTGAGCACGTAGTCGGCAAGCTGGATCGTGACATGGTCGCGGCGCTTGGCATTGCGCACGTGCCGTTTCGCGACCACTGCGTTCCAATAGGCGTCGGCCTGCGCCTCATAGGCCTGCCGGGCCTCCTGATATTGCGCCAGCTTGGCCTGATAGTCGGCCGGGTCGCCGGGCGGCGCGCTTTGCGCGCAAACCGGCTGCGCCGCCAGCAACAGGCCGGTGGCGAAGGCGATCAAAGCAATGCGCAGGGAATGGCGCTGCATATCCGGCCGTTGTCCGCGATTTTCCACGATTCGGCTATGTCACAAAAAAACGCGCCGCAAATGCGGCGCGTAAGGGGGAGGGGAAGATTAGGTGCTAGCGGATAGTGGCACCGGCTCGGTCGGTGAAGATCACCGGGCCGCCGGCCTTGATCACAGTCGGGGCCTGCGCGGTCATGATATCGGTGCCGAGATTAAGCTGTTGCGCGGCAATACCGATCACGGAGATCAGCAGGGCAGCGGCAAGACCAACCACCACGATCTTGAGGTGGGTGGTGCGATCGGCGGTGTACATCGACCAGTTCATGGCAGCCTCCAAGGTCATAGCCTTACGTCGGCCCGGCCTTGAGAAAGGTTCAAGGTTTCACAGGGCTAACGTAGGTACGGAAGGGGGGTTCCAAAGGCCGCATCACGTAACGTTGAAACGGCGTGAAAGGCGGTGTTTTGGCCGGGAAAGGCTGGTTTGGCGTGCGGCCGGCTATTCGGGCCGGGTCAGCTGGTGTTCCTCGGCGATGCGCTCGAAGGTCTCGGCAATGCTTTTGATCCGGTAGGCCAGCCGGTTGTCGTTTTCGACCGGCAGCGGACGGACGATGGTGTATTTGCCGCGCGAGGCGGCATTACCGTAAGTCGGCTCGTAATAGACGTCCTGGCCGGTTGAAAATTTGTGCGTCATGGCGCTCTCCGGCCGTCGCTGGAATGAGCACGCCCGGTTCGCGGCCGGGCGTCTCGATCCGATTTAAGCGTTCTGCAGATTGGATGCCGCCTGCTTGCCGCGCTCAGTCACGATCTCATATGAGATGCGCTGGCCTTCGTTGAGCGTGCTCATGCCGGCGCGTTCGACCGCGCTGATATGCACGAACACGTCCTTCGAGCCGTCGCTCGGCGTGATGAACCCGAAACCTTTTTGCGTATTGAAAAACTTGACTGTACCTGTGGCCATTGCGGGCTCCTTGCATCGATTGCTGCGTGAGATGCGAACGAACGCTCGTCCGTGCGCTTCGACATCCGAGTTTTTTGGGATGACTTGGTGAGCGCCCAAAATCGGGCAGCGTTACAAGGCAGATCCGAAAACCTGGCTGCAAAGAGTCAGTACGCTAAATGCCAAGGAGCGTCAAACGTAGCGGCAAGCAGAACGCTTAGTTGACCGGCTTGCTCAGCGGATAGTCGACACTGTCGTAAAGCGCGCGAATGTCTTTATGGCCGAGACGCTCCTCGTCGATTTCGATGAAGGCGCCGAGCAACAGCGGCTCGGGCAGTTCTTCGACAGCGAAGCGGATGGCGTCGGCGGCGCGCTCGAAGCGGCGATACTTCACCTTCTTGGCGATCTTGCGATTGCGCGAGGGAAACAATTCCGCCGGTGCGTTGTAATTGAATTTATCCACGATCAACTCCGAGCTGGGTCGGCGGTGCCGAAACGTTTGAAACATTACGCTCTATATGGGGCTCCAGGCCGTATTTATCCAGTGGTTCGCCGCATCTCGTTCGAAACAGGGTGAAAATCGCGGTTAATGGTGATCGCCGGCGGCAACCGACGTAAAATTCGACTTATCGAGCCAAATAGAGCATTTTGTCCCGAATTGGCGGCGGCAAACGGTTGCGGGCAGGAGTAGGAATGGCGAATTCGACCGTCGATGGGGGACCGGCGCTGTTCCACTTCGTGATGATCAAGCCGTCGCATTATGACGACGACGGCTACCCGATCCAATGGCTGCGGTCGGCGATCCCATCGAATACGCTGGCTTGCCTGAATGCGCTCGCGGAAGACGCGCGGCGGCGCGAGGTGCTGGGTACCGGCGTCGAAATGCGGCTCCACACATATGATGAGACCAACCGGCGGGTTAAGCCCCGCGACATCATCCGCTTGATCAAGCGTGAAGGCGGCCGCTGTCTGATCGGACTTGTTGGTGTCCAATCCAATCAGTTTCCGCGCGCGGTCGATCTGGCAAAGCCTTTCCTCGACGCCAAGCTGCCGGTCTGCGTCGGCGGCTTTCACATCTCGGGCTGCATCTCGATGCTGCCGGAACTGCCGGCCGACATTAAATCCGCGCAGCAGATGGGCATCTCGTTCTTTGCCGGCGAGGCCGAGGAGCGCCGGCTCGACGAGGTGCTGCGTGACGCCTTCACCGGCAAGCTCAAGCCGCTCTACAATTACATGAACGCGTTGCCGAACCTGGTCGGCGAACCGCCGCCGTTTCTGCCGCGCAAGCATGTCCAGCGCAAACCGTCGAGAACCTTTCGAGCATCGATCTCGGCCGCGGCTGTCCTTATCAGTGTTCGTTCTGCACTATCATCAACGTGCAGGGACGCAAGAGCCGCATCCGCTCCGTCGACGATCTGGAAAAGATCGTGCGCGAGAACTACGCGGAGGGCATCAAGCGGTTCTTCATCACCGATGACAATTTCGCCCGCAACAAGGATTGGGAGCCGCTGTTCGACCGCTTGATCGAGATGCGGCACGGCGAGGGCATGAATATCGGCTTCACCATCCAGGTCGATACACTGTGCCACAAGATCCCGGGCTTCATCGAGAAGGCGACCAGGGCCGGCGTGCGGCGTGCCTTCATCGGACTGGAGAATATCAACCCGGACAATCTGATCGCCGCCAAGAAGCGGCAGAACAAAATTACCGAGTATCGTGAAATGCTGCAGATGTGGTGCAACCACGGCGCCATTACCTATGCTGGCTATATTCTCGGCTTCCCCGCCGACACCAAGGAATCGATCCTGCGCGATATCGAGATCATCAAGCGCGAGCTGCCGATCGATATTCTCGAATTCTTCTTCCTGACGCCGTTGCCCGGATCGGAGGACCACAAGATCCTCTCCAGCAAAGGCATCTGGATGGACCCGGACATGAACAAATACAATCTCAATCAACGCGTCGCGCATCACGGCAAGATGTCGGACGCCGATTGGGAAGAGGCCTACCGCGCGGCCTGGGAGACGTTCTACACGCCGGAGCACATCTACACGATCCTGCGGCGCACCTGCGCCTGCCCGATCGGCCGGCCGGGCACCACGCTCTCGACTATCCTGTGGTTCTATCTGACAATCCTGTATGAAGGCGTGCATCCGCTGGAGAGCGGCGCGTTTCGCCTGAAATACCGGCGCGACCGCCGTGCCAGCATGAAGCGCGAGAACCCGCTCGTCTTCTACGCCCGCTATTGGGGCGGCATGGCGGTGAAGGCCGTCAACTATGCGCGGGTCTATCTACGCTGCAAGGCGCTGCTGAAGAAGGCGCTCGATGCGCCGGACCGCTGGACCTATTCTGATTTGGCTATCGCGCCGCCGAAGTCCGACGAATTCGACGCGCTCGATCTCTATCACGCCACCACCGGCGGCGAGGCTGCCCTAAAACGCAAATACCGCGACGACGCCATCCGTGCGCACGGCCATGCGCACGACGAGGCGGTGTCGACTGCGGCGGAATAACAGCCGTTAAATGCTAGCGATGGTCTTGAGTCGCGCGCGCGGGTGGATTTCCGATTGCGACATCACCGGCGTCTGAGCGCGGAAGCGCTCGACGATGCCGCGCACGAACGGCCTGATATTGGCCGAGGTCACCAGCACCGGCGCCTCGCCTTCGCGCGCCGCCGCCTCGAACTTCTCGCGCACCAGCGTGATGAATTCCGACAGTTTTGACGGCTGCATGGCCAGTTGCCGGTTGTCGCCCTCGCCGACCAAAGATTCGGCGAAGGCTTGCTCCCATTTGGCCGACAGCGCGATCAGCGGCAGATAGCCAGTCGTGCTGGTGTGCTGCGCGCAAATCTGGCGCGACAGCCGGACCCGCACATGCTCGGCCAGCGTCTGCGGATTGCGCGAGCCGCCGATGCCGTCGGCAATGCCTTCCAGAATGGTGGCGAGGTCGCGGATCGACACGCGCTCGCCGAGCAGAATCTGCAACACGCGCTGGATGCCGGAAATGGTGATCAGCGACGGCACTAGGTCCTTGAGCAGCTCGGATTGATCCTTCGGCATTTCCTTGAGCAGCTTCTGCACCTCGCCATAGGACAAAAGCTCCGCCATGTTGTTCTTGAGCAATTCGGTCAGGTGCGTGGACAGCACGGTGGCGGCGTCGACCACCGTGTAGCCCTTCATGTTGGCTTCTTCCTTGACCGCGGCGTCGATCCAGGTCGCCGGTAGGCCGAATGTGGGCTCGGTCGTATGGGTGCCGGGCAGCTTCACCTGGCCGCCGGCCGGATCCATGACCATGTATTGGCCGGCCCAGACCTTGCCGTCACCGGCTTCGACTTCCTTGATCTTGATAAGGTAGGCGTTGGCGTCGAGCTGCACGTTGTCGAGGATGCGGACGGCCGGCATCACAAAGCCCATTTCGGCGGCGAGCGAACGGCGCAGCGCCTTGATCTGCTCAGTGAGGCGGTCGGTGCCGTCCGGCGAATTGACCAGCGGCAGCAGCGCGTAGCCGAGCTCGACCTTGAGGTCGTCGATCTTGAGCGCCGCGGAAATCGGCTCGTCGGCGGTTTCGGTTTTGGCAGCGGCAGCGGTCTTCCGGGCTTGGGTCGCGGCCACAAGTTTGGTGCGTTTGTCGATGACATAGGCGAGCGTGCCGGCGCCGCAGCCGAGAAACAAGAACGGCAGCAACGGAATGCCGGGCAATAGCGCCATCACCACCATCACCGCGCCCGACATGCCGAGCGCCTGCGGGTAGCCGGAGAGCTGCTTGAGCAGCGCCTTGTCTGCCGCGCCGGCAACGCCGGCCTTCGACACCAGCAAGCCCGCTGAGGTCGAAACGATTAGCGCCGGGATCTGCGTGACTAGCCCGTCGCCGACCGTGAGAATTGTGTAGGAATGCGCCGCGTCGGCGAAGCTCAGGCCCTGCTGCGCGATGCCGATAATCATGCCGCCGATGACGTTGATGAACACCACCAGCAGGCCGGCGATGGCGTCGCCGCGCACGAATTTAGAGGCGCCATCCATGGCGCCGAAGAAACCGCCTTCGTCCTCGAGCTTCTGGCGGCGCCGGCGCGCCTCTTTCTCGTCGATCGCGCCGGTCGACAGCTCGGCGTCGATGGCCATCTGCTTGCCCGGCATCGCGTCCAAGTGAAAGCGCGCGGCCACTTCCGCGATGCGGCCAGAGCCCTTGGTGATGACCACGAAATTCACGATCACCAGGATCGTGAATACGATGATGCCGATGACGAAATTGCCGCTCATCACGAAATTGCCGAAGGCCTCGATGACGTGACCGGCGGCGTCGGTGCCTTCATGACCATGCGCCAGGATCAGGCGCGTCGAGGCCAAGTTGAGCGCCAGCCGCAACATGGTGGCGATCAGCAGCACGGTCGGAAACGAGGAGAATTCGAGCGGCGTGTGGATGAACAGCGCCGTCATCAGGATCAGCACCGAGATGATGATCGAGATCGCTAACGCTAGATCGAGCAGGATCGGCGGCAGCGGCAAAATCAAAACGACAAGGATGGTGAGCACGCCGACGGCGAGCGCGATGTCGCCGCGTTTCATGAACGCGCCGATGTCGCCGAGGCCTGGTAATTTGATGCCGCTGGAAGCTGTTGCCGGCGCGGCCGTGATGTCGCTCATTCAACCCAATTGCCGCCATGCCCCCGGCGGCCCGGACTCGAAAGACAATACGAAGGTCATCAAACAAATGACGGGCACCGATGCCGGTGCCGGAGTAGCAAGCCGCGACGGGTGATTACCCCTATACCCCGGCAATATTTGCCCATTTTATGGTTAGCGCGAGGTTAACAAATACCTCCGGTTGCGCAAAGATGTGGCACAAACGGGGGGCGAGGCGATGCGAACTGTCTTTCTTTTGGGGCTTTTGCTTTGCGGGTTTGTTGATACGGCCGAGGCGGCCTGTTCGGTTCCGCGCTGGCGGTTCATCTGGGACGTTGAGACCAACGCTTATATCAACTCAGACGGGGGTCGTTGCCGGCTCCAACTCGTCTGGACGTCAGGAAAGACGGAGGTGTCTTCGGTTGGCATCGCGGCGCAGCCACACGACGGCACGGTCTCGGTTTCCGGCCACAACGTGTTCTATACCCCGTGATGGGTTCAAGGGTGAGGACTCATTCGTCTTCGCAATCAATGGCCGACGAAATGCAACGCCGGCCCGTGCGACTGTGCGCGTGAGCGTCACTGTGCAATAAAAAGTCCTCTCCCCGGGGACAGGGAGAGGACCTTGAGGCGCCATTAGCGCCCGTTACCGGTTGAGAGGAACGCTCAGCCCGGCAACATCACGGTGTTGATCACCTGGATGACACCGTTCGACTGCATGACGTTGCCGATGGTGATCATGGCAGTGTCACCCTTGGTGTCCTTGAGCCAAAGCTTGCCGTCCTTTTCGGTGATGGTCAGCGGGGCGCCTTCGACGGTCTTGAGCTCGGCTGTGCCGCCGCCTTCCTTGACCTTGTCACGCAGATCCTTGGTGGTCAGCCGGCCGGCGACCACGTGATAGGTCAGGACGCTGGTGAGCTTGCTCTGGTTCTCGGGCTTGAGCAGCGTGTCGACGGTGCCCGCCGGGAGCTTGGCGAAGGCTTCATTGGTCGGCGCGAACACCGTGAAGGGGCCGGGCGACTGCAGGGTATCAACGAGGCCGGCGGCCTTCACCGCGGCGACCAGCGTGGTGTGGTCTTTCGAGTTCACCGCGTTCTGCACTATGTTCTTGGACGGATACATCGCCGCGCCGCCGACCATCTTGGTGTCTTCGGCGAAGCTCGGCGAGGAAGTTGTCATTCCCATGCCGAGCGACAATACGGCTGCTCCGGCCAGGGCCAATTTTTGGATAGGTGTCATGGTCTACTCCGTTATCTCTGTTTGAGCGTCCCCAATCCATGGATTTGGCGGAGACATTGAGAGCTACGGAGGCCGGCAGCTTAGGGATGCAGGGCGGCGGTCACAGGCTCGTGAGCTTGCCGGCGCCGATCACCGGCCCGGTCGGTGCTCCGGTGGGCGAGCCGCCCGGCGGTTCCAGCGATACCGCGAGTGTGGCATTGCCCACGGTTTGCGAGGCAAATTCCGGCGGGATCGCGATCGTCACGGTGCGGTCGGCGCGCAACAGGCCGAGCGCACGCGGCTTGCCGTCGGCCGGGATCAGCCACAGCTCGGGCACACGCGTCGGGTCGGCGCTATAGGAGGCCGGCACCACGGAGACGGTGCCGCGCCTGGCATCGATGGTGGCGACGAAGACACGGGCGCCGCCGCCTTCGATGGTGGCGATCAGGGGCGGCGCGTCCTTGACCGCGCCGAGATAAATCAGCCCGCCGAGGCAGGCGGCAGCCAGCGCGCTCGCCAGCGCAAAGCCGCGCCAGAACGCCAGGCTCTGCCAAATTCCAGCGCTCGGCGGCGCCGCGGCGGGCAGGGCGGCGGCGATGGCCTCCCACACCTGCGGCGGCGGCGAAACCTCCACGATCTCGCCGGCCCAGGGCGCCAGCCGTTGCTCCCATTCGGCGACCATGCGCGCGAAATTGCGGTCGCGCTGCAGCAGCCTTTGGGCCGCGGCGCGATCGGTGCCAGTCAGCACGCCGAGGGCGTATTCGGCGGCGAGCAGTTCGTCCTCGGGCAAATCTTCAAAGGGTTTGCCGCTATGGTCGCTGGTGTCGCTCATTGTTCAAGGCAGCTCTTGAGTTTGATCATCGCCCGCCGGATCCAGCTTTTCATTGTGCCAAGCGGCACGCTCATGCGCGCCGCTAGGTCCTCATAGGTATTGCCGTCGAAGAACGCCCCGCGCAACGCGTTGCGTTCACGGGCTTCCAGGCCGTCGAGACAGCCATGCAGCCGCGCGTGATCCTGAGCGCTTTCGAGCGCATTATCGGCAGCAATTGCGCTATCGGCCACTACGGCCGCCTGGTCGATCGGCTCCATGCGCCGGCTTTGGCGCGAGGCGCGCAGGCGGTCGATAGCGCGGTTGCGCGCAATCGCGATCAGCCAGGTCATCGGGCTTGCCCGGGCGGGGTCGAAATCGGCGGATTTCCGCCAGACCGTCACAAAAACCTCTTGCAAAACGTCCTCGGCCTCGCCGTGTTCGCCTAAGATACGTAAGGCAACGCCAAAAAGCTTCGCCGAGGTCAGGCGATAGAGGGTTTGCAGCGCCGCACTGTCGCCGCCCGGGATGCGCCTGAGCGCGGTGGCGATCAGCTTGCGGTTGGCGTCAAGGTCCATCGGGTCTCGAGCGGTTCGTTATTCGCGGTTACAGACTTCGGTACCGATCTGGCGGCCATTGGCAAAGGTCCAGACACCCGACCAATTGCTACCGTTCGCGCCATAGAGCGCGAGGCCTGTGTCGTTGCCGGCCTTATAGGAAACCGCCAAGAAATCCTTGTCGCCAATCTCGGTCCCGGCATAACGAGGCCGGCGACGACCCAGATCACGCGATAGGTCTGGCCGGTTTTTTCGACCGTCACGGTGCCGCAGGAATGGCTACCGCCGCCCGGATTGGCGCCTTCGAGTGAATAACGGCCAACCGGATCGGCGGCGAAAGCAGCAGTGCTCCACAACAAGGCAGCTGCGCCAATGGCGAATAGATGGCGCATGAAATGTCCCCGCAAAGCCGGCGCGACTGCCGCACCGTTCTCAAGCTAAGAACTTTAGGGCTTTGTTGGCTTGGCGACAATTGCCGCCGGATCGCCGGCGGACCGTTCAATCATCCAGTGGCGGAAACGCGTGCGTTCCGCCGGCGTCGAGCGGCAAAGGGTCGACACGCGTCGCGTCTTTCGGGTCGAGATCGCCGTAGAGATGTGGAAACAGCGCGCCGCCGCGCGAGGGCTCCCATTTCACCGCTGGCCCGAGTCTCTCGGCATCAACGCGCACCAAAACGAGATCGTTCTGGCCGGCGAAATATTTGGCGGCGGTGTCAGTGACTTGTCCGGTGGTGGAGAAATGGATGAAGCCGTCGCGCAGATCGACCTCCGAGCCGCGGAAGACTCCAATGCGTTCGGCCTCGCGCCAAAGGGAGCCGGGGCAGATTTTATACAGTGTGGGCATCTTTGTGGATTGTCTAAGTAGTTGGGGTCCCAACGATTATCACGACCATTCGCGTTGTGCATGGCGCCATGCGCAATTCAACCTTGAACGCACGTGCATTTGTATGCATATCCCGGGCAAATCACCACGGAGATATCATGCTGAAGACTGAGGACTATCTGGTCGAGGCCGCCGAGCGCTGCACAAATCTGGCTCGCGAAGGGCGCAGCCTGATCGAGAAGCTTGAAGCCATCAGTCACGAACTGATGGCCAAGGCGGTCGAACTCGACACCAAACGCGACCGGAAACAAAGCCGCCCCGGCGAAGCCGGGGGCATGTCCACCCCCTAGCAGCAATGTTTTGTTCCAATTAAAAAGCCCGGCCGTTGAGCTGGGCTTTCTGTTTTTAGGACGATTGACGGGTTGCTACGCCGCGCCCTTGAGCTCGCCGCCGCCGGGCGGCGGCACCGGCACGCCGTCATGGGCATATTCGTTGAGCTTGTTGCGCAGCGTACGGATTGAGATGCCGAGGATATTGGCCGCATGGGTGCGGTTGCCGAGGCAGTGCTTGAGCGTCTCCAGGATCAGATCGCGCTCGACTTCGGCCACAGTGCGGCCGACCAGATTGCGCGTGACCTGCTCGGCGGCCATCGCCGCCAGCCCCGCGACACCGGCGCCGCGCGCCTGATCGAGCCGCCCGCCATCGGGTGACAGAATGCCGTCAACGCCGATTTCCGGTCCGCTCGAGAGCAGCACGGCGCGGTGCAGCGTGTTCTCCAGTTCGCGCACATTGCCCGGCCAGCGATGGACGGCAAGCATGCGGCGCGCATCCGCCGACAGCGGCCGTGCCGGCAGGCCGTTGGCCTCGGAATATTTCTTGGCGAAATATTGCGCCAACTCGGAAATATCAGACGGGCGCTCACGCAGCGGCGGGATTTTCAGATTCACAACGTTGAGGCGGAACCAAAGATCCTCGCGGAATTTACCTTCGCGCACGGCGTCGGTGAGGTTGCGGTTCGAGGTGGCGATGATACGGATATCAACCGGCACCGGGCGGCCGCCACCGACACGGTCGATCACCCGTTCCTGGATCGCGCGCAGCAACTTGGCCTGCAGGCGCACGTCCATCTCGGAAATTTCGTCGAGCAGCAGCGTGCCGCCATTGGCTTCCTCGAACTTGCCAATGCGGCGGCCGAGCGCGCCGGTAAAGGCGCCCTTCTCGTGGCCGAACAGCTCGGATTCGAGCAGATTCTCCGGGATCGCCGCGCAATTGACGGTGATGAACGGCTTCTTTGCGCGCTGCGAGCGGGCATGGACGTAACGCGCTAGCACTTCCTTGCCGGTGCCGCTTTCGCCGGTGATCAAGACTGAAGCATCGGAGCCCGCGATCTGCTGGGCGAGCTTGACGACACCGGCCATCGCGTCATCGCGGTAGATCATATCGCGCCGGTCGTCGGTGACGGCGGCGAGCACCGCCGCGATCAGATCTGGATCGGGCGGCAGCGGGATGTATTCTTTGGCGCCGGCATGGATGGCGTTGACCGCGGCGCGCGCGTCGTTGGTGATGCCGCAGGCCACGATCGGCACATGGATACGCTCGGCGTCGAGCCGGTTGACCAGGTCGCGAATGTCGAGGCTCACGTCGACCAGCAGCAGATCGGCGCCGCGGCCGGAGCGCAGCACGGCAAGCGCCTGCTCGTTGCTGTCGGCGTGGGTGACGGATGCGCCCTTGTCCATTGCGATCTTGCTCGCAATGGTGAGTTGGCCTCCGAGTGTGCCGACGATCAGGAGTCGCATGGCATTATCCCTTTAACGTTCACGCGCGTGATCTTGGATCATGCGCTAGTTCTGGTCGGCCTTGATGATTTCGGTCATGGTCACGCCCAGTTTGTCTTCGACCAGCACCACCTCGCCGCGCGCGACCAGGCGGTTGTTGACATAGATATCGATGGCTTCACCGACCTTTCGGTCGAGTTCGAGTACGGCGCCGGGCCCCAGCTTGAGCAGGTCGCCGACCGGCATGCGGGCGCGGCCGAGAACGGCCGATACCTGCACCGGCACGTCAAACAGCGCTTCCAGGTCCGAGGCGCCGCGGTTGACCGTATCGTTGTCGCTCGGGGCGAGCGTCCCTGCGTCCTCGACGGCCTGCATCTGGCTGCCGGCTTCCAGATCGGGAAGCGGGACTTTGCTGTCGGTGTCACTCATCGCCTGGGTCTCCAGAATTCTTAATGGATGGCGCTGGTGCGGGCCGCGACGTAGCGGCCGACCACGTTATCGATGACGGCAAGGGTAGCAGCGCGGTCGCGGACAACGCCGCCATCGGCCCATTCGATCCGGCAGTCGCCGGGCGCCATGGCTGCTTCGCTGAGCACCACCAGCCGGCCCTCGAAACCGCGCGCATTGGCGATTTCTTTGAGCTTGGTCTTGGCGCTCTCGTAGATGTCGGCGCCAATATGCACGACCACATGCGGCGCCTTCACCAGATGATTGAAGGTTTCGGTGGCAAGCGCGGAAATTTCAGTGAACGGTTCGCGCGCGATCAGCTCGGGCGCGAGCTTGCCGGCGACTGCGACCGCCACGTGCACAGCTTCGGTTTCCAGCTTTGCCGTGATGCCGGCGAGCGAGCGCTCCAGCCGTTCCATGCCCTCGGCGATCAGTCCCAGTGCCGCGGCGGTGCGCTCGGCTGCGTCGGCCTGCGCCTGTTGCTCGCCGGCGGTAAAGCCCTGGCGATAGGCCACAGATTCGGCGTCGGCGCGCCGGCGGTCGGCCTCGACCAGCGTGATGGTCGGCTTGCCGCCGGAGGAGAAATCTTCATCGAACAGATATTTGGCGTTCGCTTTCATCAGTACACCAGTTCGTCGTCGCCGCGGCTCTTGGTAATCAGGATTTCGCCCTTGGCGGCCAGATCCTTGGCGATATTGACCAGCAGTGTCTGCGCCTCGTCGACGTCACGCAGCCGCACCGGACCGAGCGCCTGCATGTCGTCGACCAGCATTTTGGCGCCGCGCGTCGACATGTTGCTGAAGAAGAACTGGCGCACGGTTTCGGAGGCGCCCTTGAGCGCGATCGCCAGTTTGTCCTTTTCGAATTTGCGCATCAGCGTCTGCGCCGATCCCGAATCGAGTTTGATCAGATCGTCGAAGGTGAACATCAGCGCCTTGATGCGCTCGGCGGCGTCGCCATTTTCTTCTTCAAGCGCCGTCATAAAGCGCGTTTCAGTGGTGCGGTCGAAATTGTTGAAGATCTCGGCCATCGCCTCATGGGAGTCGCGGCGGCGGGTCTGCGACAGGCTTGACATGAATTCGGTGCGCAGTGTCTCCTCGACGCCCTCGATCACGTCCTTCTGGATTGCTTCCATCTTCAGCATGCGACCAACGACGTCGAGGGCGAAATCCTCGGGCAGGATCGAGAGCACGCGCGCGGCGTTTTCGGCGCGCAGCTTGGATAGCACCACCGCCACGGTCTGCGGGTATTCATTTTTGAGGTAGTTCGCCAGCACCTCTTCATGAACGTGGGCGAGCTTTTCCCACATGTTGCGGCCGGCCGGGCCGCGGATGTCGTCCATGATGCCGCCGACCCGCTCCTGCGGCAGGTATTGCTTCAGCAAACGTTCCGCGACGTCGTAGCTGCCGAGCAAGGCGCCCGAGGCCGACATGCGCGACACGAATTCCAGCAGAAGTTCTTCGACCATCTCGGCGTCGACCGCTCCGAGCGAAGATATCACGGTGGAAATTTCACGCAGCTCGTCGTCGTCGAGCAGGCTGAAAATCTTGCCGCCGTATTGCTCGCCGAGCGCGAGCATAAGTACGGCTGCCTTTTCCGGCCCTTTAAGCTTGCGTCGTCCCTTGTTGACCTGCGGACGGCTGGCAAGATCGGCCATCAAGCCGGTGATGTCGGCGCGGGTCTGAATCTCGGGCTTTTCTTGTGCGTAAGCGGAGGGCATGGCTTAAGCGGCTTCCTCATGGAGCCAGGTGCGGATGATGGAAACCGCCTCAGGCGGGTTCTCTCCGGCAAGCTCGCCGACTTTCTGCACCGATTGGGCGTGCACTTGTCCCTGCACCTTGGCGACGTCGATCATCGAGGCGGTGTGGCTGGAAATCACGGCCGCTTCTTCGGCGGCGACCAGAGAGGCTGCCGCGGCTGCCGCGGTGACGACGGCATGGCTGGAGTTGGTGGTGACGGCGAGGTTGGGTGGGGCACTGGCGGTGGCGCGCGGGGCCGCAATGGCGCTGGCAACTCCGGCCGCGCCTGCCGCACTTGCGATCGCCGCACCGCCGGCCACGGTGCCCTCCGGCGTCACGATCCGGCGCACCAGTGGGCGCACGACCAGCAGCAGGACGATCACGCCCAGCACCACCATCACGCCCTGCTCGGCGAAACGCATGATGTCGTCTTTGGTGAATTGCAGGTAGCTCATCCAGCCGGCCGGCTCGGCGATCGGCATCGCTGGCGTTTCGGCAAAGCGCAGGTTGACCACTTCGACCTGGTCGCCGCGCTTGGCATCGAAGCCGATGGCTGAGCGCACCAGCGCTGCGATGTGGTCGATTTCTTCCTTCGAGCGCGGCTGATAGGCGACCTCGCCTTTGTCGTTCTTGCTGTAGGTGCCGTCGACCAGCACGGCCGCGGATACGCGGTTGACCCGGCCGGCTTCGGTCACCTCGGTCTTTGTAATGCGCGAGATTTCGTAGTTTACGATTTCCTCGGTCTTGTGGTTCTGGTCGCCGCTGCCGGTGCTACCTTCGGTCGGCTTGCCGGCGCCGGGCAATTCATTGCCGACCGAAACCGGGCCCTTGGCGTCACCGGCGGTGGCGGAGCTCTCTTCGCGGGTTTGGCTCGAGCGCACCACGCGGCCGTCGGGATCGAACTTGTCGGAAGTCTGGGTGATGCGGTTGAGGTCGAAATCGGCGGTGATCTCGACTTGCGCGCGGCCGGACCCGACCACCGAGGAGACGATCGCTTCGACCTGGCTGCGCAGGCGCTTTTCATAAGCCGCCTTGCGGTCGTCGGCGCCGACGCCCTCAAGCGGATTGTCAGCCGCGGCGCCGTCGGCGAGCAGCTTGCCGGTCTCGTCGATCACCGAAACGCGCTCGGGCTTTAGTCCGTTGACCGCGGTCGCCACCAGATGGCGGATGGCGCGCACCTGCTGCGGCTCCAGCGTACCCCGCACTTTGAGCACGATCGAGGCCGTCGCGTCGATTTTGTCGCGGGAGAACAACGGCCGGTCGGGCAGCACCAGATGCACGCGTGCCGACTGCACTCGGTCGATGCCGCGGATGGTGCGGGCGAGCTCGCCTTCGAGCGCGCGCAGATGATTGATGTTCTGGACGAAGGTGGTGGAGCCGAGCGCGTCCGATTTGTCGAAAATCTCGTAGCCGACGCCGCCGCCTTTGGGCAGGCCGTTCTCGGCGAGCTTCATGCGCAGCCGCGCGACATTATCCTTGGCCACCATCACGATCGCGCCGTCGTTCTTGATCTGGTAGGCGATGCCTTGGCGCTCGAGATCCTTGATGATCGAGCCGGAGTCCTCGGCTGAGAGATCGGTGAACAACGGCACCATTTGCGGCGCCGTCATGCGGATCATCAGGAACGAGAAGAAGCCAATCAGCGCCAGCGTCACCGCGGCCATGGCCGCCATACGCGCAGCACCGAGCGATTTCACGAATTGGAAGAAAGCTTGCACCGGGTTCCGTCCCAATCTTGAGGCGCTTGATCGTGCGCCGTTACCCGGCAAGATTTGCCCAGTTTATGGTTAGCGTCCGGTTAATTCCGGCAAACAGAAAACCGGCGCAATTCACGGGGCGGCAAGGAGAATCTTCTCAAGCGCACGCGCAAACGAAAACGCCGGCGATGACCGCCGGCGCTGGGCCGAATTTAGACCGCTCTCAAGAACTACTGGCGGTATTGCTGAATGCGGGTGGTGCGCAGGCCGGCAAGGCCGTGCTGGTCGATGGAGTACTGCCAGGAGAGGAATTCCTCGACCGTGAGCGTATAGCGCGCGCAGGCTTCTTCCAGCGACAACAGGCCGCCACGTACCGCAGCGACCACCTCAGCCTTGCGGCGGATGACCCAACGTTTCGTTGACGGCGGTGGCAGATCCGCGATCGTAAGGGGACTGCCATCGGGCCCGATGACGTATTTGACCCTCGGGCGGTGGGGTTCGGTCATTTGTGTACTCACAGGACTCTACTTGACTGACAGTTACTGGGCGGAAGCTACAGTCCGCGGCTTAAAATTTGCCTAAGCTTAAGGTCGCAGTACGGGAAAAGTTTGCCCCGTTTTTGCTAACCTTTTGGTTACGGATGAGGCGGGAGTTCCCTATCCCGCCAGGCTATCCCGGTGCCCATTCGCGGCCAAAATAGCCGTAGAACGCTTCGATAAAGGTCCGCCAAAGACCCGGGCAGAGCGCTTTGGCCCGCCAGCGGCCGTAAGAGTCGGCTATTGGGTCGGCGCGATGATCTGCTGAATATCGTTGATCGTGTAGTTCTGGCCGCCGATGACGAGAACCGGTGGTGTCTGGGTGAGGTCGACCGAATTGACCTTGCCCTCGACCTGGGTGGTGATCGGAACGGTCTGGCCGCTGGCCGAAACCGCGGTGGCGGTAAGGGTGTAATTGCCGGCCGGCCACGTGGTGCCGTCATTGCCGACACCATTCCATGTGAAGGGCTGGGCACCGGAGTTGATCGCGCCGGTGGCGCTGAAGGCGGTCTGGCCGTTGGGTGCGGTGATCGTGATGGCGGCGGTCGCGGGCTGAGTGGAATTGAGCATCCAGGTCGCCTGGCTGTTGGCCAATTGCGCGGTGGTGCCGTTCACCACCACGTTGGCGCCGACCAGTGAGAGCGCCTGCGTGGTTTGCGCGCTCTGCTGCAGCGACACCAGCGTGCTCAGTGTGCTGTTGGTCTGCATCTGCTGCTCGACACCCGCGAACTCGACGAGTTGCTGGGTAAATTGATTGGTATCCATCGGACTGAGCGGATCTTGATTTTGTAATTGCGTCGTCAATAACTGCAAAAACGTCGTGAAATTGCTGGCGATCTCGGTGTTGTTCGCCGCTGTCGCGGCCGCAGTGGCGGCGGCCGGGTTCGTTGTCGTCGTGATAGGCGGGATGGTGGTCGTCGTGGTGGGGTTGGGAAGGATTGTGGTCATGATCGTTCCTCAGACTCTGATGTCGATGCCACCGCCGAGACCGGCGAGGCGGGGATAATTGCGCGGGCTGATGTCGGCGGGAAGCGCATCGTCTTTGACGACGATTTGCGCGGCGGCTGGCATCGGGGTGTTGCTTTGGTCGCGGCCCATGGTCTGGTCGCGCAGCGAGAATTGCAGGCCGTTGTCGGAGGTCTTGAGGCCAGCGTCCTGCAAGGCTTGCTGGAGGCTATTGGCGTCGCGCCGCAACAGATCGAGGGTATCGGAGCGGTCCGCGATCAGCCGGGTCACCGCATTGCCGTCGCGGTCGACGTCGAGACGAACCTCGATGCGGCCGAGCTCGGGCGGATCGAGCCTGATTTCGAAGCGGTTCTTGCCTTCGAGCGCCTTGCCGGCGATTTCGATGGCGACACCGGCGAGCGGGACCGCCAAGGCCTGCGTCGCAGGCGGAGCGGGGGCGGTCGGATTGGCGGCGGTTTGCGTAACGTTTTGTGACGGCGCGGTGAGGGTTGCCTGCTGCACGGCGTCGGCAAAGGTTTTCGCCGAGGCGAGCTGGGCATCGGCGGTGATTGCGGGCGGCACTTCCGCGGTTGCGGCGTGATGGTCGTTGGCCGGGGCCTCGGCGTGCGTGGGTGTGGTGGCCAACTTGTCGGCATCGTCGGTTGCCGGCTGGGGCTTGCCGTCGCCCTTCAGCGCGGAAATCGTTTTGGTGGACACGTCCGAATTGATGGCCGGTTTGCCCTTGGAGTTTTCCGTCACCGCCGCCGCGCCTTGTAGAGGCGTGGCGGAAATCGCTTGCGGGACCGTAACGGCCGCGGGCGCGGCAACGAGCGCGGCAGCGGGGACGACCGCTTGCGCGGCGTTGTTCGCCAGCAACGCCGTGTGAACGGCCGGCTTCAGGCTGTCGGCTGGTTTGCCGTCGCCCGCCGTTTTGTCGCCCGTCAACTTGGTGTCGTCGCCTGTCTGTTCGCAGATATTGGCGTCGGTTTTCGCCTTGATGCTGCTGACGGCCTTGCCGCCGGTTGCCGTCGGGTCCGAATTGGCTGCATCGGCGGTGTTGGCCGTGGTGTCCGCGTTGGCAGTCTTCGCCGCGTCGCCGTCCTTGGTCTGGCTCTTGTCCGGACTTTTGGCTGGGGGCTGCGACGAATCCGCCGGTGCGGTCTGTGCGGTCGTGGGCAGCGGAGGCGGTGCGGACTGCGCAGCGGCCTCAGTGCCCGCATCGAGCAAGGCGTCGAACGGCGAGGGTTGCCCGCCTTCGGAACTTTGTGCCGGCCTGGCCGGGCTCGGCAGCGAAGGCTTGAAGGGCGGTGTGGGGGCTTCGGACGCAACAGACGGCACGGCAATTCTCCATATATCCGTCCTTTGGTCTGCAATCGTCAGGCCATCGCCGAAAATCCGTAAATACGCTTGAAATCAATCACTTGTTGGATGTTCAACCGGGATGTGCCGGCGCTACCCCGGCATTGCCTGCTGGCGAAGCGGCAATATTTGCCGGTTGGCCTGAATTGCGCGCCACGCATCGCCACCTATAGTAAGAAGCGCCATGCCCAACAGCCTCGATCTCGACAGCAGCCCACAGACCACCCGTGTCGTCGTCGCCATGTCCGGCGGCGTCGATTCTTCGGTTACCGCGGCCCTGCTCAAGGCCGAAGGCTATGACGTGGTCGGCGTCACGCTGCAGCTTTACGACCATGGCGCCGCTACCCATCGCAAGGGCGCCTGCTGCGCCGGACAGGACATTTACGACGCCCGTGCGGTGGCCGAGCGCATCGGCATCCCGCATTACGTGCTCGACTATGAGAGCCGCTTCAAGGAAGCGGTGATCGACCGCTTCGCCGAGAGCTATATCGCAGGCGAGACGCCGGTGCCCTGCGTCGAATGCAATATGTCGATCAAGTTTCACGATCTGCTGATCACAGCGCGCGAACTTGGTGCGCGGGTTCTGGCCACGGGCCATTACGTCGCGTCGCGGGCCTTGGCCAGCGGCGGCCGCGGGCTTTATCGGGCGCGCGAGGAAGAGCGCGACCAGAGCTATTTCCTGTTCGGCACCACGCGCGAGCAACTCGACATCATGCGCTTCCCGCTCGGCGACCGCGCCAAGTCCGAGACGCGTGAGCTGGCGCGCAAATTCGGACTGGCGATTGCCGACAAGCACGACAGCCAGGACATCTGCTTCGTGCCGACCGGCCACTACGCCGACGTGATCGAGCGGCTCAAGCCGGGCGCTGCCGAAGCTGGCGAGATCGTCGATCTCGACGGCCGTGTGCTGGGCGCGCATTCCGGCATCATCCATTTCACCATCGGTCAGCGCCGTGGCCTTGGCGTCGCGGCCAGCGCGCCGCTTTATGTGGTGCGCCTCGATGCCGATCGCCGCCGCGTCGTGGTCGGGCCCCGCGATGCGCTGCGCACCAGCCGCATCGTGTTGCGTGACGTCAACTGGATCGGCGAGGGCTCAATCGGCGAGGCGCTCGCCGACGAGCGGCGCGAGGTGTTCGTGAAGGTGCGCTCGACCCGGCCGCCGCAAGCCGGCTGGCTGCGGCCCGCCAATGGCGGCTACGAGGTTGAATTGGTGGATGGCGAGGACGGCGTTTCGCCCGGCCAGGCCTGCGTTTTCTATGACGCGGGGGAGGGCCAGGCGCGCGTGCTCGGCGGCGGCTTCATCAAGAGTGCGGTGGCGGCAGCCGTTAGCGCGCGCCCCGGCGTCCAGCACAAGGCCGCGATCGCCGCGCCCACCTAAATCCGCGCATGGGGGCCGACTTCGACAAAGCAAACGTTGAGCGCGCCTATGCGCGCTGGGCGCCGGTTTACGATCTGGTGTTTGGCGCGGTGTTCGAGCGCGGTCGGCGTGCCGCGATCGCGGCGGCCGAGCGTATTGGCGGCCGCATTTTGGAAGTCGGCGTCGGTACCGGCATCTCGCTGCCCGATTATGCGCGCTCGAACCGACTTGTTGGTGTTGATTTATCGGAACCAATGCTGCGCAAGGCGCAGGCGCGCATCGCAGAACATGGGCTGAGCAACGTGGAAGCTTTGGCGGTTATGGATGCCACGCGGCTGGCGCTGGCGGATCGATCGTTCGACGTGGTGGTGGCGCAATATGTCATCACCGCGGTGCCCGATCCGGAGACCACGCTCGACGAATTTGCGCGCGTCACCAGGCCGGGTGGCGAGATCGTGTTGGTCAACCATATTGGCGCCGAGAGCGGCCCGCGCGCTTGGTTCGAGCAAGGCTTCGCGCCGCTGGCGCGCCGGCTCGGCTGGCGGCCGGAATTCCGCTTCGATCGGCTGGCCGCCTGGGCCGCGCGCCATGGCGGCGTGCGCGTGATCGAACGCCGGCCGATGCCGCCGCTGGGGCATTTTTCGCTGATCCGTTTCGAGCGCAAAACGTAAGCGGAACTCCTGCTCCCGCTCACACGTTAATATCTTGCTCCGCAGATGCGCGGGGCAGGGAGCTTGCGATGAATATCCGCATTCTGAGTTTGGCGGCGTTCGTGGCTGCGGTTTTGACGCCGGCGCTGGCTGCCGCGCAAGCGCCGCCCAAGGCCGAACCACCGGTCGCGTCCAAGACCGAGCAGCTCGATCCCAATGCTTGCGGCTCGGATCGCGCGACCATCGGGCAGGGCGGCGAAATCGACACCAAAAAAGCGGACGGCCGCAATTTGAGCGACCGGCTCGCCAGCTCCGGCGGCGTCATATGCCCGCCGTCGCAGGTCGATCCCGCGATCAAGGCGCCGACCCCGCCGGGCGGCTCGATGCAGGTCATCCCGCCGCCGGGCAGTCCGGGCGGCAACCCGAATATCCAGCCGAAGTGACGGTTCTGGAACGGCTTTCCGGCCTGATTGCTTGACAGGCTTTCTTGGCCCTTCCTATATCGCGGCCATTCCGGCAGATAGCGTTTCGGAATGGCGGGGTAGCTCAGTTGGTTAGAGCAGCGGAATCATAATCCGGAGGTCGGGGGTTCAAATCCCTCCCCCGCTACCAACCTTAAACCCTTATCCACCAAGGGCTTATGGTAGAAGACGCAAAGACGTCAGATAGCACCAAAATCGGCTTGGGTACAGCGTGGGTACAAGGACGACAAATTCGTCCAAGCCGCGCAAGGCGTCGTCAACAAAGCAATGGGACATGTCGCTGCGGAAGCGTCGGTCGCTGCCGTGACGTGCAGGCGTTCATCGCATCCAAGGCCGGATTCTGACTCGCCTGGGCCGATCGTCGGTAGGGGCAGTCGTTTTCACGCCCGTGCCGAAGATGCCCGTCCTGGGGCACCGCCGAAGCCGCTACGCACGGGTCATCGAAGCGGCGCCGTGACGAACGCACCAGGCGTCGGCGACATCACTCCTGCGTTGATGCCCATCAACTGCCCGCGCGGCAGGCGATACCACTTTCGGGCGGTCGTCCAACAGTCGCCGTTCGCGATCGCCATGCATACCACCTTGTCCGGAGCGTCCGTCGCGTAGCGTCGGGGCCCAGGCGGGAAGAGATCGTGCCAGATATTGCCGTCGTAGCAGCGGCCCTCGTCGAGCGAGGTGCAGATGAGCGTCGTGCCGGCCGGCTTGAAACCGCCGCCCATCATCGGACTCATCGTGACGCCGAACACCTTCACGTTCTCGGCGAAGCCGGTGCCGCCGGCGGCGAGCAGGACGGCAGCGATGCAGAGACTGCGGGCGATCATGTCCGGTCACTTACGGGCGCCGGCGGTTGCGCGTCGACGGCCTTCACCAGCAGCAGCTTGAACTGAGCGAACGTGTTCACCAGCACCGTCACCCGTTTGTCGAAGTGCTCGAAGCGAGTCCAGTCGAACCACTCGGCACCGACCCAATCAGGGTCCTCCAGGAATTTAGCATGCCAGACGACCAGCGGCCTCTGTTCGCTTGTCCACATCCAGACGCCGTGGCCGATCAGGTTGCGCTCCTTGCCGAGCGCCTTCATCGTCGGCCAGATCCGGTCTGTCTCGGCTCCGGGCAACTGAGCTACCGCCTTCTTCAGTAGCTTGAAATTCTCGCTGCCCCAGTTTTTGGCGATCTCCTTCTTGCGTTCCAGGTCAGTCTTCTCGATCTCCCAGATGCATTCGATGCACAGGCTTTCGAGTCGGCTGTGGAGGACGATCGCGTCCGCGATCGCGATTTTCAGCCGGTCCGGAAGCTCGAACGACCATTGGAGGTCGGGCGGCGGCGGATTGGCGATCGGCATGCGAACCCCTCTGCGGGCGACCCCCTGAGTGGGCCATCGGTCTACCGGCTTGTCCACCGCTCCGTTATTCGGCGCCCGACGTTCCGATCGACGCGCTGATGCCGGAACTGATGTCGGCCGGCTAGGACGTTTTCCAAGCACTTGATCTCGCATTAGTTTAGGAATTCGACCCCTTCTATCCACAGGCTGACGGCAAAAGGGGTATGAAACTTGACACAGGACTTGAAAAAGGGCGATACACTTGGCACGAGTCAAGGCAGAGGAAAACCCGCTATGCCAAAGACCAAGTCCTTCCAGCAGCGTCTTGAGAGTGCGTACCCCTATGAGACTTACGCCAACACCCTCCGGGCGCTGCGCGAAGGCGTCGCCGCCGGCGACGACGTGATCAAGGGCACCCCGATGTTTTCGACCGAGGTCGGCGACGACTACCGGGGCCTGATCCGCCGGGCCGGAATCCTCCAACGTTTCGCCGAGATGTGCAAAGCCGGCGACCTTTCCTTCAAGTGTGCGCTGACCCCGATGCCGCGCGGCACGTGGCACTGGCTCGACATCTTCAGCGGCGACTGCCACGGCCACATCGTGCGCACCGAGGATCCGATGAAGTTTCCGGAGGACACGCCGAACCGGCAGGACGCCCGCGCCTCCAACATGCCAAACCTGTTCGAGACCGAGGAGGAGCGCATCATCCGCCTCTCCCCGCCGAAGCTCTACACGTGGCTTACCTACCGCGCGGCGCCGGATGGCCGGTTGTCGCACGCGCTCTGGCAGGCACCGTCGGCCAACACCGACGAGTGGCTCGCCCGCATCAACCTGATGGCCGTCACCGTGATGAAGAAATCAGACGACGCGACGCGACCGGCCAAGGTCGACCCGAAGTCCAAGATGAAGCTCCGCGACAACGTCGTCGCGCTCATCGAGACGAAGAAGAAGAACGACGACACCAAGCGTTAAAGGCGTACCAAGATGGAGACGAAGATCATTCCCGAAAGGATTCGGGAGGCGCGCGAGTCCGTCGGCATGACCGACGAGCAGTTCGCCGACGCGATCGGCGTGAGCCGTCAATCGGTCGGCACTTACGAAACCGGCGCATTCTCGCCGCGCGGCGACGTGTTTCGCAAGATCATCGCCGTCACCCACCAACCGCCGGCCTTCTTTACGGCGCCCCGCAAGCACAACGCCGAGCGCTTCCTGACGCCGACGTGGCGCAGCCTCAAGCGCATGCAGCGTCCCGACCGGCTCCGCATTGGCCGTCGGCTCGAATGGGCGTTCTACATCACCGAGTCCTTGGCGGAATACGTCGACTTGCCGCCGGTGCACCTGCCTGCAATGGAGTTCGACTATGAGCGCGAGGGGAACGAGCGCATCGAGGAGATCGCCGACAAGCTGCGCGAATTCTGGAACGTGGGCTTCGGCCCGATTACCGATCTGGCGCCGCTGCTCGAATACAACGGCATCATCGTCGTCGAGGAGCCGGTGAAGTGCGAGGACATGGACGCCGTCTCCCGGTGGCAAGGCGGACGGCCGTACATGCTCGTCGCCTCCGATCAGGAGAGCAACCCGCGCAAGCTTTTCAACCTCGCCCACGAATTGGGACACCTCGTGCTCCACAACGGCATCGAGGTGAACAGCCGCAACCTCGACCGACTTGAGAACCAAGCCAACCGGTTCGCCGGGGCCTTCCTGATGCCGCGTCGCACGTTCGCGCGCGAGATCGCTAACACCACGATCGACTACTTCCTATCGCTCAAAGGCCGGTGGCGGGTGGCGGTGGCGGCGATGATCTACCGCTGCAAGGAGCTGGGCATCCTGAACGCGGATCAGGTCAAGTACATGTGGAAGCAGATGAATGCCCGCGGAATCCGCAAGCGCGAGCCACTCGACAACGCTTTCCCGCTGTCGAAGCCCACTGTGCTGACGTCGGCCGCCCAGATGCTGATCGACAGCAGGATCAAGCTGCCGACCGAGATCGCGGAAGAACTCTTCCTCAACGCCGCGGACGTGGAGTCGCTGTGCTCCCTGCCGAAGGGCGCGCTGCAGAACAAGGTCCTGTCGTTCCCGACGCTGCGATCGGTCTAGGGCGTGCACACCGATACGATCTGGGAGTGCCAGACTGGCAACTCGCGTCAATTGGAGAAGCTTGCAAGGGCGCTTCTATCGATCCGGAAAGCCACTAATGGCTTGAGAGCTTATCCCAAAGGGCGACCGCCCCCGGCGAAGCCTCGACGGCCTGCAAGCGGTCGCGAATAAAGGTCACGGCTTGTCGTGCACCATCGAGCTTCGGCACGTCAGCCCAGAACAAGGCCTGCTCGATGATGCTGTCCCAGCCGTGAAACAGGGTGAGGCTCATGCCTCGCTCGCTGGCCCATGCCGAGAGCGTTTCGACACCAAGCGCTTGCTGTTGCTCCGCCACCATCACGACGGCAGCCTCGCGAACACCCATCGCGATGCACTTGTTGGCGAAGATTTGCACATCGGCGGCTGCAACAGGCTTGTCCCGAACCTCGAAGGCCTTATCCAAGCTACTTACTTACCGACTAGGATACTCGGATCCCAATGAGGGTCCGCGCTGGGCTTGGCCGACATCAGGCCGCTCTCCCGATCTGCACCGCCGCCGGCCGGCCATGGTCGCGTACATGCGTCACTACCGCGATGCCGCGCCGGACCAGCGCGCTTGCCCAGTCCGTTTTGACAGCGCGACGGCTGCGGCATCGATGTTCATGCAGATCTCCCGACGTGAATGGCGGCCGGACGTCCTTCACCGCGGACGTGCGTCACCGTCGCGATCCCGCGCCTGAGCAGGGTCCGCGCGGTATTATCGGTGACCCACCACTTCGGCACGTCGACGAAGGCGGGGTTGCGCGCCCGCTTCATCGGGCAGTCCGGCCAGGTCCAGCAGCCGCGAAAGCGCGGCAGGCGGACGAGCGTACCGCCGTGCTTGCGCGCGACAGCGATAGTTTCGAGAAGCAGCTTCGACAGAGGCTGCTGCGGATTCGTAGGTGTCTTTCCGATCACGGTGTCCCCGCTAGCTTCAGGTGCCTGACGGCGCCCATCATCTCATTCGAGGCGGCAAATTGGAAATCCGCTGCCTCCGGTTCGCCGAGCGCGGCGGTGCCGACGCCTTTGACGCGACCGTTGTCCGGACCCATCAGCACGGTATGCCGAAGGCTTTGCTCAGATGGCCTTCCTCGAAGGAGAGCCTCTCGATTGCCGCGTTGGTCGCGTTCTTCATCTCGCGCGGCCGCCATTAGTGCTGCCTGGCCATGGCGGCGAGGCCGCTCTTCCTCGCCAGTTCCTTCGGCGCCGACTTCCGATTGCGCTCAAACACTTCGGTGCGGATCTCACGCATGCTGGTGCCGGCCGCGCGGATGCGACCGCCAGTTCGGTAGATTTCAAGATATGTTACTAGCTGCGAACCCCTGGTGACGCTAAAGGCCCGGGTTAGCGAGGGCAGTCACTCGACACTCGTCGACGAGCAGCGGCTGGTTGATCACAAGATCCTGCAGGCGCATCTGGCTCGCACGCACGCCAGGATCGCCCGCCGCGCCGCGGAGGCGGTTTTCGCCGACATCGACGCCTCCGTCGCGCTGCGCCGGGCAGCGATCGCCACCGGCGTTCTCCAAGTTTGACAGGTGCTCGGGCGGGTCCTCGGCGTCGGGCGTCGGATTGATCGTCGCCGGGATCACTTCCGGAAGCGCCTCAAAGGATCGGCGATGCGGGCTGTTCCGCGAGCGCCAGTGCCTCTCCGGATAGATGCGCTCGCAGCTGGCCATATACGAGCAAGCCTATCTGCAGAAAAACGGGTTTGCGCTCATCCTGCTCTGGCTTGAACAGCCGGAAGATGATGACGACGAGTATGACCGTGATGCCGATCGCACAGCCAAGCAGCGGTTACAGGAGCGTCAAGGCCGATGGCAGCGGTGATCCGCCGGGAAGGCTATGGGGAATATCAGTTAGTTCAACGCGAGTTGATACTCTTAGAGTACCGAAAACCGTCCCAAACTACCCATTTGTTGACACTCACCCCCCGAGACTTTCGAGCGTGGCCCGCTGCTTCTTGTCCCGTGTCTTGTTGGGATCTGCGATTGCCTCAACCGACTGGATGTATTCGGCAATATACTCCGGCGGCAGACCGTGTTCCCGGCCACCGGCAAGGACAAAGTCCTTGTACCAGCCGTAGGGTTTGAGGCTGTCATCGATGTACTCGGGGGTGGCGAGATAGGTAAGGACCTTCCGCCTGCGACCTTTCTCGTTGGTGACCGTGACCATCGCGTGCTCGAAGCCGCTACCGACGCCTTCGGCCTCATCTAGCTTAGCACGCTCGGCAGGATCGAAGCTGAACAGGACTCCGATCACGCTATTGTCGTTGCCACTGGCAAAAGCGTTGCACTTCCCGGACCCGTCCTTGCTGCGCTTATGGAAGCGAAGCGCATGACCCGGCAAGGTAGCAATGCCGAGCGGCTTGCAGCTCGGCATGCGCTTGCGCAGGCGGGCAGTCGACATGTTGGACCCGAAGGCAAAATAGACGACCGGCTCCGGTGGCCCTGTCTCTGTTTTCTTGAGCGGCTCAATCGGCGGATCGCCCGGCTTAAGGATCGTCCGCAGCGGAACTGTCATGATGCTGTGCTCGTCGGATTCTTCGCCTTCCCGCGTGATGATGGGCTGTCCATCCTCGTGGTCGAGAATTGGGACGGGCCTGCCGGTCCATCCGCAGTCGGAGCAGCGTGGTCTTTCCCAGAGTACGCCGGGTGCGGCGGTATTTTCGCCCTGTTCAGGTTCGAGATGCGGCGAGCCGCAGTTCGGACATTCCGCAGGCACACCGCGTAACTCGCGAAGGATCAATGAGGTCGCCATGCCGCTGGCGTGCTGGATCAATGAGTGCGCCATGTCAGCATCAATCCAGGTGGCCGACTTTGAGTGCGTCAGCCAGTTGGAAAACGTCCATGCGGACTCAAGCGCACCCTTGAGGGCCCCGCGACGCTCTTTGTTGGTATCGCCCGGCAGAAGATCGTTGCAGATGATCTCCATCCACGCGCGAAAGTTTGCACGCTGCGGCGGTGTGTCGGTCCAAGTTGCCGCGTCCTGCGCGACGCCGATTAGTTCGAGCAGCGCCTCGCGGCAGCGGACGCCGACTGCCTGATAGTCGGCTAGGTTCTGCGCCTGTGTCACGGCGATTCCAGCTTCTTCCATCTTCTGAAAGACGGGACCGAACGGGAGAATGCGTAGATCGTCTTCCTGTTGTTCTTCCGTGCGCGGGATGCGGAGGATCAGGCCGATATGGAAGGTCAGAGCAAGGTCCATATTTGGGAACTGCTCCTGAGAGTAAAGGTTTGTGCCGCCCGTGATGACCCACCAGCGATCCTTGTTGGTGTGAATGTCCCACACGTCGTGGCGGGTATTCACGACGGCCTCCGAGTAGACCTTCTGCATGAAGGTCACTTCGAGGTCGGGTGCCTGCCATTCAAAGTATTCCCGGACTTCCTCGATTTCCTCATCGGTCGCTTTCAACATGATCGGCTCCCGCGACGGGCTCGCGGCACCGCGCCTGGATAGGGTTTGCGAAAGCCTCAACAATAGACGATGTCGCCTTGCTTCCAAAATCCGGCGCGGCACCGCGGGAAGTCCGCTTTGGGTCATTCACGTCATTGCCGGGGCGGGCAAAAATCGGCCTTTGTCCGCTTTACTCCGTTAGCGACCATCTTGGGCGTGGGGCCGAATTGTCGCTAAGTGCCGATTTTGTTGCAGAAGTGATTTGAAGATTTTTGCGAACAGTGATTCGGTCTTCTGACGACATTTGGTGTCGGAGACGAGCGATGATGGGACGTGAGAACGACGATCAGGGACCTCTGTTCTACGAGTTTCGTCTCGATGAGGTGTTGCGGCATTGTCGCCTCACATGTGGACTTTAAATACAACGCCGCAATGTGCGAACGGTTCACCTCAATCCTCACCCTCGTCATTTTCGCGATTCTAACAAAACAGCGAAGTGATTACGGCACTAATGTCCACGAAAAACGACATGTGCGGAACGCGTGGAACAGTCTGACACTAAATCTGAGGCGTTAAAGGCCTACCAGATGTTCCCGTACTCGTGCGCCGGATACCTGTAGCAACGTACTCAATTCAGCGCAGTCGGGTTATTTCATAAGCTTCTTCTA
>DASRLF010000035.1:0-21580 GCA_035648555.1 Pseudolabrys sp.
GCTTGGCGTGATACATCGCCAATTCGGCGTCCTTGATCACTTCCTCGGTGCGGTGCGGCTGGGCTTCGGCGAGCGCCAGTCCGATCGATGCGGTGATGAAGATTTCGCGATCGTTGAAGCCGATCGGCGCGCGCAACGTGCGGCGGATCGTTTCGGCGAAAGCCACGATGCGCGCGGGCTCTTTCTCCGACATCAGGATCAGCGCGAATTGGTCGCCCGACAGTCTCGCTAATGTGTCCTGCGGCTTGAGCAGGCGCGCCAGCCGGCGCGCGATGGTGAGCAAAATGGAATCGCCGATGGCGATGCCGACTGAATCGTTGACCTGCTTGAATCGATCGAGATCGATCACCAGCACCGACGGCCGGATCTGCGGATCGGAACGCGCAAAGCCGAAGGCGGCTTCCATGCGGTCGATGAATAGTTCGCGGTTCGGCAGGCCGGTGAGATTGTCGTGCACCGCGTCGAACAGTAGCCGCTCTTCGGCTTTCTTGAAATCGGTCACGTCGGTGAGCGTGCCGACCAAGCGTACCACTTCGCCGTCGGAGCCGACCACCGGACGCGCTTTGAGCGAAAACGAGAGATAGTGGCCGTCGGCCGCGCGCAGTCGGAAACCCTGGTTCAGCCGGCCGCGCCGTTGCTCCACCGCGCTGTCGAGCGAGGCGCGGAAGCGGTCGCGGTCGAGCGGATGCAGCACGTCGAGCCAGGTCGCCGCCGGCCCTTCCAGCGTGCCGCGCTTCAAACCCAGCAACTGTTCGGTTTCCGGGCTGGTGTAGACCTTGTCAGCGGATACATCCCAGTCCCAGATCAGATCGCCGGCGCCGGTGAGCGCCAACGCGCGACGCTCGACGTCCGACACGATGCCGTGGGTGACGCCGCCGGCGAACGCGTGCTGCATCACCGTGAAGCCGATCAGCATAACGATCAGCACCAGGCCGCCGAGCAGCGCGGGGCCGATGATGTCGTTGGTGACGAGCCCGGTGACCGCAAGTCCGGCGGCGCCGGTCCACACCACCAGCAAAAGCCAGGTCGGGATCAGCAGCACCGCGCGGTCGAAGCCGTGGGTCGAGAGATAGATCACGAGGGCCAGCCCGAACACCGCGATGCCAGCAAGCGACATGCGCGCGATGCCGGAGGCGACCGCCGGATCGAAGACGGCGACCGCAATGAGCGCCGCCAGCGCGGCCAGCCATGCCAACGTGATGTGGGCGTAGCGCACGTGCCAGCGCGACAAATTGAGATAGGCAAACAAAAACACCAGCAGTGTCGCCGACAGGATGGCCTCGCCGCAGGCGCGCCAGACGCGCTCGGCGCCGGCCGACATGTCGAACACCTTGCCCCAGAATCCGAAGTCGATGCCGATGTAGATCAGCACCGCCCAGCCGAGTGCGGCAGCGGCCGGGAACATCACCGAGCCTTTCACCACGAACAAAATGGTGAGGAACAGCGCCAGCAGGCCGGCGATACCGATGACGATGCCGTAATACAAGGTGAAGGAATTGACCTTGTCCTTGTAGGCGTCCGGCTCCCACAGATAGATCTGCGGCAGCTTGTCGGTGCGCAACTCGGCGACGAATGTGATGACGGTGCCGGGATCGAGCGTGACACGGAAAATATCGGCGGTGGTGTTCTCCTGCCGCACCGGACGGTCGCCCGAACTCGGCGTGATGGAAGCGATGCGCGACAGGCCGAGGTCGGGCCAGAACAGGCCGGAGCCGACCATGCGGTAATGCGGCACGACGATCAGCCGGTCGATCTGCTCGTCGGAATTGTTGGTGAGCGCGAACACCGCCCAATTGTTGTTGTGCTCGCGTGCGCGAACCTCGATGCGGCGCACGATGGCGTCGGCCCCGGGCGCGGTGGAGACCTGGATGCGGTCGCCTTCGGTCTTTTGCAGTTCGGTGGCGGCGGTGAGATCGATTGCAGACGCATCAAGCCGCACGTTCACCGATTCGACCGCGCGCGCGTGAGTCGCCGCCAGCAATGATGCGGCGAGCGCAAACATGGCGGCGGCCGCGCAGCGGCGCGCGATGAACTTAAAACCGCCGGCCTTGGCAGCGCCTGTCATTTTGTCGGTCCAGCCCCGCCAGCGGTGAAAATCCGCGATCAAATTTACCCCGTCCGATTTTGCGGGGACATTGCGCCGCTTTCGCGGCTCCAGAATTACTGGTTTGGCGCCCGCCGGGCAAGAGATTAGCCACTCTTTCAAAGGGTTAGCACGATCTTCCCGATGTGTTCGCTGCTTTCCATCAGAGTATGGGCAGAGGCAGCTTCACGCAGCGGGAAGGTCTTGTAAATCACTGGTTTGACCTTGCCTGCCATTAGCATCGGCAGCACGTTATCCTCGACCGCGCGCGCAATCGCCGCTTTGTCGGCGATCGGGCGGTTGCGCAAGGTCGAGCCGGTGTGATGCAGCCGTTTTACCATCAGGATGCGGTAATCGGCGGTCGCTTTCGATTTTCCCTGAAATGCGATCTGCACGATGCGTCCCTCGACCGCGGCCGCTTCGTAATTGCGTGTGATATAATCGCCGCCGACCATGTCCAGTATAAGGTCTGCGCCCTTGTCGGCGGTGGCCGCCTGGCAGGCCGTGACGAAGTCCTCGGTTTTATAGTTAATGGCGACGTCGGCTCCGAGCTTGCGGCAGGCGTCGCATTTTTCCGCCGAGCCGGCGGTGATGATGACCTTGGCGCCGAGCTGCTTGGCGATCTGGATGGCGGCGGTGCCGATGCCGGATGAGCCGCCGTGGATCAGGAAAGTCTCGCCGCTTTTGAGACCGCCGCGCTCCACCATGTTGTGCCAGACGGTGAAAAACGTTTCCGGGATCGCCGCCGCCTCGACCATCGGCAGTCCGCTCAGCGGCAGCGCGTGGCTTTCATGCGCCAGGCAATATTCGGCGTAACCGCCGCCGGGCACCAAGGCGAAAACGCGATCGCCGATTTTCCAGCGCTTGACGTTGACGCCGAGCGCCACGATCTCGCCGGCGATCTCGAGACCCGGCGTATCCGGCGCGCTGGGCGGCGGCGGGTAGTGTCCCTTGCGCTGCATGACGTCCGGCCGGTTGACGCCGGCGGCCGCGACCTTGACCAAGATTTCGCCGGTGCCGGGCGCGGGCACTGGGCGCTCTTCGGGAACGAGCATTTCAGGCCCGCCTGGAGCCTTGATTCCGATGACGGTCATGCGGGCGGGAAGTGCGGTCATGGGTTTCTCGCGTCTTTAAGGGCAGGCGCCTGTTTAGGCGGGCGGTGGCGATGTGACAACCCGCCTGGCCGCGGCTAAATTCTCCCCGGAGGCGCGCCGTGGCAGCGATCGACGACGACGATAAACCGAAGAAAAAAATCGCGCACGAGATCGGGCAAGACCTGAGCCTGCTCTCGGTCGAGGAGCTCGCCGCGCGCGTTCAGATTCTGAATGACGAAATCGCCCGGCTCGAAGCCGACAAGAAACGCAAGCAAGCCACACGCTCGGCCGCCGATCAATTCTTCAAGCGGTAATTCCGCACCGCGTCTCGTGCAAAATCCGGCATTGGGGCCAAATCTTTAACATGTCGTTAAGCTTTCTCGATCATTACTCTGGTCGTCCATCTTCATGGACATTGAGTGGCTCCTGTCCACTCTGTTTGACGCCTCCCTGTTATCAACTTCGAGCCGCCGGCGACGGCGGCTCCTTTTTTGTCCCATTACGGGACAACAGTGGCCGCTATGGTGGCCGCGCCCTTAAGCTTGCCCGGCAACTATGTCGCAAAGTTTGCGCTTCCGAAGTCTGGACAGGACGCACCGGCGAGCCGATGCTGTTCCTCACACGGAGCGCGCGTAACAGCTCCGATACAAGGGTGAGGCGTAACGTGATGTTCGAGAAGTCGAATAACGAATTTCAGCCGGTGTCGTTCGGCGCGCGGCTCGCCAATTCGCAGACTTTCGCCGATCTGTTTCGCGACGGTATGGCGCTGGTGGAAGAGACCGCGACCTATCTCGATGGCCCCGGCCGGCAGGAATCCAAGAATCTCGCGCGCGCTGCGGCGCTGGCTTACGCCACAGAAAGCATGCGGCTCACCACGCGGCTGATGCAGCTCGCCTCGTGGCTGTTGCTGCATCGCGCGGTCAAGGAAGGCGAGATGTCGCTGTCGCAGGCTCAGAAAGAAAAGAGCAAGGTCAAGCTGTCTGCCGCCGACTTCCACGATCCGGATAATCTGGAATTGCTGCCCGCCGCCTTGCGCGAGCTGATTGAGCGTTCGCACAAGCTGCAAAGCAAGGTGCGCCGGCTCGACACCAATATTCACGCCAGCGCCGCGCCCGATCAGGCGGCGGCTGCGATCAACCCGGTTGAGCGTCAGCTTGGCCTGTTAAAGGCGGCCTTCGGCGCGGAAAGTATATAACCGCACAGGCCGAGGACTAAACAAAAACCCCCGCTTGCGCGGGGGCTTTTCGTTGCAGACCGGGACGTGAGCCTATTTCTTGTCGGTTTTCTTGGCTTCAGTTTTCTTGGCCTCGGGCTTCTTGTCGTCGCCCTTCTTGTCTTCGGCCTTCAGGAAGCCCGAGAATTTCTTCTGAAAGCGCGACAGTCGGCCGCCGCGGTCGAGTAGCTGTTGCTGGCCGCCGGTCCAGGCCGGGTGCGACTTCGGGTCGACGTCGAGGTGCATGACGTCGCCTTCCTTGCCCCAGGTGGAGCGGGTGGTGAATTCGCTGCCGTCGGTCATCACGATCTTGATGGTGTGATAACCGGGATGGATGTCTTGCTTCATCGCTGTGGTTCCGTAGGCGCCGAAATGGGGCTGAATTTGGCGGGTCTATACAGTAGCCGGGCGCATGCGGCAAGTCGCCGCGATTGACCGCCATTGCGCCTAAAGGGCATTGTCCGGCGCGACCGGCGGGGCGGTAAAGAGGGCGTTGCGAGGCATGAGTGATGGACGGGGCCTCGATCCGGCAACTGCGGCCGCCGGCACACACAAGGTAAAGCTCCAGCCGCTCAAAGCGCTCGCGCCCTATATCGCGCGCTATCGCGGCCGTGCGGTCGCCGCGCTCGCATCCCTGGTGGTCGCCGCGCTGACCACGCTGATCGTGCCGGTCGCGGTGCGCCGCATGATCGATTTCGGCTTCTCGGCCCAGGCGGCCGAGATGATCGACAATTATTTCAGCGTGATGATCGCGGTGGTGGCGGTGCTCGCGGTCTCGAGCGCTATGCGTTACTACCTGGTCACCACGCTCGGCGAACGCATCGTCGCGGATTTGCGCGCCGACGTGTTTGCGCATCTCACGCGGCTGTCGTCGGCCTTTTTCGATACCGCCAAAACCGGCGAGATGGTGTCGCGATTGACCGCCGACACCACCCAGATCAAGTCGGCGGTCGGCGCCTCGGTGTCGATAGCGCTGCGCAACGCGGTGCTGTTCTTCGGCGGCGCGGCGATGATGGTGGTGACCAGTCCGCGCCTGTCGCTGATCGTGCTCGCCGCAATTCCAGTGATTGTGTTGCCGCTAGTCGGTTTCGGACGCGCGGTGCGCCGGCGCGGGCGCGCCGCGCAAGATACACTTGCGGATGCGTCGGGTTACGCCAGCGAACTGGTCGGCGCGATGCGCACGCTGCAGGCTTTCACCAACGAAAGGCTCGCGGTCGGGCGCTACCATGCCGCGGTCGGACAGGCTTACGACGCCGCGCGCGGCGCCATCAAGGCGCGCGCGATCCTGACTGCGATCGCGATCTTTCTGATATTCGCCAGCCTTGTCTTGGTGCTGTGGATTGGCGCTCAGGACGTAACGGCAGGCCGCATCAGCGCCGGGCGATTGGGCCAGTTCGTGCTCTACGCGGTGTTCGCCGCCGGCGGCTTGGGCGAACTCAGCCAGGTCTGGGGCGAGATCGCGCAAGCCTCGGGGGCGGCCGAACGGCTGTTCGAGATTTTGGGCATCGAGCCGCAGATCAAGGCGCCGGCGCATCCGACAGCGCTGGCAAATCCGGCGCGCGGTGAGGTCGCATTCCGTGACGTGCGCTTTGCCTATCCGGGCCGGCCGGGCGTGCCGGTTCTGGACGGCATCTCATTTCATGTAAGGCCGGGCGAGAAGCTGGCTCTGGTGGGGCCGTCCGGCGCCGGCAAGAGCACAATATTTCATCTCATTTTGCGGTTCTACGATCCGCTGAGCGGTCGGGTGACGTTCGACGGCGTGCGACTGACCGATGCCGATCCCTCCGATCTGCGTATGCAGATTGCATTGGTGCCGCAGGACGCGGTGGTGTTCGCAGGCTCGGTGCGCGAGAACATTCGCTTCGGACGCATGACGGCGAGCGACGCCGAAATCGAGCAATCGGCACAGGCGGCATCCACCACCGAATTCATCGCGCGCATGCCGCAAGGCTTCGAGACCCAGATCGGCGAGCGCGGCGTCACGCTGTCGGGCGGCCAGCGCCAGCGCATTGCCATTGCGCGCGCGATTCTGCGCGAGGCGCCGCTGCTGCTGCTCGACGAGGCGACGTCGTCGCTCGACGCCGAAAGTGAAACCCTGGTACAGCAGGCGCTGACGCGGTTGATGGAAAAGCGCACCACCATCGTGATCGCGCATCGGCTTGCCACCGTGCAGCGTTGCGACCGCATTCTGGTGCTCGACCGCGGCCGCATCGTGGAGGAGGGCACCCACGCTTCGCTGTCCGGCGCCGGCGGGCTCTACGCCCGGCTCGCGAAATTACAGTTCGAAACCGCCTGACGTTTTTCCCTGATCAGTCAAAGCCGCCATTCCAAGTCCGCCACAACGGCGCCCAAATTCGGCCATCGCTCATCCCTTCGGCAGCCACGACCCGATGGAACCATGGAACCGTGACGTTCACGATTCCCTGGGAGGGGTACATGCGAATTTCTAGCTTGCTGCGAGTTCGCTTGCGTTCGTTCTGACGTTCTCCGCCGCGGCTGTTGCGGCGCCATCTGCGGAACCGGCGCCGATCACCGGTCCGTTCATCTACGACAATCTCGCCGTTTATTTTATTCACGGCCCATCGAAATCCGGCCCGGTGCCACTGACGCTGGGCGAAGCCATGAGCCGTAAGCTGGTCGAGGTGCGCGAGACCGGCAACGTCAATACGCTGGAAATCGAAAGCTTCGGCAGCCAGCGTGTTTTTGTGCAGGCCGGCGACGTGGTGAAGGGCGGACGGCAGGACCGCACGCTGATGGTCAGCCTGGTGCTGCCGCCGAAATCCGGCCGCATCTCGATCGCATCGTTCTGCGTCGAGCACGGCCGCTGGTCGGGGCGCGCCACGGAAGACCCGACCAAGTTCTCGACCTCGGCGGCCGCGGTGCCGTCGCGCGAGATGAAGCTGGCGATGCAGGCTCCCAAGCCCTCGGCTCCCGCCAATCGCGGCATGGAGGTTGCGTCGCGTCAGCAAGAGGTCTGGGACCGCGTGCAGAAAGCCCAGGATCGGCTCTCCGCTGCCACCGGCGGCGAGGTTCGCTCCGTAGCGTCGTCGACCAGCCTGCAGCTTGCGCTGGAAAACGAAAAACTGGCGAAGTTGCGCACCGGTTATGTCGAATCGCTCAAGGCGGCCGGTGAGAACGGCGATGACATCGTCGGCTATGTGTTTGCCGTCAACGGCAAGATCAACAGCGGCGAGGTCTACGAGTCGAACGGCCTGTTCCGGAAAATGTGGCCGAAGCTATTGGACGCCAGCGCCACCGAGGCGATCAGCCACCGCAACGAGGCCGTGGAAAAGGTCGTGTCCGTCAAAGCGGTGCAGGCCTTTCTCGACGCCGGCAATGCCGGCAAGGAGACCGTCGCGCCGCTTAATTTCGGCGTCAACCGCGTGACACGCGAAAGCGACCATGCCTGGCAGTTCGAGACCTCGCTGGCCGAGGGCTGGGTGCACCGGAGCTATTTGTCGAAGTAGCACGCGCGGATTGCCGCATCAAACAGGCTTGGCGGGCGCACGACGCGGCCGCCAAGCCAACCTGTTCACCGGCTTGCCCGACAACGGGTTATTGTCCTCGCCCTGGTATTTAAATCCATGCTTCTCGTAGAAGCGGATGGCGCGGAAGTTGTCTTTGTTGACATGCAAAATCAAACCGCGCGGCGACCGGCGCTTGGCTTCATCGAGCAGCGCCAATGCGATGCCTGAGCCCCAATGCTCGGGCGCGACCACGACCTGGTCGACATATTTCGTCTTGAGATCGACGGTGATGAAGCCGATCAGCGCGCCGTCCGCTTCCGCCAGCACGATGCGCGCCGCCGGCACCAGTTCCTTGCGCCAGCGTTTGCGCCACCAGTCGACGCGCGCGTCAAAGTCGATTTTTGGGTAGTGCTGCGTCCAGGTCCGCCGCCACAGCTCGATCGCCGCGTCCTCGTCAGCGGTGCTGTAGGCCCGCAGCGTGGGTTTCGGGCTCACCGCTCGGTCAGCTTGAACTCAATGCGGCGGTTGCGCTTGTATGCGTCCTCGGTGGTGCCGATCTCAATTGGCTGGAATTCGCCGAAACCAGCGGCCACCAGCCGCTGCGGCGAGACGCCTTTGGCCACCAGATATTGCACCACCGCAATCGCGCGCGCCGACGACAGGCCCCAGTTCGATTTGAATTCGCCGCCGGTCACCGGCCGCATGTCGGTGTGGCCGTCGACGCGCAGCACCCAGGCGATATCGGTCGGGATCTGCTTTTCGAGTTCGACCAGCGCGGCGCCTACTTTATCAAGCTCGGTCTTGGCCTCCGGCTTGAGGTTGGCCTTGCCGGTGTCGAAGAACAGTTCGGATTGCAGCACGAAGCGGTCGCCGACCACGCGCACGTCCGGCCGGTTGCCGAGGATCTGGCGCAGCTTGCCGAAGAAGTCGGAGCGGTACTTGGTCAGTTCCTGCACCTTCTGCGCCAGCGCCACGTTCAGCCGCGCGCCAAGATCGGCGATGCGGTTCTGCGATTCCTTGTCCTTCTGCTCGGAGGCGTCGAGCGCCACTTCGATGGCGGCAAGCTGGCGGCGTAGCGCGGCGATCTGCTGGTTGAGGATCTCGACCTGCGCCAGCGCCTTGGAGGAAATCTTCTTCTCGCCTTCCAGCGCGCCGGAGAGTTCCGAGACCTTGCCCTGCGCCAACGCGGCGCCCGCGCCGGCGCCTTCGGCGATACCTTTGTACTTGTCGCGGTCGCTCTGGGTGGTGGCGAGCGAGGCGGTCAATTGCGCGAGCTGGTCCTCGAGATCGGCCTTCTTGGTTTTTTCCATCGCCAGCAAATCGGTGAGCTGGGCGATCTGCGCGTTGAGGCGGGTGAGCGCGGTATCCTTACCGGCGACTTCTTGCTGTAAATAAAATTGCACCACCACGAACACAGTGAGCAGGAAGATGATGCCGAGGACCAAGGTCGACAGCGCGTCGACGAAGCCCGGCCAGTAATTCATGCCGCTGTCGCCGCGGCGCGCGCGTGCGAGGGCCATGGGTTATCGATCTACTTTTTCACGCACCATAACTTCCAACAGCCGCTTGATCTCGCGCTGCTGCTCGGCCTGGCTGTCGACCCAGTCGCGAATCATCTGCTGCTCGGTGCGCATGTGGTGCACCAGGCCCTGGATCGCCTCGGCCAGATTAGACATGGCGGTGGAGGCGCCCTTGCTGGTGCCGGCCTCGTTGATCGCCTCACGCAGGCGGTCGATCGAGGAGCGCATTTCGCCCTGACCGGCGCCGCCGGCCATCGGCTCGGCCGCCTGGTCGTAAACCGTGGTCGAGAGCCAGTCTTCCAGTTCTGTGTAGAAGCGGTTCTGCGCCTGGCTTGATTGTAAATCGAGGAAGCCGAGCACCAGCGATCCGGCGAGTCCGAACAGCGACGACGAAAACGAAATGCCCATGCCGGAAAGCGGCGCGGCGAGGCCCTCGCGCAGCGAGTCGAACATCGAACCGGCATCGCCGCCGGCTTTGAGGCCCTGGATGACGTTGCCGACCGAACTCACGGTCTCGATCAGGCCCCAAAAGGTGCCGAGCAAGCCGAGGAATACCAGCAATCCGGTCATGTAACGGCAAATATCGCGCGCCTCGTCGAGGCGGGTGGCGATCGAATCCAGAATGCCGCGCATCAATTGCGCCGACATCGCCATGCGGCCGATGCGGCTGCCGAGGATCGCCGCCATCGGCGCCAGCAGCACCGGCGCGCGATCGACCGCGAGGCCGGGATCGGCGAGCCGGAAATTATTGACCCAGGCGATTTCCGGATAAAGCCGGAGCACCTGGCGCAGCGTTAGCACGATGCCGATCACCAGCACGCCGATGATGAGCGAGTTCAGGCCGGGATTGGCCATGAACGCCACTTCGATCTGCTTGTGCAGCACGAAGGCGACCAGCCCGCCCAGCACGACGAACACCAGCATCCGCAGCAAAAAGATGCGGGGGGATGACAGTTTGAGCGGGTCGAGTTCTTTGGCCATGGGACCGAACGGTTAACGTGCGCGCCGGATGTGCCCCGCAATATGGCACAGACCGATGACAGGGAAAAAGTACTCGTGCCGGAACAACGCCATAAATCGGCGGATTGAGCTTAAATTGCGGTGGCCGTTAACGTTTAGAGCGCGAAGGCATTGCGCAGTTAGGCTTTGCCGGCCGCTTTAAGCACGCGCAACAGCTCTTTATGGATGGCGTCGTTGCCGGCGACGATCTGGCCCTTGTCGAACATATCCTCGCCGCCATCGCAATCGCTGACGAAACCGCCGGCCTCGCGCAGCAGAATTAACCCTGCCGCGATATCCCAGGGCTTGATGTCACGTTCCCAATAGCCGTCGAGACGGCCGGCGGCGACCCAGGCGAGATCGAGCGCGGCGGCGCCGAACCGACGCAGCCCCGCGACCTCCGCCTGCACGGCGCCGGTTTCCTTTTGTCCGAGCGCCAGATCGCCGCGGCCATAATGCGGCAGTCCGCAGGCGATCACGGTCTCGGCAAGGCGCTTGCGGCCGGCGACGCGGATGCGCTGCTCGTTCATGAACGCTCCCTTGCCCTTCTCGGCGATGAACATCTCGTCATTGGCTGGATTATAGACCAGCCCGGCTGCCACCGCGCCCTCGCGCTCGAGCGCAATCGAAATCGCGAATTGCGGAATGCCGTGCAGGAAATTGGTGGTCCCGTCGAGTGGGTCGACAATCCAGCGGTGCGACTTGTCGGCGCCTTCGCGTACGCCGCCTTCCTCGCCGAGAAAGCCGTAACCCGGCCGCGCCTTGCTCAACTCCTGATACAGCGTTTCCTCGGCGCGGCGGTCGGCGGACGACACGAAATTCGCGGGGCCTTTGAGCGAAACCTGCAGTTTCTCCAACTCGCCGAAATCGCGCTTGAGCGCGCGCGCGGTCTTGCGCGCGGCGGCGATCATCACGTTGAGGAGCGGAGAGAGGTGCATGCGCGTGGGGTCTGCCCGCGTGGGCGGGTGGCGTCAAGAGCGGGGCGCCAGCGTCGATAGCCACTTCTTGGCGGCCTTCTCCGCGGCGTCGCGTATCGCCGGCGTCTGCTGGCCAGCGTAGACGTCGAGGTCGGGGTCGCCGGCCCCACCCGCCTTGGCGATGATGTGCCATTTGACAGCCTCGGTCGGATCGGCCGGCATGCCGCGCCCGGCCATCAAGATGCGCGACATCCGGTCCTGCGCGATCGGGCTGCCGCGGCGCGCAGCGGCCAGGAACAGGTTGGCGGCGGCGGTCTCGTTCTTCGCGATGCCGTCGCCGTTGAACTGCGCGATGGCGAACTCGACCATGGCGTCGAGATTGCCGGCGACCGAAGCCAGTCCCATCAGCCGCGTCGCCTCGTTCACGTCGTTCGGCACGCCGCGCCCTTCTTTGTACATGGTGGCCAGTGCGTATTGCGCTTCGGAGTTGCCGGCACTGGCGGCTTGCTTGAACAGATCGGCGGCGCGTCCGAAATCCTGCGGGAATTGCTGGCCTTCCAAATAGAGCAGTCCGAGATCATAGGCGGCGGGGGCATGTCCGAGCTTGGCGGCTTCCTCCAGCAAGCGGGCGGCGCCGTCACGATCGCGCGGTCCGGCGCGGCCTTGCAGATTGAACATCGCCAGCGCGAACATGGCGTCGCGGTCGCCTTTCGAGGCGGCGAGCTTGTACCATTGCGCCGCCTTGCTGTCGTCGCGGCCGACGCCAAGGCCTTGCGCATAGAGTTCGCCGAGCAGCGTCATGGCGGCGCGGTCGTTTTGCTGCGCGCGCTTGGACGCCTCGTCGAGCGCGGTCAGATATTGGCCGCGCTGAAAAGCGCCGTAGGCGAGATCGACATTGCCGTTGTCTGACTTTGCCGCGGCGGGCGGAGGCGGCGCCGGTGTTTTTTTCGTAGGCTGCGCCATCGTCGGCGCGGCGAGGGTGAAAGCGGCGAGCGTTGCCAGCGCGACGGCGATGTGCCGGTGAGCCGTCATGCCGCGCTCTCCGGGGTTCGCAGCTGTTCGGCGGCACGGACAAGCGTTGCCGCGACCGCCTGCGGATCGCGCCACAGCCAATCGCCGAGCGCGATGAAATCGGCGCCGGCCGTCACCTGCGGCGCGATCTCGTCGAGCGATGCGGCATAGCCGACGCACGGCGCCTCGAACACTTCGCCCACCAAGCGATACGTTCTTCGATTGCCTCGAAGCTCGGCCGTTCGCCGGCATCATCGGGTTCGCCGAACATGACGTAATCGGCGCCCGCTTCCGCCGCGGCCATGGCGTCATGGCGGGTAGTCAAATGGCCGACGCCGGCAATGCGTTCGGGCTTGAGTTGCTCGAGCGCGGCTGTGAAGGCCGCAATGCCGCTCAAATGCGCGCCGTCGGCGCCCGCCCGCGCCGCCACATCGGCATGGCCGCCGAGCAGCAACGCGGCGCCTCTGTCTTGCACGATGGGCCCAAGCGCCTTGGCGCGGTTGATCTGGGTGCGCTCGTCGGCCTCGGCGAGGCGCAGCAGTACGGCGGCGACGTCGCCGGCCGTCATGGCCGCCGCCAGGACGTGGGAAAATGCCTGTGCGTCGGCGACCGGCGGCGTCACCAGATAAAGACGCGGCGCCGGGCGTGGCTCGGCTTGTATGGGTCGCGAACTCATGGCCCCCGCATGCTAGCTCAATCGGGCGGAAAATTGACGCGGCAAATGCATACGCTAGCATTGCCTGCAAGGGCGCTTGAAAAACGGCCGTGCGTACGAAAACTCCGGGGAGGGCCCATGCTCAAACGCCTGTCGATGCTGATGCTATCGCTGTTGCCCGTCTTTGCCATCGCGCCTGCGGTGGCGGCCGACTATCCCACCCACGCCATCAAGATGGTGGTGCCGTTTGCGCCCGGCGGCGGCACCGACGTGCTTGGCCGCATCATCGCCCAACGTCTATCCGAGCAATGGGGCCAGCCGGTGGTGGTAGAGAACCAGCCCGGCGCGTCCGGCGGCATCGGCACCAAGGTCTTCGTCAAGGCCGATCCGGATGGCTACACCCTGCTGATGGCCTCGACCGGCGCGCTGATGGCGGCCTCCGCCGCGCTGGCGCCGGATGGCGACTTCGACGTCAATAAATTTTTCGCGCCGATCACGGTGGTGGCGGCGCCGCCTTATCTGCTGGTGGTCAATCCGAAGGTCGAGGCCAATTCGGTCGCCGAGCTGATCAAACTCGCCGGTACCAAGCCGAAGGCGTTGTCATTCGGATCGTCGGGGATCGGGGCCGCCTCGCATCTGTCGGGCGCGCTATTTGAGAAGGACGCCCATGTCGAGATGCTGCACGTGCCCTACAAAGGCACCGGCCCGGCGGTGACCGATCTGTTGGGTGGGCGCATCGACATGATGTTCTCGCCATCGACCACGGTGCAGCAATTTGTCGCGAGCGGTCAGCTCAAGGCGATTGCGACCACCGGCGCCAAGCGCTCGAAATTCTCTCCGACGGTGCCAACGGTGGCTGAAAGCGGCTTGCCCGGCTACGAGTCGACCGGCTGGTTCGGCCTGCTGGCGCCGGCGCACACGCCGCCGGAGATCGTGACCAAGCTCAACAAGGCTGTGGTGGCAATCATGGCCGAAAAAGATGTCATCGACCACATGGCCAAGCTCGGCGCCGAGCCGGAGCCGCAAACGCCCGAAGAGTTCGGCCGCTACATCAACGCCGACGTGGCGAAATGGTCGAAGCTGGTCAAGGAAGAGAACATCGTCATCCCGGGCGCGGGGAAGTAATTCATCCCGGCATCGGGATCGGGCCCATGTCCTTGGGCACTTTGTAGCCCTTCTGCACCGCCGGACGTTTTGCGATCGTCTCGTACCAGCGCTTGACGTTGGGAAATTGCTTCATGTCGATCGTCTGCCACTCGAAGCGCGAGATCCACGGCCAGATAGCGATGTCGGCGATCGAGTATTCGTCGGCGACGAAGTCGCGGCCTTCGAGCCGCCGGTCGAGCACGCCGTAGAGCCGGTGCGCTTCCTTGAGATAGCGTTCCTCGGCGTAGGGCGCCTTGCCTTTGTTGTATTTCACGAAGTGATGGACTTGGCCGAGCATCGGCCCCGGCCCGCCCATCTGCCACATCAGCCACTCAACTACTTTGTAGCGGCCTTCGCCCGATTTCGGCAGCAACTTGCCCGTCTTGTCGGCGAGATAAATCAGGATCGCGCCCGACTCCATAAGCGACATGTTGTTGTCGCGATCGACGATCGCCGGGATGCGGTTGTTAGGCGCCACCTTGAGGAAAGCCGGCGCGAACTGTTCGTCCTTGGAAATGTCGATGGCGTGCACGGTGTAGGGCAGGCCGATTTCCTCCAGCATGATGGAGGCCTTGCGGCCGTTGGGCGTGGTCCAGGTATAGAGATCGATCACGTTTCGTGTCCTTGAATGTGCATGGAACCGGGGAACTTCACGTCGGGGCGGGGCGTTGTCTGTGGAGTTCCCTTAGCAGGAGGCGACCATGAAACTCAATGTCCTCGTCATTGCGCTGGCGGGCACGGCCTTCGGGTCACTCGGCGCCAACGCGCAAACTGTTTACGAAGAACGCCGCGACCCCGCGGTCGTGATCGAACACGATCAGCCGGATCGGTCCGTGACCGTCAAGGAGCACGGCGGCTTGCTGGGCACCGAGCGCAAATCGACGACGGTGGAGACCACCGGTTCGGGCGATTGCACGACCAAGACCGTGCACAAGGAAGATCTGCTCGGCTCGAAGACGGTCCGCAAGTCGAACTGCGACTGACGTTCGCGTGAAGTTTGGTGATTGAAGAAGGCCGCGCTGATTACGCGGTCTTTTTCTCGAGGTCGGCCTTCCACTGCCCCATCGCCGCCAGACCGTTCATCTTGGCGCGATGTGAAAACGCGAGCTGGGCGGCGGCGACGTTCTCGGTCTTGCCTTTCCAGGTGGTTTGCGGCGCGTGTTGCAGCGCGCGGCCGTAGGAGAAGGTGAGCGCCCACGGCAGGTTTCCGATGCGGTTCATTGCGTCGAGGTTGGCGGTGGCCTCCTCGTCGCTTTGCCCACCGGACAGGAAGGCGACGCCCGGCACCGCGCCCGGCACGCAATTCTTCAGCACCTTGACGGTGCGCGCCGCGACGTCTTCGACGGTGGCGCGCCTCTTGCTACCTTTGCCCGGCACGATCATGTTGGGCTTGAGCACGATGCCTTCGAGCGCGACGCGCTGAAAATAGAGCTCTTCGAACTGAGTCTTGAGCACGAGTTCGGTCGCCTGATAGCAACGCTCAATATCGTGGTCGCCGTCCATCAGTACTTCCGGCTCGACAATCGGAACAATTTGCGCCGCCTGGCAGAGCGCGGCATAGCGCGCCAGCGCATGGGCATTGGCGCGGATGCAGGCGTAGCTCGGGATACTGGTGCCGATGTCGATCACCGCGCGCCATTTGGCGAAGCGCGCGCCTTGCTCGTAATATTTCGGCAGCCGGTCGGCTAACTTATCGAGGCCGAAGGTGACGACTTCGCCCGGGCACATCGGCAGCGGCTTGGTGCCTTCGTCCACTTTGATGCCGGGAATGGCGCCGGCCTTCTTGATGATATCGACCAGCGGCGTGCCGTCCTTCCCTTTTTGCCAGATGGTCTCGTCGTACAGGATGACGCCGGAGATATGCTTCATGCCCTCGGCCGAGCGGAACAGCATCTCGCGGTAGTCTCGGCGGCTGTCCTCGGTCGATTCCACGCCGATGGCATCGAAGCGTTTTCTGATGGTGCCGGAGGATTCGTCGGCCGCCAGGATGCCTTTGCCGGGCGAGACCATGGCGCGTGCCACTTTGTTCAGTTCATCGAGATTCATCGCCCTCTCCCGAAACTTTTCGCCGCTATCTTACTCTCAACACCTCGACCCCCGGCAAGGCCTTCCCCTCCAGCCATTCCAGGAAAGCGCCGCCGGCTGTGGATACATAGCTCAGGCGGTCCACCACGCCCGCGACATTGAGCGCTGCCACCGTGTCGCCGCCGCCCGCGACCGAGACCAGCTTGCCGGCAGCGGTCAGTTCAGCCGCTGCTTCCGCCACTTCGATCGTGCCGGTATCGAACGGTTCCATCTCGAAGGCGCCGAACGGGCCGTTCCAGACCAGCGTCTTCGAGCGCGCCAGCACCGACACCGCCTGTTCGATGCTGCGCGGGCCGATGTCCAGCATCATGTCGTTGTCGCCGACATGATCGACATCGACCACACGCGAAGGCGCATGAGCCTCGAATTTTTCCGCCACCACCGCGTCGACCGGCAGTACGATTTCGCGATTTGCGCGCTTGGCCTCGTCCATGATTTTCTGCGCGGTTTTGATGAGGTCGCGCTCGGCCAAGGATTTCCCGATCCGTTTGTTGAGCGCCAGCAAGAAAGTATTGGCCATGGCGCCGCCGATGATCAGCACATCGACTCTTTTCAGCAAGTGGCCAAGCAGATCGAGCTTGGTCGAAATCTTGGCGCCGCCGACAATAGCGGTGAGCGGGCGTGCGGGCTTGTCGAGTACCTTCTCAAAGGCTTCCAGCTCGGCCTGCAGCGTGCGCCCCGCGTAGGCGGTTAGCACATGCGCCAGTCCTTCGGTCGAAGCATGCGCGCGGTGCGACACCGAAAACGCGTCATTGACGAAAATGTCGCCGAGCTTGGCCAGCGCCGCGACGAATTTGGGATCGTTCTCTTCCTCGCCGGCGTGGAAGCGGGTGTTCTCTAGGCAGAGAATGTCGCCGGGATGCATGGCGGCGACCGCGCGCTCGGCGGCCTCGCCGATGCAGTCGTCGACGAATTTGACCGGGCGCTTGAGCGTGTGGGCGACTTCGGCGGCGACCGGCTTGAGCGACTGTTTGGGATCGCGGCCTTTCGGGCGGCCGAAATGCGACAGCAGGATCACCTTGGCGCCTTTGCCGGCGATCTCGAGGATGGCGGGCGCCATGCGCTCGATGCGCGTTGCGTCGCTGACCACGCCGTTCTCCACCGGTACGTTGAGGTCGGCGCGCACCAGCACGCGCTTGCCCTTCATGTCGGCGTGGTCGAGGGTACGGAACGCGTTCATTGGTTGGCTCAGGCAGCGAGCGTCAGATCAGCTTGCCCATCGCCACGGCGGTGTCCGCCATCCGATTGGAGAAGCCCCACTCGTTGTCATACCACGACATCACGCGCACCAGCGTGCCGTCCATGACCTTGGTCTGGTCCATGTGGAAAATCGACGAGCGCGGGTCGTGGTTGAAGTCGCTGGAGACATTCGGCTCCACCGTGTAGCCGAGAATGCCCTTGAGCTGCTGCTCGGACGCGCGTTTGACCGCGCCGTTGATCTCGTCCTTGGTGGTGGCCCGCGTGGCGACGAATTTGAAATCGATCACCGACACGTTCGGCGTCGGCACCCTGATGGCCACGCCATCCAATTTGCCGTTGAGCTCGGGGAGCACCAGGCCGACCGCCTTGGCGGCGCCGGTCGAGGTCGGGATCATCGAGAGTGCTGCGGCGCGCGCGCGGTAGAGATCCTTATGCATGGTGTCGAGCACGGGCTGGTCGCCGGTGTAGGAATGGATCGTCGTCATGAAGCCCTTGTCGATGCCGACGGCGTCGTTGAGCACCTTGGCGACCGGCGCCAGGCAGTTCGTCGTGCAGGAGGCGTTGGAGACGATTTTGTGGTCATTGGTCAGTTTGTCGTGGTTGACGCCGTAAACCACCGTGATGTCGGCGCCTTCGGCCGGCGCGGAAATCAGCACGCGCTTGGCGCCGGCGGTCAGGTGCATCGACGCCTTATCCTTGGCGGTGAAAATGCCGGTGCATTCCATCGCGATGTCGACGCCGAGATCCTTCCACGGCAGCGTGGCGGGGTCCTTGATGGCGCAAACTTTGATGGCGCCGTTGCCGACGCTGATGGTGTCGCCCTTGACCGTCACCGTGCCGGGAAAGCGGCCATGCACCGAGTCGTAGCGCAGCAGATGCGCATTGGTCTCGACCGGGCCGAGATCGTTGATCGCGACCACTTCGATGTCGCGGCGGTCGGTCTCGGCAATGGCGCGGAGAATGTTGCGGCCGATGCGGCCGAACCCGTTGATGGCAACACGGACAGTCATAACAGTCGCTCCCGGCTTCATATCATGGCCGCGCGCGGCCATGGCCTCATATAGTCGTTCGTTTAAACCTTCCCAAGCTTACGTAGGGCCGCCTCAGCGACCGCTTCGGGTGTAATGCCAAAATGTTTATAAAGCTCTTTATAGGGCGCGCTGGCGCCGAAACCTATCATGCCGACGAAGACGCCGTCGGAGCCGATGATGGCGTCCCACCCTTGGCGTACCGCGGCTTCGACGCCGACCTTTACCTTAGCATCGCCTATCACCGCGCGGCGCGCCGCCTCCGGCGCTTCCAGCAGTAATTCAAAGCAGGGCACCGACACTACGCGAGCCGAGACGCCTTTGCTGGCCAGCAGCTTTTTCGCCTCGACGGCGATGGCGACTTCCGAGCCGGTGGCGAAGATCGAGACATCGGCGTCGCCGTCGGCGGCCGCGATCTCGTAGGCGCCGGCGGCACAGCGATTGCTGTCGAGGAAATTCTGACTGAGCTGCGGAAGGTTTTGCCGCGTCAGCGCCAGCACGCTGGGCCGCTTGCTCGCTTCGAGCGCAAGCTGCCAGCATTCGGCGGTCTCGACCGCGTCGCAGGGCCGGAAGACTAAAAGAGTGGGAATGGCGCGCAGCGCGGCTAGATGCTCGACCGGCTGATGCGTCGGCCCGTCCTCGCCCAGCCCGATCGAGTCATGCGTCATGATGTGGATGACGCGCTTGCCCATCAGCGCGGCGAGACGAATGGCCGGCCGGCAATAATCCGAGAACACCAGGAACGTGCCGGAATAGGGGATGATGCCGCCGTGCAGCGCCATGCCGTTCATGGCTGCGGCCATGCCATGCTCGCGCACGCCGTAATGGATGAAGCGGCCGGAATAGTCTGACGCCGACATCGCCTTCATCGACTTGGTGCGGGTGTTGTTCGAGCCGGTCAGATCCGCCGAGCCGCCGATCATCTCCGGCAGCGCCGGGATCAGGCTCTCGAGCGCGAATTCGCAAGCGGTGCGGGTGGCGATTTCCTTCGGCGTGGCGGCGAGCGACTGCTTCACGGCGCGCACGACCTCGGCTAGCTTCGGGACATCGCCCTTCATGCGGCCCTCGAACGAGGCGCGTTTGCCGGCATCGAGTGCGGCGAAGCGCTTGGTCCAATCGGCGTGTGCTGGCTTCGAACGCTCACCGGCCTTGCGCCAGGCGGAGAGAATTTCGGCAGGCACTTCGAACGGCGCCGAGGTCCAGCCGAGCTTTTCGCGCGTGCCTTTGATCTCATCGGCGCCGAGCGGCGACCCGTGCGACGACGACTTGCCGGCCTTGGTTGGCGCGCCAAAGCCGATGGTGGTCTTACAGGCGATCAGCACCGGCTTGTCGGACGTTTGTGCTTTCTCCAGCGCCGCCGCAATCGCTTGCGGATCGTGGCCATCGACGCGCGAGGCCGCCCAGCCGGCGGCCTCGAAGCGCTTCACCTGGTCGACGCTGTCGGCCAACGATAACGCGCCGTCGATGGAAATGCCGTTGTCGTCGAACAGCACGATCAGCCTGGAAAGCTTCAGATGTCCGGCGAGCGCGATGGCTTCCTGGCTGATGCCTTCCATCAGGTCGCCATCGGAGGTCAGCACATAGGTTTTGTGATCGACCACATCGCCGAATTCCGCCGCCAGATGCCGCTCCGCAATCGCCATTCCGACCGCGTTGGCCAGGCCTTGGCCGAGCGGACCGGTGGTGGTTTCGATGCCGGGCGTGTGGCCGTATTCCGGATGGCCGGCGGTGATCGACCCAAGCTGGCGGAAGCGCTTGATCTGGTCGATCGTCATCGCCGGATAGCCGGTGAGATAGAGCAGCGCGTACATCAACATCGAGCCGTGGCCGGCCGACAGCACGAAGCGGTCGCGGTCGGGCCACGCCGGATCGGTGGGATCGAATTTCAGGAATTTCGTGAATAGAACGGTCGCCACATCGGCCGCGCCCATCGGCAAACCGGGGTGGCCGGACTTCGCCTGCTCGACCGCGTCCATCGCCAGCGCGCGGATGGCGTTGGCCATCACGCTATGAGCGACGGCGGCAACTGTGGCCACTTGCTCGCGGCGCGCTGTGGGCACCACGGCGGCCGTCGGCGAAGCGTTTGGACTCATGGAAAAGGCCTGTTTGCGTGGCTGGATAGCATGTGAGGCCCTTGAGTCAATGTGACCGCGCGGCGCGCGGGCTGCCATGCACAGGGCGCGCAAAACATCGGGGTAAATCGCGTGCGAAGCGTTGACGGCAGGATCGTGCAGCACGTAAGGTTCTTCGCCTAAATCTTTGCCCCCGCTATGGTTTTTGAGTGCGGATGAAGGCGATGTCGGACCAAAGTGCGATCGATTTGGCGGTGAAGCGACTGGCGCTTGCGCTCGACGGGCTCGATGCTGCGGCTGAGCGCCGGCGCGAGGCCGACCGCAGCGAGGACGGCCTGGCGAGCCAGCTCCATGCCCTCGGCGTCGACCGCACCAAGCTCGCCGCCGCGCTCGACGGCGAAGCCGCGCGTTCGCGCCGGCTGGAGAATACCAATCGCGACATCGCGCAGCGGCTGGACGCGGCCATCGCCAGCATCCAGTCGGTGCTGGATACCAACGAGTGATTTTATGTCTACGGTGAACGCAACAATTGCCGGCCGTCAATTCCGTCTCGCCTGCGAAGACGGGCAGGAGGAACATCTTCAATTGCTCGCCCAGGATCTCGACCAGCGGATCGAGGACTTGCGCAAGAAGTTCGGCGAGATCGGCGACACCAGGCTGACGGTGATGTCGGCGCTGATGGTGGCCGACGAATTGGCGGAAGCAACCCGCAAGATCCGCCGCCTTGAGGAGGACGCCATCGCTTTGCAGGATGCCCGCGTGGTCGGCGCCGACCGCGCCAAGGCGGCATCCGCGGCGGTGGTTAACGCCTTCAATTCGGCGGCCGAGCGCATCGAAGGCATCACCCGCAAGCTCAACCAGAGCCTCGGCAACGGCGTGGCGATCGGATAGGGCGCTTTACCTCGCTTTTGAGCGGTGGTGGCGCCGGACCCCCATAAGCACTACATTCGAGTCGCGGGGCTGTGGGGCGCGTCTGGAGAAAATTCCCCGGGGCCTTACGATCCTATCGGGAGCTGTCCCTGGCCGGGCTCGTGGGCTCGGTCATATGGCGCCCACCTACTTATGTAGGTTCCCGGGATCACCTCCGACG
>DASRLF010000036.1:0-28860 GCA_035648555.1 Pseudolabrys sp.
CGTCAGGCAGACGAAGACGGAAAACACTGCTATTCTCTTCCATGGCGTATCGCTCTCCTTGAGAGGTTCTGGCAGGCTCGACACCCGCCTCGATACGCCGCCTATCTCATACCGTCATCACCCAGTTTCCGGCTTAGCCCACCTACGGCCACGACCCCATACAACGGACAGCTGGATCTGTTGCAAGAATCGTTGTTGCAACATCAGATTACGACAACTATTCTCTCGAGGAACGTGTGGGATGGCTTGCGGCAAAAAGGGGGGCCCGTCAGCGCAATGTTGCGTCAGTACGGTGTTCGTGCGTGTTGGGTTGCCGTCGTAGCCTTAGGCTTGGCCGCTTGTGCTATTGTCGACGAATATTCCGGCAGAGCAGTTGTCTATAATCTGCAGGCGGAGCAGGCCCAACAGCAGGCGTTGCTGCTTAATATTGTCCGTGCGTCGCTCCGCCGTCCGATGCAGTTCACCGGCTTGCAATCCATCACCGGAACGGCCAGCGCGAGCGGCAGCATAACGGCCGGCGGCACTACGGCATCGCAGACCCCTTACATCTCGCTGTTCAATTTGATTCCTCCAAGCAGCAGTTCGTTGATCAGCCGCACGCTTTCCGGAAATCTCGGCGGCACCGCTTCCATGAGCGGCGGCCCGACTTTCACGGTGCCGGTGCTCGACACCCAGGAATTCTACCAGGGACTCCTGACCCCGATACCCGGCCAATTGCTCGACCTTTATTTGCAGGCCGGATATCCCAGGGACGTGATGTTCAATCTCGTGATCGAGCGGATCATCATCAAGAAAAGCGGACCGGGATGCCCGCCGGAGGTTCACACGCCGAACTGCGAAATGGCGATTAGAAATTATCCTTCGCAGGATATCGACCTCGAGCTTTTTCAGGGGATGCTGGGATACTTGATCAGCCTTGGCTTGAGCACCGAACCGATCATCGAACCGGTGGTAAAACAAAAATCCGCAGGGGCCACTGCTCAGGCAGACGCCGGGCCGAAACTGAAGCCCTTCACATTCTGTTTCGCGCCGCGCGACGAGAAAGTGTACAGATTTTTTAATCGGGGCGTGCTTTGCGGACACCCGGCGACCGGATTACTGTTGAAGGCTTCCGAAATCGGACGCAAGTCCGTCATCAGCGGCGTCCCCATGTCGCAGGCCTTCATCAATCGGCTTTACGACGATTCGCTGAAAAGCCGGATGGGAATCGCCGATGGCGCCGCCGGCTATAATGCGTTGCGTTCCTTCGGTGGCCAGAAGGTGTCTGTCTCGTTCAACACGCGCTCCATCGAGGAAATTCTTTATTATCTCGGAGAGGTCGGCCGACGCTCCTTGCATCCTGAAGCGGGTGGCGAAATGCGACGGGTCCAGGTTCGGGTTGGACCGCCGCAGAACCAATTTCCGGATCGCTCCTGCCCCTTTGAAGAGCCAATCAATGGCTACGTCTGTAGAGACCTGTTCGTCCTGGAAGAGGATTCGACAACGCAGGGCGGTATCGCGGTCAAATACGAAGGCACGCGCTATTCCATTTCGTCAGACTCGAATATCGCGTGGAGCATGCCGGTGCTCGACATTGTGAAGCAACTGCTGGCGGTGAACACGTCGGCAAAACAATTGCCCGCCTCGAACCTAATTTCAGTTCTCAGCAATTAATTGAGGCAACTGGAGCCGTGTCCATGGGGCCCTCGCCCGACCGCGTGCCACTGGTGGTTGGTGTCACCGGACATCGCGACTTGCGCAGTCAGGATATTCCGCGACTTGAGCAAGAAGTCGACGCCATTATAACGCGGCTGCGGCGGGACTACCTGGAGGGTGACAACGAAACACCGCTCATTCTTCTTTCCGCGCTGGCAGAAGGCGCTGATCAGATCGCCGCCCGCGTAGCGCTTGCGCAAGGTGTCCGGCTGATCGCGCCGCTGCCTATGCCGCTCGATGAATATCGGCGCGACTTTGAGCCGGGGCTGGCTCCCGGCGCCGCTGGGGATTTTGAGAAAAACCTTTCCCAGGCGGCCGCCGCGCCGGTTGTGCCATTCACCAAGGACAATTCACTCGAAGCAGTGCGCGTCAACGCAGACAAGCGCGCCGAGCAGTATCGGGCGGTCGGACTGTTCATCATCCAGCATTGCGATGTGTTGATCGCACTTTGGGACGGCAACGAAAATGACCTTGCGGCCGGCGGGACCGCCGAGATCGTGGCGTTCAAAAGACACGGAATACCGTTGTCGATCAGCGGGTCGGCCCACGCCAGTCTCGACGGTTCGGAAATTGGGCCTGTGATTCATGTCGTGACGCCGCGCCGCAAGACTGGGAGTGCAGCCTCCGATGTTTCGGTCCGCGCCTGGGGCCTTGATCTTGCCCGCCATCGCCGCGGCGATGGCATCCGGCGACTCATCGGCCACGCAGCAGAGTTTTCTGCGCATCTGGTTGCAAAGGAGCGGCGGAGCGCGGAGTCGAGCTTGTCGCCCGCCAACAGGCACAATGCTGAAGTGTGGGAGACGTTCAGGCTCTTGGTCGCGCTGACCCGCGAGTTCAACAACGAAGCCGCAGCGCTGGCGGTGAGCGCGAATGGCCCCCCTCGGACGGCCCAAAACATCGATTACTTATTCACCGATCCCGATACCGGCCATCTCGACGGCGACGCAAAACAGCGCGGGCTCACGTTGGCTCCGCATTGGTGCAAGCTTTACGGCATCGCCGACACGCTGGCGCAAAATCGGCAAAGACAGTTTAAGCACGATTGGCAGGGTCTGTTCGTGCTCGGTTTCTTTGCCTTTGTGCTGTTTGCCTTACTTATCCATTTCGAGTCGGCCGACACCATTTTGCTGACCGCCTACACCGCCTTCGTTGCGGTGATCTACGTGATATTTTTTCGAGCTCGCGTCATGCGGCACCAGGAACAGTTCCTAGACTACCGCGCACTCGCTGAGGCGCTGCGCGTCGCGGTTTATTGGAGCATTCTCGGAATTGACGAGCAAGGCCCCGCTGCCAGCGATGGTTCCGACGCCAATACCATGGGGATGCTCGCGAATAGCTACCCCATCAAGCAGCCCAGTGAACTGGCTTGGGTCAAAATGTGCCTGCGAACGCCGGAACGGGCGCGCGAGGCGAGCCGCACGGATGCCAAATCCGGCATCGACCCCGCGGCGCATGCCGTCGTGCGACGTTACTGGGTCGCTGGCCAGCTCTCATATTTCGGCCTACAGGGCGCACGACATACCCGCCGCGCGGAAGCATTGGAAGGCTGGGCACTGATCTTGCTGTTTGTCACTCCGTTTATTTTGGTGCCGCTGCTAGTGGTCACGGCCTTTGGCACGAGCCAATCGTTGGATCCGGTTTGGCATAAGTTTTTCCTGGTGATAGTCGGCATCTTGCCGGGCCTTGCCGCCGCCTTGACGGGCTATTCCGAGCGTTTGGCAATGAAGGCGCAGGCGCGGCAATACGACCGGATGCGCACACTGTTCGGGCGCGCTTACGATCTGCTTCCGGAGACCGTGGACGGTGATTTGGCACCATTGGTGCGCTCGCTCTATTACGAGCTCGGAACCGAGGCCATGAAAGAAAATGCCGAATGGGTCGCTATCTACCGTCAGCGTCCGATCCAGCCGGTTCAATAATCATACTACGGCTTCATCGCGTTTTCGTGGTGAAACTGTGCGCGCGCGACCCATCCTGCCGCTCCTTCCCAAATCGGTCCAAGCATCGGGCCCTCACGTAGTTTTTGCGGATAGTCACTGGAGACCAGCCACACAGCAGAGCCCGGAATCTTCATCGCGAGCTCCGCCGCGTTGCGTCCGGCCTCGGTGTCGGCATCAGCAATGACCACAATGTTTTTTTCCTCGCGGGAAACTGCCGTCTCCAGCGCCGCCACGGCGGCGGCTATCGTCGGACCAATTGCCATAATTTTTCGATCGCGCCGAATTTCGAAATTTGCTGCCGCTAGAATGTCTGGCAGCGTGCCAAGGTCAGCGCGATTTCGCTCGCGCACTTTTTCCGGAAGCTGATCCCACTCGACCAGCAACTCGTGTCGTGGCGGATTTTGCGAGCGTACCGGGCCATAGGCATAACCGAGTAAACGTCGATCGCTTGACCAGCGGCGATGCTCAAGCTGCGCCAGCAGTTCGATCTCCTCGGTGTTGAATTTGAAAGACACCGGCGCCGGCGATGGGGCCAGTCGCAGTCCCGCCTGCGCAAACTGGATTGATACGCTGTCGGCGCGCCTTCGATTCGACATCTTGAAAGTCTCGGCAAGCTCGGCCCATGGCCGTGCGGCCGACGACGTGCGGTCATTGCCCGGCGAATTTAGCCAGTTGGTGTGGAACGCCGCCGCCAGCGTGTCGAGCTTGCCGCGGATCAGCAGATCGCCGCTCAGCAATTCCTGCAGTCCACCGAAGGCCTGAAGCCGATGGCTCGGTCCCGGCAGTTTCGCCAGCGCCGAGGCGAACTGTCCCAGATGGCGCTGCCGCTCAAGGCGGACGAACACGGACACGTGGATGCGCGAGAGATTGTCGAGCAGGCGGCGCATACTCAAGGCCGCATAGAGGCCGTCTTGGTCATTGCTAAAACAAATGGCCACGCCTAACACCGGAATATCACACACGATTTTCTCGACTGTGGCCCAGACTTGCTCGGCGTCGAGAGAGATGTCGGCTGCGACAAAGCTTACATCCGCGAGTTCGCTCACCGCCGGATAGGACTGAAGAAATCGCTCCTTCTGCTTGTCCGCTTCTCGGTCCAGCACAAAAATTCGTGTTTTGGACCCAATCCCGCCCGGGGCTGCTCGAATGAGGTGCAGCAGGAGCTGCTGTCCCATCGTCCCAAAGCCGGCAATAACAAACGCGCCAGCGGCGATCTCCGGCCCCGGCGGCAGCCGCAGCGACCTCACCAGCAGCCGTGCGGCGTTCTCGTAGATATTGAACAGCCGAAGATCGACATCGGCGGAGCCGAGCGCTTGCCGGTCATGATCGATCAGCCGGGAAAAAAGCCACGGGTCACGCATTTCAGCCAACACCGTCAACGCGCCAGATCCCGATCGCGGACGGCGGCTGACCAGCTCCTTGACCCCCAACGCGACGTCCATATTGCCCGCATCATTGCCGGTGCACACGATGATCGTCTGCGCGCGCAGCGCGCCGGCGAGTGTCAGCACTTCGGCGTTGCCCGCATCACCTTTGACGACTGGAATGCCTTGCTGATCGCAGGCGGCGGCATTGACTGTGTTGTCGAGCCGATCGATGACCACGACTCCCTCCCCGGCCGCCTGCATATTGCTGACGACCTGCATGCCGGAGTCACCCAGGCCACAGACGATGGTATGTTGCTTCTTCCGGCGGGCCATCGCCAATCTGAAATCGTGACGCACCGCGCTGACGACAACACGTACGCCGGAAACAAATGCACCGGCGAGCAAGAGGAAACGTCCGCCTTGCTGTGCAAGGCTCAGCAGCGGATGAGGATTCTCCGGCAATTTGTAGTTGCCGAACAGGATCTGGAACGGAACTTCAACCCAGCACGCCGCATTACCGGCACAGATGCCGGATTGAGCCAAGCCGCCAAACGCCAGCGCAATGATAATCAGCGCCGCAATGATGACGGGAAGAAAATCGCGCGTTTTAAACATCGCGCGACCAGCTCATGCCGCCGATATTTCGACGATCCCGACCGCGCATCACGGTACTTGCCCCCAGCACTATTTGCCCCCTCCAATCTAAAGGATTGGGCCTCTCGGTTCCAGCCATTGAGACGCGACAGCGCCCGGATGTGGATCTTTGCGTGCCAGAGGGAAGCCGGACTCAAGGCCGGACATCACCTGCGGTTTTCTGCGTAGGGTGTTCCGTCGCCTTTGCCGGTGTCGTGTAGAGCTTTGATGGCCTCCTCGACGCTGTGAAAAAGATGATCTGACCCCAAAAAATCGATGATCCCGAAGCGCAAAAATGCGTTCAGGGCGCGAACGGATTCCAGCCGGGCCACCGCAAAGTCGATTCCAGCAGCGCGGCATTCTCTTATTACTTCAGCGACAGCGATTGAGGCGCTGTAATCGATCTCGACTATACTGCCAGCTTCCAGAACAATCAGATTGATAGCGTCCACTTCGCGTTTGATGGCATCCAGAACTCCATGCCGAAATTCGTATGCGTTGAGAAATGAAAGCGGCGCTTGAAAGCCCATTACCAGGACGCCGCGTTGCTTTTCGCCCTTTATCGTCTTGCCCGGCGGCCACCAGACTGTCGTTCCGATAACTCGTTCAAATACGATTGGGCTGGCCCGTGTAACGGTGAAAATGCCATGAAGCAAAGAAAGGAAAACTCCAATCGCAACACCCGTTTGGAGCGGAAAAATGACAATCGCAGCGAGCGTCGCCAGCGCCAGCAAAAATTCAACTGGGGAACGCCTAAATATGTCGACGAAGACCCGCAGACGAAAAATCCGCTGCGCGATGAAAAACAAAACCCCAGCCAGTGCCGCCTTGGGGACGTGCGTCAGAAGTGGAGCACCGAAGACGATCAGTGCGCAGATGATGGCTGCAGCGAACACGCTGACGAGCTGCGAACGTCCTCCAGCTTGAGCGACAACTGCCGTGCGAGGCGGACTGGCGTTCACTGGGAAGGCGCCAATGAGGCCCGCAATCACATTGCCGACGCCGACACCGACAAAATCTTGATCGATGCTCGGCGAGTCGTCTTTCGAAGGAAAAGAACGGGTCGTTGCCGCGGTCTGCATCATGATGACCAACGAAACAATGATCGCCAGTGGCGCGACGTGAATCACCGACTGAAAATCGATTTTCGAAATCACGAGGTGTGGCAGAGCCGACGTCACAGGACCGATTTCGGACACGCCGAGCCGATCCCACTGGAAGATGACGCTCGCCAGCGTCGCCAGTGCGAGGCCAATTAGAGGGCCGGGAATGCGGGGGTTCAGCGCCTCGCACATGAATGTGAGTGTCAGGACGCCCAATCCGATCGCCACCGCGAACGGATTTGCTTGCCCAAAGTTGGCAATGAGCGCCGCTACACGATCGTAAACCGAGCCTTGTACCTCAGCCACGCCAAATAGCGCCGGTGCCTGGGACAAAAGAATATGGGTGGCGATGCCGGCGAGAAATCCGGTTGCCACCGGTACCGAGAGCAGGTCTGCGATCCAACCAATACGGAGGATCCCACCAACAATCAGGATTATCCCTACCAAAAGTGCCAAAACGCCGGCCAGAGCCGCATATTCGGGCGTGGTTGCGACGGCCAGAAGAGCTAGGCCTCCTGCAAAGATGGGGGTAATCGTCGAATCCGCGCCGACCGACAAATATCGGTTCGCACCAAAGGCTGCGAAAGCCAGCGACCCGGCGATGAAGGCGACTAATCCCAGTTCTGGTGCAAAGCCGCCCAGCCGGGCTGTCGCGATTTGCTCGGGGATCACAATTGCGCAAAGCGTAAGGCTCGCGATTAAATCATTTGGCAAATCCGCCGTTGACCACCCGCGCAACGAACGGAATGCAGGCCAAGAATGTCTATCGATGCTCGCAGCGTTTGGTCTTGCGGTTTCCGTCACGGCGCGTCCCCGATTTTCCACTCTGCAACTGTTCAAAATCTTGCACCACAGAATGCGCTTGATCCACGCCGCAATGGTTTTATCCGTACAAAACGAACCAAGAGCTTTGGAGGATGACCAATGTGCGGCCGGTTTTGTCCTCTGGAGAAGCGGATTGCACCAGCTTCAATTATCCGTGACCGTTCGCCCAAAGCCGGCTGCACGGTGAGGCCAAAATTGCCGGCAAGAAAACTTCTATCTCAAAAACATGTCAATTGGTTGTAATGGACACCCCTTTCGCCACCTGCCTTCGCTCAAGCTTCGACGGGCAGCTTTCAAAAGTCGAAAATATCCGGCAGCCACGGCCCGCCGCTGGTACGGCAGGTGCGCTGGCACATGCGGTCGCCGTGGTCGGCGCGCTTGAGGCAATGGCCTTGCGCGTCGTGTTCCAGACAAGCGACGAGATCCCACGCCGTGTACGAGCCGCATTCGGTCCAGCAGGCGCCCGAGGTCCAGACCGACTGCGCGCGCTCGCTGAGTGGAAACGGCCCCTGATCGGTATGCCGGTTGTAACGCCAGATCTGCGCATCGCCGGCCTCAGCCGGGCTCAGCGGCAAAAGCACGCTGCCGAGCACAAGGGCAAGAACGATGGCAAAGGGCTTCATGGCGGGCCTTTCCGGGGGTCTGAGCATAGCGCCGCGCCGCGGGTACGCCAATGCGGGCGGTGGACGGGTGGGGGTCTTTTATTCGCGAGGGCGATTGCTATGCTCCCAAACTCGCATTTGGGGCACTTTGCCGGAGGGTAACGGGTGAGCGTCGCGGAGCAAACTTCCGGAACTGACTCCAGCCAACATCCGACCCAGAGCTTTGGCACCACCGGCATCAAGCCGCTGGAACGGCCCAGCCTGATCACCAGGGTGTTCATGAGCATGGTCGCCTTCGTCGAGCGACTCAACCTCACCTACAGCAAAGTCGGCAATCCGCCGATTTACGACAACGCGGTGTTTCCGTGGACCAAGACGATCGAGCGCGACTGGCGCGCGATCCGCGCGGAGCTCGACCGCGTACTCACGCGTAAGGACGAACTGCCCGGCTTCCACGAACTGGCGACCGACGTCGCCAGTATCAGTCAGGACAGCGGCTGGAAGTCGTTCTTGCTGTGCGGCTACGGCTTCCACGCCGACAAAAATATCGAGATGTGTCCGCGGACCTGGGCCGCCTGCCAGAACATTCCCGGCCTGACCACGGCGATGTTCTCAATCCTCGAGCCCGGAAAACATCTGCCGCCCCACCGCGGGCCCTATAACGGCGTGCTGCGGCTGCATCTCGGTCTGATAGTGCCGGAGCCGCGCGAACAGCTCGGCATCCGGGTCAACAAGGACATTTATCGGTGGCGCGACGGCGAAGCGGTGATTTTCGACGATGCCTACGAGCACGAGGCCTGGAACCGTACGCCGCACACGCGCGTGGTGCTGTTCGTCGACTTCCGCAAGCCACTGCGCTTTCCGGCCAATTTTTTCAATTGGCTGCTGCTACATCTGGCCGTGTTCACGCCCTTCATCCGGGAAGGCGCGGATAATCAGAAGGCCTGGGAGAAGAAATTCTACGAGCAAGCCGAAGCCTGGCGAAATCGATAGCCGGCCGGCCTTGCGCTCGCGGACGTTCGCGGCTAGCTCCCTACCCGCATGCTCGACCCCGACAAAAAACCCGCCGCGCCGAAAGTGAGCTTCGTCTCGCTCGGCTGTCCGAAGGCGTTGGTTGATTCAGAGCGCATCGTCACGCGGCTGCGTGCCGAGGGCTATGAGCTGTCGCGCGAGCACGCCGGGTCGGACCTGGTCATCGTCAACACCTGCGGCTTTCTCGACAGCGCCAAGGCGGAATCGCTCGCGGCCATCGGCAGCGCGCTCAAGGAAAACGGAAAAGTCATCGTCACTGGCTGCATGGGCGCGGAGCCCGAAAGTATTTCCGCTACCTACCCGCAAGTGCTGGCGATCACCGGCCCGCAGCAATATGAGAGCGTGGTCGACGCCGTTCACAAAGCGCTGCCGCCGATGCACGATCCGTTTCTCGATCTGGTGCCGCCGGAAGGCATCAAGCTGACGCCGCGGCACTATGCCTATTTGAAAATTTCCGAAGGCTGCAACAACCGCTGTACGTTCTGCATTATCCCGCGGTTGCGCGGCGATCTGGTGTCGCGGCCGGCCGGTGACGTGATGCGCGAGGCGGAAAAACTGGTGACTGCCGGGGTGAAAGAGCTGCTGGTGATCTCGCAAGACACCTCGGCCTACGGCCTCGACATTAAATATGCTGCGAGCCAATGGCGCGGCAAAGATCTGCGCGCGAAGTTTATCGATCTCAGTAGCGCCCTGGGCGAATTGGGGGTGTGGGTGCGACTGCACTATGTGTACCCCTACCCGCACGTCGACGACGTCATTCCGCTGATGGCCGAGCGGAAAGTGCTGCCCTATCTCGACATCCCGTTCCAGCACGCCGCGCCCGACGTGCTCAAACGCATGAAGCGCCCAGCCGCGCAGGAAAAGACGCTGGAGCGGATCGCGCGCTGGCGCGAGATTTGCCCCGATCTCACGCTGCGCTCGACCTTCATCGTAGGCTTTCCCGGCGAGACTGAGGCAGATTTCGACTATCTGCTGCAATGGCTCGATGAGGCCGCGCTCGATCGCGTCGGCTGTTTCCGCTACGAGCCGGTACGCGGCGCCGTTGCCAATGATTCCGCGCCGGCGGTGCCGGACGATGTCAAGGAAGACCGCTGGCATCGTTTTATGCAGGCGCAGCAGAAAATTTCGACGCGACGCTTGAAACGCAAGGTCGGCACCCGGCAGCAGGTCATTATCGATTCCGTGGGGCCTTCGGTCGCAAAGTGCCGCTCAATGGCCGATGCGCCAGAGATCGACGGCGCTGTCTATGTGGCGAGCAAGCGCCCGTTGCGCGTCGGCGAGATCGCGACCGTGAAGATCGAGCGCGCCGATGAATACGACCTGCACGGCATAGTCGTGGGGTTTTAATGCTTACAGCCGATAAAACTTGACCGCGTTGTCGTGAAACACCTTGCGCTGGTCGACCTCGGCATATTCCGACATCACCTTGCGATAAACGGCGAAGAAATCGGTGTAGCTGGCGTGCAATTTCTCGAGCGGAAAATTGCTGCCGTAAATCGTGCGGTCGACCCCGAAAATCTGAATCGAGTCGCGGATCACCTGACGCGCCTGCGGCACTGTAATGCCCTGGTTGAACATGCCGAGACCAGACAGCTTCACATGCGCGTTCGGAAACGCTGCCATGGCGGTGAGCGCGCTTCGCCATTGCTCGATCATCAGCGGCGTGCGGTCGGTCAGCATGCCGGAATGCAGCAGGATCATCGGTACATTGGGAAACGCCTTGATCAGCTCCACAGCGTATTGCGCCTGGCCGGCAAACACCTGCAATTCGAAATGCAGCCCGTGCTTCTCCAACAGTGCGAACCCGCGGCGGAAGTCCGGTCTGTTGCATAGATCCGGCGTCGGGTTGGGCTGGCGCAGCGGATGACTGTCCCAATGCAATTGATGACGTACACCGCGCAGATTGGCGAATTGACTCTGCGCCTTCAACTTCGCGTCGAGATCGGGATCGGTCATTTCGGCCTGGCAGACGATGCCATGCGGAAATCCGCATTTGTCGGCGACCGATTGTAGCCAACGCGTCTCATCAAGTGCGCGCGTATTGCCCCACATGGCGGTGACGTGTACGGACTTTGTAACACCCTCTGGCGCGATGTCGTTGATCCATTCCTCGACCGGGTAATCGCGGCGCAGCCCGAAATATTCGCCGTACATGCGTGGGACCGGCGGATCGGCCAGCCACGGAATATCCTTGCGCAACCAGATATGATGGTGCGTGTCGATCACCGGACCGCTGTAAGCAGGCATGGCTCCCCCGTTTATTGCTTCAGTGTGCGCACGACTTTGACGACCGCGTCGGTCAACGTCTTGAGTTCGTCGGACGCGATGGTGAAGGCCGGCGTAAGATAAATGATATTGCCGAACGGGCGCACAAACACGCCCTCCTCCACAAACCGCGCGCGCAAGCGATCGAGATTGTCGATTGCATTCATCTCAACCACGCCGAGGGCGCCTTTCACGCGTACATCCTTGACGCCGCGCATCGTGCCGCAAGGTTTCAGACCATGCAACAAGGTTGCGGATACATCGGCCACCTGTTGCAAGCGCGGCTCGCTCTCGAACAGATCGAGCGACGCATTGGCGGCGGCGCAGGCCAGCGCGTTCGCCATGTAGCTGGGGCCGTGCATTAGCGCCTTGGCGGGATCGTCCGACCAGAACGCCTCGAATACTTTGTTGGTCGCGACCGTCGCCGCCAGCGGCAGCGTGCCGCCGGTGAGTGCCTTCGACAGCACGATGATGTCAGGCACCACTCCCGCCGCTTCGCACGCAAACATCGTTCCGGTGCGGCCGAAACCGGTGAACACCTCGTCCAAGATCAACAGCAAACCGCGTTTGTCGGCGAGCGCGCGCAGGCGCACGAGCACGCTCGCATCGTGGAATTTCATGCCGCCGGCGCCCTGTACCAGCGGCTCGACGATGATGCCGGCGATGTCGCCGGCATGGCGCGCGACCAGCGCATCCAGCGCCGCAACACCCGCTTCGTCGGCCGGCAGGTCCGCAATGACGTGTTGCGGCATCAGCCCGCCGTAGATTGAATGCATGCCGGCATGCGGATCGCTCACCGCCATCGCGCCGGTGGTGTCGCCGTGATAGCCGTGCTTAAATGCGATGAATTGCGTGCGCTCGCGCTGCCCTTGGTTGAGCCAATATTGCGCCGCCATCTTCAGTGCGACTTCGACTGCGACCGAGCCCGAATCCGAAAATAAAACGCGGGTGAGACCGCCCGGCAGCATCGCCGCCAATCGCGCGGCGAGCCGCAGCGCCGGCTCATGCGCCAGCCCGCCGAACATGACGTGTGGCATCTGCTTGAGCTGTTTGGCGACCGCGTGGCGTATCGCCGGCTGATCATAGCCATGGCAGGCGGTCCACCAGCTTGCGACGCCGTCTATCAGTTCTCGGCCGTCGGCCAACACGATGCGCGAGCCCTGTGTGCGCACCACCGGCAACGGGGGCGCTGCGGTTTTCATCTGGGCATAAGGCAACCAGATGTGTTCGAGGCCTGCCGCATACCAGCCGGGCGGCCCCAATTTATTGCTGCTGTCGCCCATTTGGCCTATTCCTCGCCCTGTCGTGGCGGACATTTTGCCTGTTGTGCTATCCAAGGTCACCATGCATTCGCTGGACGCCTTCGCGCAAGCAAAGCTCGACGACCTGCAGCGCCGCCACCTGCGCCGCGCGCTGGCCGAGACCGTGCGCGAGGACGGCATCTGGGTCGGGCGTGCCGGCAAGCGCCTGCTGTCATTTTCGTGCAACGACTATCTGAATTTGACCCAGCATCCCGCGGTCAAGCAGGCGGCGATCGCCGCAATCGAGGAATATGGCGCGGGCTCCGGCGCCTCGCGCCTGGTCACGGGCAATCATCCGCTGTACGCGCAGCTCGAAGCGCGGCTGGCGCGCATCAAGCAGACCGAAGCGGCCTGTGTGTTCGGCTCCGGCTATCTTGCCAACGCCGGGATTATCCCGGTGCTGATTGGTCGCGACGGGCTAGTGCTGGCGGATGAGCTGTCACATGCCTGCCTGTTCGCCGGCGCGCAATTATCGCGCGGCACCGTGATGACCTTCCGCCACAATGACGTCGCGCATGCGCGCGAGTTGCTTGCCGAGCATCGCGCCGAACACGATCATGCGCTGATCGTCACGGATGGCGTGTTCTCGATGGACGGCGATCTGGCGCCGCTCGGCGATTTGCTGGCCTTGGCCAACGAACACGACGCCTGGCTGATGTCGGACGATGCCCATGGTCTGGGCGTGGTCGGCGGCGGGCGCGGCTCGGGCTTTGCCGGCAATATGCATATTCCTATTTCCTTACAGATGGGCACGCTCTCGAAAGCGCTCGGCGCCTATGGCGGCTATCTGTGCGCGTCGGCGGCGGTGATCGATTTGATCCGCAACCGCGCACGCACGCTGATTTATTCGACCGGCCTGCCGCCGGCCTGCGTCGCTGCCGGCATCGCCGCGCTCGACCTGATCGAGCGCGAGCCGGGCTATGCCGCCCTGCCAGTACAAAAGGCTAAAGCCTTCACACAAGCCGCCGGCCTGCCCGCGGCGCAAAGCCCGATCGTGCCGGTGATCGTTGGCGAGGAAGAAGCAACGCTCGCGGCGTCACGCATGCTCGCCGATGAGGGCTATCTGGCTGCCGCCATTCGCCCGCCATCGGTGCCGCCCGGCACCGCGCGCTTGCGGCTGACGTTCACCGCGCAGCATCCCGACGAACACATTGCGCGGCTAGCGGATATTGTACGCGAGCGGATCATCAACTGATGAGCGCCTACTTCGTCACCTCGACCGGCACCGATATCGGTAAGACCTTCGTTACCGCCGGGTTGATCCGCTATTTGCGCGAGGCCGGCCAGGCCGTGCATGCAATTAAGCCTGTGATTAGCGGCTACAATTCATCCGTGGTGGAGACCAGCGATCCCGCCGTACTGCTCAACGCGCTCGGCTTGCCGATCGACGCCGGAACCATCGACCGCGTCGCGCCGTGGCGCTTCCGCGCGCCGCTGTCGCCCGATCTCGCCGCGGCGCGTGAAGGCCGCAGCATCGACTTCGACGAACTCATCGCTTTCAGCCGCAAGAAAATCGCTGCGGCTAGCGGGATGCTTTTTATCGAAGGCGTCGGCGGGATCATGGTTCCGCTCGATGCCGAGCGTACCGTGCTGGACTGGATGGCAGCGCTGCAAATTCCGCTGCTGCTGGTGGTCGGCGGCTATCTTGGCACCATCAGCCACACGCTGACCGCGCTCGACGTGCTGGCACAGCGGCACTTGAAGGTCGCAGCGATCATCGTGAGCGAGAGTGAGCGCAATCCGGTCGAGCTCGACGACACGGTCGCCAGCATTGCACGTTTTGCGCATGGCGTTGGCGTCGTCGGCATGCCGCGGCTGCCGGGAGGCCTCAACTCACATCCGGCCTTCGCAAAAATCGCAGCGCATCTGTAACGCCGGCCTTAACTCAGCCATCTCAGGTCCACGAAGGTCTCGATCATGCCTTCGGTATTGACCAACGCGTGCAGCAAAATGGTCAGAATGGTCGAGCCGGTGACCCAGCGGATCCAGCCGAGGAACACTCCGGCCACGAAAATCTGGCCGACCACGTACCAATCATACTGCAAATGAATGATCGCCCAGAGCAGCGCCGTGGCGACGATGACCGGCCACACGTCGCGCGGCGATTTCAGCCAGCCGCGAAACAGAAAGCCGCGGAAGATGATCTCCTCGCCGATGGGCGTTGCGACCACGATCGCCAGCCACAGCCACAACAGCCAGCCGCCCGCGCTCGCCGTCGTATAGATATCGGTCTGGAAAGATGTCACGAAACTGCGTCCGAGCAGCCAGCTCACCGCGTCGCCGATGATCATCAGGCCAACGATGGCCGCGACGCCAAAGGTCACTTCGCTGCGGCGCGGCCAGATCAGGCCAAGGTACTCGGCCGCGCTGGCGGCCGCGCGCCGGGCGAACAGAAACAGCAGCGCCACCTCGACCGGCGTCGATACTCCGATAATGACCGCAATCGCCGCGCCGTCACCGTTGAAATTCGGCAATTGGCCGATGGTCTGGTCAAACCAATAAGTCAGCGCGAACAACGCCGCCAACTGGCCGGCCAACAAGGCGACAGCCGTGAGGGCGAAGGTCGCGAACCGCCCCCAGGGCTTCATCGCGCTTGGCTCCGTGGTCAGGGAATCAATACGACCGATCCTGTCGTTTTGCGGCCTTCCAGATCCCTGTGCGCCTTGGCGGCGTCCTTGAGCGCGTATTTGTGGCTGGCCGGAATTTTAACAGCACCCGAGCTGACCTTCTCAAACAAGTCCTTTGCCGTTGCCAAAAGGTCTTCGCGCTTGGCGGCGTAGTGGTTGAGGGTCGGCCGTGTGGCGAACAGCGAGCCTTTGGCCTGCAGCAAATTGATGTTGAATGCTTCGATCGGGCCCGAGGCGCTACCGAAGCTGACGAAGTAACCCATCGGCCGCAGACAATCGAGCGAGGCCGGGAACGTGTCCTTGCCGATACCGTCATAGACCACGTCGCACAGCTTGCCGCTGGTGATCTCCTTCACCTTCGCCACGAAATCCTCGTCGCGATAGAGGATGGTATGGTGCGCGCCATTTTTCTTTGCGAGTTCCGCCTTGTCCTTGGAGCCGACGGTGCCAATCACAGTGGCGCCGATATGGTTGGCCCATTGGCAGGCGATCAGGCCGACGCCGCCGGCGGCGGCGTGCACGAGAATGATGGTGCCCTTGCCGACTTTGTAGGTACGGTTGAGCAGATATTGCACGGTCATGCCCTTGAGCATCATCGCGGCGGCTTGCTCGTAGGTAATGTTGTCGGGCAGCTTCACGGCGCGGTCGGCCGGCAGCAGACGCTCGGCCGCATAGGCGCCGAGCGGCGCTACGTAACCGACGCGGTCGCCGACCTTGATGTCGGTGACGCCCGGCCCGACCGCGGTCACCTCGCCGGCGCCTTCGTTGCCGGCGACGAAAGGCATGCCGACCGGCGAGGGATACATGCCGACGCGGAAATAGGTGTCGATGAAATTCACGCCGATCGCATGTTGCTTGAGCTTGACCTGGCCCTGCCCCGGTGCCGGGACCTCGATGTCGTCGACCGTCAGGACATCCGGACCACCGTGTTTGTGTACGCGCACTGCCGCGACCATAGTTTCACTCCCTCAATAGCCTTGGTTTGTTGTGTTGCTGGGTTCGGTGGGGATCATAGGCAGTCAGACGCCGAAGACAAGGCGGCTATCGCCCACCCGAGACATTGAGCACGGCGCCGGTGATGTAAGACGCGGCATCCGACAGCAGATACAAAATCGCCTCGGCGATCTCATCCGGCTGGCCCGGGCGGCCCATCGGCAGCAGCGGGGTAATCCGCTCCAGCCGGCCCGGCTCGTGAATTTCGGTGTCGGTCGGCCCGGGGCGGATGGCGTTGACGCGAATGCCGTCCTTTACCACCTCGCGCGCGAGGCCATTAGTCAGCGCGTCGATACCGCCTTTGGCGGCCGCGTAGAACACGTATTCGCCGGCGCCGCCGGTCACGCTGGCGATCGAGGAAATCAGCACGATCGACCCACCCGGCCCACCTTTGGCGGTCGACATGCGGCGCACAGCCGCCCGCGCGCACAGCAGCCCGCCATAGAGATTGACATCGATCACCTCACGCAAGGTCGCCGCGGTCGCGGCCTCGAGTTTGGAATTCTTGCCGCCGACACCGGCGCTATGGACAAAATGAGTAATCGGGCCGAGCGCCTGGGCGGCCTCGTCGAACACGCGCTCGACGGTCTCTTCGCTCACCATGTCACCCTGGATCGCAACCGCGTTGCCGCCAGCGGCTTTTACCGCAGCGACCACCTCGGCGGCGCGCTTGGCGTTACTTTTGTAGTTGACCACGACGTCATAGCCGCGTGCGCCGGCGAGCTTGCAGGTCGAGGCGCCGATACCGCGGCTGCCGCCAACGATTAGAAGCACGGGTCGTGGCATGAAGAACTCCCGGAAGGTTTAGAAAGAAACCAGCACAATCAGGCCGGCCGGCGCAACAGGCCGACGCCAAAAAAACAAAACGCGATCGCAACCAGCGGCCATATCACATATGGCCCCGGATCGAGATCGTGAAAAACCGCCAAAGCCGCCAACACGACCCATAGGGCCAGCAGCGGGATGTTGAGCGCACGCCGATGTTTCACCCGCAGTGGATGCACGAACTTGATCGGCGCAAAACTCAATGCCGCCAGGACGACAATCATGGCGGCAGCGAGCCACGGTGGCGGCTCCAGCAGATAGAGGTAAAACGCAGCCAGATTCCACACCGCGGGAAAGCCACGGAAATAATTGTCCTCGGTCTTCATCTGCCGGTCGGAAAAATAAAGCGCGCCGGTGATGACAATGAGAACACCGGCGGGAATCGCCAGTAGGTTCGGCAGCAAGCCGCTGGCGGCAATTGCATAGGCCGGAACGAACACGTAAGTTGTGAAATCGACGATCAGGTCGAGCGTCTCGCCCGACCAGCGCGGCAGCACCTCCGCCACCTTGAATTTGCGCGCCAGCGGCCCATCGACGCCATCTACCACAATTGCCATGCCGAGACAGAAAAACATCCCGGCCCAATGCCCGCCGGTAGCCAGGATCATCGCCAGCAGTGCGAGCACCGCGCCGCAGGCGGTGAAGACGTGAACCGCGAAGGCGCGGATAGTAGTTATTGGTTGCCCCAATCGAGCTTGACGATCTCGGCCGATCGGCCGGCCAGATTCCAATTGCGGCCGAAGCCGCGGAAGCGCGACTTGTCGGCGCGCGACACGATGATGTCGGGACCGATCCAATATTCGCTGTTGCGGATCACGACGTTGCCCTGCTCTTTGCCGCGCACGGGCGTGATGGCGCCATCGACATATTTTTCGATGCGCACGATGCGCGTCTCGCCCTGGGTCTCGTAGCTGATCGGCACTTGGCGAACGCCGAGAAATTGCCCGACCAAGATCGACAGCAGATGAGTGGTGCCGCCAACGCGGCCGGTGAAAATGCGTGTCAGCCCCTTGACCGCCATCGCCGAGGCCTTGTCGTCCACGAACAAAGCGGCGGTCCAATTGCCGCGCGACATGATGCCGGGCAGATCCATCATCAGCCCGACTTTCAGGCCGGACAGGTCCTCGCTGTCGATATAGCCGTCGTCGATGCGGATGCCGGCCCATGTCTGGCAGCGCTCTTCGGTCGGCGGATGATCGCCGAGCGAGAGCACGCAGGGACAGAATACCGTGCAGCTGCACGAAAGTGCCATTTCACCTTTCAAGGTCCAGTTTTCGCTCAAAGCATTGCTCCCGGCTTTTTTGTTTCTAACTCAAAGTGGTGTGCAGCGGCAAATGGGTCGCCAGCACGAAGGCTATTCCGAGGGCGATCAGCACCGCGCCGACAGCGTGCGTGAATCGTTTATCGGTGCCGATTTTTTCAATCGCCATCACCATGCCGAGCGCGGCCATCCAGATGAGGTTCATCACGCCGGCCGCGAACATCACCAGCATCATCGCCCAGCAACAACCGAGACAGTACAGCCCTTGCTTGAAGCCGAGATTGAAAACGCCACGCGGCGTAGTCGCCCAATGGGAAAAGAAGAACGGGAAGGGCCGCTGGCACTGCGTCAGGCAAGCGTGTTTGAGCGCGGAGAACTGATAGCCACCAGCGGCGATAAAAATCGCGCCGGAGAACAATCTACTGGTGGGAGCTATGCTGGCATCGAGCAGCGCGGCGCGCGTGAGCACATATTGCACAAACGTAGCAGCAGCGGCGAAGCCGAGCCAAACCGACAGATAGCCAGCGGCCAGCACGAACGGCGAAACGATGCGCTCGCCTTTGCGCGCGGCGGTGTCGGCGATCTCGGCATAGGTCATGATCATCGGTGCCGCGCTCGGCAGCATCATCGCAAACGTCATCGCGCCCCACATCGCCGCGATGATCGTAAAATTGATTGCGCTCCAGGCGCCGCTCGTCAGCGGCCGGCACAGCGCGTCGAATAGGCCCGTCGCGGCGGTCATCAGGCCGAGAGCCAGCCATCCGAGGCCTGCGAGCGCAATTACGCAAACCGCGGCCAGCACTTTCGGCCGCGCGAATGCCGCGCCTAACCGGCCGGCGGCCGGTGAGAGATGGGAAAGATCGTGGCCGGTCGTTTCGCTCATATGTCCTCTGAATAGCGCATTGCGCCCGGGCCGGGTACCGGAAGCCGCTGGCGTGGTTTCCGCCCCGCCTCGGCGCGTGCTAATCGGTTAACACGCAACGGACACGGGCGTTTTGATGCCGGATAAACAGGGCAAAAAGCCTTCGGCCATCGTGGTGGGCGGCGGACCTGCGGGATTGACCGCAGCGATCGCCTTGGCCGGCGCCGGTCTTGCCACCGTGCTGGTCGGCAAGCACCCCGCCAAGGCCGATAACCGCACCACCGCCCTGCTCGCGGGTTCCGTCACTGCACTGGAAACTTTGGGCGTGTGGCAATTGTGCGCCGCGCATGCCGCACCGCTCAGACTAATGCGCATCGTCGATGACACCGGGCGGCTATGGCGCGCACCGGAGGTGAAATTCGCAGCGGACGAAATCGATCTCGACGCCTTTGGCTACAACATCGCGAACCGGCATCTGGTCGCAGCACTCGAGCAGCGCGCTCGCGCTTTGCCATCGTTGCACATGTTCGAGGACGAAGTCTCATCGGTCGCGCCGGGCGATGCTACCGTCACGGTAACAATTAGAAGTGGTGGAACGCTGCAAGCGCCGCTGATGATCGCCGCCGACGGCCGCCGCTCGCTTTGTCGCGCCGCCGCCGGCATCGCGGTCGACGAGCGCGACTACAAACAGGTGGCGCTGACGGTTTGCGTCAAACATTCGCGTCCGCACCGCGATGCGTCGACCGAATTCCACACCCCCCATGGCCCGTTCACGCTAGTGCCGTTGCCGGGCAATCGCTCCAGCCTAGTCTGGGTACTCGACCCGGCAGAGGCCGGCACCATCGCCGCGCTCGACGACGCGGAACTGTCGGCGGAGATTGAGCGCGCCTGCCATTCGATTCTGGGCAAGATCGAGGTCGAAGCGGGCCGCGGCATGTTTCCACTCAGCGTGGCCAAAGCACGAAAGTTTGCCGGCAATCGCATCGCACTGGTGGGCGAAGCCGCCCATGTGATTCCTCCGATCGGCGCGCAAGGGTTAAACCTCGGCCTGCGCGATGCTGCCACCATCGTCGAACTCGCCATTACCGCGCAGCGCGCCGGCCGCGACGTTGGCAGCGATGAAGTGCTGAGCAGCTACGACAGGATGCGCCGTGCCGATGTGGGCAGCCGCACGCTGGCCGTCGATTTGCTCAACCGCACTTTGCTGACGGATTTTCTTCCCGTGCAAAGCATGCGCGGGCTTGGGCTCTACATGATCGACCGCATCGGGCCGCTGCGCCGCGCGGTGATGCGCGAAGGCGTCGCGCCCGCCGCCGCGCAGCCGCGGCTGATGCGCGGCGAGGTTCTCTAATTGTTATCGAGCGGCGGCCCCTTCTTCGTACCGGGCACGTCGCGAAATTCCGGCGCGATCGGTAGTGGTAACGCGGGAATGATTTTGCCGGCGGCGCTTGCGACCTTGTGGTCGAACAGACCGCGCTCAACGAAATGGGGATCGCGCAGCGCGTCTTGCAGCGGCACCATAATTGTCGTGCAGCAATCGGCGGCGGCGAAGACCGGCCGCCATTCGTCCGACGTTCGCGTCAGAATAATTTTCGCCACCGCATCGCGCGTCGCTATCGGATCGCGCCGGTCATCGATGAATTCCGTAGCCAATCCAATCGCCTTGGTGAATGCTATCCAAAATTTCCGCTCGATCGCGCCGCAGGCGACGAGTTTGCCGTCCTTGGCAGGATAAAGCTGATAACGCGGCGAACCGCCGACCAACCACAACTCCCCCGGTTTGGGAAATGTCCCGGTCGCGGCCCCGATCGCTAGCGCCGACCAGCCAAAGGTGAACATGGCATCGGTCATGGCGATATCGAGATGACAGCCCTGGCCACTTTGATCGCGCGCACGCAACGCCAGCAGAATGTTGATCACCGCTGGGAAACTGCCGCCCGCGATATCGGCCACCAGCGCCGGCGGCACCACAGGCCTCTCAATCGGCCCCGGCTGCAGATCGAGCAATCCGGTATTGCTGATGTAATTGATGTCGTGCCCGGCCTCATAGACGCGCGGGCCGCTCTGACCGTAACCGCTGATCGAGCAATAGATCAGCCGCGGATTAATCGCGCGCGCGTCGTCATAACCCAGCCCCAGCCGTGCCATCACGCCGGGCCGGAACTGCTCCATCAGAATATCGGCGCGCTTGATCAGCGGGATCAGTTTGTCGAGATCGGCTTGGTCCTTGAGGTCAAGCGTGAGGCTTTTCTTGCCGCGATTGAGCATGGCGAAAGGTGCGCTCTCGCCGTCGAAATGCGGCGGAAAGCGGCGCGCGTCCTCGCCGCCCGGCTTTTCGATCTTGAGCACCTCGGCGCCGGCCTCCGCCAGCATGAGTGAAGCCAGTGGCCCCGGTAGCAGCGTGGTGAAATCGAGGACGAAAAGGCCCGACAGCGGTTGCATGCTGATCCCGATAGACGACGAAATGTGGCCAAAGTCACCCCACTTGGCGCGGCCTTTGCATTCCTCTAAACGGCAGACACGCCTTTTGGAAGGACCAGAGCCTTGAAGCTTCCGCGCCAGTTCTTTGCGCCTTTGGCCATCGGCGCGCCCGCGCCGCTGCGCGAATTGCCGGTGCGGCTGGAGCGCATGATCCATTTCGTGCCGCCGCACATGGAAAAGCTGCGCGCCAAGGTGCCCGAACTCGCCAAACAGGTCGACGTGGTGCTGGGCAATCTTGAGGACGCCATCCCGGTCGAGGCCAAAGAAGCCGCCCGCCAAGGCTTCATCGAGATGGCCAAGGCGATCGATTACGGGGCGACCGGTCTATGGACCCGCATCAACGCGCTCAACTCGCCCTGGGCGCTCGACGACGTGACCGAGATCGTCGGTGCGGTTGGCGATAAGCTTGACGTCATCATGCTGCCGAAAGTCGATGGGCCGTGGGATATCTATTATCTCGATCAATTGCTGGCGCAACTCGAGGCGCGCCACAAAACCCAAAAACCCATTTTGATCCACGCCATTCTGGAAACCGCGCAAGGCGTCAATAATGCGGAGGCGATCGCGAGCGCTTCACCGCGCATGCACGGCATGAGTCTCGGCCCGGCCGATCTGGCCGCGTCGCGCGCGATGAAGACCACGCGCGTCGGAGGCGGCCATCCGGAATACAAAGTGCTGGCGGATGTGCAAGGCGATGCGCCGCGCGCCGCTTACCAGCAGGATCTCTGGCACTATACGACGGCGAAGATGGTGGACGCCTGCGCGGCGGCCGGCATTAAGCCGTTCTACGGTCCCTTCGGCGATTTCTCTGATGTGGCCGCCTGCGAGGTGCAATTCCGCAACGCGTTTCTGATGGGCTGCCTCGGCGCCTGGTCGCTGCATCCGTCGCAGATCGCCATTGCCAAGAAAGTCTACTCGCCCGATCCAGCCGAGGTCGCTTTCGCGAAAAAGATCGTCTTGGAGATGCCGGACGGCGCCGGCGCGGTAATGATCGATGGCAAGATGCAGGACGACGCCACCTGGAAACAGGCCAAGGTTCTGCTCGACCTCGCCGAGCTGGTCGCGGCCAAAGACCCGGAAATGGGCGCGCGCTATGCGCTCTAGCAAACGCCGTAATCTTGCATTATCTGGTTTCCGCCATGAGCAATATCCGAAATGCCAAATACACGATCGGCCAGGTGGTCAAACACCGGCTCTATCCGTTCCGCGGCGTGGTGTTCGATATCGATCCGGTGTTCGACAATACCGAGGAATGGTGGCAGTCGATCCCGGCCGAGGTGCGCCCGCACAAGGACCAGCCGTTCTATCATCTGTTCGCGGAAAACGCGGAGACCGAATACGTCGCCTATGTCTCGGAACAGAATTTGTTGCCCGACACGTCGGAGAAGCCGTTGCGCCATCCGCAGGTCGCCGAGGTGTTCGTGAAGGACGGCAGCGGCGGCTATCGCCCGCGCAACAGTCAGCTGAATTAAAAAAAAAGCGCGGTCTGAGCCCGCGCTTTATATTTACCTAGAGCCCCGAATTATTTCTTCGGAGCCGGAGCCGGAGCCTGCGCCGTTGCCGGTTGCTGCGCCTCAAGCTTCTTGCGCGCCTCTTCGGCTTTCTTCTGCAACTCTTCCTGCAATTTGCGCTGCTGCTCCTCGACCACCTTCGGGTCGGTCGGCGGACCGTCATAGGCCTTGGCGAAATCGGCAAGCGGCATGGGCAGGCTGATCGGCGTGCCCTGCATATTGATTGCCTGCAGGGTGATGGTCTGCCCCTTCTTCATCTTGGCGATCATGTCGTCGGTGACCGGATAATCCGACATGCAGCCGACCGGAAAGCAAATCTTGTAAGGCTGCTGCGCCGGCGTGCCCTGGTCGATCATCATGCGGGTGCCGTGCGCCAACTGCATGCCGAGCGGAACGGTGACGCGCAGAACCTTGGCCTCGCCTTCCGGCTCGAACAATTGAACGATGGCGACCGGCATGCCGTTTTCTAACCGGCCGTCTTTGGTGACGACGCAGACTTCCTTGTTGTTGGTCTCTTGGCCCTTGCCGCAAACTTTGAGCCACGGCGAATACATCAGCTGCGGCTGCTGCTGGTCGCCGGCGGCCTGTTGCGCCGGTTGTGCCGGTGGCTGCGCGGGCTGCGCCGGTTTTTGTTGCGCCGCCGGTTTTGCGGGAGCGGCGGCTTTCGGCGCCGCCGGCTTGGCCGGTGCAGGCGCCGGCGGCGTCTGCGCGAGCGCGGGAACGGCCAGCGCTACGGCCAACAAAGCTGCGGCTGCGACCCGATAATTCATTGCGATTCGTCCTTATTTTCGCGACCGCTCGCGGCTTTGTCCCCGGCCGAACGGTCGCCCCTCATGTCGGGCTGTCTCCCCGCCAAATGCGGCGGCAGCGTGACCCGCCAAGGCTGCCTGATAGCCGATATTGACCCTGCAATAAAGCCACGAATGTGCCGAAAGTACGGGTCCGCTCGGGCCTGCCCCCTGTGATAACTTGCGCAAAACCGGGAACGAATCGCATTCGACCCCCATTCGCGTCTTCCGTGGCCTGCCCCGCGCTGATGCGGTTGTCTGCATCCCGGCGCACGGTGATGCTTGGCGCGCTCATGACCGCGGCTGGGTTTGGCCGCACGCCGGCGCGGGCGGATGATGCTCAACATGCGCTCGCCATGCACGGCGAGCCGGCCTGGCCGGCCAACTTCAGTCATCCGAGCTATGCAAATCCGGCCGCGCCCAAAGGCGGCCAATTGGTGCAAGGCGTACTCGGCACCTTCGACAGCCTCAATCCGTTTATCGTCAAAGGCCTGGCCGCCGCCAATATCCGTAGCTACGTGGTCGAGAGCCTGCTGGCGCGCGGCTATGACGAGCCGTTCACGCTTTACGGCTTGCTGGCGCAAAACGTGGCGACCGATACTGCGCGCAGCAACGTCACCTTCACGCTCAATCCGGCCGCACGCTTCTCGGACGGCAAACCGGTGACCGCCGCCGATGTAATTTTCTCGTGGGAATTGCTGCGCGATCACGGTCGGCCGAACTACCGCATCTACTATGTTAAGGCGGTCAAGGCCGAGGCGATTGATACCCGCACCGTGCGCTTCGATCTGGCCGGCGCCGACGACCGCGAATTGCCGCTGATCCTCGGCCTGATGCCGGTGCTCGCCAAGCACGCGACCGATGTCAACAAATTCGAGGACACGACGTTTGCCCCGCTACTCGGCAGCGGCCCCTATACGGTGAGCAAGGTCAAGCCGGGCGAAAGCGTCAGCTTCACGCGCGATCCGAATTATTGGGGGCACGATCTGCCGATCAATCGGGGTTCATGGAATTTCGATACCATCCGTTTCGATTATTACCGCGACGGCAACACCAATTTCGAGGCCTTCAAGAAAGGCAGCTACGACGTCCGCCTGGAGACCGACCCCGGACGCTGGCAAACCGCCTATGAATTTCCGGCGCTGGCGCAAGGCCGCGTGGTCAAGGAGGAATTCCCCTACGGACTGCCCAAGGGAATGGACGGCCTGGTGTTCAATACGCGCCGGCCGATATTCGCCGATGTACGCGTGCGCGAGGCGATCCTGAATTTGTTTGACTTTGAATGGATCAACCACAATTATTTCTTCGACCTTTACAAGCGCACCGCCAGTTATTTTGACGACAGCGATCTGTCGGCGCATGGCGTACCCGCCGATGCGCGCGAGCGTGAGTTGCTGAAACCGTTTCCAGATGCGGTGCGCGCCGACATCATGGAGGGCCATTGGACGCCGCCGGTCACCGATGGCTCCGGCCGCGACCGCAATGGATTGCGTAAGGCCTTCGCTCTATTCGCCGAGGCCGGCTACTCGCTTAAGGGCACGCAACTGGTGCACAGCGCGAGCGGGCAGCCGTTCACATTCGAAATCCTGACGACGACGCGCGACCAGGAGCGAGTCGCGCTCGCCTTTACGCGCAGCCTCAAACGCGCGGGCATCGACGTGCCGGTGCGCAGCGTGGACGCTACCCAGTTCGAGCGCCGCCGCATCGGTTTCGATTTTGACATGATGCAGTACCGCTGGGAGCAGTCGCTCTCGCCCGGCAACGAACAACTGTTCTACTGGAGTTCGGCGGCGGCCACGCAAGACGGCAGCCGCAACTATATGGGCGTGAAGTCGAAGGCGGCCGACGCTATGATCGCCGCTATGCTCAGCGCGACCACCCGCGCCGATTTCGTCTCCGCCACCCGCGCACTCGATCGCGTGCTGCTGTCCGGCTTCTACGTGGTGCCGCTCTACTTCCCGCCCAAACAATGGATAGCGCGCTGGACCCGAATCAAGCATCCCTCTCAGACGTCGCTGTTTGGCTATTTGCCGGAAACCTGGTGGGCGGGGGACGCTACATGATTGCAAGCGGCACGCAGCTGGCGGACGGCAACCGCCAGACACTCGACGACCTGTTTCGCCGTGCCGGCGTGCGGCGCGCCGACGCTATGGCGCTGAGTGATCCGTCTCGCAGCCTCACTTTTGCACAAGCCGACTGCGCCATCTCGGCGCTCGCCGTTCGGCTGCGCGCGCTGGGTCTGGCGACCGACGCCGTGGTGGCGACGCATTTGCCCAATTCAGTGGAGGGCGCGATCGCCCTGCTCGGCATTTTGCGGGCTGGTATGATCGTCGCGCCGCTACCGCTGCTGTGGCGCCAGAAGGACGTGGTGGCGGCGCTGTCGCATATTGGCGCCAAGGCCATCGTCACCTTTGACGGTCAGGCCGACATCGCGATGCAGGTGGCGGCCGAGTTGTTTCAAATCCGCGCCATTGCGGGGTTCGGGCGCGACTTGCCGGACGGCGTGGTGCCGCTCGACGATGTGTTCATGTCCGGCGCCACCGAGTTCTTCCAGCCGTCGACGCGTCGCAGCGCGGCGCATGCCGCCGCCATCACCTTCGACATCACTCTCGACGGCATCGTTCCCGTCACGCGCAGCCACAGCGAGCTGATTGCCGGCGGACTCTCCGCCTTCCGAGAAGCCGGCATCGCACAGGATGAAACAATCCTGTCGAGCATTCCGCCCAGCTCGTTTGCCGGCATTGCTATCACTTTGGTGACGTGGCTGTTCGGCGGCGGCACGCTCGCGCTGCATCATGGCTTCGATCCCGTCATTTTCGCTGAACAGTGCCGCGCGCATGACGCTATGACTGTCGTGCTGCCGGGTCCGGCGCTGACCGCAATAGTGGGGGCGGGTCTACTAAACCAACTCAAGACCGTCCTGGCGCTGTGGCGCGTGCCCGAACAGCTGGTCGCCGCTGCGCCGTGGCAAGGCGACGCTGCGCTGACGGACATCGCAAGTTTCAGCGAAACCGATTTGCTCGCGGCCCGCCGCGGGCCGGACGGAATGCCGGCGTCGATTCCCGACGACGCAGCCGACGGCCTCGTCAGGGTCGGCTTTTATCGTTTCCGTCAGGACGGCATCGATGTCGCAGTAACGGCAGCCGATCCGGACGCGATCATCGCAGCCCTCCCCGACGCCCTGCTCGGCCAGCGGCTCGCCGGCAGCGCGCCTACCCCGGCCGATATCGCCACGCAATTGCAGGACCGCGGCGTTCATGCGCTGATTGCCGGGGCGTTTCGGTTGCGGCCCAAAGCGGCCTGAATCTCGCCACTGCTGTTGACGGGACATTAATCGCAAACCGTTAGTGTCACACGCCTGTGTAACCGGTGCATGCGCTCTCATGTCGCTTCAAGGTCCGATGATCGTGGTTGCCGACAATCCGGCGGCCAGTCTGGTCGATGCGCTGAGCGGCGCCGGCGTCTTCCCCATTATCGAAACCACATGGGCCGACGCGCCGACCGCCTTCGTCGCGGTCAAGCCGAGCGCCGTGATCATTGCCGAGCCCGGTGCCGCGCCCAGCGAAACCGCCGCGCGCATGCTCTGCCTGCAGATCGCCACTGCCAACGGCACCATCGTTCCGGTGATTGCGCGCGTGCACGGCGACCAGGAAGCCGCGATCCCGATCGCGCTGCCGGCCGACGCCGGATTGCCGGTCGAGCGCCTGGTCGCGCGCCTGCAATCCGCCATGCGGGTGCGCGCGCTACACGCCACGGTATTGCGCCGCATCGAAACCTTCGCCGCGCATGACGGCAGGCTGCCGCCGCTTCCGGTCGGCGACGCGCTCGACGACGCCACCGTCTTGATCGCCGGCCGTGGGCCGCTCTACCCCAAACTCAGCGTAGCGATGGGTGAGCGCTTCAAGATGCTCGGCGCGCTCAGCGTCGAGACTGCCGCCAAGCACCTCAACGCGCGCGACATCGACGGCATCGTGGTCGGCGATGGATTTTCCCCGCGCATGGTCGAGGCCTTCCTGACGGTTTTGGCGCAGGACACCCGCTTTCGCGACATCCCGATCGCGGTGATCGGCGAGGCGCCACCCGATTTCGCCGAGGTGCTGCCGAACATCGATCACGTCGATGGCGATCCGGCACGATTGGTTGCGCGCATGGTGCCGCTGGTGCGCATGCACGCTTTCGAGGTGCGGCTCAAGCGCATGCTCAAGACGCTCGACACCAACGGCATGTTCGATCCGGAGACCGGCTTGTTTTCGCGCGACACTTTCGGACAGGAACTCGAGCAGGCCGTTTTGGAAGCCGGCGAGCGCAGCACTGCGCTTTCGCTCGGACGTTTTTCCTTCGACGGGCCGCTCGACGAGCGCGCCAGCAAAGATGGCGCTCGCCTTGTGACGCGTCTCATCCGCAATATCGACTTCGGCTGCCGCGACAGCGATGGCTCGCTGCTGATGGCCTTCACCCAGACCGATTTGCGCAGCGCCCACGTGGTCGCCCGCCGCATCGCGGGCGTCATCAAGAACATCATGCTAATGCCGCAACGCGCCGGCGACACCGTGGCTGCCAATGTAACTCTGGCGACGCTGAAGGCCGGCGACACACCCGACAGCTTGATGCGGCGCGTGATGGGGTCCCAGGCGGTTGCCGCCGAGTAGTTCCGTGACTAAATTGGTTCCGACAGGAGCCAACCATGCCCGACAATCAGCCCGTTCGTATCGACGTCGTTTCCGATGTGGTCTGCCCATGGTGCTTCAT
>DASRLF010000037.1:0-25885 GCA_035648555.1 Pseudolabrys sp.
GGCCCTTATATGACTCCCCGCAAGGAGCCTTTGTTCATGACCACGTCCGCTTCCCCTGAAAAAATTCCCGTCACCGTGCTCACCGGCTATCTCGGCGCCGGCAAGACCACGCTGCTCAACCGCATTCTGTCCGAGCCGCACGGCAAGAAATTCGCCGTCATTGTCAACGAATTCGGCGAGATCGGCATCGACAACGAGCTGGTGGTCAATGCCGACGAAGAAGTGTTCGAGATGAACAACGGCTGCATCTGCTGCACCGTGCGCGGCGACCTGGTGCGCATCATCGACGGGTTGATGCGGCGCAAAGGCAAGTTCGACGCCATCATCGTCGAGACCACGGGCCTCGCCGACCCAGCGCCGGTGGCGCAGACCTTTTTCATGGACGAGCAGGTAGGCGCCAAGACCAAACTGGACGCGGTGGTCACGGTCGCCGACGCCAAGTGGCTCAAGGACCGGCTCAAGGACGCGCCCGAGGCCAAGAACCAGATTGCCTTTGCTGACGTCATCCTGCTCAACAAGACCGACCTGGTGACGCCGACCGAGCTGGCCGAGATCGAGGCGCGCATCCGCGGCATCAATCCATATGCACGTTTGCACAGAACAGAGCGCGCGAAAATTGATATAGCTGAGGTGCTCGGGCGCAATGCCTTCGATCTCGGACGCATCCTCGACATCGAACCGGCATTCCTCGAGGCCGCAGTTAAAGATGAACGTGTGCACGATCACGATCATCACCATCACGGTGGCCTCAAGCACTATCACGACGAAGATATGCAGTCGGTCTCGATCAAAACCGACAAGCCGCTAAACCCCGACAAGTTTTTCACCTGGGTGCAGGATCTGGTGGCCACCGAGGGCAAGGACATCTTGCGCTGCAAAGGCATTCTCAACTTCAAGGATGATCCCGAGCGGTTCGTGTTCCAGGGCGTGCACATGATTCTGGACGGCGACCATCAGCGGAAGTGGCGCGACGGGGAGACACGCGACAGCCGCATCGTCTTCATCGGCCGCCATCTGCCGGAAGAAAAAATCAGGAGTGGCTTCGAAAGCTGCGTGGCGTAATCTTGTTCCGTTCGTCCCCGCGCAAGCGGGGACCCAATTCTTGGCTCTGGATTCTCGCTTTCGCGGGAATGAACGGAGTAAAATCGACGTATGAGTGAAATCTCCCCCTCTCTTCCTTCTCTCGCCAACCGCGTCCGCACCATCGCCGCTGACGCGCCGGTTGTCGGCTTGCATTTTCTCGGCGCGACGCCGGTGTTCGTGCTGGGCGAGGAAGTGCTGCTGTTCGCTGGCGAGGGCGCCGAAAAACGCGTCACCATCCATGCCGGCGGCATTCTGGCGAGCGCCAACGATGGTGAGCGCATCGTCACCGGCGGCGATGACGGCGCGTTGGTTTCGACCGATGCCACGGGCGCGCATCGCGTGCTCGCCACCGACGACAAAAAGCGCTGGGTCGATCAGCTCGCGCTCGGGCCGGACGGCGCGGTCGCCTGGTCGGCGGGCAAGATCGCGCACGTGCTCACCGGCAAAGGGGAAGCCCGCCAGTTCGAGGCGCCCTCGACGGTGGCGTGCCTCGCCTTTGCGCCGAAAGGCTTTCGGCTCGCCATCGCGCATTACAACGGCGCCACGCTCTGGTTTCCCAATGCCGCCGGCGCCAAGCCGGAAAGGCTCGAATGGAAAGGCTCACATCTCAGCGCCGCCTTCAGCCCGGACGGCCGCTTCATCGTCACCGCCATGCAAGAGCCGATGCTGCACGGCTGGCGGCTGCTCGACGGCCAGCACATGCGCATGTCGGGCTATTCGGCGCGCGTGCGTTCGCTCGGCTGGACCGCGGGCGGCGATTACCTCGCAACCTCGGGCTCCGAGCAACTCATCCTCTGGCCGTTCGACGGCAAAAACGGCCCGATGGGCCGGCAGCCGAAACTAATGGCGCAGTCGAAGGCGCGCGTGTCGGTTATCGCCTGCCATCCGCGCCAGCCGGTGGTGGTGGCAGGTTACGCCGACGGCGTGGTGGTGCTGGCGCGCATCGACGACGGCGCGCTGATCCTGGTGAAAGAGGCGGGCGGCTCGCCGGTCAGCGCGCTCGGCTGGGCGGCGTCCGGCCAGACGCTAGCTTACGGCACCGAGGCGGGCGAAGCCGGCGCATTGTCGTTTTAATTGCGGCGCGATTGCGCCGGAACAATTCGGCTGCCATTCACATTCGCCCCGCTATACCCGGAACTATCGAAGGTTCCAGCCGTTGCTTCATCGCAATCGGCTCGAACGATTGTTCACGGGGGACCCAATTATGATCGCTCAATCCTTCGTCCGCCGCTTTTTGCTCGGCGCGGCGACTTTCGTTGTGCTTGCCGTCGCCGGTATTGCGGTGCCGGTCGTCGTAGGACCAACGCCTGCCTATGCGCAGGTCTCGGCCGAATTCCAGGCGGCGCTCGATCAATATGGCGAATGGCGCCGGGATCCGCGTTACGGCGACGTTTGGGTGCCGACCGGCCTATCGCCGAATTGGCGGCCTTATGAAAACGGCCATTGGGTCTATACCGACGATTGGGGCTGGTACTGGGTGTCCGACGACACCGAGGAAGACTTCGGCTGGGTGGTCTATCATTACGGCCGCTGGGCGTTCGACCCCGGCACCGGCTGGTTCTGGGTACCGGGCGACGAATGGGCGCCGGCTTGGGTTGATTGGCGCTACGGCGGCGATACCGTCGGTTGGGCGCCGTTGCCGCCCGACGGCGTCGATGTCGATGCCTATGAGGCGGAGCCGGCTTACTGGGTATTCGTGCCCGACCGTTACATAACCGCGCCACGACTGCGCAGCTATTACGTGCCGCAGGCGAGGCGCGCGTTCTTTCTGCGCAGCACGCGCATCGTCAACCGCACGCTTGCCACGCGCGGCGCGCACATCGCGGTCAATCCCGGTATCTCGCCCGCCTTCGTGGCGCGCGTGACACACGCGTCGTTGCCGACGTATCGGGTTCGCCCGCGCGTATTCGCCTCGACGCAAGGCGTATCCGGCGCCGTGCAGGTGCGGCCCGAGGATCTGCGCAAAAAACGCCAGGGCAGTCCTGGCGGCGCGCCTCGCGTCAATGCCGTCTCGGTGCAGCGCACCACCAAAGTGATCAAAGTGGACGCCGCGGTGACCGCGCCCAAGCCGCTCGGCAAAGGTGAAAGCGGCCAACTCGGCAGCCATCCGCCGCGCGCCGCGCAAGGCGGGGTCGTTCCGCAGCAGCAACCGCCGGCGCCGGCTTTGCAAACGCCCCCGGGCGCGCCGCCGCATACGCCGTCGCATGCCGGTCCCGTTCCGGCGGTGGCGCCGATGGCGCAGCCCGCCAAGCCGGAAGAACGACATGAAGAGCGGCGCGACGTGCATCCGCCGGCCAATAATCCGCCGCCGCCTCCAAAGGCGGAGCCCAAGCAACCGGTCGTCGTGCAGCCGGCGCCGCATGCGGCCCCGCCGCCACCTCCTGCGGTCGTGCATACGCCTCCACCGCCTCCGCCGGTCCATGCGCCGGCCCCGCCGCCGCCTCCGGCCGTGCATGCGGCCCCGCCGCCACGGCCGCCCGCGGTGCATGCTCCGCCGCCACCGGTGGTCCGTGCTCCGCCGCCGCCAGCGGCCAAGCCAGCTGCGCCTGCTCCGAAGCCGGCCGAGAAGCCCGCCGAAGTTCCGAAGTGAAGTAGTAGCGAGCGTTATTAAAACAAAACGGGCGGCCACTCGGGCCGCCCGTTTTTATGTTCGGTGGCAGGCTTGGCCGCTAAGCGGCGAGCGCGGGCTCCGTTGGCGCGATCACATAGGACTTCAGCGGCGGGTAGCCGTTGAAGCCGACCGACGAATAGGTCGAGGTATAGGCACCGGTTGCCTCGATTAGCACCTTGTCGCCGATGGCGAGCGTGACCGGCAGCGGGTAGGGCGTCTTTTCATACAAGACGTCCACCGAGTCGCAGGACGGCCCGGCCACGATACAAGGCCCGCTCTCGTCGCGGTCGCGGCGGGTGCGGATCGGATAGCGGATCGATTCCCCGATGGTCTCGGCGAGGCCGTGGAACTTGCCGATGTCGAGATAGACCCAGCGAGTGTCGTCTTCCGGGCTGCGCTTGGCGATCAGCACCACCTCGGCTTCGATCACGCCGGCGTTGCCGACCATGCCGCGGCCGGGCTCGATGATGGTTTCCGGGATGCGGTTGCCGAAATGGCGGCGCAGCGAGCGGAAAATCGCCTTGCCGTAGGATTCCAGCTTCGGCGTCTTGCGCACATATTTGGCCGGGAAGCCGCCGCCGAGATTGACGGTCGAGAGCGCAATGCCGCGCTCGGCGCAGGTACGAAACACTGCCGCAGTCGAAGCCAGCGCGCGGTCCCAGGCTTCCACGTTGTGCTGCTGGGAACCGACATGAAACGACAGGCCATGAGCGATGAGGCCCTGCTTGTGGGCGCGTTCCAGGATGTCGGCGGCAAATTCCGGCTCACAACCGAACTTGCGCGACAGCGGCCATTCCGCACCGGTGCCGTCGCAGTGAATGCGGCAGATCACGCGGCTGCCGGGAGCGGCGCGGGCGATCTTGTCCACCTCCGCCTCGCAATCCACCGCGAACAGCGTGACGCCGAGCTTGAACGCGGCGGCGATCTCGTTCTCTTTCTTGATGGTGTTTCCGTAGGAAATGCGGTCCGGCGTGCAGCCGGTGGCGAGCACTTGCTGGGTTTCCGGCAGCGAAGCGACGTCGAAAGAGGAACCGAGCCGGTTGAGCAGGCTCAGGATATCCGGATGCGGGTTGGCCTTGACCGCGTAGTACACCTTGGTGTCGGGCAGCGTCCGGGCGAAGGCGCCGTAATTGTCGCGCACGATGTCGAGGTCGAGCACCAGGCAGGGCCCTTCCTCTTTGCGGTTCTTCAGGAACTCGCGGATGCGATCTGTCATTGCTCGTAGACCTCCCCTCAGGTCAAAGCGCCAATGGCTACACGCCTTGCCGGGACGGTGAGATACGCCGCTGCACCCGGCTGCTTGCAGCCGTCTGATGCCATGGTCTGGATTGGGGATGCGCCCCGCTCCGCGCCTGGCAAGATGGACAAGCCTCTTCGGACTCCGGCATTCACGCCGGTTACCAAAAAAGCCCGATCCGTCGTTGCTTTAAGCCGCGTACCCCGTTGAGCGCGGGGATCGCCGGTTTCGCCTCCGGCTGCCGATCGCATGAGCAAGAAAGTGAGATCACTTTCTTAGGCGGCTGTCCGGCCTCTTGTCCGGATGCCCACCGATCGACACACGGCCACAGGCACGTGCGAAAAAGGGCAATCACCGGAATAATCCAACTGCGACGAGAGTCAATAATTTTTCACGGAAGTGTCACACGCGTCCACCGCGTGGTGAACGCGCGCGCGTTAACTTTTATATTTTTATGTGTCGCGTGCCGAACATTGCCGACACGGTGTCGCTCAACGCACCAGCACGTTCTTGAACTGCCAGGGATCGCGCTTGTCGATGTCTTCCGGAAACAGACCGGGGCGATCGGTCAGCGGCGTCCAGTCGGTATAGGCGCCAATCACGGGGCCGAGGTAGGGCGTCTGCACCTCGAGGCAGCGGCGATAGCCCATCTCGTCGGCCTCGACGATGCCGGCATTCGGGTTTTCCAGCGCCCAGACCATGCCGGCCAGCACCGCGGAGGTGACCTGCAGGCCAGTGGCGTTCTGGTAGGGCGCGACGCGGCGGGTCTCCTCGATCGACAACTGCGAGCCGTACCAATAGGCGTTCTTCTTGTGGCCGTAGAGCAGCACGCCGAGCTCGTCGAGACCGCCGTCTGGGATCTCGGTCTCGTCCAGAATGTGGATGCTGGTCTGCCTTTTGCCGGCCTGGCCGAACAACTCGTGCAGCGACAACACGGCGTCGTTGCAGGGGTGGTAGGCGTAGTGACAGGTCGGCCGATACACAGCGGTACGGCCCTTGCGAAGCGTGAAGTAGTCGGCGATCGAGATCGACTCGTTGTGGGTGACCAGGAAGCCGTATTGCTCGCGCGCCGTTGGCGTCCATGACCGCACCCGCGTATTGGCGCCCGGCTGGTCTAGGAATATCGCGGCCTGGCAGCCCTTTTTGTGCTTGTGACCGTTTCCTGGCATCCATTTTTCGTGGGTGCCCCAGCCTAGCTCAGCCGGCTGCATGCCCTCGGAGATGAAGCCCTCGACCGACCATGTGTTGACGAAAACATCCTGCGGCTTCGACCGCTTGCCGACCTGGGTGTCGCGCTCGGCAATATGAATACCTTTAATGCCCGCCCGCTTGGAAAGCTGGCCCCATTCCTCGCGCGTCTTCGGCTCCTTGAATTTCAGGCCTACATCCTTGGCGACGTTGAGCAGCGCCTGCTTGACGAACCAGGACACCATGCCCGGATTGGCGCCGCAGCAGCTGACCGCGGTCGGTCCGCCCGGTTTCTTGCGGCGCGCGGCCAGCACCGATTCACGTAGCGCATAGTTTGAGCGCGCCTCCGGACCGAGTTTTGGGTCGAAATAAAAGCCCGGCCAGGGCTCGACCACGGTGTCGATATAGAGCGCGCCAATCGCGCGGCAGAACTCCATAAGATCCAGCGACGAGGTATCAACCGAGACGTTGACGCAAAAGCCCTGGCCGCCGCCGGCCGTCAGCAATGGTGTCAGCAGCTTGCGGTAATTGGCTTTGGTGACCGCCTCGTGAACGAAGCGGATGCCACGGTCGTCCAGCATGCCGCGGTCTTTGTCTTCCGGGTCGACGACCACGAAGCGCTTCTTGTCGTAATCGAAATGGCGCTCGATCAACGGCAGCGTGCCTTTGCCGATCGAGCCGAAGCCGATCATGACAACAGGGCCGGTGATGCGGGCGTAAACGGGCCATTTGGTCATTATTCAGTGCCTCCCACCAATCTTTTGGTGATATCTGCCGCTGCGCGCAAACGGAAGGGTGGCCGCGGCTATTCCGCCGCGGCGTCCACGAGAATCTGGCTATTTTTGCTGAAGCGGCGTGGGCTTGGCGCGCGTGCGCCGGCCGGACGCATCCAGTCGATTGAGGGGGAAGGGGAGGCGGGCGAGCCCGCCTCCGGCTTTGTCAGATGTGATAGGTCTTGAGCGGCGAGAAGCCGTTGAAGGCCACTGACGAGTAGGTCGCCGTGTAGGCGCCGGTACCTTCGATCAGCACCTTGTCGCCGATCTCCAGGCTCACCGGCAGCGGGTAGGGCTGCTTCTCGTACAGCACGTCGGCCGAGTCGCAGGTCGGCCCGGCCACCACGCACGGACCCATGGCGTCGGCATCGCGCGGCGTACGGATCGGGTAGCGGATCGACTCGTCCATGGTCTCGGCCAGCCCGCCGAACTTGCCGATGTCGAGATAGACCCAGCGCACGTCGTCTTCCTCGCTTTTCTTGGAGACGAGCACGACCTCGGCCTCGATGGTGCCGGCATTGCCGACCATGCCGCGGCCCGGCTCGATGATGGTCTCCGGGATGCGGTTGCCGAAGTGCTTGCGCAGCGCCTTGAAGATGGCGGTGCCGTAGGTTTTCACCGACGGGACGTTCTTCAGGTATTTGGTCGGGAAACCGCCGCCCAGATTGACCATCGCTAGGTTCATGCCGCGCTCGCCGCACTCCTTGAACACAGCCGCGGCCGAGGCCAGCGCGCGGTCCCAGGCATGCTGGTTGCGCTGCTGGGAGCCGACATGGAACGACACGCCATGCGGCTCCAGGCCCGATTTGAGGGCATGTTCGAGCACGTCCACGGCCATCGAAGGCTCGCAGCCGAACTTGCGCGACAGCGGCCAGTCGGCCCCGACGCAGTCCGACAGGATGCGGCAGAACACCTTCGAGCTGGGCGCCGCGCGGGCGACCTTGTCGACCTCGGCCTTGCAGTCGACCGCGTAGAGCCGGACGCCGAGCGCGAAGGCGCGGGCGACGTCGCGCTCTTTCTTGATGGTGTTGCCGTAGGAGATGCGGTCGGGCGTGGCGCCGGCGGCCAGGACTAGCTCGATCTCGGCGATCGAGGCGGTGTCGAAGCAGGAGCCGAGCTTGGCCAACAGGCCGAGCACCTCGGGCGCCGGGTTGGCCTTCACGGCGTAGAACACGCGCGTGTCGGGCAACGCCTTGGCGAAGGCATTGTAGTTGTCCTTGACGACGTCGAGGTCGACGACAAGGCATGGCCCTTCGTCGTTGCGTTTACGCAGAAACTCGCGGATGCGCTCAGTCATGGCGCTATTCCCCACGGCTAGGGGGCTTTCTAAAGCCCCTGATGACGCGGTTTTCCAAGCATGCCGCCGCGCGCGTTGGGGACGCGCAAGCGTTTCCGCTCTTAAACCGCTCAAACTGCCTTGGATTGGATGGGGGTTCGCCCCGTCCGCACGGCCGGCAAAGATGAACAAGCCTCTTCGGTGACCCGCGCTGGTGGTGGAGACCAGCAGAGACCAAGGAAGCCCGATCGTCGTTGCTTCAAGCCGCGTCCCCTGCTGAGAGCAGGGTTTGCCGGTTTCGCCTCCGGCTGCCGATCAGATTTCTTGGAGAGCTTTGGCTTCTCTCTCCAGGCGGCTGGCGGGCCTCTTGTCCCGCTACCTACCGATCGACACACGGCCACAGGCACGTGCGAATTTGGGCACCGTTGAAATAACAAATATTTCGCGCGATGCAAGAGAAATAGTTCCCCGCGCGAGAAAACTTTCTTAACTAATTCTTTCCGCGGGACGTGCGTCGCGCTCAGTCGCGCGCGGTGAACGGCTCGATGCGGTGCGCGGCGCGCACGAACTGCACCATGATGGCGATGCCGCAGAGCACGAAGATGCCATCGAGGATGCGCTGGCCGAGCGTGCCGAAGTCGGCGAGCGTCGCGATCGCCCACGAGCCGGCGAAGGCGGCGCCGAACACCTCGGCGCCGATCAGGATGGCGGCGCTGATGACGGTGACGACGTTGAGCCAGACGATGTGGCGGCCTTGGACCATGGCGAACTCCTTGCGGACGGCGGCAATCTCTACGAAACCGGCTGGCGGATCAAGCCCATAAAGCTTAGATAAACCGCATGAAAAGCCCACAAACGGCCGCCGCTGACGGCGATAAAAATCCGCTGCTCGCTGGCTGGGCCGGAGCGTTCGGCCTGCCGCTGCTCGCCACTATGGCACCGGAGCACTTCCGGCCCGCCTTCGACCTGGCGCTCGCGGCGCACCGCGCCGAGATCGACGCCATCGCCGCCGATCCGGCGGCGGCAAGCTTCGGTAACATCATCGAGGCGCTGGAGCGGAGCGGGCGCGACCTCGAGCGTGTCTCAAATGTGTTCTTCGTGCTGGCCGGGGCCGCGACCTCCGACGCCCTCGAGGCGGTCGAGCGGGATATCTCGCCGCTGCTCGCCCGCCACGGCAACGCGCTTTACCTTAACCGGAAGCTCTATGCCCGCATCGCCCAGCTCTACGCCCGGCGGGAGGCGCTCGGCCTCACTCCCGAACAGGCCCGCGTGCTCGACCGCTACCACACCCGCTTCGTGCGGGCCGGTGGCGGGCTGGACAAGTCGGCCCAGGACCGGCTGGCCGCCATCAACGAGCGGCTGGCGAGCCTCGGCACCCAATTCGGGCAGAATGTGCTGGCGGACGAGAAAGCCTATGCGCTGATGCTGGAGGAGGGCGATCTCGCCGGCTTGCCGGATTTTGCCCGCGCCGCCGCGCGCGCCGCTGCCGCGGAGCGCGGGCAGCCGGGCCAATATGCCGTTACGCTGGCGCGCTCCTCGTGCGAGAGCTTTTTGCAGTTCTCGTCGCGCCGCGACCTGCGCGAGAAGGTGTTCCAGGGCTGGATCAAGCGCGGCGAGAACGGCGGGACGACCGACAACCGCGCGCTGATCGCCGAGATGGTGGCCTTGCGCGCTGAGCGGGCGAAGCTCCTCGGCTTTGAAACTTTCGCCGACTACCGGCTCGACGACCAGATGGCCAAGACGCCGGCGGCGGCCCGTAAACTGCTCGACGAGGTCTGGGGCCGCGCCCGCGCCAAGGCGGAAGCCGAGCGCGACGCCTTGCAGGCGATGATCGCGCAGGAGGGCGGCAATTTCGCGCTCGCGCCGCACGACTGGCGCTACTACACCGAGAAGCTTCGCAAGGCCAAGTTCGACTTGGATGAAGCCGAGATCAAACCATACTTCCAGCTCGACAAGATGATCGAGGCCGCCTTCGAAACCGCGCGGCGGCTGTTCGGTCTCACCTTCACGCCGGCGGCCGTGCCGCTCTATCACCCGGACGCACGCGCCTGGGACGTGAAGGATAAAAACGGCGGCCATGTCGGCCTGTTCATCGGCGATTATTTCGCGCGCGCCTCCAAGCACAGCGGCGCCTGGATGACCTCGCTGCGCGATCAGGAAAAACTAATCGGCGATGTCCGCCCGGTCATTCTCAATGTCTGCAATTTCTCCAAACCTGCGGCCGGGGAGCCGGCACTGCTGTCGTTCGACGACGCCCGCACGCTATTCCACGAATTCGGCCACGGCCTGCACGGCCTGCTGTCGAACGTGACCTACCCGCTACTCGCCGGCACCGGCGTGTCGAGCGATTTTGTCGAACTGCCCTCGCAACTTTACGAGCACTGGCTGGAGGTGCCGGAGATTTTGCAGAAATACGCGCGTCACGCTGTGACATCTGAGCCGATGCCGAAAGCGCTGCTCGACCGGCTGCTGGCGACGCGCACGTTCAATCAAGGCTTCGCCACCGTGGAATACACTGCCTGCGCGCTGCTCGATCTCGACATTCACGCACTGCCCGGCACGGCCATGCTCGACGTCAGCCAGTTCGAGCGCGACGATCTCGAACGCATCGCGATGCCGGCGGAGATCGTTATGCGGCACCGCCTGCCGCATTTCCAGCATCTGTTCTCAGGCGGCGGTTACGCGGCCGGCTATTACTCTTACATGTGGTCGGAAGTGCTGGACGCCGACGCCTTCGAGGCTTTCGAGGAAACCGGCGACGTCTTCGATCCTGCGACCGCCAAACGCCTGCGCGATTTCATTTATAGCGCCGGAAACTTGCGCGATCCGGCGGAAGCCTACAAAGCCTTTCGCGGCCGCCTGCCGGCGGTCGACGCGCTGTTGAAAAAGCGCGGGCTGGACGCGGTGGCATAATATTTTGCGCGTGTTATCGTTCGCGCATGTCCGCAGCCCCGTCGCCCGCGCAAGCCAATGACATCCCCGACTGGCGTCTCACCGGCGACTGGTGGGACCTGTGCAATTGCGCCATCGGTTGCCCGTGCAATTTCGGCTCCGATCCGACGCTCGGCTATTGCGAGGGCGTGCTGACCTGGCTGATCCGCGACGGTAATTACGGCGATTTGAAAATCACCAAGGACCTCGCCGTCGTCCTGATCATCCATTGGGAAGGGAATGTCTTCGAGAAGAACCGCGAGTTCGGCTTCCTGATCGACGACCGCGCCAATCCGGCCGAGCGCGTGGCGCTGGAGAAAATCTTCACCGGCTATGCCGGCGGCGCCTTCGCGGCCTGGCGCGATCTCACCTTGAGCCAGGACGGCGTCGAATTCGTGCCGATGAAAGTCATGCACGATGCCGAGAACTGGAGCGTCGAAGTGCCGGGCATGGTGGAGGGGCTGGGCGGCCCGTTCCGCAAATTCATGGTGCCGGAGGGCGACACCTGCCGCATTTACAACGCGCCGCGCCCCGAGGTCTTACCCGGCTTCCTCACCGTCGGCCACGCCAAGCGCAACGTGGTCACTGGCGCCTTCGGCCGCAATTGGGACTGGTCGGAGCGCTCGTCCAAGCACATCGCCTTCGACCTGCGCGGGCCGAAAGCCTTCTCCTGGCGCCAATCGCTGAAAGCCCAATGACACGCGAGGCGATTTCCGCAGGCGCGCCGACGCGCCGCGACCGCGTCATCGTGATGCTATTGTTGTTGCTCGTCGCCGCGCTGGCCTGGGCCTTTACCATCGATCAGGCGCGGCAGATGGACGCTATGGACGCTGCCATGTGGCGCGACATGAACATGTCGATGAACGGCATGGAGCCGTCCTGGACGCCGGTCGAGGCCGTTCTGCTGTTCGTCATTTGGTCGGCGATGATGGCGGCCATGATGGTGCCGGGTGCCGCGCCCATGGTGGCGGCCTTCGCCACCATCAACCGGCGCCGCCGCGAGCGCGCCGCGCCTTACGTTCCGACCGCGATTTTCCTTGCCGGCTATGTCATCGCCTGGGCCGGCTTCTCGCTGATCGCGACGGCGCTGCAATGGTTGCTGCAAAAGACAGAGCTGCTGACGACCATGATGCAGTCGGCGTCGTATTATTTCTCCGCTGCGCTGTTCCTCGCCGCCGGTCTCTACCAGTTCAGCCCGCTGAAGCAGCGCTGCCTTAACTATTGCCGCTCGCCCGACGGCTTTATCCTGAGCGAATGGCGCGACGGCGCGCTCGGCGCCATGGTCATGGGCCTGCGCCACGGTCTGTTCTGCATGGGCTGCTGCGCGGCGCTGATGATGCTACTTTTTGCCGTTGCCGTTATGGACTTGCGCTGGGTCGCCGGCCTGACCGTGCTGGTGACCGCCGAGAAGCTGCTGCCGGGCGCGAAATTCTGGCGCGTGGCGATCGGCGTGGCGTTGATCGTTGCCGGCGCGGGTTTCGCGTTGGCGGCGATTAAGGCTACATGAGCGCATGAACCTCCACACCGCCGGACATCGCCGCGGCGTCGTCTGCGCGCCGCACGCCGCCGCCGTCGAGGATGGCCGCGCCATTTTGGCCGAGGGCGGCAACGCCATCGAGGCGATGATCGCCATGGCCGCGAGCATCGTCGCAGTCTACCCGCACATGAACCACATTGGCGGCGACGGCTTCTGGCTGATCCGCGAGCCGACGGGGCGCGTGCGCGCCATCATGGGCGCGGGGCGCGCCGGGGCGAAAGCGACGATCCAGAATTATCGCGATGCCGGGCACCACGAGATCCCGTCGCGCGGCCCGCTCGCCGCGCTCACCGTGCCGGGCGCGGTGGCGACCTGGATGCTGGCGAGCGAGACGGCCAAGGCCAATCGCGGCAAATTGCCGCTCGACGTGCTGCTGACGGCCGCGATCAAGCACGCACGCGAGGGCTATGTCGTGACGCGCAGCCAGGCGCGGCTGACGGCGGAAAAACTGCCGGAGATGAAGGATGCGATTGGCTTCAAGGAAGCTTTTCTGATCGACGGAAAAATTCCGGAAGCCGGCGCGCGGCTCAAGCAGACCGCCTTTGCCGCCACGCTCGACCAACTCGCGCAGGCCGGGCTTGAGGATTTCTACCGCGGCGATGTCGGCCGAGAGATCGCCGCCGATCAGGAACGCATCGGCAGCCCGGTGACGCGCGCCGATCTCGAAAAATACGAGGCCAGGATCGCCGAGCCGCTCAGCGTCCCGGTCGCAGCCGGCACGCTCTACAACTCGCCGCCGCCGACGCAAGGCCTGGCGTCGCTGATGATCCTCGCGCTGTTCGATCGTTTGCGCGTTAGTCAGGCCGAAAGTTTCGATCACATCCACGGCCTAGTCGAAGCCACCAAGCGCGCCTTCCGCGTGCGCGATCGTTTCGTCACCGATCCCGACAGGATCGACGGCAACCTCAATCATTTTCTGGCGCCTAAATTTCTCGATGCCGAAGCTGAGAAGATCGATCGAAAAAAAGCCGCGCGCTGGCCGCAGCCTTACGGCGAAGGCGACACCATCTGGATGGGTGCGGCAGACAGCACCGGCCTGGTCGTGTCTTACATCCAGTCGCTCTATTGGGAATTCGGCTCCGGCTGCGTGCTCCCTAGAACCGGCATCCTGATGCAAAACCGCGGCGCCAGTTTTTCGCTCGACCCCAAGGCGCTCAACGCGCTCGCGCCCGGCCGCCGCCCGTTCCACACGCTCAACCCGGCGCTGGCCGCGCTCAAGGACGGCCGCGTCATCGCCTATGGGACGATGGGTGGCGATGGCCAGCCACAGTCGCAGGCCGCCGTGTTCACTCGCCACGTCACATTCGGTCAGCCGCTCGACAAGGCGCTCGACGCGCCGCGCTGGCTGCTCGGCCGCACCTGGGGCTCGACCCACACCAACTTGCGCATGGAATCTCGCTTCGACGGCAACTTGATCGACCAACTCATGTCCGCCGGTCACGACGTGCAGATACTGGATGAGGCCTATTCCGATTCCATGGGCCACGCCGGCGCCGTCATCTTGCATCCCGGCGGCACGCTCGAAGGCGGCCACGATCCGCGCGCCGATGGCGGCGCGGCCGGCGTCTAGGCCTTGCTCCGGCGAGGGGATCGCCGATAATACCGAGACAAAGAAGAGGGGCCGTTATGAAATTGATTTGGCGTGCAGCGCTGGTCGCGCTGGGGATCGTGTTTGCGTCAGCCTCGGCGCAGGCGTGGCCCGACAAGACGATCCGGGCTTTCATCCCGTTCGGTGCCGGAAGCGCCACCGACGTCCTGCCGCGGACGGTGTTCGATGCGCTCTCCAAAGAACTCGGCCAGCCGATCACGGTGGAAAACAAAGGCGGCGCCGGCGGCACGCTCGGCATCGGCGAAGTCGTGCGCGCTCAGCCAGACGGCTACACAATTTTGGCCAATTCCTCGGCGCAGACCATCGCGCCTTTCATAGTGCCGAATTTCCCTTACGACATTGCCAAGGATCTCTCCGGCGCCCTGATGATCGGACAGAACGCTAACGTGTTGCTGGTGATGCCGTCGAAGGGCTGGAAAACCGTGGCGGACTTCGTCGCGGCGGCCAAAGCCAAGCCCGGCGCGATTAATTTCGGTTCGGCCGGGGTCGGCACTGCGACCCATATCAGCGGCGAGCGTTTTCGCCTCGCTGCCGGCATCGAAGCCACCCACGTTCCTTACAAAGGCGGCGCCGAGGCGCTGACCGACCTGCTCGGCGGCCGCATCGACTTCCTGTTCACCCCGATCTCGACCGCGCTGCCGCTCATCCACGACGGCCGCGTGGTGCCGCTGATGGTATCGACGCCGACCCGCGCCTCCGATTTGCCGGACGTGCCGACGCCGGTCGATCTCGGCTACAAGGACGCGACGACCATCGTCTGGTACGCGGTCTTCATGCCGTCCAAGACGCCGCGCGATATCGTCGAGAAATTTCACGCCGCCGCCATGAAGGTTCTGGCGACGCCGGAAATGAAAGCGAAGCTGAAGAAGCTCGCGGTCGACCCGATGCCGATGACGCCGGCCGAGATCGACAAATTCGTCGTCAGCGATCTCGCCAACAACGGCAAGCTGATTAAGGCGGCGGGCATCGTCGCGCATTAACCGCACATAAAATTCGCAACACTGTTTCACGCCCCCATTCCGCCGCAGTCCGTGGTAGGGTGCGGCAACATGCGTCGTCTTTTCCTCATTGCAATCCTGAGCCTGGTCTTCGCCGCACAGGTGAGCGCACACCCGCACGTCTGGGTCACGATGCAAGCCGAGCTGCTCTATGCGCCGGACGGCAAAGTCACCGGCGTGCGCCACGCCTGGGCCTTCGACGACATGTTCTCCGCCTTCGCAACGCAAGGGTTGGATGCCAAGGAAAAGGGCAAATTCACCCGCGAGGAGCTGGCGCCGCTCGCCAAGATCAATGTCGAGTCGCTGAAGGAATATGATTATTTCACCTATGCCACCGCCGACGGCGCGAAGGTCGAAATGGGCGATCCGCTGCCGGACTATTGGCTCGACTACAACGATTCGATCCTCACGCTGCACTTCACACTGCCGTTGAAGACGCCGGTGAAAGCCAAGGAGCTGAAGATCGAAATCTACGATGCGACCATCTTCGTCGATTTCGAATGGGCCAAGGACAATCCGGTCAAGCTCGCAGGCGCGCCGCACTGCAAAGCCGATGTGGTGATGCCGCGTGAAATGACCTACGCCGAGGGCAAGGCGCTTAGCAACATTCCCGCGGACCAGACCAACACCACGATGGCCTGGGGCGCGCAGTTCGCCAATAAGATTCTGGTGCATTGTCCATAAGAGTCCGCGGGGGCGGCGTGCGCGTACGGGGAATTGTTCAGATGACGTCCAGCCGCCGCTCCACTCTGGCGCATTGCGCGCTGTTCATCCTTTGCGCGCTGCTGGTCGTTTGTGCGGTCGATGCCGCGCTGGCGCAGCCGTTCGGCGCGGCGCGCGGCGGACCGCCGCCTGAGATCGGCGGCATCACCGGCTGGGTGTTCGCCAAGCAGGCCGAGTTCTACCGCATGCTGTCGGGCACCATCCGCGCCGCCAAGTCCGACGGCAGTGCCGCCTACACGCTGATGGGCATCTCGTTTTTGTACGGCATTTTTCACGCCGCCGGCCCCGGCCACGGCAAGGCGGTGATCTCGTCTTATCTGGTCGCCAATGACGAAACCTGGCGGCGCGGCATCGCGCTGTCGTTCGCCTCCGCCATCCTGCAGGCGTTCACTGCGATCGCCATTGTTGGCATCGCCGCGGTGCTGCTCAATGCCACGGCGCACGCGATGGGCAACACGGTGCGGGTGGTCGAGATCGTGAGCTACTCGCTGATCGTGCTCATCGGTCTGCGGCTGTTATGGGTGAAAGGCCGCGCCTTGTTGCGGCTGTTGCACCCGCCCGCGCACGATCATCACGATCATGCGCATCACGATCATCATCACCACGACCACGCGCATGATCACGCCCACGATCATGGCGATGAGGCGCACGCCTGGGGTCATGCCCATGCGCCGGAGCCAAGCGAGCTGACCGGCCGGCATTGGCTGCGGCGTGGACTGTCGGCGATTATCGCCGTCGGATTGCGGCCCTGCTCGGGCGCCATCATTGTGCTGGTATTCGCGCTGGCGCAGGGGCTGTTCTGGATCGGCGTTGCTTCGACCTTCGTGATGGGGCTCGGCACCGCGATCACGGTCGCCGCCGTCGCCACGCTGGCGGTCGCCGCGCGCGGCTTTGCCGCTCGGCTGGCCAAGGGCAGGCCCGGCGGCGGCATGATCTTGTTGCGTGGCGTGGAGACCGCCGCCGCCGTGCTGATCATCGTGTTCGGCGTCGCGCTGCTTACCGGGTACATGGTGAGCGAGCGGATGGTAGGCGTCTAACGGAAATCGCCCGGCTGCAACACGATCGGTTGGCCGTGCGGGGTGCGGTCGCAGGCGTGGTCCCATGCGTCGCGGTAACGATGCAAGGTGTCATGCGTCGCCACGCCCTTGTCGGCCACCAGTTTCTCCAGCGCGTTAAGCCAGTGCGAGTAGTAAGTCTCGCCGGTATCGGGATCGCCGGCGCCTTGGGCTCGTTTGATTTCCTGACTAAGCGCCGCCGCCCATTCCGGCCACGTGAACAGTCCTCGTTCATACAGCGCCAGCGTCATGGCGAAGGCCTGCGCCTCCCACGGCTCGCGGAACACCGGCCCGTCGGCGTCGTGCGGCACGCCGGGCACCGAGATCGCGGCGCGCAGCGCCGATCGTGGATCCATCGCGATCACGCCGGCTCCAGATAGGGCTCCCAGGCGTCGACCGACACCGTTACGGTCGGGTCGCCGTCGGTGCCCCACAACTCGCGGCCGTCGAAACGCACGGTGTAAAGCCATTGCGGGTTTTCGCCGGCGCCCGTCGCGTTGCTGTCGGGGAAAACGTGGCAACCGATCACGCGCTCGATGGTGCCATTATGCCCGCGCACGTAGCGCGGCAGCCGCGTGTGGGTGGGAGGATTGATGTTTTTCATCCGCACTGTGTCGCCTGGCTTGAACGCCGCCTTGGTGTTGGTGTCGCGTTCGGTCGGTCCGCCGCGATGCAGAACCTTCAACACGTCATCGGGTGACAGCACGCGCTTGACCGGCTTCGGCAGTTGCAGCGAGTGGCCGGCGGCGATTTCGTCGTCCGCCACCAGTCCGCGTTCCTTGGACATCTGCTCGAGCGCGGCAAACCAAATCTGATAATAACTCATCGCCAGATACTCGCCGGGCGGACGGTTCTCGCGCGCGAAGCGACCCATGTCGATGTTCCAGCCGCCCGGCATGCCCATCGCGAGTGTGAGCGCGAAGGCGCGCTTCTCCCATTCGGCGTGGAACACCGGTTCGTTCGGCTCCGGCATGACAGGCCCATGACCTTGCGTGCCGCCGAGGTCCTGCCCGCCGTTCATTTTGCAGGCTCCTTCGGCAGCCCAGTGCCGATCATCGAGTCGCGGGTGACGAGATCGGCGAGCTTCTCTTCGCTCCAGCCTTCGGTGCCGGTGGGCCGCATCGGCAGCACGAGATAGCGGATCTCGGCGGTCGAATCCCACACCCGGATGTCGGTGTCCTTCGGCAGTGTGACACCGAAATTGGCCAGCACGCCGCGCGGATCGGCCACCGCGCGCGAGCGGTAGGGCGCTGATTTGTACCAGACCGGCGGCAGGCCGAGCACCGGCCATGGATAACAGGAGCACAGCGTGCACGTGACCATGTTGTGCAGCTTGGGCGTATTTTCCAGCGCGACGATGTGCTCGCCCTGGCGGCCGGCATAGCCGATCTCGGCGATGGCGGGCGTCGCGTCTTTCAAGAGCCGCGCGCGATAGGCCGGATCGGCCCAGGCCTTGGCGACGACGCGGGCGCCGTTGCGCGGGCCGACTTTCTTCTCATAGGTCTCGATTAGCAGGTCGAGCGCGGCCGGGTCGACATAGCCTTTTTCCGTCAGCACGGTTTCCAGCGCGCGCACGCGCAATTCGGTTTCCGACAGCTCGGAATGGTCGTGGTCGTGGTGATGGTGGTCGTGATCGTGCCCGGACATGGCCGTACTATAAGCAAAACACCCGCCTTTGTGCCATCATCGGCGCTATGAGTTTTACGCATATGACCATATTGGCCGACCGCATCGACCGCCTGACCACCGGCATCGGGCGCGCGGTGGCCTGGCTGGTGCTGGTCGTCGTGTTGCTCCAATTCGGCCTGGTGATCGCGCGCTATGCGTTCGGGCTCGGCTCGATCTGGCTCACCGAGACGGTGATCTACGCGCACGCCACCCTATTCATGCTGGCGGCCGCCTGGACGCTGCGTGCCGGCGGGCATGTGCGGGTCGATGTGTTCTATGCCGAGGCGTCGCGGCGCACCAAAGCGGTGATCGATCTTGCCGGCAGCGCATTGCTACTGTTGCCGTTCTCAGCTGTGCTGATCTGGTTGAGCGTGCCTTATGTGGCGCGCTCTTGGGCCGTGCTGGAACGCTCGCAGGAGTCGAGCGGCCTGCCGCTTGTTTACCTGCTCAAGACGCTGATCCCGTTGTTCGCCGCGCTGATGGCGCTGCAAGGCGTCGCGCAGGCGATCCGCGCGCTGGCCGTGCTGAGGCCGTGCTGATGCCGCTCGCCGAGATGCTCGCCATCCTGATGGTCGCTGCGGTCATCGCCGCGCTAATGGCCGGCTATCCGGTGGCGCTGACGCTGGCCGGCGTGTCGCTGATGTTCGCGATCCTCGGACACATCCTCGGGGCCATGGGATTGGGCATTCTAGGAGCATTACCACAGCGCATTTTCGGCGTCATGACCAACGAAACGCTGCTGGCGATCCCGATGTTCATCTTCATGGGCGTGATGCTGGAACGCTCCCGCGTCGCCGAGGAATTGCTCGAGACCATGGGCCGGCTGTTCGGTCCGTTGCGCGGCGGCTTGGGAATTTCGGTGGTGATCGTCGGCACATTATTGGCGGCGGCGAAAGGCGTCGTCGGCGCCACCACCGTGACCATGGGCCTAATCGTGCTGCCGAGCATGTTGCGCTTCGGCTACGACCCGCGGCTCGCCGCCGGCACCGTCGCCGCCACCGCCACCCTGGCGCAGATTTTTCCGCCCGCCACGGTGCTGGTGCTGCTCGGCGACCAACTCGGCAATGCGTTCCAGGCCGCGCAACTGTCGAAGGGAATCTTCGCGCCGCGCTCGGTCAATGTCAGCGACCTGTTCGCCGGCGCGCTATTGCCCGGCTTCGCGCTGGTCGCGCTTTATCTGCTTTACCTGATCGCGGTCGCGATCCTGCGTCCGAAAGCTGCGCCGGCCATGCCGCCCGATCCGAACGCGCCGCGCGGCTTCGCGCTGGCGCGCAAACTCATCCAGGTGCTGGTCGCGCCGGTGCTGCTGATTCTGGCGGTGCTCGGCTCGATCCTCGGCGGCGTGGCGACGCCGACGGAAGCGGCATCGGTCGGCGCGGTGGGCGCCATTTTGCTCGCGGCAGCCAAAGCCGGCAAGGTGAACATGCGCGACCTGATGATGCCGGTGGTCGAGAGGACGACGCAGATCGTCGCCATGATTTTTCTCATTTTAATCGGCGCCACGATGTTCAGCCTGGTGTTTCGCGCGCTCGGCGGCGACGACACGGTGCATCGCGCGCTCTCGAATTTGCCCGGCGGCGTCAACGGCGCGGTGCTGGCGGTGATGTTGGCGATGTTCCTGCTCGGCTTCGTGATGGACGCCTTCGAAATCATCTTTGTCGTGGTGCCGATCGTGGCGCCGGCGCTGCTCGCGATGCCCGGCGTCGATCCGGTCTGGCTCGGCATCATGATGGCGATGAACCTGCAGACCTCGTATATGCATCCGCCGCTCGGACCGACTTTGTTTTTCCTGCGCAGTGTGGCGCCGCCCGAAATTACTACCCGGCATATTTACGTCGGCATTATTCCGTTCGTGCTGATCCAGCTCTTCGCGCTGGTGGTGCTGTGGTTTGCGCCGAGCCTGGCGACCGCTCTTCCGCACGCGCTGTACGGGCGCTGAGACGCGTTCAAGCCGGCCAGAGCCGCTCGACCGCGATCCAGAGCCACATCATTCCGGCCAGCAGCAACGAGAGGAAGATGGCGGCGGAGCCCATGTCCTTGACGCGCTTCAAGACCAGGTCATGGTCGCGGCTGATGCGGTCGCTGAGCTTTTCGATCGCGGTGTTGAGCAATTCGACGATCAGGATCACGACCAGTGTGCCGATCAGCGCGATGCGTCTGCCGGCATCCGCGGTCAGAAAAAAGGCGAGCGGCACGCCGATCGCCAGCACGACCAGTTCTTCGCGAAACGCCTGCTCGGATTGCGCCGCGGCAACCAGGCCATTCCAGCTATTCAGGGTAGCGCGCCAAAGCCGTTTCACATCATCCCCCTGCCCAAACTCGCAGGCTACGGTATAAGAGTTCCCCATGAAAGCCGCCGAGATGTTCTCTTTGAAAGGTCGCGTGGCGCTGGTGACCGGCGCCTCAAGCGGGCTCGGCATCCAATTCGCCAAGGCGCTGGCCGACAACGGCGCGTCGGTCGCGCTGGTGGCGCGGCGGACCGACCGGCTTGCGGCCTTGAAAGCGGAGATCGAAGGCAACGGTGGTAAGGCACTGGCGATCGAAGCCGACGTCACCGATGCCGCCGCCATGGCGCGCGCCTTCGGTGCCGCCGAGAAGGTCTTCGGCACCGTCACCATTCTGGTCAACAATGCCGGCATCGCGCAGTCCCCCCGGCGGGCCATCGACGTATCGGCGGAGGAATGGCGCAAGGTGCTCGGCGTCAATCTCGACGCGGTGTTTGCCAACGCGCAGGAGGCCGCGCGCCGCATGCTGGCCGCCAAGCAGCAGGGCTCGATCGTCAACATCGCCTCGGTCCTGGGCTTTGGCGTCGCCAAAGGCGTCGCCGCTTACGCCACCGCCAAGGCCGGCGTGGTGCAGATCACCAAGGCGCTGGCGGTAGAACTCGCCTTCAAGGGCGTGCGCGTCAACGCCATCGCGCCCGGCTGGTTCGTCACCGAGATCAACGATAAATATCTGATGAGCGAGGCGGGCGAGCAGCTCAAGCGTGACATTCCGATGGGCCGCTTCGGCAACGCCGGCGATCTCGACGGCGCGCTACTGTTGTTGGTGTCGGACGCGGGCAGCTACATCACCGGCTCGACCATCGTGGTCGATGGCGGGCAGGTCGTGCAGATCAAGGGCTAGGGGCGGTCATGGACTTCACACTCTCTCCCGATATCGAAGACCTCCGCCTGCGCGTGCGCGCCTTCATTGAGAAGGAATTGCTACCGCTCGAGGCCGACCGGGAAAATTTCTCCGAACACGAGAACATCCCGGAAGACCGGCTCGCCGTGGTGCGCGCCAAGGCGAAGAAGGCCGGCCTGTGGGCGCCGCAATCGCCCAAGGAATATGGCGGCATGAATTTGCCGATGGTGGCGTGGGCCGCGATTTACGAGGAAGCTGCGCGCAGCCTGTTCGGCCCGCTGGCGATCAATTGCATGGCGCCCGACGACGGCAACATGAACGTGCTCAAGCTGGTCGGTACGCCGGAGCAAAAAGACAAATGGCTCAAGCCGATCGTCGAGGGAAAAGTACGCTCGTCCTTTGCGATGACCGAGCCTGCGCCTGGCGGCGGTTCCGACCCCTCGATGATCCGCACCAAGGCCGAGAAGAAGGGCGGCAAATACGTCATCACCGGCCGCAAATGGTTCATCACCGGCGCCGACGGCGCAGCCCACTTCATCCTGCTGGCGCGCACCAGTGACGACAAGCGGCGCGGGCTTACGGCCTTCCTGTTCCACAAAGATCAGCCCGGCTGGCGCATCAAGCGCCGCATCGAGATCATGGGCCCGGAAGAACACGGCGGCCATTGCGAACTGGAATTCGACGGCCTCGAAGTGCCGGCGGAAAGCGTGCTGATGGGCGAGGGCGACGGCCTCAAGCTGTGCCAGATCCGGCTGGGGCCGGCGCGGCTCACCCATTGCATGCGCTGGCTGGGCTGGGCCAAGCGCTGCATGGAGATCGCGCAGGATTACGTGGCCAATCGCGAAGGCTTCGGCGTCAAGCTTGGTGACCGCGAAAGTGTGCAGATCAAATTGGGCGAGGTCGCGCAACAGATCCAGATCGGCCGGCTGCTCACCATGCACGCCGCCTGGATGCTCGATCAGGGCGGCCGCGCCCGCAAGGAAGTCTCGATCGCCAAGGTCCACGTCGCCGACACGCTGCACAAGGCCGCCGACGTTGCGATTCAGCTGCAAGGCGCGCGTGGATTTTCCAAGGACACGCCGGTGGAATGGATCTACCGCGCCTCGCGCGCGGCGCGGCTGGTCGACGGCGCCAGCGAAGTGCACATGATGGTGCTGGCGCGCTTCATGCGCGAGGAAGGGCGCGATTTCTGGCAATGGGGCCCGGGCGAGGGGCGGCGCAACGAGCCGTAACGTTCAGCCCCGCGCGACCGCGATTTCCAGCGGAAAATCGTCGACCACCTCGTGGCCCTTGTCGGTGACGATGAAGGTGTGGCCAAGGAAAATGCCGAACAGGCCGTCGGCCGTGATCGGATTGGGCTCGGCCATGATCACCATGCCGGGCTTAATGACCTGCTCGAAGGCCTCCGCCGAGACGTGCTCTGCCACGACATGCGGCTTGTCAGTGACCAGGTCGATGCCGTGCACCTGGGTCGGCCGCGATTGATAACCGTTATCGCGGAAGAATTTACTGGCGGTGCGCATGGCCTCGACCGGCTTGCCCGGCGCGATCTCGGCGATGATGCGCCGATAGCCGGGCAGGGCGATGTCGTTCCAGAAATTTTTGACCATATCGGTGGGCTCGCCGACGCAGATGGGTGAGCCGATCTGTGCGGTGTAGCCGCGATAGCCGGCAGCCAGCTCCATATTGATGATGTCGCCTATTTGCAGCACACGGGCCGAGGGGCGCGGATTGCCGAAAATCATCGTCGGGTTCGCCATCGGCGTCGAGCCGATGATCAGAAAGTCGATATCGCCGCCGCCCTCCAGGATTGCGGCGCCGGCCGCGGCGCGCAGCTCGTACTCTTTCACGCCCGGACGCGCCCGCGCGACCATCGCCTCCATGGCATTCTTGCACAGCACGCCGGCCTTGCGGACGCAGTCGAGCTCCTCGGCGCTGTGGACCGACAGCAGCTCGTGCAAAAAACCTTTGGTGAATACGATGTCCGCGTCCGGCAGATTTTCGCGTAGCACGTTGTATTGGTTCACCGGCAGATAGTCGCCGTGGCGCGGATCGATCTCCATGAGACCGATGCGGCCGCGCTCGAGTTTCAGTTCGCGGATGCGCTCGACCATGATGTCGGCATAGCGGCCGCTGCGGCTGTGGCGGACGTCCTTGACCGCGACCTCCACCTGCCGGCGCACGGCTTCGGCGTGGGTGCCGCCCATGGAGTAGATCAACGTCGGCTCGCCTTCGAGCGGCACCAGCACGTAGCTCGACAGCGCGTGCCATTCCCAATGGCCGGTCAGCCACAGCATGCCGCCGCCGAAGCTCCAATGGCTCGGCCCGCCCGGAACAATCACGGCGTCGAGCTTTTGCTCGCGCATTTTCTGCCGCAAGGCCCGATAGCGGCGGTCGTATTCCGCCTTGGAGAACTGCTCCCACACCGCGTCGCGGTAGTAGGGCGTGTCGCGCATATTGGCGAAGGGCAGCGACTGGTCGAGCTTGCTGCGCACGACCTCCCATGGCTGCGGGCCGATGCGGGGTGGTGTGATGGTCATGATGGGATTCTCAATGTTGACGCTTGGTGCAAACGGCGCATAAAAAACCGCCGGGCCGGTCAAGAACCAGCCCGGCAACGCATGCCCGGTTTAGTCGACCGGTTTGATGCCGGCTTTCTTGGCGAGTTCGACCGTTGCGGCGAAATCTCCTTTGAAGAATGTCGCGAATTCCGCGGAGCTGATCTGTGCCGGCTCGACGCCGAGCTTGGCGAGTTTTTCCTGCACCGCGGGCATCTTCAGCGCCTGTTCGGTCACGTCGTGAAATTTCTGCACGACGGCGGGCGGGGTCTTGGCCGGCGCCGAAATGCCGTTCCAGAAACGGAACACGGCGCCCGGATAGCCGGCTTCGACGACCGAGGGCACGTTCGGCAACAGCGGCACGCGCTTTGGCGCGCTCACCGCCAGGACGGTGAGCTTGTCGCTATGCAGCGCGGTTGCCGCCGCCGCCAAAGGGATGAAATAGAAGTCGATATTCCCGTTCATCACCTGCACCAGGCCACCTTCCTTGAACGGCACATGGCGGACCTCGATATTCGCGGCGAGGCGGAACCGCTCGGCCGCCATGTGCGAGGAGGAGCCGATGCCGGCGGACGCAAACGTCAGCGTGCCGGGCTTCGCCTTGGCGGCGTTGACCAGATCGGCCACCGTCTTGAAGCCGCTCTTGGCGGAAGCGACCAGAATATTCGGCGAGGTGCCGAGCAGGACCACATTGACGAAATCTTTGTTGGGATCGTACGGCAGCTTGCTGTGCAACACGCTTTCGGTTGCCATTGACGACGAACTGGTCGCCATCGTGTAGCCGTCCGGATCGGACCGGGCCACGGAAGCGAATCCGACTGCCCCGCCGGCGCCGGGCTTCAAGTCGATGACCACCGGCTGGCCGATCAGTTGCGAGACCTGATCCATCACCACGCGCGTGACCGTGTCCGAGGCGCTGCCGGCCGGATAGGGGCTGATCACGTGGATGGGTCTGTTCGGATATTGCTGCGCATTCGCCGGCGCGGCAAAGATGAGGATTGCCGCCGCGGCGGCGAGGCAAAATGCACGAGCGGCGATCGCTCGCAGGTTCCTAACGGTCATCATGGGCGTGCTTTCTTAATCCCGATAGCTCGAATCGATCGCGTCGAGCATCCGCAAATAAGCCGGCCAGTCGGAACTGCCGCGGCCTGAGTCGTGATGCTGGAATTGCTCCGCGGTCTTGGCGCAGACGTCTGCCGGCACTTCGAGCAGTTCGCCACCGGTCGCTTCCATCGTTAGCTGGATCTCGGCGGCGGTGAGCAGGTATTTCATCAGCACGAAGGCCTCGCGCGCGGTCTTGCCGACCGTGAGCATGCCGTGATGCTGCAGGATCAAGGCGCGGTTCTGGCCGAGATCCTTGTTGATGCGAGCGCGCTCGTCGAAATCCTCGGTGATGCCTTCATACTTGTGATAGCCGACGCGCTTGTAGAAACGCAGCGCCTGCTGCGAGATCATGCGCAAGCCATGCTTGAGGCCCGATAGCGCCACACCATTCTCGGTGTGCACGTGCAC
>DASRLF010000038.1:0-179220 GCA_035648555.1 Pseudolabrys sp.
GTCGTCTTGCGAGGTGGCCGTGGTCGGCGCCACCGCGAACGGGCCGGACACGGGGCGCGCCAGCGGCTTGAACAAAGCGCGGCTCTCGAACAGGCCGCCCCGCAAGCCGACATTGGCCTGCGCAAAGGCCGCCAGGCCGGCCGGGCTCTGCGGCCGTTTCTGCGGCAGTGGGAGATTATGGGCGACCGTTGGGGCGGCTTCCTTGGCGGCATGGATGACCGGCCGCGGCTTTGGCAGGGGAACTGTTTTGGCCGCGGCCATAGCGGTTTGGACGCCACCGCACGCGCCAACCGCTATCAGCGCCAGAGCCAGGCCCCGGCGGTTCCATTTATTCGCGCCCATTCAATCCCTTGCCCGGTCGCTTTAAGGTGCCGGCGCCGACTCAATTAGCGCCCAGCACCTCCAATTAGGCCTTTATTGTTATTGAAGGATACCCAAAAACCCAACGGCTTTAACGTAGCCCGCAAGGCAGGCAAAAGCGGGGCGGGACGGCTATTTATCAGGCCTATTCATGGCGCCCATCGGGTTGGAGGGCTTTCAACGGTGCAGGCGACCCGATATCTATGAGGTTCGCCACCCCTGTGGAGAAGCCGTGCCATGACCGCCAAGACGAGTTTTCGAGGATCGTTCACCGCGCTGGTCACGCCGTTCAAAAACGGCTCGCTCGACGAGAAGGCATTCCGCGACCTTGTCGAGTGGCAGATCGCCGAGGGCACCAACGGCCTGGTGCCGGTAGGCACCACCGGCGAGAGCCCGACGCTGTCGCACGATGAGCACAAGCAGGTGGTGGAATGGTGCGTCGAACAGGCCGACGGCCGCGTTCCGGTTGTCGCCGGCGCCGGATCGAATTCGACCGCGGAGGCGATCGAATTGTCGCAACACGCCGAAAAGGCCGGCGCCGACGCAGTGCTGGTCGTGACGCCCTATTACAACAAGCCGACGCAGGAAGGGCTCTACCAGCACTACAAGGCGATCAACGACAAAATCGGCATCCCGATCATCATTTACAACATTCCCGGCAGATCAATCGTTGATATGTCGGTCGACACCATGAAGCGGCTGTTCGAATGCAAGAACATCGCCGGCGTCAAGGATGCCACCGCCAATATGGCGCGGGTGTCGCAGCAGCGCGCCGCGATCGGCGAAGACTTCAATCAAATGTCGGGCGAGGATATCACCGCGCTCGGTTTCATGGCGCATGGCGGCCATGGCTGCATCTCGGTAACCTCGAACGTGGCGCCGCGGCTATGCGCCGAATTTCAGGCCGCGTGCTTCAAGGGTGATTACAAGACCGCGCTCAAGTTGCAGGACAAGCTCACGCCGCTGCACATCAATTTGTTTGTCGAGACCAGCCCGGCGCCGATCAAGTACGCCATGTCGTTGATCGGCAAGTGCGCCAATACGGTCCGGCTGCCGATGGTGCCGGCGACTGAAAAGGCGCAAGCCGCGGTGCGCGAGGCGATGGTGCACGCCGGCTTGATTAACTGACCCATGTTGACCGAATTCAAAAAATTCGTACTGCGCGGCAATGTCGTCGATCTCGCTGTCGGCGTGATCATCGGCGCAGCCTTTGGCGCCATCGTGAACGCACTGGTTGGCGACATCATCATGCCGGTGGTCGGTGCGGCTACCGGCGGGCTCGACTTTTCCAACTATTTTATTCCGCTCTCACACAAGGTAACGGCCACCGCGCTCACTGAGGCGAAAGCGCAAGGCGCGGTTTTGGCGTGGGGGCATTTTCTTACCATCGTCATCAACTTTCTCATCATCGCATTCGTGCTGTTTCTGACGATCCGCGCCATTGGCCGGATGATGGTCAAGGAAGCCGAAAAACCGACGCCGCCTTCAAATCAAGAACAGTTGCTCACTGAAATTCGCGACCTGCTGAAGCAGCGCTAAAGCGGTAAAATAGTTCAATGGCCGCCAAACCCGAACGCCGCTTCAAGGCGGTCGCCGAGAACCGCAAGGCGCGGTTCAACTATGAAATCGGCGAGGTCGTCGAGGCCGGCATCGTGCTGACCGGCAGCGAGGTGAAATCGCTGCGCGCCGGCAAGGCGACCATCGCGGAATCCTATGCCGACGCGCGCGACGGCGCGATCTGGCTGATTAATTCCAATATTCCGGAATATCTGCAGGCCCATCGCTTCAATCATCTGCCGAAGCGGCCGCGCAAATTGCTGCTGCATGCGCGCCAGATCAATAAGCTCGCTGGCGCGGTCGAGCGTGAGGGCATGACGATCGTTCCGCTCAGGCTCTATTTTAACGAGAAGGGCCGCGCCAAGATCGCGATCGCGCTCGGCAAAGGCAAGAAATTGCACGACAAGCGCGACACGCTGAAAAAGCGCTCCTGGGAACGTGAGCGCGGGCGGCTGATGCGGCAGAAGGGCTGATTTTCTTGTATCGCCAGATTCAACATTGCCGAATTTGCGGCAACCGGAATTTAGCGCCGGTGCTGAGCCTGGGCGAGCAATACCTCACCGGTTTGTTTCCGCGTCAGCGCGATACTCAAATAACACGCGGGCCGCTCGAACTGGTCCGCTGCGATGGTGCCGAATTCTGCGGGCTCGTGCAGTTGCGCCACACCTACGACCATGCCGAACTGTACGGCATGAATTACGGCTATCGGTCTTCGCTCAACGCGTCGATGACGCGTCATTTGGGCGGGATGGTCAAAAAATTGCTTTCGATTTTGCGCTTGAGCAAAGCCGACATGGTTGTCGATATTGGTAGCAATGACGGGACGTTGCTATCGAACTACCCGGCCGGCGTCGCCACCCTGGTCGGCATCGATCCGACGGCGGCGAGATTCCGCCAATATTACCGGTCTGACATCCACGTCGTGCCGGATTTTTTTTCTGCCGACGTGTTGCACAAGAAATTCCCCGGCCGCCGCGCCAAGATCGTGACTTCGATTGCGATGTTTTACGATCTCGAAGCGCCGCAGATGTTTGCCAATGAGGTCGCGGGTATTCTGGCCGATGACGGCGTGTGGCATTTCGAGCAAAGTTATTTGCCGACGATGTTGAGCATAAATTCCTACGACACAATCTGCCACGAGCATTTGGAATACTACGCGTTGCGTCAAATCCAATGGATCGTCGAGCGCGCAGGCCTCAAGATTATCGACGTCGCGTTGAGCGACGTGAACGGCGGCAGTATCGCGGTGACGGCCGCGCGCAAGGACTCGGACTATCCCGCATCCAAACAGGTCGGTGTGCTGATCGCCGATGAAGAGCGAATGGGGCTGTCGTCGTCTGCCGCCTACGCGCAATTTGCCGCACGCGTCGCCAACCACCGGGAAGCGTTGCTGCGAATGCTTGGGGAATTCCGCGTTGCCGGCAAGAAAGTGCTGGGTTATGGCGCTTCCACTAAGGGCAATGTGATCCTGCAATATTGCGGTTTGGGCACGGCCGATATCGCGTGTATTGCCGAGGTCAATGCCGATAAGTTTGGATGCGTTACGCCGGGAACGTGGATTCCGATCGTGTCGGAGATTGACGCCAAGGCAGCCAGGCCCGATTACCTTCTGGTGCTGCCTTGGCATTTCCGCGAAAACTTGATTGCGCGCGAACAGGAGTTTCTGGCGCGCGGCGGCAAAATGATTTTTCCGCTGCCGGCGATCGAAATCGTATCGGAAGGCGGGCGGAACTAGGGCGCAGGGATTTCACATGAAGCGCGCTTTGATCATCGGCAGTGGCGGGCAAGACGGCCGGTTGCTGTTCGAGCGGCTCACGCGAGAGGGGTGGACGCTGCTCGGCGTTGAGCGCAAAAGTGTCCGATCCCATTCGACCGGCGTGCCAGACCAGCCGGTCGATATACTTGATCCATCCTCAGTCATGCGTGCCGTCGCCGACTTTAGACCCGACGCAATTTTTTATCTTGCCAGCTATCATCACTCGGCCGAGGATAAATTGCCGGCTGACGATGCCGAACTGTATCGCCACAGCCACAACGTGCACGTGCTTGGTTTCTTGAATATATTGGAAGCGGTTCGCCGGGAGCCCCCCGGCGCGCGGATTTTTTATGCAGCGTCGTCGCATTGCTTTGGGGTGCCACCGGCCAAGATCCAGGACGAGACGACGCCGCTCAATCCGCGCGGCATGTACGGGATCACCAAGACGGCCGGCGTGCATCTGTGCCGGCTATATCGCGCCTCGTATGCGGTCCAGGCTTCGGTAGGCTTTTTGTACAACCACGAATCGCCATTCCGGTCGCGAAAATTCCTTTCGATGAAGATCGTATATGCTGTCGTGCAGATCTCGCGCGGCCGGCGAGACAAGTTAGTGTTGGGCGATCTTTCGGCGCGGGTGGACTGGAGTTATGCGGTCGACACCGTGGACGCAATGATGCGTATCATCGGCTTGGCCGTCGCCGACGATTTCGTCATCGCCGCCGGTCAATCGCACAGCGTTGAGGAATTCATCTCAATCGCTTTTGCGAAGCTCAAGCTCGACTGGCGGCGGCATGTCGATGTCGATCCGTCGGTCATCGTCAAGCGTGAAACCGCGGTGGAATTAATCGGCGACAGCAAAAAATTGCGGGCTGCGACAAATTGGTCGCCGTCGGTCACCTTCCAGCAATTGGTTGAATTGCTTGTGGATGCCGAGCTACAGCGTATGTAGATTGGCTCTGGCGTCTTCGGTCCGTAACTCCAACCGCGTCAATTGAAATTCGCATGGGCTCGATGCTCGACGGCGTGCAAAAGATGCGTTCGGAGGCCGAGCGACTCGCCGTGGCAGCGATTGCAAAGGGCGGTAGGCTTCTCGGCCTGACCGATCAGACGATCATCGAAATTATAATCCGACAATATTTTCTCGACTTGGCTGCCGCCGGCAGACGCCACCTCGTGGATGTCGGCGCGGCTTACGGCAGTGTCGCCGAGGTGTTTTTGAAGGACGGATGGACCGCCGATTTGTTCGAGCCCGATACTAACTGCCAGCGTATCTTGGCGCGGCTCACAGCCAGGTATGGCTCGCAGGTGCGGCTTTTTCCATATGCCGCAGCGGATTTGGACCGCGAAGGCGTGCCGTTTCATCAGAATGCCACGGCGGGGCTGTCGGGATTGGCGCCGAGCCCGTTTGGCGCGACGGTGCAAGCCTTGATGGTTCGCGCCGTACGGCTCGATAGTTTTCTTGCCGCGAACAAAGTCGCCCGCGTCGACCTTCTCAAGATCGACACCGAGGGTAACGATTTTGCCGTGCTAGAGTCGTTCGATTGGCAGCATCTGTCGCCACCGCTGGTGTTTGTCGAATACAGCTATTTTTTTCCCGGGCAGGACCAATCGACACTGCGTTTTGCAATTGGGAGAATGCAAACGCGTGGATACGCCGCCGTCATTTTTGAATATAACGATGACGGTAATTTCATGCGTGGTAGCTGGAATCATCGTCTGGTCGCGGTCCACCTCGACAATTCGCGCATTCCGGACCGGCCGCAGGCGTTCGGCAATGTGCTGTTCTACCGTTCGAATGACGTCCATCTGCTGGAGAGTCTGATACGGGTCATCCGATCCGGGAGTTGAGTGGAAGATTTGCGCGCAAAAGGCCAACACGCATGAACCCGAGGCCACCCGAGGCCCTCTACCAGGGCTTTTCCACGCAGTCGGCGGTGCCGAAAGTGACGGACGCGCTTGCCGTTGCCCGGCGCGAAATGGCGGCCCAGTGGCTCGCCATGCCGACGGCGGACATTGCCCACCATTATGCTGAGCGGTTCGGTCATCTCCATCGGCAGATTAGCGGCAGTGGTTTGCGCGACGGCGTGCCATCGGATGCCGATCGTGCCTTCATCGCGGGGCTCAAGACCGCGCTGTCTAGCGACACGCCGCGGCAAGTCAGTCTGGGCAAACTTCTGGCGGCCATGCTGCTTCTGTTTCCGCATGAATTGCCGCAGCGCTACGAGCTCGATGCGCTTCCGGCATGGCTGCTTGCCGACTATATGGCGTTTAGCCTGACCGGTCCGACTATGTTTCGCGAGGTCGGCGAGGCCGATGCCTATTGCGATTATGCGGCGCGCTGGACCGGCTATCTCCATGACAAGGTGCTGGCCAATATCGGTAACGAGTTCTGGCGCAATATCGGGCTGTTCTTCACGCAAAATGCCAACTTCATCCCGCTCTATTTCAACACGCGCAATGTTCGGGAGCTTTATCAGCAACGGGCCGCGATCATGGAGGCGACCCTTCGGGCCGTCGGGGCGCAGCTCGACCATAAGTTTGGTACGCGCCCCCAGAGGGACCGGATTCGCGTCGGGATATTGGCCGACCACTACGCGCCGCAGACCGAAACTTTTGCGACGCTCCCAGTCTACCATCATCTCGACCGAAAGAAATTTGAGGTGCGGCTGTTCGCGTTGCGGCTGACCAACCATCGCCTGGAGCAATTTTGTGCCCGGCAAGCTGATCAGTTCGCGGTATTGCCGGCTGGCGTCGGCCCGCGGCTACAGATGTTGCGCGCCGCGGATCTCGATCTGATCCTGATCGGCACCAATACGACTGCCGTCACCAACGATACCGCCGTGCTGGCGTTGCATCGGCTCGCTCGCGTTCAAGTCGCCAGCGTCTGTTCCTGCACCACAACCGGCATGCGCAACGTGGATTACTATTTGTCGGGCCGTCTGTCCGAACCGCAAGTCGCGCAGGCACATTACATCGAAAAGCTGGTCGTCGTGGACGGTCCGGCGCACTGCTATGATTTTGGCGATGAGCTGCCTCCGGCGTCAACCGAAACAATGAACCGTGCGGCGTTGGGCATTGGCGGCGAGGCGATTGTTTTCGTCAGCGGTGCAAATTTTTACAAGATCCTGCCTGAGCTGGAAGAGGCTTGGATGCTAATTCTGGCGGCCGTGCCGGAGTCGCGCCTGGTGCTCTATCCATTCAACGTCAACTGGTCGAACGCCTATCCGGTCGATGCCTTCCTGGAGCGGCTCAACGCCGCGATGGCGCGTCACGGCTTGGAGCCCGGCCGTCTGTTGGTGTTGCGCGCCGCGCCGAATAGAGCGGACGTATTGGGACGGCTGCGGCTGGGAGACGTCTATCTCGACTCGTTCCCGTTCGGTGGCGCGACGTCGCTACTGGATCCGCTGGAGTTGGGGCTGCCGGCGGTGGTGATGGAAGGCGAGCCGTTCCGTGCGCGCGTCGGCTCTGCCTTGCTTCGAGATATGGAACTGGAAGAGCTTATCGCGAAGGATCGCGATGGTTATGTTGCGGCGGCTGTCAAACTGGCGAGCGACAAAGATTTCAGAATTCGGATGCGTGAGAAAATCGCCGGAAGAATGAAAGCTGTCCCGAAGTTTCTCGACAGTAAATGGTTTGGCGAGCAGGCGGGGCTGGCGTTCGAGCGTATGTGGAAGAAGTCCGGGCATGGCGGATAGACCAGGCAAGCTGCCGATTAAGCTCGATCACTGCGTAATCAAAGTCATCGAGTGGGAGCGCTCGAACGCGTTCTACACCCAGGTGATGGGCGCCGAGCTGTTGGTGCGGCCGGCGGGCTTTGCCTACCGTTTTGGCGACAAGCAGCTCAATGTACATGGGCCGGGCGTGGCACCCGCCGAAGTGGCGCGTCTGCCGGTGCAGCCGGGCAATTCCGATCTTTGTTTCGAATGGAGCGGACCGATAGAAGACGCAATTGCCCATCTCAAGGCGCACGGTATTGCGGTCGAGCGCGGGCCGATGCAGCGTTTCGGCGCCAAGGGGCCAGGTACATCGGTTTACTTCCGCGACCCCGACGGCTCGTTGATGGAATTCATGAGTTACGGGGATTGATCCCGAAAAGTAGGAACCGGTTTTCGCAAAAGATTATGCGTAAAGATGGAGACAGCAAATGAGTGAAGCGCCGGGCACGCATAATCCGAATGTCCTGCCGCCGGGTATTCCGGTCCCACAAGACGACGGCGCCGCAAAACATCTGCCGGGGTTGAAGCTTCCGAACCTGGCGCTGCCGGGGACCGACGGTAAAGCCGTCAATCTGTCGGGGCTCAAGGGCCGCACCGTCGTTTATGTCTATCCCCGCACCGGCGTGCCGGGTGTCGATACGCCGCCAGGCTGGGACCAGATCCCGGGCGCGCGCGGTTGCACGCCGCAATCCTGTTCGTTCCGTGATCATTTCGGCGAGTTGAAGCGGCTCGGCGTGGCGCAGCTCTTCGGCCTGTCCACGCAGGACACCGCCTATCAGCAGGAAGCGGCAACGCGCCTGCATCTGCCGTTTGCGATTCTGTCGGATGAGAAGCTGGTGCTGACCAAGGCGCTCAATCTGCCGATCTTTACGACCTCTGGCATGACGCTGCTCAAGCGCATGGCGCTGGTGATCGACGACGGCATGATCACCAAGGCATTCTATCCGGTGTTCCCGCCCGACAAGAACGCCGAAGAAGTGATCGCCTGGCTGCAAACCTCGCGCTGACTTGCGTTACGGCAATACGGCGAGGAACAAAAACGCTGCGAAGATGACCAGGTGCACGATGCCCTGAAGCACCGTGGTGCGGCCGGTGCCGAGCGTGATGACACCGACCACCAAAGTGAGGGCCAGAAAAACCTCATCTTTGGTGCCGAGCCCCAGCTCCAGCGGGCGGCCGAGCACAATCGAGACGACGGCCACCGCGGGAATCGTCAGGCCGATGCTGGCGAGTGCCGATCCCAGCGCCAGGTTCAGGCTGGTCTGCAGTTGGTTGGCGCGCGCCGCCCGCAGGGCCGCGAGCCCCTCCGGCAGCAATACCAGCAGCGCAATGACCACGCCCACGACGGCCTCTGGCACGTCGAGAAGGTGCACCGCTGCTTCCAGCGTCGGCGTCAGCGCTTTGGCAAGACCGACCACAGCAATAAGCGCCACGAGTAGGAGCAGGGCGCTGACCAGCGCGGTCCGGTCGGAGGGTGGCGCCGGCGCCTTCTTGCTTTTGCCTTTCACGGGCAGGAAATAGCCGCGATGCCGGACCGTCTGCACGAAGACATACGAGCCGTAGAGCACCAGTGAAATAACGCCGGCGAACACAAGCTGTGACGTGCTAAACACCGGGCCGGGCGTGGCGATCGTGACGTTCGGCAGCACCAGCGTTAGCGTGGTTAGCGCTGCGAGCACGGCCAAGGCCGCGCTCGCGCCTTGCAGCTGAAATCCCTGCTCGTGGTGGCGCACGCCGCCCGCCAATAGACATAAGCCCACAATGCCGTTGCAGGCGATCATCACCGAGGCAAAAACCGTATCGCGCGCCAGCGCCGCCTTGTCCGCGGCGCCCAGCATGACCGAAACGATGAGCGCCACCTCGATGACCGTGACGGCGACCGCTAGAACCAGCGTGCCGAACGGCTCGCCGATCCGATGTGCCACGACCTCGGCGTGATAGACGGCTGCAAACACGGTTGCGATCAAAACCGGTCCGGCCGTCGCGGCAATAATGCCGTGAGTACCAGCGACGATCGTCGAAATGAGAACGGCCCAGGCCAAAAGCGGCCAAGCCCAGGCCCACCAGGGCGTTCGTGCTGATACGGCTGCCATCTTCGAAACGTCCTCGATTTTGGGACGCAGCTTACGACGGCGCGCCAGTCACTTCACGTCCAAAAAAACGCGCACCTTGGCGAAAACATCGCGAAACATCTCCGGCGTCAGTACGCCGGTGTTGGTATTGTAGCGTGAGCAGTGATAGCTCGAAAACAGCGCCAGCTCGCCCAGCATGTTCTTGCCGCCATGTTTGAACGGCGTAGCGGACTTCTTGGCGGCGAACGCGGTCACCACGCTGTTATGGGCGACGTGGCCGAGCGCGACGATGACGCGTAGATTTTTCATCTCGGCCAAGGTGGGCTTGAGGAAGTCGCGGCAGATATTGATTTCCGCCGGCGTCGGTTTGTTTTCCGGCGGCACGCAGCGCACGGCATTGGTAATGCGGCAATCGACCAGCTCCAGCCCGTCATCGGGCCGCGCATCGAATGTGCCGCGCGAAAAACCGTACCGCGAAAGCGTCTCGTATAGCAGTACGCCGGCATAGTCGCCGGTAAACGGCCGGCCGGTGCGGTTGGCGCCTTGCAGGCCCGGAGCAAGACCGACGATGAGCAGCCGCGCGTCGAGCGGGCCGAAGGAGGGCACCGGCGCGTTGAACCAGGAAGGTTCTTTGGCGCGGCACTGCTTGCGCAAGGTCACCAGCCGCGGGCAGCGCGGGCAATCGCGCCCCGGCTTAGCCTGCGGCACGGCAGGGCTCACTTAATTAATCGTCGAATTCTTCGTCGTCGCCGCCGACGTCAGCCGTGGCACCGGCGCGCTGCGGAGCGGCCGGGGGACGCTGTAGGAATTGGGGCGTGTGATGCGGCGAGGAGCCGTGATCGTCGCGCGGCCCACGCGCTTCGCGGGAGGCGCGTTCTGCCGGATCGCGGCCGATTTTTCCTTGCAGCGTGACGATGTCGGTGAAGATATCGGCTTGGCGCCGCAACTCGTCGGCCACCATTGGCGGCTGCGTGGTGACGGTCGAAATCACAGTCACGCGCACGCCGCGCTTCTGCACGGCTTCCACCAATGAGCGGAAATCGCCGTCGCCTGAGAACAACACCATATGGTCGATCGAGCCGGCGAGCTCCATGGCATCGACCGCGAGTTCGATGTCCATGTTACCCTTGACCTTGCGGCGGCCAGTCTGGTCGACGAATTCCTTGGTCGCCTTGGTGACGACCGAATAGCCGTTGTAGTCGAGCCAATCGATTAGCGGGCGGATCGATGAATATTCCTGATCCTCGATCACCGCGGTGTAATAGAACGCGCGCAGCAGATAACCGCGCGACTGGAATTCTTTCAGCAGCTTTTTGTAGTCGATGTCGAAGCCGAGCGATTTGGCGGTGGCGTAAAGGTTGGCGCCGTCAATGAATAGTGCGATTTTTTCACCGGGGACCGTCATGGTTTTTCTCTCACTGCTTACAATACAAACCGGATTTCCCGATTCAGCGCGCCCCAAACGCGCGAGAGGCGCGGAGCGCTGCATCGAATCGGCGTTAACAGGAAGGCACCAGCAATCAAATCAGTCGGTACCTGTGCAATTATGGCTTTGCCGACAAAATCCAGCCGGATCAACCTGCTTGCAACTATTTGGGTAACAGAGGCTCGGGGCCAAACCAAGACAAAAATGCTTGAACTTTCAGCCAGTACGGTCTATTTACCGGGCGAATTCAGGACAAGTTCCACCTCAAGGAGTGACGAGCCGATGGCCCGTGTCACCGTAGAAGACTGCATCGACAAGGTTGAAAATCGCTTCGATCTCGTCCTGTTGGCGAGCCACCGGGCGCGCATGATCTCGTCGGGATCGCAAATTACCGTTGAGCGCGACAACGACAAAAATCCGGTCGTGGCGCTGCGCGAGATCGCGGAAACCACGGTATCCCCCGGCGATCTCAAGGAAGATCTGATCCACACGCTGCAGAAATATGTCGAGGTTGACGAGCCCGAGCCCGAAGTGCCGCTGATCGGGGCAGGGGCCGGCGCGTCCGTCGATTCCGACGATACCGAAGTAACCTCCGAGCGCATGACCGAAGAAGAACTGCTCAAGGGTCTCGAAGGCCTGGCGCCGCCGGAAGAAGTGCCGGAAGAAGACGCCGAATAAGCCATTCGCCGACATTTTCCGATAAATTTGATGCAACAGCCCAGCCTCCCAGCTGGGCCGTAGTTTTTCATCAACCACCTCGCCAAACCCTTGCGGCGCCAGCGAATTGCCGTGATATCTGTGGTAGAAACAACGGCCGGCACCGTTATTGAGCCAGATTCGGTGGCCGCGAGGCATTTGGATGGCGCGCGCGCACTCGGATTTACCGCGAAGGCAGAAGCAGTCGCCTACCAGGGCGCCGCTGGAGCGGGTCGTTGCTGCGCCACAAGTACAAGTAATTGAAAAGCCCGCGCAATCCCGCAAGCCGCAGATGATGCGGCAGTACGATCTGATCGAACGGGTGCGCCGCTATAATCCCAATACCAACGAGGCGCTGCTCAACCGGGCTTACGTCTACGCCATGAAGGCGCATGGCGGACAGCGGCGCGCCTCCGGCGACCCCTATTTCTCCCACCCGATAGAGGTGGCGGCGATCCTCACCGACCTCAAACTCGATGACGCCACGATCGCTGCGGCACTTTTGCATGACACCATTGAGGATACTGCAACCACCCGCGCCGAGATCGACAGTCTGTTCGGGCGCGACATCGGCACGCTGGTCGACGGACTGACCAAACTCAAGAAGCTCGATTTGGTCACCAAGGAAGCCAAGCAGGCGGAAAATCTGCGCAAGCTGCTACTGGCGATCGCCGCCGACGTGCGCGTGCTGCTGGTTAAGCTCGCTGACCGGCTGCACAACATGCGCACGCTCGACTACATGCCGGTTGAGGCGCGCCGGCGCGCCGCCGAGGAGACGCTCGAAATCTACGCGCCGCTCGCCGGCCGCATGGGCATGCATGCAATGCGCGAGGAGCTCGACGACCTGGCGTTTCGCGAAATCTATCCGGAAGCCTGCGATGTGGTGAGCGGGCGGCTCAATGCGCTCGCCGACCGCAACAAGCATCTCATCACCGAAATCGAGCAGCAACTTACCAAGAAGCTCGCCGATCGCGGCATTGCGGCGCGGGTGTTAGGCCGGCGCAAGCGCGCCTATTCGATCTGGCGCAAGATGGAGCGCAAGTCGGTCGGTTTCGAGCAGCTATCCGATATTTTCGGTTTCCGCGTGATCGTGAAAACAGTGGCGGATTGTTATCAGGCGCTCGGCATCGTGCACACGACCTGGCCGATGGTGCCGAGCCGCTACAAAGATTACATCTCAACGCCCAAGGCGAACGATTACCGTTCGATCCACACCACCGTGATCGGCCCGGGCAAACAACGCGTCGAGCTGCAGATCCGCACCACCGAGATGCACGAACTTGCCGAATACGGCATCGCCGCGCACGCGCTTTATAAGGATACCGCCGGCTCGCCGACCGAGCTGCTGTCGCGCGAGTCGAGCGCCTATGCCTGGCTGCGCCGTACCATCGAACTGCTGGCCGAGGGCTCGAACCCGGAGGAATTTCTCGAGCACACCAAGCTTGAGTTGTTCCACGATCAGGTGTTCTGCTTCACCCCCAAGGGCAAGCTGATCGCGCTGCCGCGTAACGCGACACCGATCGATTTTGCCTATGCGGTGCACACCGATGTTGGCAACGCCACGGTCGGCTGCAAAATCAATGGCCAGATTTCGCCGCTGACATCGCAACTAGTCAATGGCGACGAAGTCGAGGTCCTGACGTCGGAGGCGCAAAAGTCACCGCCGACCGCCTGGGAATCGATCGTCGTCACAGGCAAGGCGCGCGCCGCGATCAGGCGCGCCACCCGCGCCGTCGTGCGCACGCAATATACCGGGCTCGGCCGGCGCATCGTCGAGCGGCTGTTCCAGCGCGCCAAGATGTCGTATTCCGACGAGAAGCTTCGCGGCGCGCTGCCGCGGCTAGCACGTGCGTCGGTCGAAGAGGTGATGGCGGCGGTTGGTCGCAGTGAACTCAAGGCCTCGGACGTCGCGCGCGCGATGTATCCAGATTACAAAGAAGAGCGCGCCGCGGCGATGGCGGTAAAGCCCAAATCCGAGAGCGGCTGGTTCGGCCTCAAGAAGCTCACTTCGGTCAAATTCAAGGTGCCGGGCAATGCCGAGAGCGGACCGGCGATCCCGATCCGCGGCATCAACGGCGACTTGCCAGTGAGCTTTGCGCCGGATGGCGGTGCGGTGCCGGGCGACCGCATCGTCGGCATCCTGACGCCGGGCGAGGGCATCACCATTTACCCGATCCAATCGGCCGCGCTCGGCGAATTCGAGGACAGGCCGGATCGCTGGCTGGACGTGCGCTGGGACGAGGAAGAGAGCACGCCACGCCGATTTCCGGCGCGCATCGCGGTGCAATCGGTGAACGAGCCCGGCTCGCTCGCGGCAATCGCGCAGGTGATCGCCGAGAACGACGGCAATATCGACAATATCCGCATGACGCGGCGGGCGCCGGACTTTACCGACGTGCTGATCGATCTCGAGGTTTACGACCTCAAGCATCTCACCGCCATCATCGCGCAATTGCGCGCCAAGCCTGCGGTGGCGAAGGCCGAGCGGGTCAACGGATAACGCGATGGCTGCTCCTCCGCTGCGCCTCGGCGTCAATGTCGATCACGTCGCCACCATCCGCAACGCGCGCGGCGGGCGTCATCCCGATCCGGTGCGCGCGGCCAAGCTCGCGATCTCGGCAGGCGCCGACGGCATCACCGCCCACTTACGCGAGGACCGCCGTCATATTCGCGATGACGACATCGCGCGTCTGAAGGCCGAGATCGACAAACCGCTCAATTTCGAGATGGCGGCGACCGACGAGATGACCGCGATCGCGCTCAAGACCATACCGCACGCCGTGTGCCTGGTGCCGGAAAAGCGCACCGAGCGCACCACCGAGGGCGGGCTCGATGCCGTCAGGCAGCGCGCGCAGCTCAAGCCGGTGGTGCATGCGCTTAAAGCTGCCGGCATCCGGGTCTCATTGTTCATCGCCGCCGCGCCGGGGCAGATCGAGGCGGCGGCCGAGTTGGGTGCGCCGGTGGTCGAACTGCACACAGGTTCCTGGTGCGATGCATTGATCGAAAAACGAAATGCCGAGGCCAATGTCGAATGGGAGGTCCTGCGTGTCGGTGCGCTCAAGGCTAAGAGTCTCGGCCTCGAAGTGCACGCCGGTCACGGGCTCGATTATGCGAGCGCGGAGATCATCGCGGCGCTGCCGCAGATCGCTGAACTCAATATCGGTCATTTTCTGGTCGGTGAGGCGGTATTCGAAGGGCTGGCCGAAACCGTAAAGTTCATGCGCGCAGCCATGGACCGCGGGCGGGCCAAAGCAGGTGCATCATGATTATCGGGCTTGGCTCCGACATCGCGGACGTGCGGCGCATTGCGCGCAGTATCGAGCGTTACGGCGAACGCTTTCTGGCGCGCATTTACACGCCGGCGGAACGTGCCAAGGCCGATAGGCGCGCCAACACGGCGGAGACTTACGCCAAGCGTTTCGCTGCCAAGGAAGCCTGCTCCAAGGCGCTCGGCACCGGAATGAGGGCCGGCGTGTTCTGGCGCGACATGGGCGTGGTCAATCTGCCGTCCGGCCGTCCGACCATGAAGCTCACCGGCGGCGCGCTCAAACGTTTGCAGGCCATCACGCCGGCCGGTTGTGAGGCGCGTATCGATGTTTCGTTGACCGATGAGGGGCCGACCGCGCAGGCCATCGTCATTATAACGGCGGTGCCGCGGACAACCGCGTGAGGCGGGGAATCTCAATCCAACCAAGTGTTTATGCGCAAAGGGTTCTTGATTGCGCCGCAAGGTGGCAGCCGCTACAAGGTCGCCGGGGCGCGTCGCCTTGAGTGGCGGGACAAGAGGCCGATGAGCGTGACTTCCGGAACAAAACGAAAAGAAGGCGGCGTTGCCGAGACGTTCCGCGTGGTTTTCCACGCGCTGATCATCGCACTGGTGATCCGCACCTTCCTGTTTCAGCCGTTTAATATCCCTTCCGGCTCTATGAAGGCGACCCTTCTGGTCGGCGACTATCTGTTCGTGTCGAAATATTCGTACGGCTACAGCCATTTCTCGATACCTTTGTCGCCGGCGATATTCCCCGGCCGCATTCCCGACGGCTGGCTTCCCGAACGCGGCGACGTGGTGGTGTTCCGTCTGCCCAAGGATACTGATGTCGACTACATCAAGCGCGTGATCGGTCTGCCGGGTGACAAGATTCAGGTGATTGACGGCGGCGTCTTCATCAACGGCGTCGCAGTCAAGCGCGAGCCGGCCCCGCCGTTCATCGAGACCGAGGAAGTCGGCCGCGCCACGCCGGTCAAGCGCTGGAAGGAAACGCTGCCGAACGGCGTGAGCTTCTACACGCTCGACCTGGTCGATAACGGCTTTGCCGACAACACCCAGGTCTACACCGTTCCGGACGGTCAATATTTCATGATGGGCGACAACCGCGATAATTCGACCGACAGCCGCTTCAGCCAGGTCGGCACGGTGCCGTTCGAGAATATCGTCGGCAAGGCACAAATCATTTTCTTCTCGGTCTATGAGGGCGAGCGCGCCTGGGAATTCTGGCGTTGGCCGGTGTCGGTGCGCTGGAGCCGGTTGTTCACGATCGTGCGATGAGCCGCAAGGCCAAAGACAAAGACAGAGCCGCGCTCGAGGATCGGATCGGCTATAAATTCGCCGATAAAGCTCTGCTTGAGCGCGCGGTCACGCATATTTCCGCGCTGGCCGGCGGGGCCACCCGCGCCAACAGCTACCAGCGCCTGGAATTCCTCGGCGACCATGTACTCGGCCTGGTCATTTCCGACATGCTTTATCACGCGTTTGCCAAGGCGAACGAGGGCGAGCTGTCGCGCCGGCTGGCCGATCTGGTGCGAAAGGAAACCTGCGCCGAGGTTGGGCGCACGATGGATCTCGGCCCAGCGCTCAAGCTCGGCAATTCCGAATCGCACGCTGGCGGGCGGTTGCGCGCCACCATTTTGGCAGACGCCTGCGAGGCTCTGGTCGGCGCCGTGTTCATCGATGGCGGCTTTGACGCAGCCGAGGCTTTGATCGCGAAATTTTGGAAGGAGCGCATGCTCAAGCCGCTGCGCCCGCTACGCGATCCCAAGACCATGCTGCAGGAATGGGCGCAAGCACGCGGATTGCCGACGCCGGACTACCGCGAAATGGCGCGCACCGGCCCGCATCACGATCCGGAATTTCGCGTCGCGGTGGTGTTGCCGGACCGCCCGCCGGCCGAGGGCAAAGGCTCATCGAAGCGGGCCGCCGAGCAGGCCGCGGCCGCCGACATGTTGACGCGCGTCGGCATGTCGGTGGACAAGCTTGATGGTTGACGGCAAGCCAGCAAGCGACACGCGCTGCGGTTTCGTCGCGCTGATCGGCGCTCCCAATGCCGGCAAATCCACGCTGCTCAACGCGCTGGTCGGCTCCAAAGTGACGATCGTGTCGCGCAAGGTGCAGACCACGCGGGCGTTGATCCGCGGCATCGCCGTGGAAGGAAAATCGCAGCTTATCTTCGTCGATACGCCGGGAATTTTCGCGCCGCGGCGGCGACTTGACCGCGCCATGGTGACGACGGCCTGGAGCGGGGCGCACGACGCCGATTTGACAGGTGTGTTGATAGACGCGCGCAAGGGAATCGAGGAGGAGGCGGACGCGATCCTCGAAAAGCTCGTAAACGTAAAGACGCCGAAAATCCTGATCCTCAACAAGATTGACGTGGTGCCGCGGGATACGCTGTTGGCCCTGACCAAAACCGCCAACGACAAAGCCGCGTTCGAGGCGACATTCATGATTTCCGCGCTGACCGGCGACGGCGTCCCCGATCTGAAACAATGGTTGGCGGCGCGCGTGCAGCCGGGCCCGTGGCTCTATCCGCCCGATCAGATGTCGGACGCGCCGGTTCGCCAACTGGCCGCCGAAATCACGCGCGAGAAGCTGTTCGAGCGGTTGCACCAGGAATTGCCGTATCATTCCACGGTCGAGACCGAGAGCTGGAAGGAATTGCGGCGCGGCGACCTGCGCGTCGAGCAGACGATCTATGTGGAGCGCGAGAGCCAGCGCAAGATCGTGCTCGGCAAGGGCGGCGCGACCATCAAGGCGATCGGGGAGGCGGCGCGCAAGGAAATCGCCGAGATCGCCGAGGCCAAGGTGCACCTGTTTTTATTCGTCAAAGTGCGCGAGGGCTGGGGCGAAGACCCCGAGCGCTACCGCGCCATGGGGCTGGAGTTTCCCAAAGAGTGACGTAGAACGACATTATGCAATGGACCGATGAAGGCATCGTGATCGGCGTCAAACGGCACGGGGAGGCGAGCGCCATCCTCGAGCTAATGACGCGCGAGCACGGCCGCCACCTTGGCCTGGTGCGCGGCGGTTTTGGCTCGCGCATGAAGCCGATTTTGCAGACCGGCAATTCCGTGAGCGCGGCCTGGCGGGCGCGGCTCGACGAGCATCTCGGCAACTACGCCGTGGAGGGCTTGAGACTGCGTGCGTCGAGTTTCTTCGCTGCACCGCACGCGATCTATGGCGTCAGCCATCTGGCCGCGCTGATGCGGCTGTTGCCGGAGCGCGATCCGCACGAAGGCCTTTACGCCGAATTCGACCGCATTCTCGACCACCTCAATGACCCCGAGATGGCGGCGCCGATGGTGGCGCGTTTCGAATTGCAGCTGTTGTCGGAACTGGGCTTTGGCCTCGATCTCGATCAATGCGCCTCGACGGGCGCGAGCACCGATCTGATTTACGTTTCACCAAAATCGGGGCGGGCGGTGTCGCGCAGCGCGGGCGAGCCATGGGCCGACAAGATGCTGCGGCTGCCGACGTTTTTGCGTGACCACCATGCGGAGCCCGCCGGCCGCGATCTCGCCGACGGCTTCGCGCTGACGGGCTTTTTCCTGGCGCGGCACGTCATGGAGCCGCGCGGGATGGCGCTCGGCGACGAGCGCGCGCATTTCATTGCGGCACTGGGGCGGGTGCTGCCGAGCGTGGCGTGAAAGGACGAACGATGCTCAGACTCTGCCGAGCTTTGGCTTTTACGTTTTCCGCGCTGGCGTATGCGGTGACCGGTGCGGTGGCGCAATCCGATGCGCCGCAGCTGCATACCCACCAGAGCTACATCGAACAAGTGATGCGTCCGACGACGCTCGACGTGACGGATCCGTTCGCCGTGTTTGCCTTCGTACTCAATAGTCTGCCGGATCGCGTCAAAATCTATCCGACCGAGAATTATTATTATTTCACCTTCAGCCATAACGGCCTCGACTACGCCGGCAATATCCGTCTCGACGCCAGCGACCGCGACCACGGCAAAGTGCAATTTGCCTATTACGAGCAGACCACCGGCTGGCTCGATAACACGCCCGGCTTTTATAAAGCACTCGATGCGTCGGATGGCGTGAAGCTCGAAAAAATCGAACGGTTCGTTTACCGTCTAACATATAAAGAAAAGAGCATCATTTTCGAACTCAACGATCTTTCGCAGGTGAAACCCCCGGCAAACGCGCTGGCGCCGAACGAAACCTTCATCGGGCCGGTGTTCGACGACTCCGGCGTGCGATTTTTTCTGGTCTTCAATGCGGCGGTCAATAACTTCCTTTACATCCTGGATGAGACGATCGACGTTGCCGACGATCTCATCCATGGACCGCGCGGCGACCGCATTCTGGTCGGCAAGCGTACCGGCTTCGTGTTCTACCGCGATCATCGGCGCGACCGAAAAATCCTGGTCGGGGTCTATGGCGAAAATGTCGATGTGAACAATTATTTCGACGGACCGTTCGATCAACTGCCCGACAATTTCATTAAGGGCGAAACGTTGCGCGAGGCGATCCTCAAGGTGCAACCCAACCTGAAGGGCCGGATCGACCGGTTTGGCGGCACGGCGGACGGCGAGCAACGCTATACCATCGCGCCGTATTTGATCTACAAGGAGGTCGGCGAATTCGACCGGGTCGATCGCTGCGCCGACCGCGTGCATGGTTCCGACGCTTCGTATTATCGCTGCTTTATTCTGTTCGATAGACCGCAGGATTTGCGCTCGGAGCCGAGCGAGACGATTCTGCCTTCAAATGCGCGCAAGCAGGGCGCGTGGGGCGAGCCTAGCCCGGCGAAATAACCGCGTCCTAGAAAACTACGGGCCGGACGTTCGACGCCCGACCCGCTTTATTCAAACGAAGCCTCGGACGCTTAGTAGCAGCGGCCCCAGCTCCAGCCACGGTGATGACAGCGACCGCCGCGCCAGCCCCAACGGCTGCGTCCGCGCCAATGGGCCTTTTGAACGACCGCGGTATTCACGCTGGCGGCCTCGTTGATGGTCACGCCGTTCGCCGGCGCGGCCGAAGCCGTCTGCGTTCCGATGAAGCCAATGCCCGCGGCAACGATTACCGCAAGAAAAATTGCACGCATTTCGTAAATCTCCTCTCCTAGGTAGGTGACATCTAACGCTTGGACGCAGGTTTGGTTTCATTCAAACCGGCGCCAACCGGCACGAAGGCTCTCGCGCCTCGTTGAATATACACTATCCGAATCAATGCGCACATCTCGTGAGCCGGCTATTCATCAGTTGTTCATATGGGCGGCTTGCAGTACCCAAATGCCATGGGCAAGCGACTGATTCCCCCCGACAAGGGCCATGTTGAAGAGGTTGGCCTGCGCGTGGCGCTCGAGGAGCGCTATCTCGCCTACGCGCTCTCGACCATCATGAATCGGGCGCTGCCGGATGCCCGCGACGGGCTCAAGCCGGTGCACCGCCGAATCCTTTACGGCATGCAGATTTTGCGGCTGGACCCCAAGTCGGCGTTCAAAAAATCGGCCAAGGTTGTGGGCGACGTGATGGGCAATTTCCATCCGCACGGCGACCAGGCCATCTACGACGCGCTGGTGCGCCTCGCCCAGGATTTCGCCCAGCGCTATCCGCTGATCGACGGACAGGGCAATTTCGGCAATATCGACGGCGATAACGCCGCCGCCATGCGCTACACCGAGGCGCGGTTGACCGAAGTCGCGCGCCTATTGATCGACGGCATCGAGGAGGATGCGGTCGATTTCCGCCCGAGCTATGACGGCACTGGCGAGGAGCCGGTGGTGTTGCCGGCGGCATTCCCCAATCTGCTCGCCAACGGCTCGCAGGGCATCGCGGTCGGCATGGCGACCTCGATCCCGCCGCACAACGCCGCCGAATTGTGCGACGCCGCGCTGTTCCTGATCGACAACCCGAAGGCGCGCAGTCGCACGCTGCTCAAATACGTGAAGGGACCGGATTTTCCGACCGGCGGCGTGATCGTCGACAAGCCGGCGGAAATCGCCGAGGCCTATAGCACCGGCCGTGGCTCGTTCCGCGTGCGCGCGCGCTGGGAAAAAGAAGATCTCGGTCGTGGCACGTATACCATCGTGATCACGCAGATTCCGTGGCTGGTACAGAAATCGCGGCTGGTTGAGAAGCTTGCCGAACTCATCAACGAGAAGAAGCTACCGCTGGTCGCCGACGTGCGCGACGAATCGGCTGAGGATCTCCGGCTGGTGATCGAACCGCGGTCGCGCACGGTCGATGCCGAACTGCTGATGGAGTCGCTCTTTAAGCTGACCGAGCTCGAAAGCCGCATTCCGCTCAACATGAACGTGCTGGTGAAGGGCCGCATCCCGCAGGTACTCGGGCTCAGCGAGGCCTTGCGCGAATGGCTCGACCACCGGCGCGACGTGCTGCTGCGCCGTTCCAAGCACCGGCTGGCGCAGATCGAGCACAGGTTGGAAGTGCTTGGTGGACTCCTGATTGCCTATTTGAACCTCGACAAAGTGATCAAGATCATCCGGCGTGAGGACGAGCCCAAGCCGGTCTTGATGAAGACGTTCAAGCTGTCTGACGTGCAGGCCGACGCCATCCTGAACATGCGGCTGCGCAATTTGCGCAAGCTTGAGGAAATTGAAATCCGCGGCGAAGACAAGGCGCTGCGCGAGGAGCGCACCAAGGTCAAGTCGCTCATCAATTCGGTGCCGCAGCAGTGGAAGACGATTGCCGCGCAGATCAAGGAAATAAGGAACGTCTTTGGGCCGAAGACCGATCTCGGAAAGCGCCGCACGACATTCGCCGAGGCGCCCGAGCACGACGAGGCCGCGATCGAAGAGGCGATGGTGGTACGCGAGCCGATTACCGTCGTGGTCTCGGAGAAGGGCTGGATCCGTGCCTTGCGCGGTCACGTCAGCGATATGTCGGGCGTCACTTTCAAAACCGATGACGCGCTGAGTTTCGCGTTCCCGACCGAGACGACCGCGAAGATTTTAATTTTTTCCAGTAACGGCAAGTTCTATACGCTCGAAGCATCAAAACTGCCGGGCGGACGCGGTCATGGCGAGCCGGTGCGGCTCTATTTCGACATCGAGCAGGACGCCGAGGTGGTGGCGGCGCTGGCCTATCAGGGCAAACGTAAATTCCTGGTGGCGAGCCACGGCGGCAACGGCTTCGTGGTGCCGGAAGACGAAGTGCTTGGCACCACGCGCAAGGGCAAGCAGGTGCTCAATCTCAAGGCGCCCGACAGAGCTGCGGCCATGACGACGGTCGACGGCGAGTTGATCGCCAGCATTGGCCAGAACCGCAAGATGGTGATCTTCAAGCTCGACGAAATTCCCGAAATGACGCGCGGCCGCGGCGTGCGCTTGCAGAAATACAAGGAGAAGGGGCTGTCCGACGTCACTACCTTCAAGGCGGACGATGGTCTCACGTGGGTCGACAGCGCCGGCCGCACGCAGACTTTGTCGATGAAGGATCTCAAGGACTGGCGCGGCAAACGCGCCGACGCCGGCCGTATCGCGCAGGGGCTGCCGAAGAGCAACAAGTTCCGTGCGCCGCCTACCGGCGGAAAGAGTAACGGCGGCGAGGAATAGAAGGCTCGGTCAACTCGCCACGAACAGCAGCGAACACGTGGCATTTTCCAGTAGCGCTGAAGCGGTGTCGCCAAAGAAAAGCTTTTCGCCGGGCCGCCGTCCGACTCCCATGACAATCAGATTGTGCTTGCGCCTTTTCACTTCATTGAGAATGGCCTCGTTCGCGGCATTATCAGCCACCACCGCGGTGCGGATGCTCATGTTGTAGCCGTCGGCAATGGCGACGATATCCTTGAGGATGGATTCCTCGTGGCGGCGCGTGCGAATGCCGCGGCGCTTGCCGTTGCTGCCGACGGCGACATAGAGCACCATCAACGAGGCTTTGTTGGCGCGCGCCATAGTGATGGCGACTTCGGCGGCGCGGCGCGACGGCTCGGTGCCATTGACCGGGACAAGAATGCTGAGCTTGCCGGTGGGCTTTTCCGCCAGATCACCGCGCACATCGGTGATCGCCAGCGGGCCTTCGAATCCCTTTGCCAGGCTCTGCACGCTCATGTGGAAGTCCTTGCTGCGCTGCGTGGTCTTTGCCACGCCGATCAGCATCAGGTCGTAGCCTTTCTCGGCTTCCGCGGCGATGACGTCGGGGCCGGGGGCCTCATGCACGATGGTGGTGACTTCCACCGGAGTGTCGACCTTTTCCTCTTCCTTTTGCTTACTCTTGATCAATTCGGCGGCTTGTTTGACGGTATCGCCGACCTTCTCGGCCTTCTTCTCATGCGCCTTGTCTGGTTTTTCATCCTTGTCGGCTTTCTTGTCGTTGTCTTCTTTCTCCGATTTTTTGACGTCAGATTTTCTTTCGGCCGACTTCGCATCCTTGGTCAGCGAATTCTTGTCCTCGAGTTTCTTGTCCTCGATCTTGGCGGCATCTTTAATGTGTAGCACCGTGGTCGGCATGCCGTGCGTACCGGCCAGCATGCCAGCGACGCGTGAGGCGAATTTTCCGTTCGGTGAGTCGTCGACGGCGATCAACAGGCGCTCGAGATTCGCCACAAAACCCTTTTCTTCCTGTTCTTCGCGCTCGAGCCGCTGCTTCTCCTCCTTGCGCATGGGAATGCGGGTGAGCGCCCAGCGCAGCGTCGGCGGCATGGCGAGCGTCGTTATTACCGCCATGGTTACGATCATGGTGAAAAGGCTCTGATTGAGCGCGCCCATCGACAAGCCGATGGTGGCGATGATGACCTCGGTCGAACCGCGGGCATTCATGCCGCAGGCCAAGGCAAATCCTTCGCGCCGGGTCAGGCCGCCCAATTCGCCGCCCAGGAACGCGCCGCCGAATTTACCGATACTGGCGATCAGGATCAGGCCGCAGGTCAGCAAGGCGATTTTCGGGTCGGCGAAGATGGTGAGATCCGCGCTCAGGCCGGCAATGCCGAAGAACACCGGTGCGAAGAACGCCGTAATCAGGCCGCGCAACTGCTCGTCGATATGTTTGGTGAGGATCGGAGATTCGCCGATCAATATGCCGGCGACGAAAGCGCCGAGCACCGTATGCACGCCGATCGCATAAGTGATCGACGCCATTGCGCCCATGATTGCAAGAATGGCGGTGATCACCGCGAATTCGCTGATGAAGGTGTCGTTGACCCATCGGATGATGAAAAACACGATACGCCGGCCGACGGTCAGGCTCGCCACCATAAAGACCAGCGTGCCGATCACGCTTTGCGCCAAGGACCAGCCGTCGACCGAGCCGTGCAAGGCGAGGCTGAAAATGATCGACACGATAATCCAGCCGACGCTGTCGTCGATGATGGCGGAGGCCAGGATGACCTGGCCGACCACGCGCCGCATGAAGTTCATTTCACGCACCACCATCGCCACGATCTTGACTGAAGCGATCGACAGCGCGGTGCCGAGAAACAAGGCGGTGATCAGGCGCTTGCTAGGGTCCGGCAATAGATAATCAGGCATGAACTCGCCAAGCGTCACGCCGCAGACGAAGGGGACGACGATGCCGCACAGGGAAGCGAATACGGCAGCGCGCCCGACCTGGCGCACCAGCTTGAGATCGGTTTCCATGCCGGTCATCAGCAGGAGAAGCAGGATGCCGAACTGCGAAATCGCGTCGATCATCGCCTTTTGTTCGGGATTTTTGGGAAACAGCGCGTGCTGAAGATCGGGTGCCAGCAGCCCGAACAGAGACGGCCCGAGCAAAAGTCCGGCTATGAGCTGGCCCATCACGGCCGGCTGGCGCATGCGCACCATGGCTTCGCCGAGCAGGCGGCCCACGATCATCAGCGCCAGAATTTCCGCGATGAAGACGACTTCGGAGGGGCCTTTATGGCCTTCCTCCGCCGCGAATGCGGGCCCGGCCAACAGCGCCAGCGGCAAGCAAAGCCACCAAAGCCGCTTCCACAAACGGATCATGCGAGATCAACCCCCTAATACGGCGCCCAGGTGAGCGGCAACACAGCTAAGGGCCGGAAAGTTCCATTTCACTGCAATTGCAAACCATTCGCAACTACACTACGTTTGTTGTCCTTGCGGAACGATTTTTCCAGGCTCGGGAAAGACTTAAGTTTGATGCAGCCAGGGCCACCTAAACCCAAATCGCTCACCGATCGCACGGTGCTGGCGGCGCAGGGAATTCTTAGCGGCGAGCACCGTGGGCCGGGCGCCTATCTGGCCTTCGCCGGGCCGGCGATCGTCGCCTCAATCGCCTACATGGACCCCGGCAATTTTGCGACCAACATCCAGGCCGGCGCGAAATACGGCTACGGCCTGCTCTGGGTCGTGCTGCTCGCCAACATGATCGCGATGCTGTTCCAGGCGCTGTCGGCCAAGCTCGGCATCGTCACCGGCCGCAATCTCGCGGAAATGTGCCGCGATAATTTTCCGCGGCCGGTGGTCTGGGCGATGTGGGTGGTGAGCGAGATCGCCGCCATGGCCACCGATCTCGCCGAGTTTCTCGGCGGCGCGATCGGGCTGTCGTTGTTGTTCAATATGCCGCTGATCGCCGGCATGGCGATCACCGCCGTCATCACGTATGCCATCCTGATGGTAGAGAGCCGCGGTTTCCGGCCGGTGGAGCTGATCATCGGCAGTCTGGTCGGCATCATCGGGCTTTGTTACCTGGTCGAAATATTTCTCGTGCCGGTCGACTGGGCAGCGGCGGCCTTTCATTCGGTGAAGCCGGAAATTGCCGACGCCGAGGCGCTGCTGATCTCGGTCGGCATCATCGGCGCCACCGTCATGCCGCATGCGGTTTATCTCCATTCCGGTCTGACGCAGGCTCGCACGCCGGGCCGCGACGAGCATGAGCGCCGCTTGCTAGTGCGTATTTCGAACCATGAAGTGGTGCTGGCGCTGGCGGTCGCAGGCCTGGTCAACATGGCGATGGTGATGATGGCGGCGGGCGCCTTCCACGCCGGGCACCCGGACGTCGCCGAGATCGAAACCGCCTATAAAACGCTGGCGCCGCTGCTTGGCATTGGCGCCGCCGGGATTTTCCTGCTGTCGCTGATCGCGTCGGGCGTATCGAGCTCGGTGGTGGGCACCATGGCCGGGCAGATGATCATGCAGGGATTTGTCGGCTTCAAGATTCCGATCTGGCTGCGCCGGGTCATCACGATGGTGCCGGCCTTCGTGGTGGTGGCCTATGGTATCAACGCCACTCAGGCGCTGGTGGTGAGCCAGGTGATCTTAAGCATCGCGCTGCCGCTGCCGATGATCGCGCTGCTGATGTTTACCCGGCGGCCCGACATCATGGGCAAATTCGCCAACGGCCGGGCTACCCAGATCGCGGCCGTGGTCGCGACCGTGTTGGTGCTGCTGCTCAATGGGTTTCTAATTGTGCAGACGCTCGGCGTGCCGATTTCGGGACTGAAATGACCCGGGCGCGGCGCTACTTCTCGACCCGCGTCCAGCCCGACGGCATCAAGCGTTCTTGCGGCAGGAAGCGGCCTTTGTAATCCATCTTGCGCGAGCCCGGAACCCAATAACCGAGATAGACATATTGCAGGCCCATGCTTTGGGCGCGCGCGATGTGGTCGAGGATCATGAAGGTGCCGAGCGAGCGCTCGCCGGCGTCGGGATCGAAAAACGAATAGACCATCGACAGCCCGTCGCTGAGCACGTCGGTGAGCGCGACAGCGAGCAATTTCCCGGCGCCGCGGCCGTTGATGGCGGTATCGGGACCGCGCCGGCGGTATTCGACCAGCCGGGTGTCGACATGGCTGTCCTCGATCATCATGGCGTAGTCGAGCACGGTCATGTCGGCCATGCCGCCGTCGCGGTGGCGGGTGTCGAGATAGGCGCGGAACACCGAATATTGCTCGGAGGTCGGCGCCGGCGTGTGCATGTCGCCGACCGCGTCGGCGTTGCGCTCGGCGATGCGGCGCATGTTGCGCGACGGCGCGAAATCGGTCGCCACCACCCGCACCGAGACGCAGGCGCGACAGGTCTCGCAGGCCGGCCGGTAGGCGATCGACTGGCTGCGGCGGAAGCCGCCATGGGTCAGCAGATCGTTGAGTTCGGAAGCGCGCTCGCCGACCAGATGGGTGAAGACCTTGCGCTCCTCCTGGCCCTGCAAATAAGGGCAGGGCGAGGGCGCGGTGAGATAAAATTGCGGCGTATCGCGGGAGTGCTGGGTCACTTGATCAGGCCGTTATGCTTTCCGATTCGCGTAGCATCGCGCGGCAGACGCTGGCCGTCAAAGCCCATTATCGCGCCGGCGCGCTGCGCATGGCGGCGCGCGCGGGATTATTAATGATGACGGTGCCGAGCAAAATGTCGTGCAGCAGGCGGCGGCGCTCGTTGAAGAAGGGGACCAGCAGGACGAACGGCGTGAAGAACGAGACCGTGAACCAGAACGCGATGGCGTGCACGGCGCCCAACACGAAATAGCCCGGCGCGCCGTACCAAGTGCGCATTTCGATATCCATGATCCGCATGCCGATGGTGGCCGAACGCGGGCCGCCGAGTGTGAGCCCGAAATAGACGATGGCCCAGACCACCGAGGCGCCCGGCAGCAGCCAATAGAGCGCCCAGCCAAGGCCCAGGGTGACGATGCCGAAGGCGAAAATAAACATGCCGGCGATCACCACAGGGATGGCGATGATGATGAAATCGATGCCGAAAGCCACCACGCGACGCGCCAGCACACCCTCGAACAGCCCCGGGTTGGCGGCCGGGTCGTAAGCGTGGGGTTTGATATCGATCGACATGTCATCGAAATGGAGAAGAAATCGCCCCGGCGCAAGGGGCACCAAGAAGCCTATGAAGCCTATATGGCGCCCGGCTGGAATGGATGGCCGGCTTGCGGCATGGTGCCGTCGGGAGACCTTGAGTGACCGTCACCATTGCCGACATCGAAGCCGCCCGCCGCGTCATCAAGGGCGCCGTGCTGCGCACGCCGATGCTGCCGGCGCCGCGGCTGTCGGCGCTCACCGGCGCCGAGGTCTACGTCAAATACGAGAATTTGCAGGTCACCAATTCGTTCAAGGACCGCGGCGCGCTGGTCAAGCTCACCTCGCTGAGTGAGACCGAGCGCCAGCGCGGCGTCATCGCCATGTCGGCCGGCAATCACGCCCAGGCGGTGGCCTATCATGCTGCGCGTCTCAGGATTCCGGCGACCATCGTCATGCCGGTAACAACGCCCTTCGTGAAAGTGGCAGCCACCAAGTCGCATGGCGCCGAGGTGGTGCTGCACGGCGAGAGCGTCGCGGAGGCGCAAACGCGCTGCGAGCAGATCCAGAGCGAGCGCAAGCTGACGCTGGTGCATCCTTACGACGATGAACGCATCATGTCCGGGCAGGGCACCATCGCCTGCGAAATGCTGGAGGATGTGCCCGATCTTGATTGCATCGTGGTTCCGATCGGCGGCGGCGGGCTGATCGCCGGCAATGCTATCGCTGCGCACGCCGTCAATCCGAAAATTGAGATGGTCGGCGCGGAAGCGGCGCTTTATCCGGCGGTGTGGAATGCGCTCAAAGGTGACAACCAGCCGATCGGCGGGCCGACTTTGGCCGAAGGCATCGCGGTCAAGAATGTCGGCAGACTGACGCTGCCGGTGATCCGCGAACTCGTCGCCGACATCATCCTGGTGACCGAGGCGCATCTGGAGCGCGCGGTCAACGCTTACCTGACCTTGCAGAAGACCATGGCGGAAGGCGCGGGCGCTGCCGGCCTCGCCGCCATGCTGGCAAAGCCCGAACGCTTCGTCGGCAAGAAGGTCGGCCTCATTTTGTGCGGCGGCAATATCGATCCGCGCATTCTGGCATCGATCATGGTGCGCGAGCTTGAGCGCGAAAGCCACATCGTGTCATTCCGTCTCACCATTCCGGACCGGCCCGGCGTGCTCGGCGTTATCGCGACCCGGCTCGGCGCACTCGGCGCCAATATTCTGGAGGTTGAGCACCGCCGGCTGTTCCTCGACGTGCCGGCTAAGGGCGCCAAGCTCGACGTCACTATCGAGACGCGCGACGCCGCCCATGCTGCGGAGATCAAGGCCGCACTCGGCGCCGACGACTATGCGCCGGTGCGCATCGCGGGCGGCGCGGCGATGGAGTGAGAGCTGGATATAATTGTTCCGCCATTATGATGACGCGTGGCGGTTTTTTCCGCATAAAGCGGTTGCGTTGGAAGATATGGCTCTCGCGCGCAATATCTTTTCATGATTCCAGCATCAGACGTAACGGACGGCATCGATGCGCGCGTGCGACGATGAAATTGTTGCCGACAAATGTCATCGCATTTTTAGAATGACCTTGCTGTGATTGTCGCAGCGGCAGAAGCGCCGGCCCATCATCGGCGTTAAAAGCGAATTTAATTTCCAGTTTGACATTGAAGCTGGTGCGCCCATGTAAGATGGATGCTTGATTTCGTTACCAGAGTTAAAGCCGAGGATTTTGCGTCGCTGCCGGCAGACCAACGCCTCACAAAACTGTGCATTGCGATCGACGGGCCGATCGTTTTCACGCACGGCTTCGGTGTCGAAGGCCAGCTTATCTTCCATTGGATCTGCGAGCACGAACTCGACATCGATGTCGTGACGCTGGATACCGGCCGGTTGTTTCCGGAAACGTATGAGTTGTGGGCCCAGACCGAGCGCCACTATGGCCGCCGTATCCGTGCGGTCTACCCCAACACGAAGGCGCTTGAGCGGCTGGTCGCCAAGCAGGGCATCCAAGGAATCTATGAATCGAAAAAGGCGCGCATGTCGTGCTGCGACGCGCGCAAGAGCAAGCCGCTCGATCGTGCGCTCGCGGGTGCTGCCGCCTGGATCACCGGACTGCGCGCCGATCAAAATGCCAAGCGGCGGGAGGCCGGGCTGGTCGGTTTTGACGCCAGTCGCGGCCTGCTCAAGTTCAACCCGCTGCATGATTGGACGCGCGAGGCGGTGCTGAGCGAGGTTCGCCGCCACGACATTCCGATCAACAGCCTGCACGCCAAAGGCTTCGCCTCGATCGGCTGCGCGCCTTGCACACGCGCGCTCCGCCCCGGCGAACCCGAGCGCAATGGCCGCTGGTGGTGGGAAAGCGACGGCGCCCGCGAGTGCGGGCTGCATCTGCCGAAGGTGGCCGCGCGTCAAAAGCCGATTGCACGCGTTGAGAACACGCTAAGTTCCAATCGTGCCTAGGCCTGGAACCGCTCAACCAACCGGGCGTTGTTGGAGATCATGCCGCATATCGCGGCTCAATCTCACAGGTGTGCCATGGCTTCAACCTATATGGTCCGCGTTCCGGATACAGACATTCGCGCGATGGCCGGCGTCAATGACAGCTTGCTCGCGATCGGGCGCGTCGTGGTCGCCGTCCTGTTCATTTCTTCCGGCTTGGAAAAAATAATGGATCTGCCCTCCACTGCATCGGCAATCGGCTCGAAAGGCCTGCCGTTTCCGCAGGTGCTGGCCATCGCCACGGCCGCGCTGGAGTTTGGCGGCGGTTTGCTGATCGTTCTCGGATGGCAGACACGATGGGCCGCGCTGGCGCTCGCGGTGTTTACGCTCGTAGCCGCCTATTTTTTCCATGACTTCTGGAACATGCCGCAGGGTGCGGAGCGCGCCGACGCGATGATCCACGCCATGAAGAATCTCTCGATCTTCGGCGGCTTCCTAGTGCTGGCGGCCGTCGGCGCGGGGCGCTATTCGCTCGACGGTTCCTGCACAATGCACGAGCGGGAAAAAGCCTGATGTCGCAGTTCAGCGCTGCATGATGCGCCAGATGCGCTCGGCCGTGGCCGGCATCTCGACGTGCTTGATGCCGAATTCCGAGAGCGCATCGACCAGCGCGTTCGCCACCGCCGGCAGCGCGCCGACGCAACCGGCTTCGCCGGCGCCCTTGGTGCCGATCGGATTGGTCTTGGTCGGCACCGGATTGCTTTCCACTTCCATGTCGCAGAAATCATGGGCGTGCGGCATGGCGTAATCCATGAATGACGCCGTGACGAGCTGGCCCTCGGCGTCGAAATGGATGTCTTCCATCAGCACCTGGCCGACGCCTTGCGCGATGCCGCCATGGATTTGTCCATGAAGCAGCATGGGATTGAGCACGGTGCCGACGTCATCAACCACGGTGTAGCGCACGATCTCGACCTTGCCGGTTTTGCGCTCGATTTCCAGTTCGCAGATATGGCAGCCGTTCGGATAATTGGCGATCGGTGCGTGATAGACCGCGTTGGCGGACAGGCCCGCCTCCATGTCCTTCGGCAGCTTGGCGAAGTCGAAGGATTCTTTGGCGATTTCCTTGATCGAGAGCGTGCGGTTGGTCGCCTTGCTGGAAAACACGCCTTCTGAGAAATTGAGCTCGTCGGCATTGACCTTCAGGAGATGCGCGGCGATTGCGCGCGCCTTGCCGACGATTTTCTCCGTCGCCAGATGAAAGGCAGAGCCCGCCATGGTAGATGTACGCGAGCCGCCAGTGCCTTCGCCGTAGAACACCAGGTCGGTATCGCCCTGCACGTATTGAACGTCCTTGGGGTCGAGACCGAGACGGTCGCAGACCAGTTGCTTGAGCACGGTCTCGTGGCCTTGGCCCTGGCTATTGGAGCCGGAAAAAATCGTCGCAGCACCTGAGCGGTCGAAACGCACCTCGGCGCCCTCGGTGCCGACAGGCGCCGCGCGCTCAATGGTGTTGGACAGGCCGAAGCCGCGCAGCCGGCCGCGCTTGTACGACGCCGCCTTGCGGGCCTTGAAGCCCTTGGCGTCGGCAAGCTCCAGCGCCATGTCCATGTTCTTTTCAAACTCGCCGCTGTCGTAAGTAAAGGTCAGCCCGGTCTTGAACGGCATGGCGCTCGCCGGAATGTAGTTGCGCCGGCGCAGTTCGGCCGGATCGATCTTCAATTCGGTGGCGGCGACATTGACCATGCGCTCGATGACGTAAGCCGCTTCCGGCCGGCCGTTGCCGCGATAGGGGCGGACCGGGTTGGTGTTGGTGAACACCGCGGTGATGTCGACGTGGATCGCAGGCGTGCGGTAGCAGCCGGCGAGCGTTCCGGCATTGCCGACGAAAGCCGGCATATTGGCCTGCAGATAAGCGCCGATCGCAGCGATGGTCTTCACCCGCAGCCCGAGGAAGATGCCGTTCTTGTCGAGCGCGAGTTCGGCCTCGGTGACGTTGTCGCGGCCTTGCGCGTCGCTGAGGAAGGCCTCCGAACGGGTGCTGATCCATTTGACCGGCCGACCGGTGAGCTTGGAGGCGAGCAACACCAGCGGCATTTCGTTGAAAATCGGCGACTTCATGCCGAAGCTGCCGCCGGTATCGCCGGTGACGATATGCACTTTGCTTTCGGGCACGCCGAGCAGTCTGGCCAGATCGGCGCGCACCGGGTGCGGGCGTTGCAACGCCGTGTAGAGCGTGTAGCGCCCGTCGGCAGCGTTATAGTCGCCGACCGCGCCGCGCGGCTCCATCGCAACGGCGGTGACGCGGTTGATCACCATGCGATTCTTGACCACATGGTCGGCGCGCGCGAAGGCGGCATCGGTCGCGACCTTGTCGCCAAGCAGTTCGACGAAAGAGATATTGTCGGGGCAATCTTCCCACACGCGTGGGCTACCCGGTTTCGACGCCTCGGCGGTGGAAGTGACCGCGGGCAGTGGCTCGAAATCGACCGCGATCAGCTCGGCAGCGTCCATCGCCTGTGCGATCGTCTCGGCGACGACGAAGGCGACGTAGTCGCCGACCCAGCGCGTGTGCGTTTGGGCCAGGATCGGATAGCGCGGCTTGTATTGCGGCGATCCGTCGCGCCGCTTGAGGCCGCCCGGCACCGGCAGATCGGGAAAGCCGGCGGCTTGGATATCGGCCGAGGTCAACACGCACAGCACGCCTGGTGCTACCTTGGCCGCCGCCGTGTCGATCGACTTGAGCTTGGCGTGCGCATAGGGCGAACGCAGCACCACGCCGTGCGCCATGCCGGGCAACTTGATGTCGTCGGTGTAGCGGCCGCCGCCCTGGATCAGACGCGGATCCTCGAAACGCGAAACGCCTTGACCGATTGCGAATTCACCCATGGAGAAAATTATCCGTCGATTTCAGGCATCACCGGGCGGTGACGTGGTGGGAAGGCAAGCGTCGGGCGTCAGCCCTTTCTCAGTTTTTCCGCGATGCGCGGCGCGAAATAAGTCAGCACGCCGTCGGCGCCGGCGCGCTTGAAAGCGGTCAGGCTTTCGACCATGGCGCGCTCGCCGTCAAGCCAGCCGTTTTCGGCCGCCGCCATTATCATCGCGTATTCGCCCGACACTTGATAAGCGAAAGTCGGCATGCCGAAGGTTTCTTTCACGCGTGCCACGATATCGAGATAGGGCAGGCCGGGCTTGACCATGATCATGTCGGCGCCTTCCTCGATGTCGAGCGCGACCTCGCGCAGCGCCTCATCGGTATTGCCGGGGTCCATCTGGTAGGTGCGCTTGTCGCCGGTCAGCGTCTTGGCGGAGCCGACCGCGTCGCGGAACGGGCCGTAAAAGGCGGAGGCGTATTTCGCCGCATAGGCCATGATAGACACGTCGGTGAAATTTTGCGTATCGAGCGCCTTGCGGATAGCGCCGACGCGGCCGTCCATCATGTCGGATGGCGCGATGATGTCGCAGCCGGCCTGCGCCTGCACGATTGCTTGCTTGACCAGCACGGCGACGGTTTCGTCGTTGAGAATTTCGCCGTCGTGCAACAGGCCGTCATGGCCGTGGCTGGTGAAGGGATCGAGCGCGACGTCGCACAGGATGCCGACCTCGGGCACTTCTTTTTTTATGGCGCGAATGGCGCGGCAGACTAAATTGTCCGGATTGAGCGCCTCGCTGCCGTCCTCATCGCGCAAAGCCGGATCGGTATTGGGGAACAGCGCGAGGCAGGGGATGGCGAGTTTGGCGGCGCGTTTGGCCTCGCGCACGGCCTGATCGACGGTCAGACGCTCGACACCCGGCATCGAAGGCACCCCAGCGCGCGCATTCTGTCCGTCCATGACGAACAGCGGCCAGATCAGATCGTCGGTGGTGATCTGGTGTTCGCGCACCAGCCGGCGCGCCCATTCGTGCTGCCTATTGCGGCGCAGGCGGGTCGGCAAATCAAGACGCTCCATGGGTACGGCGGTCTCAATCGGCGTCAAACGGGTGCGGGCTTCGAGCGGGCGGCCGAATTTAATTGCCATTACGGGTCTCCGGGGCTCTTTTTAGCCGGTCCCGGCGGAACCCGCTACCCGTTTGCATCGGGGCAGCCGCCGTGCGGTTAACTAGGCCGCGCCCGCTTTTTCGGCCTGCTTTTCCATCGCGGCTGAGGCCTTCAGGCTGTCGCCGTCGCGGTAGATCGAAGCCACCGCCAGCACCTTGCCGGCTAGTTTGTAGCGCACGACGCAATCGCGCTTCATCACGTCGCCGTCGATCTCGATGGCGTCCCATTTTTCGGCGTGGCCGACATAGTTGATCGGCACGTCATAATGCTGGCTCCAGAAGAACGGCACGGCGCGGAAGCGCGTGCGCACGCCCATCATGTTGAGCGCCGCGGTCTGACCCTGGCGTTCGGCGACCACCCAATGCTCGACCCGGATGCGCTCGCCGCTATGCGGATCGGGCCAGCGCGCGATGTCGCCGGCGGCATAAATGCCCGGCGCGCTCGTCTCGAGATATTCGTTGACGCTGACACCTTTGTCGATTGTCAGCCCGGCCTTCTCCGCAAGCGCCAGCCGCGGCTTGACGCCGACGCCGATCACCACCAGGTCGGCGTCGAGAGTGGCGCCGCTCTTGAGCGTGACGTTCTTGGCGCCGATCGCCGTTGCGCTGTCCTCGAGATGGAATTTGACGCCATGCTCTTCATGTAGCGCGCGCACGAAGTCGCCAAGCTGCGGCCCGAACACCCGCTCAAGCGGCCGCTTTTCCGGCGCGACGACATGCACCTCGATGTCGCGGGTGCGCAACGCCGCCGCCACCTCAAGCCCGATGAAGCTGGCGCCGATGATGACCGCGCGTTTGGCGGACTTCGCCTGCGCGATGATGGCGCGGCTGTCGGCCAGCGAGCGCAAGTTATGGACGTGCTTCTGATCGCTGCCGGGAATTGGCAGCTTGATCGGCTCGGCGCCGGTCGCCAGCAAAAGTTTGTCGAATTTTATCTTGTTGCCGTCGCCGAGGGTAAGCTCCTTCGCTTTCGGATCGAGCGCGGTCACTTCCGCCTTTAGTTTGAGGTCAATTTTGTTCTCGGCGTACCAATCGTCGCCGCGCAGCGGCACCCATTCTTCCGGCGCGCTGCCGGCTAGATAATCTTTCGACAGATTGGGGCGGTCGACCGGAGCAGCATCGTCATTGCTTAGCATCGTGACGCTGCCCGCAAAGCCGCGCCGCCGCAGCATTTCGGCCGCGGCAAAGCCCGCGGCGCCGCCGCCGACAATGGCGATACGTTCGAAAGCCGCCCCGGTCTTTTCCGCCGGCGGCGGCTCAATCTTGGCGCCGACGATGATCTTGCCGCCGCGCTCTTCGACCTGCCAACAGGTGAGCGGGCTGAGCGCCGGCGCCGCCAGCGCTTCGCCGGTCGCCAGATCGAAACAGGCATGGTGCCAAGGGCAGCGGATGGTATTGCCGACCACCAGCCCATCGGCGAGCGGTCCATGATAATGGGTACATTCGGGTGCGATCGCGGACAGCTTGCCGCCGTGGCGCACGAGGAGCACCGCGTCGCCGCCGGCGTGTCCTGCCAGCATACCGCCATCGGGGAGATCGGTGGAGGCAATGCCTTGGACCAGATCGGGCCCACTGGGCGTTTTATCGTCTTGCGCCATGCGTCGTCCTCCGGGCGTGGGTGTCCCTATGGCCCCGCCAATATTAGATGCTTGAGCCGAGCGTAAGTTCCAGCATAGGGCTTTTCGACCTATTCCGCCGTGCAGTTGCCGGGTATGGGACCACTTGCTAATCCGGTTGGGAGAGGGCGGCCAAAGCGATGGATTTCGAGCTTACCGAAGAGCAGCAGGCGTTTGTGGCCACCGCGCGGCAATTCGCGCGCGACGAGATGATGCCGCAGGCGCGCGGTTGGGACGAAGGTGAAATCTTCCCCGTCGAGGCCTTACGCAAGGCGGCGGCGCTCGGCTTTGGCGGTATTTACGTTAAGGAGGACGTCGGTGGTTCGGCGCTGTCGCGGCTCGATGCTGCGCTGATCTTCGAGGAACTGGCGCAAGGCTGTACCTCGACCGCCGCTTACATCTCGATCCACAATATGGCGGCCTGGATGATCGACGGCTTCGGCAGCGAGGCATTGCGTGAAAAATTCCTGCCCAAGCTCTGCATCATGGAGCACTTCGCGAGTTACGGCCTGACCGAGCCGGATTCTGGCTCCGACGCTGCCAGCCTCAAGACCAAAGCGGTGCGTGAGGGCGATCATTACGTGCTCAACGGTACGAAGGCATTTATTTCTGGCGGCGGCGTGTCCGACATTTATGTGGTGATGGCGCGCACCGGCGAAGCCGGTCCGCGCGGGATTTCGGCCATCGTGGTGGAGAAGGGCACGGCCGGCCTTTCCTACGGCGCGCAGGAAAAGAAGCTTGGCTGGAAATCGCAGCCGACCGCGATGGTGATGTTCGAGAACTGTCGCGTGCCGGTTTCAAACTTGATCGGCAAGGAAGGCCAGGGATTCAGGATCGCGATGGCCGGGCTCGATGGCGGGCGCTTGAACATCGGCGCCTGCTCGATCGGCGGCGCGCAATTCTGTCTCGACCGCACGATTGAGTACATGAAAGAGCGCAAGCAGTTCGGCTCGCGGCTGGCCGATTTCCAGGCGCTGCAATTCCGCATCGCCGACTACGCCACCGAGATCGAGGCGGCGCGTCTGCTACTGCATCGCGCGGCGGTCGCAGTCGGCGAGGGCGAGCCTGCGGCGACGCGGCTCGCCGCGCAGGCCAAACGCCTTGCCACCGACACGGGTTTCGAGGTGGTCAATGGCTGCCTGCAGTTGCACGGCGGCTACGGCTACTTGCGCGATCATCCGATTGAGCGCGTCTTGCGCGACGTGCGGGTGCATCAAATACTCGAAGGCACCAACGAGATCATGCGCGTCATCATCAGCCGCGCTATGCTGAGCAACTAGGAGTTCAGGAGGACGTCATGGAACAGCTTCCGAGAATCTATGTGGCCAAGGCCGACATGATGAAGCGGATCGCGCGCTTCAAGGAACTCAAAGGTTCCGATGGCGGACTCCCGGACAGCAAAATGCCCGGCTGCGAGCGCACGCTGTACAACGTCATCGGCTTTCAGCCGCCGAAAAATATCGGCGAGGGCGGCGTGACCTCGCCGGTCGGCGGCGAAGCGGCGCAGCTCGCCGCCATCAAGATCAGCGAAGGCTTTAATCTCGGCTACTGCAAGGCCAAACCCGGCCACGGTCCGGAAATGCACAATCACGACACCAACGAGACCTTCATCCCGATGACCGGTACCTGGCGCGCCAGTTGGGAAGACGAGAACGGCAAGGTCGAATACGTCGACCTCGGGCCGCTCGACGTGGTGTCGTTCCCGCCCGGCATGATCCGCCGCTTCGAGAACGTCACCATGGGCGACCCCAATGTGGACTCGATCCTGATGTTTGTGATCGGCGGCGATGCGCCTCAGGCGGAATTTTCCGACCAGGCGATGGCGCGGCTTGAGAAAGCCGGCGTCTGGCCACAGCCGCAACACTGAAAGGAACGAATCCGCCGCGATGACCGACGAAATTCTCTTCGAGCGCCGCGGCGCGGCCGGTCTTATTACGCTCAACCGGCCGCAGGCGCTTAACGCGGTCACCCACGGCATGGTTCTGGCGTTGCGCGCGCAACTCGACGCCTGGGGCGACGATCCGGCGATCACGCGGGCGGTGATAATGGCCGCCGGGGGCCGGGCGTTTTCGGCCGGCGGCGATATCCGCGCGCTTTACGATCTGGGCAAAGCCGGCCGCCGGGACGACGCCCTGCAGTTCTGGCGCGACGAATACCCGCTCAACGCGGCGATCAATAGTTTCCGCAAGCCTTATGTGGCGCTGATCGACGGCATGGTCATGGGCGGCGGTGTCGGCGTGTCGGTGCACGGCTCACATCGTGTCGCCGGCGATCGTTATACGTTCTCGATGCCCGAAGTCGGCATCGGCTTTTTTCCCGACGTCGGCGCCACCTGGTTCCTGCCGCGCATGCCGGGCGGGCTCGGCGCCTATTGCGCCATAACCGGCGAGCGTTTCGGCATTGCCGACGCCGTGGCGGGCGGGATCGCCACCCACCGCATTCCCTCGGCGCGCTTTGGCGCACTGCTCGACGGGCTGACCGGCACGGTGTCGGTCGACGCCGTGCTGTCGGCATTCTCCGAGCCGGCGGGGGAGGGCCCGATCATGGCGCGCAAGGACGCCATCGACCGGCTATTCCGGCACGACCAAGTGGAGGACATTTTATCGGCGCTCGACCGCGAGGCCGCCTTTGGCCGCGCCGACGCCGAATGGGCCGGCAAGACCGCCAATACGATACGACAAAAATCGCCGCTCAGCCTCAAACTGGCGCTGGCGCAGGTACGGCGCGGTAAGAATTGGGATTTCGCAACGTGCATGCGCGCCGAATTCCGCATAGTGTCGCGCGTCATCGAGGCCCATGATTTTTACGAAGGCGTGCGCGCCGTGATCGTCGACAAGGACAACAAGCCGCGCTGGCAGCCGGCAACGCTTGGTGAGGTGAGTGACGCCGAGGTCGAGCGTCATTTTGCGCCGCTCGGCGGCGATGAGTTGGCGCTGCCATGATGAGCGAGCCGTTCGCCCAAGACGACATGCAACGGGACGATGTGCAGAGCCTCGAACCGGTGCTTGAGGACGAGGGCGAGCGTGGCATCGGTCGCTGGACGCGGCGGCTCGTTCTGTTCCTGCGCGTGATGGCCGGCGTGTCGATGCTCAAGGGTCTCTATCACTGGTCGCGGGTGTGCGGGATCGGCATCGATGCCAATGACGCGTTCCAATATCATTCGATCGCCTGGCAGGCCGCCACTGTGTTCTTCGCGGTGATCGATCTGGTCGCCGCCGTCGGACTGTGGCTCGCGGCCGCCTGGGGTGCGGTGGTCTGGCTCACCGCAGTGGCCTCGATGCTGGCGGTGGAAATATTTTTTCCGTCGGTGTTTGGCGCCAGCATGGTGACCGGCGTGTTGGAAGGCGCGCTGCTCGCACTTTATCTGTGGCTAGCTTTGATGTCGGCGAAGGAACATCCGCAATAAGGGAGGGCGCCATGGCGCGCATAGGGTTTATCGGGCTCGGCAATATGGGACTGCCGATGGCGCAGAACCTGATCAAGGCCGGCCATTCGGTCGAGGGCGTCGACGTGAGCGAGGCCGCGGTCGCAAAATTGGTGACGGCCGGGGGCACGAGCGTCGAGACGGCCAAGAGCGCCGCGGCGCGCAGCGATGTCGTCATCACGATGCTGCCGTCCGGCAAGGAAGTGCGTGAGGTCTATCTCGGCTCTTCGGGCATTGTCGAGAACGCCAATCAGGGCACGCTGCTGATTGATTGCTCGACCATCGATGTCGAAACCGCGCGCGCGGTCGCCACGGAGGCTGAGAAGCGCGGCCTGTTGATGCTCGATGCGCCGGTGTCCGGCGGCGTCGGCGGCGCGAGCGCCGGCACGCTTACGTTTATGGTCGGCGGCAGCGCGCAAGCCTTTACCCGCGCGGAATCGATTTTGCAGAAAATGGGCAAGACCATCGTGCATGCCGGCGGCGCCGGTACCGGGCAAGCGGCCAAGATCTGCAACAACATGATCCTCGGCATATCGATGATCGCGGTGTCGGAGGCCTTCGTGCTGGCGGAGAAGCTCGGTCTCGATCATCAAAAACTGTTCGACATTTCCTCGAAATCGTCGGGCCAGTGCTGGTCGATGACGAACTATTGCCCGGTGCCGGGGCCGGTGCCGGCTTCGCCCGCCAATCGCGATTATCAGGCGGGCTTTACCGCCGCGATGATGCTTAAGGATTTGAAATTATCGCAGGCCGCGGCGAAATCGGCCGGTGCCAAAACGGCACTGGGCGCGGACGCTGAAAGGATTTATTCGGCATATGTTGCAAGCGGGGAGGCGGGCAGAGATTTTTCCGGCATAATCCGCTTCGTGCGGGGCTAATACGGGCCGCTCAAGGTGAATCAAATCTTGCGGCAATCGATTCAATTGCGCATGCAACGAAGCGTTCACCGTCGCAAATAAATCTAATGTTTATCGTGTTATTTAAGCCGATTTTAGAGTGCTCCTTATAGGGTCGTGACATCTGGAGCGGGGAAAACAGGGCCTCGTTACCGGGACGTTGCGAAAACAATAAACGCAAAAGGGGCGTTGGACATGAAAGCCGTTGTAAAGACGGTCGAACCGGCCGAACGTGAGGCGCGTTTCGACCACATCAGGCCGCTCTATCATGAGGCCTTGACCTTGGTTGAGCGGCTGCATCGCCGGCTGCTCGACGTCATCAAGGACGAATTCGACCGTCGCGGCCGTGCCGACATCAATTCGGTGCAGGCGCTGCTGCTCTACAATATCGGCGACAAAGAGCTGACCGCGGGTGAGCTGCGTACGCGCGGCTACTATCTCGGCTCCAACGTGTCTTACAATCTCAAGAAACTGGTCGAGATGAGCTTCCTCGATCACCAGCGCAGTCGCGTCGACCGCCGTTCGGTTCGCATCAAGCTGACCGACAAAGGCCGCGAAGTGCGCGACATCGTCGAGTCGCTCTACCAGAAGCACGTGCGCACCGTTGAGCAGGTCGGCGGCATCAATGCCGACGAGTTCGCCACGCTCAATAAGTCGCTGCATCGGCTGGAGCGCTTCTGGACCGATCAGATCCTCTATCGCCTGTAATTCGCCAATAGCGACGTACCGGTGAGAAGCCTCGCCCCGGCCCCGCAAAGGCCGGGGTTTTTCGGTTTGGCCGCGGACTTGTCCACCGCGAAGTGACCCCAGATATTGCGGTAAGGTGATGGCTGCCATGCCAGTCCTTGGCGGTTGGCGGCCGATATGCTATTTCCGGCCAATCCCGGACCTTATCTGGGCGCATGATTTTTTCCGAAAACCGGTGCCCACTTTTCGGAATCATGCGCTGCCCATAATTCGGCGCCGATTGCCCCGGCGCCAGGAGATCGTGATGTCGGCGACGTCCAAGCCAGCGCAACTGAGTGATGTTGAGCGCCTGTTTTCGGCGTCTTTGGCCGAGGTCGATCCGGAGATCAACGACGTCATCGGCAAAGAACTAGGCAGACAACGCGACGAGATCGAGCTGATTGCGTCGGAGAACATCGTTTCGCGCGCCGTTCTGGAGGCGCAAGGCTCTGTTCTCACCAACAAATACGCCGAAGGCCTGCCGGGAAAACGCTATTACGGCGGCTGCCAGTTCGTGGACATCGCCGAGACGCTGGCGATCCAGCGCGTAACAAAGCTGTTCGGTTGCGGATTTGCGAATGTTCAGCCGCATTCCGGCGCTTCCGCCAATGCCGAAGTTTTCTTTGCTCTGATGCAGCCCGGCGACACCTTCATGGGCCTCAATCTGGCCGCCGGCGGGCATCTCACTCATGGTTCGCCGGTCAACATGTCGGGCAAATGGTTCAAGCCGGTGCCCTATGGCGTGCGGCGCGAGGACCAGCGCATCGACATGGATGAGGTCGCGCGGCTGGCGCGTGAACACAGACCGAAACTAATTATCGCCGGCGGCTCGGCCTATCCGCGGATCATCGATTTCCGGCGTTTCCGCGAAATCTGCGACGAGGTCGGCGCGCTGCTGATGGTCGACATGGCGCATTTCGCCGGTCTGGTCGCGGGCGGCGTGCACCCTTCGCCATTCCCGCACGCGCATGTGGTGACCACGACCACGCACAAGACGCTGCGCGGCCCGCGCGGCGGCGTCATTTTGTCGGACGATGAAGCGATCGCCAAGAAACTCAACTCGGCGGTGTTTCCCGGCATGCAGGGCGGGCCGCTGATGCATGTGATCGCCGCCAAGGCGGTGGCGTTCGGCGAGGCGCTGCGCCCGAGCTATCGTAGCTACGTCAAGAACGTCGTGGAGAACGCCAAAGCCTTGGCCGAGACACTGAAGTCGAAAGGCCTCGATATCGTCTCGGGCGGCACCGACACGCATTTGATGCTGGTCGATCTGCGGCCCAAACGCCTGACCGGCAAGGTGGCGGAATTGGCGCTCGGCCGCGCCCACATCACCTGCAACAAAAACGGCATCCCGTTCGATCCGGAAAAACCGACCATCACCTCGGGGGTTCGGCTCGGCACGCCGGCTTGCACCACGCGCGGCTTCGACATCGCGGAATTCCGCCAAGTCGGCGAAATGATCGTCGAAGTCCTCGACGTGCTGTCGCAGAAGAAGGTCGAAGAGGATTCTCTGATCGAGGCTGCGGTGCGCGATAAAGTGAAAACATTGATTTCTCGTTTTCCGATTTACCAGTAACGGGCGGGGGATCCCATGCGTTGCCCGAGTTGCGGAAGCCTCGATACGCAGGTGAAGGATTCGCGGCCGACCGAGGATTCGGCGGTGATCCGCCGCCGCCGCGTGTGTTTGACGTGCAATTTCCGCTTTACGACGTTCGAGCGCGTGCAGTTGCGCGAGCTCACCGTTATCAAGCGCAACAGCCGGCGGGTGCCGTTCGACCGCGACAAACTGATGCGCTCGGTGCAGATCGCGCTGCGCAAGCGCGCGGTCGAGCCGGAGCGCATCGAGCAGATGGTGTCCAAGATCGTGCGCGAGCTTGAAAGCGCTGGCGAGAACGAGGTGTCGTCGGAGGCGATCGGCGAAGCGATCATGGAACATCTGCGCGAACTCGACGATGTCGCCTATGTGCGCTTTGCCTCGGTGTACCGCAATTTCCGCGAGGCCAAGGACTTCCGCGCCGCGCTCGACGAATTGTCCGGCGACGAAGCCGCGCCGGCAAAGCCCGCGCAAAAATGAACGACCAGGCGGCACCGATCCAACCCGCGACGCAAGCCGACGACGCGCGCTTCATGCAGCTTGCCTTTGCGCTCGGCCGGCGCGGGCTCGGCAATACCTGGCCTAATCCGGCGGTCGGCGCGGTGATCGTCAAAGACAATGTCATCGTTGGCCGCGGCTGGACGCAACCGGGTGGCCGTCCCCATGCCGAGGTCGAGGCGCTGCGCCAGGCCAAGAAGGCCGCGCAGGGTGCGACCATGTACGTGACGCTCGAGCCGTGCTCGCATCAGGGCAAAACGCCGCCGTGCGCCGACGCCATCATCAAGGCCGGCATCGTGCGCGTGGTGTCGGCGCTGGAGGATCCCAATCCGGAAGTCGCCGGTAAGGGCCATGCGCGGTTGCGCGACAAGGGGATCACAATCGATATCGGCCTCGGCGCCGACGAAGCGCGGCGCGCGCATGCCGGCCACATCATGCGCGTCACCAATAACCGGCCCTATGTGACGCTCAAGCTGGCGGTGTCGGCCGACGACAAAGCGGGATTGGCCGGGCGCAAGCCCGCGCCGATCACCGGCGAGGCCGCCTGGGTGCGCGTGTTCCAGATGCGCGCTGCCAGCGACGCCATTCTGGTCGGCATAGGCACCGTGCTATCGGACAATCCGCAACTGTCCTGCCGCCTGCCGGGCATGTTCGAGCGCTCGCCGGTGCGGGTGGTGCTCGATGCCAAATTGAAGCTGCCGCTGTCGACTTCGGTGGTGGCGACGGTGCGCGATACGCCGACCTGGGTGTTCACTTCCAGCAAGCCCTCGGCCATCGCCGAGGAAATCCTGCAGCAGAAAGGCTGCAAGGTTTTTCGCGTCGGCGACGTCGAGGGGCGGCTCGATCTCGACGAGGTGCTCAAGGTTCTGGCCGGGGAGGGCATTACGCGGCTGATGGTCGAGGGCGGCCCGAAGGTTGCCGGTGCTCTTGCCGCCGCCAATCTGGTCGATGGGTTGGCGCTGCTGCGCGGCGAAAAGAATATCGGCGCGACCGGCATCGAGGCGCTCGAAGACATGCCGCTCGACGGGCTGACCGGGCAATTACAGTCGCGCGGCCGTGAGAAGCTCGGAGCCGATACGCTCGAAATTTTCGAGAGAGCGTAAAATGTTCACCGGCATCGTCACTCAGATGGGTGAGGTGCGGTCGGTCAAACCGCGCGCCGGCAATCTGCATCGCATTACCATTGCCTGCACTTTTCCGCGCACCGAGCTGATCGAGGGCGCCTCGATCGCCTGTTCCGGCGTCTGCATGACGGTGGTGGGCGCGGGCGAAGAGGACGGGCGCTCGTGGTTTGCGGTCGACGCGGCGGCGGAGACTTTGGCGCTGACCACGGTCGGGCGCTGGCGGCACGGCGCAAGCATCAATCTCGAGCGGCCGCTGAAGTTCGGCGATGAACTGGGCGGACATCTGGTCGCCGGTCATGTCGATGGTCTGGCGAGTGTAGTTACGCGCGAAGATATGACCGATATGGCGCGGCTTACCCTGCGCGCGCCGGGGAATTTGGCGCGTTTCATCGCGCCCAAAGGCTCGGTCACGCTCGATGGCGTTTCGCTCACCGTCAACGACGTGGCAGGCGACACGTTTTCGGTGCTGATCGTCCCGCACACGCTGGCGGTGACAACTTTCGGCGCGTTGCGCCAAGGCGACGACGTTAACCTCGAAATCGACACCATGGCCCGCTATGCGGCGCGGCTGATGGATGCGAAATAGAACCCTTGTTCGCCGCGTGCCCACTTGCTACCACGCGGCTCAACAAGGAAATTTAGAACATGGCCAAAAAGAAAAGCGGCGCGAAAAAGCGCGACACGCTGCGCATCCTGATCGTGGAAGCTCGCTTCTATGAGCATATTGCCGATGCGCTGCTGGCGGGCGCCACCCGCGTGCTGGATGAGGCGGGCGCGCAATATGATCGCATCGCGGTGCCGGGCGCGCTCGAAGTTCCCGCCGCCATCGCCATCGCCGTCGACGTCGCGCAGAAAAAGCGCGCGCCCTATGACGGCGTGGTCGCGCTCGGCTGCGTGATCCAGGGCGAGACTTATCATTTCGAGCTGGTGGCGAATGAGTCCGCGCGCGGGCTGATGGATCTGAGCGTCAACCGGCAGCTTCCGCTCGGCAACGGCATTCTCACCGTCGACAACGAAACGCAGGCCCGCGCCCGCGCCACCCCTGACAGCCGTAACAAAGGCAGCTCGGCCGCGCGCGCGGCGCTCGCGATGGTTGCGCTCAAACGCAGTCTCGCGGGCAGATAATGGCCAAGAGCGCGCCCCTCGGCGGCAAGGACGCGCGCAAGGCGAACAGACGCGGCGCGGCGCGGCTGGCGGCGGTACAGGCGCTCTACCAGATGGACATGGCCGGCGCGGGCCTGAACGAAATTCTCGCCCAGTTCGAAACCCATGTGCTCGGCCAGGAGGTCGAGGGCGCGCAATATCTGCCGGCGGAAGCGGCGTTCTTCCGCGACATCGTCTCGGGCGTGGTGCGCGAGCAGCGCAAGCTCGATCCGATCATCGACGAGGCGCTGGCGAAAAGCTGGCCGCTCAAGCGCATCGAGGCGGTGCTGCGCGCCGCCTTGCGCGCCGGCTGCTACGAACTCGATCATCGCCACGACGTGCCGGCGCGCGTGGTGGTGTCGGAATATGCCGACGTCGCGGCGGCCTTCGTCGAGCGCGACGAAACCGGCATGGTCAACGCCGTGCTCGATCAGCTGGCGCGCCAAATGCGCGCGGCTGAATTCGCCGGGTGATGCCATGGCCACACGCGATGATAGCTCGCCCGAAGATCGTCTGATCGCGCGGTTCTTTGCGCCGATCGCGATCCATCCGGGCGCTCTCGGACTGTCGGATGACGCCGCCTTCATCAAACCGCCAACCGGCTGCGATCTGGTGCTCACCGCCGACGCTATTGTCGGCGGCGTCCATTTTTTTACCGATGATGCCGCGCCGTCGGTGGCCGGCAAGGCGCTGCGGGTGAATTTGTCGGACCTCGCGGCCAAGGGCGCCAGGCCGCTCGGATTTTTATTGTCGCTGGCACTGCCGAAAGATACCGGCGACGACTGGCTAACAGGATTCGCCGAAGGCTTGCGCAGCGACGCCGTGCTGTTCGGTTGCCCGCTGTTTGGCGGCGATACCGTCCGTATCAGCGGGCCGATCGCGATTTCGATCGCGATGTTTGGCAGCGTGCCGGAAGGCAGCATGGTGCGGCGCGCCGGCGCCAAACCGGGCGACCGCGTGTTCGTCAGCGGCAGCATCGGCGACGCGGCGTTGGGGCTCGACTTGCGCAAGGGCGTGGCTTGGAAATTGAGTGAGCCGCAGCGCCAGCATCTGATGTCGCGCTATCTGCTGCCGCAGCCGCGCAATGCGCTGGCGGAAGCGGTGCGTATGCATGCGTCGAGCGCGATGGATGTGTCGGATGGCCTGGTTGGGGATTTCGCCAAGCTGTGCCGGGCGTCCGGCGTCGCGGCGGATATCGAGGCCGAAAAAGTGCCGCGCTCCAACGCGGCCAAGGCCGTGCTGGCGGCCGAACCCGCGATGGGCGAGACAGCGCTGACCGGCGGCGACGACTACGAAATTATCTGCACGGTCCCGGCCGCCAAGGCGGAGAGTTTTCGCGCCACAGCGCAAGCGGCGCGGGTGGCGGTCACCGAGATCGGCGAGATCAAAGCGGGCGAGGGCGCCCGTTTTATCGGCCCCGACGGCAAGCCGCTCACCTTCAAGCGCGCCTCTTTCAGCCACTTCTGAAATAAGCTACGCGTAGGTTTCCAAAAAACCGGGCAACAACCATGGACGATCTGACGGCGAAGAAGGAACTTGTGCAAATGCCCACGGGCATCAGCCCGAATTTCGAGACCTTGCACAAGACGTTCCCGTCCTCGGCTTACTTGCGCGCGCGAGCGCCGAAAAACGTGCCACGCTTCTCGTTCGAATATGGCGACACCGGTGCCGGCGCCGATGTCGGCATCCAGCACAATTGGGCGGCGTTCGACGCCATCAAGGTGGTGCCGCGCTATGGCGCGATCACGACGGTGCCGCCGACCGAGGTGGAATTGTTCGGCACGCGCTACGCGGCCCCCATCGGCATCGCGCCGATGGGCGGGCCGTCGCTGGTCTGGCCGGGCGCTGATCTCTTGATGGCGAAAGCCGCGCAACGCGCGCGCATTCCCTACACGCTCGGCGTCGCCGGGGGTGCCACAATAGAGGACGTCGCGAAAGTCGCGTCCGATGTATTCTGGCTGCAGCTCTATCGTTTCTACCAGAACGATCACGCCATCGGCTTCGATCTTATCAAGCGCGCGACCGCGGCGGGCGTCAAAGCGCTGGCGCTGACCATCGACGTGCCGGTGCGCACCACGCGCACGCGCGAAAGCTATGCCGGCTTGGGGCGGGAGTTCGAGCCCAATTTGCGCATGATCTATGAAATGCTGATCCGGCCGCGCTGGCTCATGGCGCTGCTGCGCAACGGCTATCCGCGTTTCGCCACGATCCGTCCCTACGCCGGCGCAAACGCCAGCACCAACGACGTCATTGGCTTCGCGCGCAAGAATATGGGCGGCGTGTTTTCATGGGAAGAAGTCGCGCGCTACCGCGACCGCTGGAAGGGCCCGATGCTGGTGAAGGGCGTTCTGCATCCGGCCGACGCAGAAAAAGCCGTGTCGCTCGGCATCGAGGGCATCTGGGTGTCGAACCACGGCGGCCGGCAGATCGAGGCGCTCACCCCCTCGATCGACGTGCTGCCGGCGATCGTCGCGGCGGTCGGCCGCAAGGCCACCGTCGTGCTCGACAGCGGCATACGCAGCGGCCAGGACGTGATGCGGGCATTGGCGCTCGGCGCCAATGCAGCATTTGCCGGCAAGTCATTCTTGTGGGCGGTCGGCGCGCTCGGCGATGCCGGGCCGGGGCACCTGATCGACCTCTATATTGACGAATTGCGCTCGAGTTTGGGCCAGATCGGCGCGCGCTCGTTGGCTGAGGCGCGCGATGCCGAGGTGCGCCATCCCGGCGCCTGGCGCTTCGACCGCAACGATTAGGCCCGCGGCTTAGAACAATCGTCCCGCCAAATGAGTGTCTTTGACAAAGATCATCCCTGATCTGCGCCCGCGGCAGTAGCGATTCACTGGCATCGCCGCTAAAAGGGGAAGCCTTCCGGGAGCTTTCCGATATGTCGGCGGTCGCCGAGCCCATCCACCACGCCCACGTCGACGATCACATGGCGCGCCGCAACGCGCTGGTGCTCGCGGTGGCGCAGGCGCTGGCGGGCGGCAACAACACCGTCATCGTCTCGACCGCCAGCATTATCGGCGTGCTGCTGGCGCCCGACAAAGGCCTCGCCACTTTGCCGGTCACCGCCATGGTGCTCGGCCTTTGGCTCGGCACGCTGCCGATCGGTTACCTGGCGCGCTATTTCGGCCGCCGTTTCGCGCTGCAGACCGGATCGGTGTTCGGCATCCTGTCGGGGTTGATTTCCTATTCGGCGGTGATGCACGGCCAGTTCTGGCTGCTGCTGCTCGGCACCTTCTGCGGCGGCCTCTATGCCGCTGCGCACAATTCCTACCGCTTCGCCGCCGCCGACACCGCGAGCGACGCTCTGCGGCCCAAGGTGGTGTCGTGGGTGCTGGCGGGCGGGGTGTTCGCCGCGGTGATCGGGCCGCAGCTCGTCATCTTCACCAAGGATCTGCTGCCGCCGCATTTGTTCGCCGCCAGTTATCTCGGCCAGTCCGCCTGCGCGCTGTTGGCCGCGATCGTGCTGATTTTCGTGCGGATGCCGCCGGTCGCCACCAAGCGCGCCGCGCGGGCGCGGCCGCTTTCCGAAATCGCGCGTGCGCCCCGTTTCATCGTCGCGGTCGCCTGCGGCATGGCGAGCTACGGCATGATGAACATGATCATGACCTCGGCGCCGCTCGCCATGGTCGGCTGCGGGCACTCGGTCACCGACGCGACGCTCGGCATTCAATGGCACGTGCTGGCGATGTACGCGCCAAGCTTCTTCACCGGCGGACTGATCGCGCGCTTTGGCGTCGAACGCATCACCGGCATTGGCCTCGGCCTGATCGCGCTCGCCGCGGTGATCGGGATCAGCGGCACTACGGTGGCGCATTTCTGGACAGTGCTGGTGCTGCTCGGCATCGGCTGGAATTTCGCCTTCATTGGTGCTACCACCATGGTGACGCAGTGCCACCGGCCGCAGGAACGCAACAAGGTGCAGGCGTTCAACGACTTCGTGGTGTTCGGCAGCATGGCGGTGAGCTCGTTCTCGTCCGGCCAGTTGCTGGAATATTTCGGCTGGCAGGCGATCAACCAGGTGGTGTTCCCGACCATCTTCATCGCCGGTGCGATGTTGATCTGGCTCGCACTGCGCAAGCGGGTTGAGGCGGCGGTTTAATCGCTCACTCGGCCTCATGATGAGGCGCGCGCGAAGAGCGCGTCCCGAACAACGCAAGTCGGCGACGTTGTTTTCGTGCTGTAAAAGCGAGAGGCCGCCAACCAAGGCGGCCTTCGACGACTTGAATGGGCTTGATGACGATTACTGCGCGTCTCCAAGGCCAGATCGGTCACGATGTTCTTCAGCTTGCGTTCTCTTCCGCTTGGCGCTCCATCCCCTTGGGCTTGGCCTCCCGCGAATGGGGCAGGGACTACGGCGTAGCCCGCGCCGTTAAAGAACAGGGGCGATCACGCCCGCCCGCTCGGGCGCTTGCAAAACGCTTCATCACTTCGGCATGCCGCCGTCCGTGCCCTCGATGTAGAATTGGCGCGACTTCGTCGTTTTCATTCTGATCGCATCGACCTCTTTCTGGGCCGGCGAAGCGGCCCAGGCTCTAAGCTTGTCGACGCTGTCGAACGCGATGACAATAAACCGCTTGGGCGCCGTCCCTTGCAGCGCGGCGGTATCTTCGGTGCGTATGATGATCTTGCCGCCGAAGGCGGCATTCGCCGGTCCGGCCTTCGGACCGAGCGTTTTGAATCCGTCAGGTTCAGTGATCTCGCTGATATCGACGATGACATAAGCCGGCAGCTTGGCCTACGCGTGCAAAGCTTGAATCAGCGTCCCGCCGATGGCGGCGCTTGCGCCCAGCGTAAAAGCCAGCTTGGATTTCGATTTCAGGGGCTCCTCCGGTTGTTGTCCACAGAATGTAACAAAACCTGAGGTTGTGGTGCATAAATTCGGCCTCAATAATGGGCCGCGGACGGCGCTTGCCATGGCGACCCGTTTTCCGCGTTGCAATGGCCGTACCTTTTTGGCTATATCCGCCCGCTTTCCCGGTCGGGGTGAAGCGCCCTTATAAAGCGGCCATCCTCGACGCTCCTGGCACCGGCGGGAGCGTTCCTTCCGCCAGCCATTCCTAATCGAGGTTGAAGCCACCATGAATACATTGTGGGTGATCGTTGGCTGTGGCGTGCTCGCGATTCTCTACGGCATCTGGGCCACCCAGTCGGTGATGAGGGCCGATGCCGGCAGCAAGAAAATGCAGGAGATTTCCGAGGCAGTGCGCGAAGGTGCGCAGGCCTATCTCAAGCGCCAATACACCACCATCGGCATCGTCGGCGTGGTGATCCTCATTCTCATTGGCGTTACGCTCGGCTGGCTGGTGGCGCTCGGCTTTGCGGTCGGCGCCATTCTGTCGGGGGCAACCGGCTTCATCGGCATGAACGTGTCGGTGCGCGCCAATGTCCGTGTCGCGCAAGCCGCCACCAAGACACTGGCCGGCGGTCTGGAACTCGCCTTCAAGGCCGGCGCCATCACCGGCATGCTGGTCGCGGGGTTAGCACTGCTCGGCGTCACGCTCTATTTCGGCTTCCTCACCGGCACGCTGCACATGGCGCCGAACGACCGCACCGTCATTGATGCGATCGTTGCGCTCGGCTTCGGCGCGTCGCTGATCTCGATCTTCGCCCGTCTCGGCGGCGGCATCTTCACCAAGGGCGCCGATGTCGGCGGCGATCTGGTCGGCAAAGTCGAAGCCGGCATCCCGGAAGACGATCCGCGCAATCCGGCGACCATTGCCGACAATGTCGGCGACAATGTCGGCGACTGCGCCGGCATGGCGGCCGATCTGTTCGAAACCTATGCGGTGACCATCGTCGCCACCATGGTTCTGGCCTCGATCTTCTTTGCCGGCACACCCGCATTGTTCAACATGATGGTCTATCCGCTCGCCATCGGCGGCGCCTGCATCATCACCTCGATCATCGGCACGTTCTTCGTGCGGCTCGGCAAGAGCCAGTCGATCATGGGCGCGCTCTACAAGGGCTTCATCGCCTCGGCCGTGCTCTCGCTTGGCGCCATTTGGTGGGTCACGGATTACTTGATCGGCTTCGGCGCCATTGTCGGCGTGAGTTTCACCGGCAAATCGCTGTTCATCTGCGCCGTCGTCGGCCTGCTGGTGACCGGTCTGATCATCTGGATCACCGAATACTACACCGGCACGAACTTCCGCCCGGTGAAGTCGATCGCGGCGTCGTCCGTCACCGGCCACGGCACCAATGTGATCCAGGGCCTGGCAATCTCGATGGAAGCGACAGCGCTGCCGGCGATCGTGATCATCGCGGGGATTCTGGTCTCCTATGGGCAGGCCGGACTGTTCGGCATCGCGATCGCGGTCACCGCGATGCTGGCGCTGGCCGGGATGGTGGTTGCGCTCGACGCTTTCGGCCCGGTCACCGACAATGCCGGCGGCATTGCCGAAATGGCCGGTCTGCCTAAGGGCGTGCGCAAGTTCACCGACGCGCTCGATGCAGTCGGCAACACCACCAAGGCGATCACCAAGGGCTATGCCATCGGCTCGGCCGGCCTCGGCGCGCTGGTGCTGTTTGCGGCCTATAACCAGGATCTGCTGTTCTTCGCCAAGGATTCGGCGGCGCATCCTTACTTCACCGGCGTCAAACTCGATTTCGCGCTCACCAATCCCTACGTGGTGGCGGGACTCCTGTTCGGCGGCATGTTGCCTTACCTTTTCGCATCAATGGGCATGACCGCCGTCGGCCGCGCCGCAAGCGCGATCGTCGAAGAAGTGCGCCGGCAATTTCGCGAGCGGCCGGGCATCATGAAGGGCAAAGAAAAACCGGATTACGGCCGTGCCGTCGATATGCTCACCAAAGCCGCGATCAAGGAAATGATCGTGCCGTCGCTTCTGCCGGTGCTCTCACCGATCGTCTGCTACTTCGTGATCTTTTTGGTCGCGGGTGGCGGGGCGGCCGGCAAGTCGGCCGGCTTCTCGGCCCTGGGCGCCATGTTGCTCGGCGTGATCGTGACGGGATTGTTCGTCGCCATCTCGATGACATCCGGCGGCGGCGCCTGGGACAATGCCAAGAAATACATCGAGGACGGCCACTACGGCGGCAAAGGCTCCGAGGCGCACAAGGCGGCGGTGACTGGCGACACCGTCGGCGATCCCTACAAGGACACGGCCGGCCCGGCGGTCAACCCGATGATCAAGATCACCAACATCGTGGCGCTGTTGCTGCTGGCGGTGTTGGCGCACTAAGCGGCAGCGTTTAAAAACAAAAGGCCCGCGTCTCGAGCGCGGGCCTTTTTCTTTGTCGCGCATCGCGTTGGTTAGAACTCGACCTTCAGGTTCTTGAAGACTTGTCCGAGTACGCGCAGTTCCTGGCCGCCGGTCGGCGTCGTCTGCGACAGGAAGTCGAAGACTTTTCCATCCTTGAGACCATAATTGGCCAGCCGCTGGACCCGGCGGTCCTTGTCGAAATAAACCGCGATGATGCGCTGATCGACCACATCGTGCGGCATGAAGGCGACGCTGCGCTCGGACTTTTGTGAAATGTAATAAAACACTTCGCCGTTCACGGTGGCGACGGTGGAGGGCGTGCCCATCACGATCAGGACTTGCTCCTGCGTGGCGCCGATCGGAATTTGTTCGAGCGCGCCTTCCTGCATCACATAGCCGTGCTGCAGCGTTTCGCTGAAGTTGCCGCAGCCGGCGAGCGCTAGACCGCAGGCAAGCAGCAGCGCGATCTGGCGCGGCCTGTGGCGATTGTGAGCGGTTTTGGAACTCAAACGCGAACCCGTCATTTCGATCTTGCATCGGCAAGGGCGTTGCCGTACCGGGCGTCAGGCCCCGGTCAGCGGCAAACCAACGCGATGATTTTCCCCCTATTTCGCCGTAGCGCGCAGGCGCCCACCATTTCGACCCTGTATGGCATGATCGTGGCGCAGGCGCGATTGCCGTGCTTTTACCGCGACTACGCGGTCGCCGACACGGTTAACGGCCGTTTCGACCTGATCGTGTTGCATCTGGCGCTGGTGTTGGACCGGTTGGCGCAAGAGGGCGCCCTGCAAAGTCTTGGGCAGGGCGTTTTCGACCGGTTTTGCCAGGATATGGACGATAATTTGCGCGAAATCGGCATTGCCGACATTAAAGTGCCGAAGGAAATGCAGCGCATGGGCGAGGCCTTTTATGGCCGCGCCCAGGCCTACCGGGCAGCTTTGGCCACCAATGACGATGCGGCGCTGATGGCGGCCCTGGAACGTAATATCTATGGCGGCGAGCCGGGGCGCGCTGCGCGGCGGCTTGCGGCTTATATGCGGGAGGCGTTACGTGGTCTTGCGGGCCAGGACGCGAGCCGTCTGGCCGGCGGCGAACTGCACTTCCCGGACCCAGCTTTGGTCCCCGAGACTGCACTCTAAGAGCCTGAACCTAATGAAGAAAAGCGTAAGCGGCTGGAGCGTGCCGGTGGTCGTCGACGACATCCCCGATAACGGTCTGCATCTGGAGATCGAGGCGCCGCCGGCGGTCCGTGCCGAGGTGGCCGAACTTGCCGACGTGCGTGAATTGCCGCGGCTATCGGCGGTATTCGATCTCACCCGCCAGGGCGCGGGTGTTCACGTCGCGGGCCAGGTCAACGCCCAAGTCGGCCAGATCTGCGTGGTGACGCTCGAGCCGATCGAAAATGCGATCGAAGAGGCGGTCGATCTAGCCTTCGCGCCAACCCCCGGCGGGGCTGAGCCTGCCCCCAAAAAAGCCCGCAAACGCGCCCAGGGCAACGACGAGCCGCCGGAACCGCTGATCGATGGAATGTTGGATTTGGGCGCGCTGGCGACCGAATTTCTGATCCTTGGCATCGACCCTTATCCGCGCAAGCCCGGGGCCCAATTCGCCGCTCCCAAGGCCGAGGACGCGGGCGAACACCCCTTTGCCGTGCTGGAAGCGCTCAAAAAGCGTCCCGGCCGGCCCCAACAGTAAAACGAGGCTGGCCCCTGAAACACTGCCGCAACCGTCTTGTCTGCCGTGCCCCAGCGGGTAAGGTCGCCCCCGTGCGTAACACCCCCATGACCGATTTTCCGGCGTCCGCCACGGCGCTGCCGAAGCCGATCCATGCCTGACAGAGTTCGCATCGCAATCGACGCCATGGGTGGCGATCATGGGCCTTCGGTGGTTCTGCCGGGCGCCGACATCGCGCTGACCCGGCATCCCGACAGTGAGTTTTTGCTGTTTGGCGACCGCGCGGTGGTTGGACCTTTGCTAGAGGGTCTGCCGCGCCTCAAGGCCAAATCCAAACTGCTGCATACCGAAGTGTCGATCCGCATGGACGACAAGCCGAGTCAGGCATTGCGCCATGGCCGGGGTAAATCCTCGATGTGGCTGACGATCGACGCGGTGAAAAAAGGCGAGGCCGATGCCGTGATATCGGCCGGCAATACCGGCGCGCTGATGGCGATGTCGCGTTTCAATCTCAAGATGATCGAGGGCATCGAGCGGCCGGCGCTCGCCGGGCTGTGGCCGACGCTCAAGGGCGAGTCGGTGGTGCTCGACGTCGGTGCGTCGATCGGCGCCGACGAGCAGCATCTGATCAACCTTGCCGCCATGGGGAGCGCCATGGCGCGCGTGCTGTTCGACATCGAGCGCCCGACCGTCGGCCTGCTTAATATCGGGGTCGAGGAAGTCAAAGGCCTCGAACAAGTGCGCGAAGCCGGGCGCCTGCTGCGCGCAGGCCATTTCCCGTATTTTGATTATGCTGGTTTCGTCGAGGGCGACGACATCGGCAAGGGCACGGTTGACGTTGTGGTGACCGAAGGCTTTGCCGGCAATATCGCGCTCAAAACCGCCGAAGGCACCGCCCGCCAGTTCGCGCAGTATCTAAAGGGCGCCATGAACCGGACCTGGGCGGCGCGGCTGGGCTATCTGCTCTCGCGCGCAGCGTTTCAGACGCTGCGCGACAAGATGGACCCGCGCAAATCCAATGGCGGGGTGTTTCTCGGGCTCAACGGCGTCGTGATCAAGAGTCACGGCGGCGCCGATGCCGAAGGCTTCGCCGCGGCCATTGACATGGGCTACGACATGGTGCGCTACGAGTTGCTCGCCAAGATCGGCCAGTCGATGGCGCGCGATATGCAGGTCAGCGCGGTCGCGCGCGTGGCGAGCGGGGCCGCCTTGTGACCCAATTGCGATCGGTGGTGCTCGGCTGTGGCAGTTATCTGCCGGCCCGCATCCTCTCAAACGACGAGCTGGCCAAGTCGGTGCAGACCACCGACGAATGGATCGTGCAGCGCACCGGCATCCGCGAACGTCATATCGCGGCGGCGGGTGAACTTACCTCCGATCTCGCGCTCAATGCGGCGCGCGCAGCGCTCGCCAATGCCCGGGTCGAAGCCTCATCGATCGACTTGATCGTGCTGGCCACGTCGACGCCGGATCAGACTTTCCCGGCGACTGCGGTTTCCGTCCAGGCCGGGCTCGGCATCACCCACGGTGCCGCCTTCGATCTGCAGGCGGTGTGCTCGGGCTTCATTTTTGCGCTGGCGGTGACCGACGGGATGCTCAAAAGCGGCGTCTACAAGCGCGCGCTGGTGATCGGGGCTGAGACCTTCTCGCGTATTCTGGACTGGAACGACCGCACCACCTGCGTGCTGTTCGGTGACGGCGCCGGCGCGCTGGTGCTGGAGGCGCAGGAGCAGCCGGGCAGCGCGGCCGACCGCGGCATTTTGACCACTCATTTGCGCTCGGATGGCCGGCACAAGAGCAAGCTTTATGTGGACGGCGGGCCGTCCTCGACCCAGACCGTGGGACATCTGCGAATGGAGGGCCGCGAGGTGTTCAAGCACGCCGTGGCGATGATTACCGATGTGATCCATGACGCCTTCAAGGCCACCGGCACTACCGCCGCCGATATCGACTGGTTCGTGCCGCACCAGGCCAATAAACGGATCATCGACGGCTCGGCCCATAAGCTCGGTATCGCGCCGGAGAAGGTGGTGATCACGGTGGACCGCCACGGTAATACCTCGGCGGCTTCGATCCCGCTGGCGCTGGCGGACGCGGTGGCCGACCGGCGCATCAAGCGCGGCAATCTGCTGTTGCTGGAGGCCATGGGCGGCGGTTTTACCTGGGGCTCGGCGCTGCTTCGGTGGTGAGCCGGGCAGGACTTAAGTCCGAACAGTGCCTATGTCAGATTTGCAATCGCCCCGTTGACCACGCCCGGCGATGCTAATATCGTCGATAATTCAGCGGGATATCTGCCGGGGGCTGAGTAGGCGATGTCTGGTAAAACGGTAACGCGGGCGGATCTCTGCGAGGCGGTCTATCAAAAGGTAGGCCTGTCACGGACAGAATCCGCATCGCTCGTGGAGTTGGTGCTCAAGGAGATCACCGACTGCCTCGAACGCGGGGTCACCGTAAAGCTTTCCTCGTTCGGTTCGTTCGTGGTGCGCAAGAAGGGCCAGCGTATCGGCCGCAATCCCAAGACCGGCAAGGAAGTGCCGATTTCGCCGCGCCGTGTGATGGTGTTCAAGCCATCGGCGATCCTCAAGCACCGCATCAACGGTCACGCCGAGTAGACCGGCTGCGTTAATTTCGTTTCAGTATTGCGTTCAACTCATCGTCGAAAGGGGCCGCTTTGGATCACAAGGCGCCGGACGCATTTCGTAGCATTAGTGAAGTGGCGGACGAACTCGATCTGCCGCAGCACGTGCTGCGATTCTGGGAAAGCCGTTTCCGCGACATCAAGCCGATGAAGCGCGGCGGCGGGCGGCGCTATTACCGGCCCGACGATGTCAATCTTTTGCGCGGCATTCGCCATCTGTTGTACGGCGAGGGCTACACCATCCGCGGCGTGCAGCGAATCCTGCGCGAGCAGGGCGCGCGGTTCGTGCAAGTCATTTGGCAGGAAGGCGCGCCGCAGCCGCCGCACGGCGCGGCCGAGGAAGAGGATTTTGTCGAAGATACCGTCGCTGCTGAATACGAGCCGGCCGAGGAGCAGCGCGGACTGCGCGGCCGGCTATCCTCGCTGATCGGCCGCGATCTCGGCGAGCGTGGCGACGATCTCGAGGCGCGCCGCGAGCCACCGCTCAAAAGTGCGCCAATGCCGCGTATCGATCCGGCCGATCGCGCCATCCACGACACGCAGGAGCCGGCGCCGCTGGATCCCGCCCCGCCGGCTGCTAGCGCTCCGGTGGTGAGTGCCGGCAGGCTGGTGCGCGACGACCTGCGCAAGCTGCACGCCGTGCTGCATGAGCTTGCCGAATGCCGCAAGCTCATCGAATCTGCGGTGGCAAGAGCCGAGTAGGCTGTCGGTTCCACGCGAAATTGCCCTAAACCCGCATGGCAGGACGCCGCGCTGGCTTGTAGAATACCGCTGCCGGTTTGGCGGAAGGGCTGAGGAATAGACGATGCGACGCGTTGCGGCGGCTGCGGTATTGCTGATCGCGCTGTTCATTGGCTCGCTCACGCCGTCGCAGGCGCAGTGCATCTCCAATTTCTGCGTGGCCCCCACGCCTCCGCCGCCCGCAACCCAGCCCATCCCCACGTTTGGCTGGGTCGCCTTCGGCGCCGTCGGTTGTGCCGCGGTGTCGCCGATGATCGGCACCCTCGTGCTCGGCCGCGAATTGACCGTCACCGAAGTCGATCGCATGGCCTTGTCGTGTTTCCTTGGCCCGGTCGGCTGGCTGCTCGGCCCCGTCCTGTTCCCGGACCCGGTCGTCGTCACGACGACCACGCCGCCGGGCAATCCGCCGCCGCAAGGCCCGCAACAAGGCCCGCGGCACACGCCCGGCCGCCACATCGACATTCCGGGACGGGGCGTGACTAGCTTCGTGGTCGATGAGGTGCTGCTGGAAGTCGAGGCCGACACGCCGGACGCTTATCTCAACGTGGTCGGGCGCCGCCTGCAATTGACGCTGTTGGAGACGCAGAGCTTCATGCTCACCGGCCGCACGTTCCAGCGTTGGCACATCGACGGCCGCGGGACTGTCGCGGATACGCTGCGCGGGATGCTGCCGTTCGGCCGGATTTCGGCGGCGCAGCCGAATTGGGTCTACCGGTTTGGACAGGCGCAGCCGCCGGCGCAATCGGATGCAGGCGTGGCGCAATACACCGTTTCCAAAATGCATCTCATGGAAGCACATCGCATCACCAATGGCGACGATGTCTTGGTGGCGGTGATCGATTCCCAGATCGACACCAGCCATCCCGATCTCGCCGGCGTGATCGCGGACGAATACGATGCGCTCGGCACGCCGGGGAAACCGCATGTGCATGGCACCGGCATGGCCGGCGCGATCGCGGCGCATTCCAAGCTGATCGGGGTGGCGCCGAAGGTGAATCTGCTCGCGATCCGCGCCTTCGCCGGCGAGGGCGAGCGCGCGCAAGGCACCACCTTCACCATTCTCAAAGCACTCGATTGGGCTGCGACCAAAAACGCCCGTATCGTCAATATGAGTTTCGCCGGCCCCGCCGACACGATGTTCCGCGACATGCTGGCCAAGGCGCATGCGCGCGGCATGGTGCTGATTGCAGCGGTCGGCAATGCCGGGCCGCGCTCGCCGCCGCTTTATCCCGCGGCCGATCCAGACGTCATCGGCGTGACCGCGACCGACGCCGACGACAAATTGCTGGCGCAAGCCAATCGCGGGCCGCAGGTGGCGATTGCCGCGCCCGGCGTGGCGGTGCTAGTGCCGTCGCCCGACGATAAGTACACGCTCACCACCGGCACGTCGGTCGCCGCCGCACATGCCAGTGGCGTGGCAGCGTTGCTGTTGGCGCGCAATCCAAAGCTCACGCCCGGCGAGGTGCGCCGTAGTCTGGTTGGGTCGGCGCGCGCGGTTTCCGGCAGCAAACGCGAGGTCGGCGCAGGCGTGATCGACGCGCTCGGCGCGGTCAATTCGGTCAAGAACTAGCGGGAATGCCGGGAAAATTGGTCGGGGCGGCGGGATTTGAACCCACGACCTCTTGTCTCCCAGACAAGCGCGCTAACCGGGCTGCGCCACGCCCCGACCGGAACGGCGCGGACTATAGTGACGCGCCAATGGCCCTGCAATAACGCGGGGCCTGCGGCTTTTCAACCGCTGCGGCCGAGTTAACGGATTGTGCACGCCTCTCGGACGTAATCGGGGTCCGAGCGCTCCACGACCGAGAAGCGGCCATGGCCCAAGCTGTCCCAGCCCGACTAGACGCGCATTTTGGCGTTGACCCGCCGGCCGCTATGCGCGCGCAAGCGCGCTCGCCGGCAGCGGTTCCGGGCGACGTTCGTCTGAGCGTTTATGAGGACTTGGCGGCGATCGAGAAGGATTGGCGCGCCTTCGAGGCGCAGGCCGACAGTACGGTTTTCCAAAGTTTCGATTGGCTCGCGACCTGGCAGCGTCATATTGGCGCACCCGCCGGCGTTGCGCCCGCCATTGTGGCCGGGCGCGATGTGCGGGGGAACATCCTGTTTTTGCTGCCCTTGTCGGTGACCGCGTCCGGATTTGCGCGCGAACTCACCTGGCTCGGCAGCGATCTTTGCGATTACAACGCGCCGCTGCTGGCGCCCGGTTTCGCCGAGCAATTCGACCGCGCGCGGTTCATAGCGGTATGGCGCGACATCACAGCCAACCTGCAAAGCCATCCGCATTTGGGCTTTGACCTCACTCACTTGAGCAAAATGCCGGAGATGGTTGGTGCGCAGCCAAATCCGATGCGGTACCTGGGCGGCACGATCAATCCGAGTGGCGCTTATTTGACGCATCTCACCAGCAATTGGGAAACCTTTTACGCCGCCAAGCGCTCATCCTCGACACGCCGGCGTGACCGCACCAAGCGCAAGCGGCTGGGCGAGCTCGGCGAAGTAAAGTTGATCAATCCAGCGGCCGGGGCAGAAACCGACGGCACGCTTAAAACGCTGATGGTGCAGAAGTCACGCTCCTTTGCGCGTATGGGCGTTGACAATCTTTTCGCCAGGCCGGGCCATGCCGAATTCTATCGTGCGATTGCCACCGATCCGGCAACCAGGCACATGGTGCATGTCAGCCGGCTCGATGTCGGCGCGGTCCCCGCGGCGATCAATCTCGGGCTGAGCTATCGCGATTGCTATTACCATCTGCTGGCGAGCTATGATGACGGCGAGGTTTCGCGCTTCGGGCCCGGCGCCGCCCATCTGCACGATCTGATGCAGTTCGCGATCGAGCGCGGGCTCAAAATTTTCGATTTCACCATCGGCGATGAGCGTTACAAGCGCGACTGGTGCGACACCGAGCTCAAGCTATTCGATGTCATCGCGGCGGAAAACTGGCGCGGCGAATTCGTGGCGATGCCGATGCTCGCCAAGCAGCGGCTCAAGCGCTGGATCAAGCATACCCCGGTGCTGTGGAGCGCGGTCAGTGGCTTGCGCGCCTTTGCCGGCGCGCTGAGGCAAAAGCTCCGCGGCTAGCGCCGCACCGCTTCCGGCAGCGCCGCGACCTGATGGGCGAGCCGGATTGGCCCGCGGATCATCAGCACCACCGCGGCGGCCGCGCCGCAGGTATAGACCGCCGCATAGAGTTCGAGGAATTGCACGATATCGATGTGTGCAAGTACGGCGTAGGCGCCGACGCCCGTCATCGCCGCCACCACGCCGATGCCGATGCGCGCCACTTCGCGGAAGTAGCCGTTGTGCACCAGCACGCTGTGCGTGACCATCTGTGTGAGATTGGCGATCAGCAGCACGATCAGGATCGGCGTGGTAGCCGGTGGCATGGTCGCGGCATTGCCGAGCAAGAAGTGAAATAATTTGTCGGCGCCGAACATCAGGATGATGCAGGCGAGGGCGGCCGGAATGCTGCAGAGCGCTGCGGCCGTGAGCGTCGCGCGCACCAGCGTGGGCCCGTCACGCTCGGCCAGCGCGCTGGTCTGGCGCGGTACCAGGATATCGCAAACCGCGCCGAAAATCGTAGCGCCGCCGCGGAATACCTTGAATGAGGTGTCGAGGATGATGGGCGGGGCGCCGAGGCCAAACAGCATCGGCACGATCAGATACGGATAGTTACCGGTATAGATTTCGCTCGCCGCGTAAGCGCCGCTGCGAATGAGTTGCGCCCTGTTGGCGCGGAAGAATTGCGCGAGGTCCGCGGCAAAGCCGCGAATATAGGGCCGCAGAGCGCCGCGCGCGATCAGGCGCCTGGCGCAAATTGCGACCACCAAAGCCCACAGCGCGTTGAGCGCGATCAACATAACAAGCAGCGGCAAGCCGAACAGTACCGCAGCTAGTCCAGCGAAATAGCCGGCGCGGCGCACAGTCTCTAACGCCTCAAACAGCACGAATTCATCGACCGCGATAGAAATATTGCGTAGCGCGAACCACACCAAATTGAGCGCGACAAACCAGAAGAACATGCCGAACTCGGCCGCTTCACGAACCGAAGCGGACATCTGCGTCGCCATGAACACGAAGCAGAGCAGGGCGCCGGTACTCACCAGGCCGAAATAGAACAGTGTGACGGCGGTGGCGTGGCCGGCGACCGCGTCGCTGCGGTCGCCCGCGAGGAAGCGTGCGCGCAGCCGCACGAACAGGATCTTCACGATGCCGAAGTCGATCAGCCACAGCGAATAGCCGAAGGCCGCGACCAGGATGAAGATCGAGAACCGCTGCGGGCTGAGCACGTGCGCGAACACGTAAGTTTGCAGCAGGCCGGTGACCAGCGCGGCGCCGGCGGTGGTGGTGCGCAGCAGAAAAAACGGGACGGAGATCAGGCGCTTCGTCATGTCAGGCAGCCCGCTTGGCATCGAGCGCCAGGCAATGGTCGAGCAGCATCCGTGCGGTCGCTTGCCAGGTGAAGCGCCGAGCGCGCGTCAAGCCGGCAGCCTTGAGCCGCGCGCGCAGCGCAGGATCGGAATGCAGTGCCTGCATGTGCTTGGTGATTTGCGTGGCATCGTCGGCGCGGCAGTGCAGCGCCGCATCGCCGCACACTTCGAGCAGCGCCGGCTGTTCGCTGATGATGACCGGGCAGCCGCACGTCATGGCCTCGAGTGGCGGCAGGCCGAAACCTTCGTAGAACGAGGGGAACACCAGCGCCAGCGCGTGCTCGTACAGCGTGCGCAGTTCGCTGTCGGAAATAAAGCCGACCATGCGTACATCGTCGGCCTGGATATGGTCGATCTGGCCGAAAACTTTCGGGTCTTTGGCGCCGGTGAGCACCAGCACGGCGCCGTCGAGCCTGGCCTCATGAAACGCTGCGACCACGGTGGCGATGTTCTTGTTGGCTGAATCGACGCCGACGCCGAGGAAGAACTTGCGGCCGACCAGACCGAGGCGTTGCAACACCGAAGGATCGGCCGTGACCGCGGTGATGTGATCGCCGCCTTCATGGCAGACCGGCATGCGGGCAACATCGGCGCCGTAATATTTGCCGATCTCCTGCCGGGAAAACTCCGACACCGTCACCGGCAGTTCGGCGCGCCGGCACAGGCGCGGCAGCAGAAAGCCGTACGCGGCGCGAAAGCGCGATGAAAAATTCTCCGGCAACGCGCGCACGGTAGCGTCGTGCACGACCACGAGCTGATGGCGCGTCACCAGCGGTCCGAGCATGCACAAGTTGAGCAACAGGCGGCCCGCGGCATGAAACGGAAACTCAAATTGCTCCCAGGCGTAACCGGAAGAGAATCCGACGCGCCGGAGCGGTATGTTCTTGAGCGGGAAGTCGCGCGCCTTCTCCGGCGCGAGAATCTCGATGCGGCCTTTGAGCGCGGCATAGTCGCGATCGAGCAGTCCGTCGATTGCCTTGACCGCTTCCATGGCAAATCGCTGGACGCCGGAGGCGCGCTGCGTGAGAAAACGGCCGTTGATGGCGATGCGTGGCGCTGACATTAACGGCGTTCCCCAGATTCGATGAGTGTCGCGACGGTCTTGGCGAAATGTGTGGGCGAGAGCTGCGCCGCGACGTCCTTGGCGGCGGCAGCGCCGAGGCGCGCGCGCAAGTCGGCGTTGCCGGCGAGCTTGCGCAGCCATTGCGCGGCTTCCTCGACATTGGCGTCTGCCCATTTCTGATTGTCGGCCTGGAAGGCGCCTTCCGGGTCGTGAACGGGAATGAGACTGTAAGACACCAGCGCCGAATTATTCCTGTTCATGAAATCGAGATTGCCGGACCAGGCCGTGGCGATCACCGGCTTGCCGTGCGCCATGGCTTGCGCCGGCACCAGGCCGAAACCTTCCGAACGGTGCAGCGAGATCACGATATCGGCGGCGGCCATCAGCCCGGCCATGTCGGCTTCCGGCAGCATGCCCTCGATCAGCCGGATATTACCGGCGCCGGAGATCGCGGCGTCGAGTTTGCGCCGTGCGCCGGCCGCGCCATTGTCGATCAGCTTGATCGCCAGCACGCGGTCGGAACGATCGCCGAACGCCTTGCGGAATGCGGCAACGGCCGCTAGCGGATTTTTCCGGGCGAAAGCGGAGCCGAGATGGAAGACGTTGAGCACGACCAACGCGTCGGCCGCTAGACCGAGCTTGCCGCGCATGTTCGGCGTCGCCGCCATTGGCGGCAGCGGGTGCGGCACCACGTGCACCGGCTTGTCGGTGGCGGCGGCGACAGCGTCACGCGTGAAAGTACTCGGCACCCAGATTTCGTGCAGGTAGCGGAGGCTCGCATGCCAGTTCGCCGGCAAGCGCGGCAGTTCCCAGGCCCAGTAACCGATGATGCGACGGCCGCGCACGCGCGCGCGGCCGAGAGCCCACAGCGCGTGCGGCAGATAGGGGCCGTTGTGATGCACGATCAGGCTGCCGGCGCCGGGCGTGACCGCGCGGCGGTGGGCACCTTCAATAAGCTCGGCCTGGCCGAAGGCCGAACTCAGGTCGAAGGCGGAGGGTACGTAACCGGCGGCTTCCAACGAGGCGTAAGCCAGGCGCGCGCCTTCGCCGACGCCACTGGCGGTCGAGAACAGGCCGGCGATGCTGAGCGGAAATCCGCCGCGCGGATTGACGTCGGGCAGCGGCGCCAGTAGGCGGCTGACGTCGAACAGAATTTGTGTGCGGGTGTTCTGCGGCAGGCGCTGCCACAGCCGGCGTAAGGCGCTGCGGCGCGGCGCGGTGGGCTCGTTGGCGACAAATTCAAGCGCCGACATGAGAGAACCGTCCTGCCGGCGCCGGAACTTGAACACCGCGCGTGTAATTGAATGTCGCGGCTCCCAGGCCCCAGATCATGCCGAGCAATAAAAAGAAATGCCGCCAGTGATCGGTGTCGATCACAAAGCCTTCGAGTATTTCGCCGACGAATGCAGCGAAGGCGCAGATCAGATAAGGCTGCCACGGCGTGCGCACGAACATGGTGCGCAAAGCGGTCCATAGCGTCGCGGCCAGCAGCGTCAGATAGGCCATGCCGCCGGCCCAGCCGTAGACCAGGAAAGCTTGCAGATAGACATTGTGCTGCTGCAGGCCGTAGACGCGGGAGAATTCGAACGGCCCCATGCCGAGCGGATAATTCAGCAGTTCCTTGAGCGCCATTTCCTGCAACAGGAAGCGACCGCCGCTGCCGACGTCATAAGATTGAATGAGTTGCGCGCGCTCCTTGAACATGGCGCCGATCGAATCGAACGACAGCGCGAAGACGATGAATGTCGCCACCACGGCGATGGCGACCACGCTCATCGCAACGATGCGCATGCGCGCGCCATCGGTCGCTGCGGTTGCGATAGCCAGAATCATTATGACGACGCACGACACCGCGAAATGAAACCAGGCGCCACGCGAGAAGCTCAACATCAAGGCAAGCAGCAGGACGCCGACGATCATCACGTCGGCGAGGTGGACGCGGCGCGCCAGCATCCGCTCGATCACGACCAGCGCGGGCCAGATCAGGAACGGCCCGAACACGTTGGGGTCCTTGAAGCCGCCGAGCGCGCGGTCATAGGTCGCAAACAGATCGTGGGCGTGCGGGAAAATGTTGAAATAGCCGGCGATGCCGGCGACCGAAATGACGGTCGCGGTCAGCACATAGGCGGCGCGTACGGTGACGATGCGCGGCATCGTGTTGTGGGCGAACAGGCTGGCGAACAACACCGCGGCCACCATCAGATAGATCGAGGTGCCGGCGTACTGCGTCGTCTGCTCCATTCCGGCGACATTGAGCAGCGAGACCAGCCCGGCTACGTTCCAGACCAGCAGCAATAAAAACAACAGCGCGACATGGCGCTCAAAGCGTATACCGGCGATGAGGCAGGCGACCGCCAGCACGCCCATCAGGGCATCATGCGGCGACGGCTCGATGAAGGCGACCGAGCTTGCCAGCACGGTGACGAACAGCACCATCAGCAGCAGGCGTTCGGTGAACGCGACCGCCGGCGCCCGCGGCGCATGCAGCGCCGGCGCAGCGCGATGAATGGCGATGTCTTGCGCGGTGATCAATACGCATTCTCTGTCTTGAGCAGCGCGAACGGCGTTCGCATCAGAATGTAGAGATCGAGCAGCGCCGACCAGTTTTCGATATAGTAGAGGTCATGCTCGACGCGCTGCTGGATCTTTTCGTGGGTATTGGTCTCGCCGCGCCAGCCGTTGATCTGCGCCCAGCCGGTAATGCCCGGCTTGACGCGGTGGCGCGCGAAATAGCCGTCAACCGCCTCGTCATAGAGCCGAGCTTCGGCCTTGGCGTTGATCGCGTGCGGGCGAGGGCCGACCAGCGACAGGTTGCCCCTCAGCACGACGTTGAAAAGCTGCGGCAGCTCGTCGAGGCTGGTCTTGCGGATGAAACGTCCGACGCGGGTGACGCGCGGATCGTCCTTGGTGACAAGCTCGCTGGCGGTGGCGTCGCTCGCTTCGATATACATTGATCGAAATTTGTAGACCTCGATCAGGTCGTTGTTGAAACCGTAGCGCTTCTGCTTGAACAGGACCGGCCCGCGGCTTTCAAGCTTGATCGCGATCGCGATCACCACCATCACCGGCAGCGCACACACCAGCATGAGGCTGCCGATCAATTTATCGAACAGCCATTTCATCACTACGTCCCAATCGGCGATCGGCCGATCGAATACGTCGAGCACCGGCACGCTGCCGATGTAGGAATAGGAGCGCGGGCGGAATTGCAGCTTATTGGAATGGGCGGCAAGCCGGATGTCGACCGGGAGCACCCACAATTTTTTCAGCATCTGCAAGATGCGCTCTTCCGCCGCGATCGGCAGCGAAAAGATCACCAGATCGACGCGTGTGCGCCGGCCGAATTCGACCAGGTCGTCGACGACGCCGAGTTTGCGCTCGCCGGCGCAATCCATGCTGCTGCGCTTGTCGCCACGATCGTCGAACAGGCCGATGATCTGGACGCCGGAATCTTTTTGCCGCTGCAGCGCCTCGATGACGTTCTGGCCGGCGTCGCCGCCGCCGACGATCACCGTGCGGCGGGTCAGGCGGCCTTCGCGCGTCCATTTGCGCACAGCCAAGAACAGCAGCCGGCGCGACGCCATCAGCGCGACCAGGCCGCCGACGTAGAAGCTGCCGAGCCAGACGCGCGAGAACATGTCGCCGGCCTTGGCGAAAAACGAAGCGCTGATCACGATCAAGAACACCACCGACCAGGCCGAGGCGAGCCGCATGTATTGCTTCTCGTGGCCGCGGAACGCCTGCACCTGGTAAATGTCGGCGGTCTGGAATGCGAACATCGACAGGAACGCGATGGCGAAGATCGCGGCGGCGTAGCGCCAGAAATCGCCTTCGCCGGCCAAACCGTAGGCGGCAAAGTCAACGAGGCCGACCACCACGATGAGCGCGAATTCGGCCATGCGGACAAAGCCCGCCAGCACGATCGGCGAAATCGGCGCGGGCGCGGGCTTTGCGACCACGGCCAGGGCTTCAGGCGTCAACGACTGGGACTTGTTAGCGGCGCGCGGCACCGCGCGTAAGCGATCGAGCAGCGCGGTGGCGCTCGATGCGCTCGGCGAAGGACGCGTGTCTATATTGGTCATGGCTGAGACCAGCAATCTGCCGTCCGCGAGCCCCCGGAGCAGCGGCAGGGATTGTCCTTAATTCCTAGAAATGTCTAAGGAAAGAGTGTCAAAAAAGGCTTATTGGATCGTTCGAAAAACTCTTAACGGCGGCCGTTTTTAACCAAGGTTCCGAGCGCGGTCTGATAAGCGGTGAGCACGCCATCGACCATGCTATCCACCGAAAATGACGCATGAACCCGATCGCACAACTTATGCGCGATTTTCGCCATGGCGTCGGGGCGGTCGAGCGCCAAGGCAATAGCCTGCGCAAGAGCGTGGGGGTCGTTCGGTGGTATCAGAGTATTGGAAAGCGGGCCGCAGATTTCCGGCACGCCGCCGACGCGGGTGGTGATCAGCGGCTTGCTGGCTGCGGCCGCCTCCAGCACCACGTAAGGCAAGGATTCGTACCGCGATGGGGCCACCATGATGCGGCCGAGCGCAAAGGCCGTGCGCGCTGCCATGGCAGGCATGAATCGGATAGCGCTGCTCAGGTTCGCTTGCGCGACTTGCGCTTGCAAGGCGTTCCGGTCCGGCCCGTCGCCGACCAGGGTGGCGGTGACGTTGCGGCCGTTTCGACGCATCAGGGCTATCGCCTCGATCAGCACATCGATGCCTTTGATGTGCCGCAACTCGCCCAAATAGATGATGTCGGTCGCGTCGGGCAGCGCCGTTACCGGCTCGAATTCGGCACGCGACACGCCGTTATGAACGACGCGCACCAGGCCGCGCGGATGGCCTACTTTGCCAGCGAAAACCTCGGCGCTGTAGGCGCTCTCGAACAGGAACAGATCGCCGCGCAACATCAGCAGGCGTTCGGTCGCCAGATAAAATTTCCCGGCCAGCGTGTCGTGGCCGAAGAGCAAGCTGCCGCCATGTGGCGTATAGGCGCGCACCGCGCGTTTGTTGCCGAAAACCATACGGGCATAGGCGCCGCCTTTGGCGCCATGTCCGTGCACTACGTCGGCTTTCGCCTGCGCGACACGGCGCATGACCTGGCCGAGCACGTAGGCATCGCTTGGCGATGGCTGGCGGCGCATGGCGATGCGGCTCAACCCGAGAGCGAGCGAGGGCTCAATCTTGCGAAGCACCTCGTCGGCGCGCGCGCCGCCGGTACGCGAATCGGCGATCAGCCCGACGCGATGGCCGCGCGCAATTTGCTCGCGCGTCAAATCCAGGACGTGACGAAAAAGCCCGCCGACCGGCGCCCGGAATACATGCAGGATATTCAGTGGCGCCATTGGCTAGTAGAGCGAAGCCGCGGCAAAGCCGCCGTTAGGCACGGGAACGTAAGGCCCACCGGTCCGCGGCGCCGCATAGAGTGGGGCGGGGTTTTGCACCGCGTAAGACGGCGTGGCGGGCTGCAGTAAGTAAGACGGCGGTCCGTCTTGCTGCGAAGTGAACAGGCCGCGTTCGCCGCTCGGCGCCGGCTGCACAACCGGCGGCGGGACGCTCGGCCGAACGTATTGCGGCTGTTGTGCGTAGGCCTGCGGCGCGCTGGGCTGCTGCAGCATCACCGCCGGCACGCCCCGGCCGGTCGCAGGATCGATCATGTAAGCCTGCTGCTGCTGTTGGCGGGCGCAGCCGGCCGCGGCAAGCGCGATGAAGATCGGCAAATAAAATCGGGCGCTATGCATGAGGCGAATCCGGCTCCGTCGAATGAAAACCCAAGGGGATTAGGAGCCGGTATGGTTAACAAAACCTAACCTGCGCACGTGCGGCGCCCGGAAATTAACGCCGAAGCAACCATAATAGGGTGTGATCATTCCGCTGCCACAGCGCCGTGCGTCTGGAGTAGGGAATGTTGTTCACTCGGAAGTCGAAATTAGCTGCGACGCCAGCGCCCGTCGCGGCGCCGATCGGCGTTAGCGGCGAGCCGGATATGCGCGGTCTAGGCCGCGTTCTGTGGGCCAAGAAAGCAAAAATCCTCGGCATCACGCTGCTGTCGGCCGCCACCACATATGCCGTGGTCAATTCGATGACGCCGCGCTACCGCTCCGAATCGCGGTTGCTGCTGGAGGCGCGCGAAAACGTTTTCCTGCGTGCCGAGGCCGACAAGAACGGCGGCGAGCGCAACACCATCGATCCCGAGGCGGTGACCAGCCAGATCCAACTCGTGCTGTCACGCGACCTGGCACGCGAGGCGATCAAGCAACTCAAACTCGCCGAGCAGCCGGAATTCGACCCCTCGATCGCCGGCGCGTCGTTGCTCAAATCAATCCTCGGCCTGTTCGGCGTCCGCCGCGACCCCAGCACTTTGACTCCGGAAGAGCGCACGCTCGAATCCTATTACGACCGGTTGAACGTTTACGCGGTCGAAAAATCCCGCGTGATCGCGATCGATTTCGATTCCGCCAATCCCGATCTCGCCGCCCGTGTTGCCAACACGATTGCCGAGACCTATCTCAAGATGCAGCAGTCTTCCAAGCAGGACCAGACCCGCGCCGCCGGCGACTGGCTGGCCGGCGAAATTTCCAACCTGCGCATCAAGGTCGCGGACGCGGAGGCCAAGGTCGAGGCCTACCGCGCCAAGTCTAATCTATTCGTCGGCTCCAACAATACCTCGCTGCCCAGTCAGCAGCTCACCGAAATCAATTCGCAGATCTCGGCGGCGCGCGGGCAGAAGGCTGATCTGGAGGCGAGGGCGCGGCAATTGCGCGACGTCATTCGCACCGGCAAGTCAATCGAGTCCTCCGACATCGCCAACTCCGATTCCATGCGCCGGTTGATCGAACAGCGCAACGCGGTGCGCTCGCAACTGGCCGAGCAGTCCACCACCTTGCTGGAGCAGCATCCGCGCATCAAGGAATTGCGCGCGCAAGTCGCCGAAGTCGAGCGCGAAATGCGCACCGAAGGCGAGCGCCTGGCGCGCCAGCTCGACAACGACGCCAAGGTCGCCGGCGACCGGCTGGAGACGCTCACCGCCAGCCTCGACACCGTCAAGAAGCTCGCCTCGCAAACCAACGAGCAGGACGTGCAATTGCGCGCGCTCGATCGCGAGGCCAAGACCGAACGCGATCTGCTCGAATCTTATCTGGCGAAATATCGCGAGGCGACCGCGCGCGATAACATCAATGCAGCGCCGCCCGAGGCGCGCATTATTTCGCGGGCGAGCCCGGCGATCAAGCCGGACTATCCGAAGAAATTGCCGACCGTGCTGATCGCGGCCTTCGCCGCTTTCGCGCTGTCGGCGGGCTTCACGGTGACCGGCGCGCTGCTTTCACCCGCGCCGTCGTCCTATGGTTACGCTTATGCTCCGGGCGGCTATGGCGCGCCTAGCTACGCCGCACCCGTCATGCCTGCTCCAGTCGTGCCTGCTCCAGTCGTGCCTGCTCTGGTCGTGGCCGCGCCGGTGATGCCGCGCGTGACGTCGCCGCCTTTGATGCCGGCGGCCATGTCCCCGGCGATGGCGTCGGCGCCGATGCCGGTCGGCACCGTTGAGCAGATCGCACACAGCCTGCGAAACGCGGGCGATGCCGGACGCCGCATCACGGTCGTCGGCGCTGCGCGCAATGCCGGTGCGACCTTTGCCGCGATTGCGCTTGCCCGCGCGCTGGTGAAAGACGCCAATGTGGTGCTGGTCGATCTAGCCTTCGGCGCGCCTAATCTGTCGATCATTTCGATCGATCCCAAGGCGCCCGGTATTGCCGAGCTGGTGCGCGGCACGGCCTCGTTCGGCGACATCATCACCCGGGACCAATTCTCGGCGGTGCATTTGGTGTCGACCGGCCATGTCGGCAGCGACGCGGCTGCGTTGACAGCATCGCCGATGCTGGCGACAGTGGTCGAGGCGCTGGTGCGCAGTTACGATCACGTCGTGATCGACATCGGGTCCGCCGCCGATATCGCGGCCGAGCATTTCGCGCCGCTCGCAACCCGCGCCGTGCTGGTGGCCAACGATCCGGCCAATCCGGCGACAAAGGGCGCGCGCGAACGCTTGATGATGGCGGGTTTTGTCGACGTGACGCTGATGGCCGGCGCGCCGCAGGCCGCCGTCGCTTAATTTTGCGCGACTGCCCTTTAATCTTGGTATCGAGTAAATTTGGCGGGCATGAAGCAAACCATCATCAGGACCGGGCTGGAGACGCTCTATTTTAGCGGCATGCATTACGTCATGCGGCCGCTGGTCGGTGGCGTCGGCGCCATCCTGACATTGCATCACGTGCGGCCGCTGCGGCCGGACGCGTTCCAGCCGAACCATCTGCTGGAAATCTCACCGCTGTTTCTGGAGGGGCTGCTCAAACGCCTCAAGCGTGCGCGGGTCGATGTGATCTCGCTCGACGAGATGCACGCCCGCTACATCAGCGGCGATTTCAAGCGCCGATTCGTCTGCATCACCTTCGACGATGGCTACAAGGATTTGATGCGCTGGGCCTATCCGCTGCTGAAGAAATATGAACTGCCGTTCGCGCTCTATATTCCGACCAGCTTCCCGGACCGGCTCGGCGAATTATGGTGGGTCGCGCTCGAAGCCGTGATCGCGCAGAACAGCCGCATCGGCATGGTCATCAACGGCAAGGACCAGTTTTTCGAATGCGGCAGCGTGCGGGAAAAGCGCGCGCTGTATGACGAGGTCTACGGCTATCTGCGCAGCATGAGATCCGAAGACGAATTGCGCAAAGTAGTGCGTGATCTCGCCGCTTGCCACCGGGTCGATATGGCGGCGGTGTGCCGCGACCTCTGCATGGATTGGCAGGAGATCGTCGATCTCGCCGCCGATCCTCTGGTCACGATCGGCGCCCACACCGTCAATCACATGATGCTCAAGAAGATGCCGGACGATGCCGCCGTGCGCGCCGAAATGGAAATGAGCCGCGCCGTGCTGGAAGCCGCGCTTGGCCGGCGGCCGCAACATCTGGCCTATCCGGTCGGGGATCCGACCTCGGCCGGCGTGCGCGAATTCCGCATCGCGGCTGAGCTCGGCTTCAAAACCGCGGTGACGACGCGGCCCGGCGTGCTGTTCAAGGCGCACCGCGATCACCTGACCGCGCTGCCGCGAATTTCGGTCAATGGTGATTTCCAGCAGCAGCGCTACGTCAAGGTTCTGATGTCGGGCGCCGCCACCGCGATGTGGAACGGCTTCCGCCGCGTCAACGCAGCTTAATAGCGTGTGATCCCGAAGGGTGGAAACCAGTTTTCGGACAAGATCACGCGCACAATCTAAATACTGTCCGGTCTCGACATCCAACTCACGATCGGCATTGCGGGTAGCACCCAGCCGAGCCCGGCCACCACGTAATAAATCGCCGCCACCAAGCCGTTGATGTCGGTGAGCGCCGACTGTGCCAGCGCCATGGCGAGCAAGGCCCAAACGCATACCAGCACGAGCAAGAGGACGGCGCCGATCAGTTTGCGGAGGCGGGCAGGCATGAAACGGGGCTCAATTGCGGGGTGGCGCGCATGACTATATGGTCCGCGCGGTTTCCTGCAAAGCAAGTGTTTCATGCACGATCAGCGTCCGGTTCCGGAGTTTCACGTGCGCGCCATGCGGCTGTGGCTGATCGCTGCCGCCGCGATGATCTTTTTGACGCTGGTGATCGGCGGCGCCACGCGGCTCACGCAATCCGGGCTCTCGATCGTGGAATGGCAACCAATCAGCGGCGTTCTGCCGCCGATGAGTGAGAACGCCTGGCAGGCCGAGTTCGAAAAATATAAGGTTATCCCGCAATACCGCGAACTCAACCGCGGCATGACTCTCAGCGCGTTCAAGACGATTTATTGGTGGGAATGGACCCACCGGCTGGTGGCGCGCAGCACCGGCGCGGTGTTTCTGCTACCGCTTTTGTTTTTCCTGGCGCGTGGCTGGGTTCCGTCGCGTTTGCGCGGCCGGCTGTGGACGATTTTCGGCGGCGGCGCGCTGTTGGGCCTGGTCGGCTGGTGGATGGTGTCGTCGGGCCTGTCGGGCGCGCGCGTCAGCGTGTCGCAATACCGGCTGGCGTTTCATTTGACGCTCGCTTGCGCGATCTATGCGGCGATCGTTTGGACCGCGCAGCAATTGACTCCGCGGGCGCGCAGCGATGCGCCCAAACGGTTGCGCGTGGTGGCGATAGGGATCGCGGCGCTGCTGCTGCTTCAGATTTATCTCGGGGCGCTGGTCGCCGGAACGCATGCCGGCCTGGCGTTCAACACCTGGCCGTTGATCGATGGCGCTTTCGTTCCGGAGGCCTCGCGTTTGTGGGTCATTGCGCCAGCCTGGCGTAATCTGTTCGACAACACGCTCACCGTTCAGTTCGATCATCGCATGTTGGCCTACGCGATCTGGGTGCTGGTCGGACTGCACGCCATCGATGCGCGTCAAGCGCGCAGCGGCGCGGCGGGCGCGGTCGTGCTGGTCGTTGCTGTCACAGCGCAGGCGGCGCTCGGCGTTGCGACGCTGATGTACCAGGCGCCGATTCTGCTGTCGCTCACGCATCAAGTTATGGCGATTGTCCTGTTCACGATTGCGATCGTGCACGCCGAGCGGTTGTCGCATCGCGGCGAGTATCGGAGCGTCGGCCCATGATCGACATTAAGACCGAGGCGGGCATCGCTGTGCTGACGCTCCAGCATGGCAAAGCCAACGCACTCGACATCGAATTCTGCGAGGCGCTGGCGGCAGAGTTTATCGAGCTCCGCAAATCCGACGCCAAAGCTATCGTGCTCACCGGGCAGGGCAAGATCTTTTCTGCCGGTGTCAATCTCATCAAGCTGAGCGGGGGCGGGGCCGGCTACATCCGCAAATTCTTGCCCGTCCTGCATAGGCTCTACGACGCCGTGTTTTATCACCCCAAGCCGGTGGTGGCGGCAATCAACGGCCACGCCATCGCCGGCGGTTGCGTGCTGGCCTGCTGCGCCGATCGGCGCGTGATGTCAAATGATGGCGGGCGCATGGGCGTGACCGAAATTCTGGTCGGCGTACCGTTTCCGGCGCTGGCCTTTGAAATCGTCCGCTTTGCAGTGCCGCCGCGTTACCTAGCGGAGTTTGCGCTGGGCGGCGCGACCTATGTGCCCAACGACGCTTTGCAGCGTGGTTGGGTCGACGAGGTGGTAGAGCGCGGCGAACTGATGTCGCGCGCCATGGCGGTGGCCCAATCGTTGGCCGCGCTGTCGCCGCCGGCCTTTGCGCAGACCAAGAAGCAGATCCGGGCGCCTGTGGCCGAGCGCATGGCACAAAGCGGGGAGGCGACCGACAAGTCGGTGACCGAGGCCTGGACCGCACCGGACACGCTCAGCTACATCCGCGACTACATCGCGCGCACGCTCAGGAATACCTGATACGGAAGGTTACGCCTCGAGGCCTTCCTCAAGATCGGCGATAATGTCGGCTGTGTCCTCCAGCCCGACTGACAGCCGCACTACATCGGGCCCGGCGCCGGCCTGCACCTTTTGCGCATCTGACAATTGCTTGTGCGTGGTGGAGGCAGGATGGATGATCAGTGAGCGGGTGTCGCCGATGTTCGCCAGATGCGAGAAAAGCTTGACGTTCGACACCAGTTTGACGCCGGCGTCGTAGCCGCCCTTGAGGCCGAACGTGAGCACCGCGCCGGCGCCCTTCGGCACGTATTTTTTCGCCAACGCGTTATATTTGTCGCCGGCCAACCCCGGATAGCTGACCCAGGCCACCTCCGGCCGTTTCACCAGCCATTCGGCGACTGCCAGCGTGTTGTCGGAATGGCGCTGCATGCGCAGCGGCAATGTTTCGATGCCGGTGGCGATCAGGAATGCGTTGAACGGCGACAGCGCCGGTCCGAGGTCGCGCAGGCCCAGCACGCGGCAGGCGATGGCGAAAGCGAAATTACCGAAGGTCTCGCCCAGCACCATGCCGGAATATTCCGGCCGCGGCTCCGACAGCATCGGGTAGCGCTTGTCCTGCAGCCAATTGAACCGGCCGCCGTCGACGATCAGACCGCCGATCGAGTTGCCGTGGCCGCCGAGGAACTTGGTGAGCGAATGCACCACGATGTCGGCGCCGTAATCGATCGGCTTGCACAGATACGGCGTCGCCAGCGTGTTGTCGACGATCAACGGTACTTTTGCCTTGCGGGCGATCTTGGAGACGGCCTCGATGTCGGTGATGACGCCGCCCGGATTGGCGATCGACTCGATAAAGATCGCCTTGGTCTTGGGCGTCACGGCTTTTTCGAATGAATTTATGTCGTCAGGATCGGCCCACACCACGTTCCAGCCGAAATTCTTGTACGAATGATTGAACTGATTGATCGAGCCGCCGTAGAGCTTTTTCGACGCGACGAATTCGTCGCCCGGCATCATCAAAGCATGCATCACGATTACCTGCGCGGCGTGGCCGGAGGCGACCGCGAGGCCTGCGGTGCCGCCCTCGAGCGCGGCGACGCGTTCCTCCAGCACGGCGCAGGTCGGGTTGCCGATGCGGGTATAGATGTTGCCGAACGCCTGCAGGCCGAACAAAGAAGCGGCGTGCTCGACATCGTCGAACACGAACGACGTGGTCTGGTAGATCGGCGTCGCGCGCGCGCCGGTGGTCGGATCGGGTTTGGCGCCGGCGTGGATCGAGAGCGTCGCAAAGCCCGGAGTGCGTTCGGAGTCCGCCATGAAATTTCCTATTCAAAATGCGAGCGGCCAAACGGCCGGTGCTAGGTTGTTTGTGATTAAACCGGCGCGCGAGGCGCGCCGTCAAGGTGGCATTGGGCGGACAGACCTAATCGAAAGTTTTCATCTACGATAGGTCCGCAATCATGAAAGTTTATTGTGGGAATAATCCGCTCAATCGTTGCGTTCTATATCTCTTCGTGCGCCGCCGAGCCCCATGCGCTGCACGCCCTTACCCATGATCTGTGCGCGCTTGGATGACAGCACCCGCGAATTGACGCCGACCCAGCCGATCTCCGATGACAGCCGGCCATATTCGATCTTCGGGCAGCGGTTCATCACCACGTTGAGCCCGGCGGCTTCGGCGAGTTTTGCAGCCGCGTCGTTGCTCACGGTAAGCTGCATCCAGATCACCTTCGGTTTCGGCGTGAGCGTCAGCGCCTCTTGGACGACCGGCATCACGTGTTCGGAGCCGCGGAAGATGTCGATCATATCGACCGGTTCGGGGATGTCGCCGAGCTTGGCGTAGACTTTCTGCCCGAGGATTTCCTTGCCGGCCTGGCCCGGATTAACCGGGATCATGCGATAGCCGCGCTCGCGCAAATATTTGAACACGAAATAGCTCGGCCGGTTCTCTCTCGGCGAGAAGCCGACCATGGCAATGGTCTTCACCGTGTTGAGGATGCCGCGGATGGCGCTGTCGGGATAGCTGTCGTGGTTCATGGTCGCGCGGCGGCGAAGGCCATCAGCGGTCTTCCCAATTTGGATCGCGTTTTTCGATGAAGGCGCCGATGCCTTCCTCGGCGTCATGCGCCAGCATGTTTTCAACCATGACATCGATGGTGAGCTTGTAGGCGCCGACGAGATCAAGCTCGCGCTGGCGGTAGAATGCTTCTTTTCCGAGCTTGACGGTCAGCATCGACTTCGACGCAATCTGGCGCGCCAGTTCGAGCGCGTGCTCAGGCGCTTGGCCTGCGGCCACGACGCGATTGACCAGGCCGATGCGATGGGCATCGTCGGCCGAGACCATGGCGCCGGTCAGCAGCATTTCCATGGCGTGCTTGTTGGCGACGTTGCGCGACAGCGCCACCATCGGCGTCGAGCAGAACAAGCCGATATGCACGCCCGGCGTCGAGAAGCGCGCCGTCTTGGACGCCACCGCGAGGTCGCAGGTGGCGACCAGCTGGCAGCCGGCGGCGGTGGCGGCGCCTTCGACGGCGGCGATCACCGGCTGCGGCAATTTCTGGATCGACATCATCAGCGCGCTGCAGCGCTCCATCAGCGCCCTGAAATAGGAGCGGCCGCGGTCGGGGTCGGCCCGGTGCACGGTCATCTCCTTCATGTCATGGCCGGCGCAGAACGCCGGGCCGTTGTGCGAGATGATGATGGCGCGAACCTGGTCGTCTCCGGCAATCGCGGCGAATTCGTCGTGCAGCGCTGTCAGCATCGCGTCCGACAGCGTGTTGCGCGCCTGCGGCCGGTTGAGCGAGAGCAAGGCGATACCGTCGATATCACCGCGCAATACAACGGGCGAGGTCGCGGAATCCGGGCTGGTGCTGCGCGCGGTCATGGCGTGATCTTTAACCCGGCCATCCGGGCGCGCAAGGCAACCGAAAAGACCGTTTGACCCTATTGCTGGCCCGTCTAAGACCGAGGCGCCGGGGCCAACCGGCAAAGGGGGACGGATGCCCGCGTCAGCTAAATTGCCGGCAATGTCGGCCGGCGAAATCGCGAAATTGCTCGCCGCGGAATTCCCGCAGGCGTTTTATCCCGGTTGCGGGCACAGCATCGAGCGCGTCGAACATGGCGACATCCGCGTGCGCTGGACTTTTGATGAGGCAGCTTTGCGCCCCGGCGGCACCGTGTCGGGGCCGACCATGATGGAGTTGGCCGATTTTGCCATGTATGTCGCGGTGTTTTCGGCGATCGGGCCGCAGCCGCTGGCGGTCACCACCAATCTCAACATCAATTTCCTGCGTAAACCGACGCGCGCCGACCTCCTCGCCGACGCCCGTCTCATGAAAGTGGGAAAACGACTGGCGGTGGGCGAGGTTACAATCTATTCGGAGGGTACCGAGGAACCGGTGGCTCATGTCACCGCGACCTATTCAATCCCACAGGCCCGCTGATTAGCTAGTGGTGCCTTATTACCATTCTTCTAATATATTGATTTAATTATTGAATAGTTCGGCCGCCAGCGTTGACCACTAACATCCGCTCGGCTAAATATCCGGCCACCTCCGGCGCTCTTCCTTGCGTCTGTCTTCCAGGGATTTGTCATGACGACCTATTCGGCCAAGGCCGCCGACATCGAGAAGAAGTGGCTGCTGATCGACGCCAGCGGGCTCATCGTTGGCCGGCTCGCCACGATCGTAGCGATGCGGCTGCGCGGCAAGCACAAGGCGACCTACACCCCGCATGTGGACGATGGCGACAACGTCATTATCGTCAACGCCGCCAAGGCGGTGTTCAGCGGACGTAAGCGCGAGAAGAAGGTCTATTACCATCACACCGGGTTCATCGGTGGGATCAAGGAGCGCACTGCTAAGTCGATCTTCGAGGGTCGTTTCCCCGAACGTATCGTCGAGAAGGCGGTCGAGCGCATGCTGCCGCGCGGGCCCCTTGGCCGCGTGCAATTCGGTAACCTGCGTGTCTATCCCGGCCCCGAGCATCCACATGAGGCGCAGAAGCCCGAGACGCTCGATGTCGCCGTCATGAACCGCAAGAACGTGAGGAGTGCCTGATCGTGGCCGAGACCGTACAGTCGCTGGAAGGATTGGCGAGCCTCAAGCCGGCAGCTCCGGACGCGCCGAAATACGTGCAAAAGCTCGACCCGCAGGGCCGCGCTTACGCCACGGGCAAACGCAAAAACGCTGTCGCGCGGGTCTGGATCAAGCCCGGCTCCGGCAAGATTCTGGTCAACACCAAGACCGTCGAAGTATTCTTCGCGCGACCGGTACTGCGCATGATGATCCAGCAGCCGCTGGTCGCAGCCAATCGCGTAACCCAATACGACGTGACCTGCACCGTCTCCGGTGGTGGTCTGTCGGGCCAGGCCGGCGCGGTGCGCCACGGCATTTCCAAGGCGCTGACTTATTTCGAACCCGACCTGCGGGGCGCGCTCAAGCGCGGCGGCTTCCTGACGCGTGACTCGCGCGTGGTCGAGCGCAAGAAATACGGCCGCGCTAAGGCCCGCCGTTCGTTCCAGTTCTCCAAGCGCTAATCGCGCAACACCGTTATCGAATACTCAAAGGGCGTGCAGAAATGCACGCCCTTTTTGCGTCGGATCGGCGGCCTTTGGCGCAGATTTAATTACAATTTTCGCAAGTTTTGCATCGAAGCTGGGCTAAGTGCGCAAGGCTTTTCCCATATGCCGGTGCCTACAATGACACCGTCGCCCGCCCCAGAAACGGCCGGACGAAATTGGGAGTTCGATGTTTTCCGCCGCCAGACCACAACTAACGCCGTTGGACATACCGACGCTCTCCTTTGTGGCCGTCTGCATCGCAGCGATGCTGGGACTGCTGCTGATCTTTGCCTGGTTGCAACAGCGCAACGTGCGCGCGCTCGCCTGGTGGGGCTCGGCCTATCTGATCGGGGCATCTTCGATCGCGCTTTGGGCGGCACCCTCGCTGGTCTACGAAATGCCACGGGAAATTCCGCAGGCCATGACCTTTGTGGCTTGCGGCATGATCTGGAACGGCGTGCGACTCTTCCACGGCCGGCCGCTCATTCCGACCGCCGCCTTCGCTGGCGCGATCCTGTGGGTCATTTTGTGCCAATTGCCATCGATGCCGCCCGGCAGCAATGAGCGGATTGCGCTCGGCGCCATTGTGGTTGCGACTTACACGTTCTTCATTGCCCACGAACTGCGGCGCGAGCGGCGCAAATCGCTTTATTCGCGCACTGCCGTTATCGTCGTGCCCCTTGTGCACGCGACGATCTTCCTGATCCCACTCGGCATGCAGGCGTTCCTGCCCGAGGCCTATGCTGCGAGTTGGCTGACGGTGTTCACGCTTGAGACGATGCTGTACGCGATCGGCACCGCGTTCATCGTGCTGATGATGGTCAAGGACAACGACGTCGACATCTACCGCAGCGCCGCCTCGACCGATCATCTGACCGGTTTGCTCAATCGCCGGGCTTTCCTTGAAACCGCACACATGTTGTGCGCCCGTCAGGCCGATCGCCGCCAGCCGGTGACCATGATGGTGATGGATCTCGATCATTTTAAATCGATCAATGACCGCTTTGGCCACGCCGTCGGCGACGAGGTCTTGCGCGTGTTCGCAAATGTCGCGCGCTCGAGTATGCGCGGCAGCGATCTAGTCGGCCGGATTGGCGGCGAGGAATTTGCCGTCATCGTGGCGGAACCGATGGAATTTGCCGAGCGTATCGCCGAGCGTCTGCGTGCCAGCTTCGAAATGGCCGGCATTACGATTGCCGAGCAGACGATCGGCGCGACGGTGAGCATCGGCGCCGCTACCGCTTATGAGCCGATCACCGACATCGCCCCGCTGATCGCGCGTGCCGACGAAGCGCTCTACCGCGCCAAACGCGATGGCCGTAACCGGCTGCATAAAGCCGAAGAGGGCACAGCGGGCGAGCGGGCGCGCCTTGCTGCCGCGGTTCGCATCGAGCCCGCGGCTAAACCCGTAATGGCGGCCCTCAAACGGCAGGTCCGGCACGCAAAACCGACCGTTCCGGCGTAGTGAACCACTCGTTTACTCTATCCGCGCTACCATGCGTGGATGGGGTACGCAGCCAATAGGGGACACGCCGCCGTCCTGGCGCTCGAAGCCTATGCCGAGCGGGCTGGCGCCGCCTTGGCCTGCGCCTATTCGTCTTCGGCCGAATATGACGCCGCGTTGATCGTCGAGCGCCGCGCTGCCGGTGTCTATGGGCCGCGACGCCATCGCCGCCAGAGGCTGGCAATTGCGACCGGCATCGCCGCCGGCCTTGCGGTCATCGTTTTCCTGATCGTCTAAGCGCTTAAATCCCATCGCATGAAAAAGGGCGCCCCTTTGCGGGAGGCGCCCTATATGTTGCGTCGAAAGAGTAACGCTTACGCCGAATAGTACATGTCGAATTCGACCGGATGCGGAGTGTGCTCGAAGCGGATCACTTCCTGCATCTTGAGGTCAATGTAGCTGTCGATGAAGTCGTCGTCGAACACGCCATTGGCCGTCAGGAACGCGCGGTCCTTGTCGAGTTCGCCGAGCGCCTGGCGCAGCGAGCCGCACACCGTCGGGATTTTCTTCAGTTCCGCCGGCGGCAGATCATAGAGATCCTTGTCGACCGCCGCGCCCGGATCGAGTTTGTTCTTGATGCCGTCGAGGCCGGCCATCGTCATCGCCGCGAAAGCCAAATACGGATTGGCGAGCGGATCGGGGAAACGTACCTCGACGCGCTTGGCTTTCGGGTTGGTGGTGTAGGGAATGCGGCATGACGCCGAGCGGTTGCGCGCCGAATAGGCCAGCAACACCGGCGCCTCGAAGCCCGGTACCAGGCGCTTGTAGGAGTTGGTGGTCGGGTTGGTGAAGGCGTTGACCGCTTTGGCATGCTTGATGATGCCAGCGATGTAGGACAGGCAAGTCTCCGACAGATCGGAATACTTGTTGCCCGCGAACACCGGCTTGCCCGCTTTCCAGATCGACTGGTGGCAGTGCATGCCGGAGCCGTTGTCGCCATAGATCGGCTTCGGCATGAAGGTCGCGGTCTTGCCGTAGATCTGCGCGACTTGCTGGATGCAGTATTTGTAGACCTGCATCATGTCGGCCATCTGGGTGAGCGGCGAGAACTTCAAGCCGAGCTCGTGCTGGGCGGAAGCCACTTCGTGGTGGTGTTTCTCGACCTTGGCGCCCATGCGCGCCATGGCGCCGAGCATTTCCGAGCGCATGTCCTGCACCGAATCCTGCGGCGGCACCGGGAAGTAGCCCTTCTTGGTGCCGACGCGGTGGCCGAGATTGCCGCCTTCGTATTCGGTATCGGAATTGGATGGGAATTCGATCGAGTCAAGCTTGAAGCCGGTGTTGTAGGGATCGGCCTTGTACTTGACGTCGTCGAACACGAAAAACTCGGCTTCGGGTCCGAAAAAGATCGTGTCGCCGATGCCCATCGACTTGACTAGGCCTTCGGCTTTTTTTGCGATGCCGCGCGGGTCGCGATTATAGGGCTCGCCAGTGGTCGGCTCGAGCACATCGCAGACCAGCACCAAAGTGGTTTCGGCGAAGAACGGATCAATACAGGCCGAGGCCGGATCGGGCATCAGGTTCATGTCGGATTCGTTGATCGCCTTCCAACCGGCGATCGACGAGCCGTCGAACATCATGCCTTCGGCAAACGTGTCTTCCTCGATCATGCTGACATCGAAGGTGACGTGCTGCCACTTGCCGCGCGGATCGGTAAACCGGAAATCGACGTACTTTACGTCGTTGTCCTTGATCATCTTCATGACATTCTTGGCTGTCGTCATGGATTGCATTCCCCCGTTATTGATGGATTTGTCCGAGTAGACGCTGCCCGCGGCTAGATGGCGTCTACTCCAGATTCGCCAGTGCGGATCCGGATGGCCTCTTCGATGTTCGACAAGAATATCTTGCCGTCTCCGATCCTGCCAGTTTGGGCGGCGCGGCGGATCGCCTCAATAGCCTTGTCCACCATATCGTCGCCAAGCACGATTTCGATCTTAACCTTTGGTAGAAAATCGACCACGTATTCAGCGCCGCGATAAAGTTCGGTGTGCCCTTTCTGTCGGCCGAAGCCCTTGGCCTCGGTGACAGTGATGCCTTGCAGTCCAACCTCCTGGAGCGCCTCCTTCACCTCGTCGAGTTTGAAGGGTTTGATGATGGCTTCGATTTTTTTCATTGCCTTTTTCCTTCCCCCAGCCCGCCGCGTTGATGCGGAGCGCCGCGCTACCGGTTAGCAGGTCCCGTGCCAAACCGGAAAGCGCATAAAAACCGTTTTGCTACAGAGCCTTAGCTGCTCGGTCAAGAAGCGAGATTATATCGATTGCCCAGCAATTAAGCACCCTGCGAAAACTTTTGCCAGCCGCCGGACTTATACTGCAACGCAGCCAAATCGCCCGATTTGTCCGCATTCTGCACCGCCGATAGGGTCGGTTGCCATGCTCGAACTTCTCACCAACGCGGAAATGGCTGAGGCTGATCGGCTGACGATTGCCGGAGGTGTGCCGGGTATCGATCTGATGGAGAATGCCGGGCGCGCGACCGCCGATGCGGCCGCCGCTTTGCTGCAAGGCCGGCGCGTGGCGATCGTCGCAGGATCCGGCAACAATGGTGGCGATGGTTTTGTCGCGGCCCGCCACCTGAATGAGCGCGGCGTTTCGGTGCGCGTTGCTTTAGTCGGCGACAGAGCGAAGCTGAAGGGTGATGCCGCGCTTGCTGCCGGCCGCTGGAACGGGCCCGTCGAGGTGGCTTCACCGGCTGCGCTCACGGATTGCGATCTCATCATCGACGCCCTGTTCGGCGCTGGCTTGGACCGCGACGTCGATGGTCTGCCGCGTGCCATGATCGAAGCAATGAACGCGACGGCTGCGCCCATCATCGCTATCGACTTGCCGAGCGGAGTTAACGGGACCACCGGCGCTGTCATGGGGGTCGCAGTCAACGCCGCCCATACGGTGACCTTCTTCCGCCGCAAGATCGGTCACCTGCTGCTCCCCGGCCGGCTGCATTGTAGCGCTATTCAGGTGGCCGACATCGGTATTCCGGAGAGCGTGCTGGCGGCGATAAAGCCTTCGGCCTTCATGAACCGCCCGGCGTTGTGGGGCGGGGCGTTCCCGCGGCCGCGTCCCGAGGGCCACAAATATTCGCGCGGCCACGCGGTCGTGGTGTCCGGCGGCCTCCCGACAACGGGCGCCGGGCGGCTGGCGGCGCGTGGTGCTTTACGGGCCGGCGCGGGGCTGGTCACCATCGCCAGCCCGCGTGAGGCGCTCACCGTCAATGCCGAGGCGACACTTGCGATTATGGTCCGGCCGGTCGACGGGGTCGGCGAACTGGCGGGCTTCCTTGCCGACAAGCGGCACAACGCGGTGGTGCTGGGACCGGGTGGCGGGGTTGGTCCGCCCATGCGCAAGCAGGTCGCGGTGGTGCTGGCGAGCGGCGCGGCGGCGGTCCTGGATGCCGATGCGCTGACAAGTCTTGCGCAGGACTCGGAGGCGCTGGCCGGAATGATCGCGCGGGACCCGAAACGGGATGTCGTCCTGACACCGCACGAAGGCGAATTCGCAAGGTTATTTAAAGCGATACATGAAGACTCTCATGTTCACGCAAAACTTGAGAAAACCCGCCTCGCGGCGCGATCCAGCGGGGCCGTCGTGCTGTTCAAGGGCGCCGATACCGTTGTAGCCGCCCCCGATGGCCGGGCCTCGATTGCCAACAATGCGCCGCCCACGCTTGCCACCGCCGGCGCTGGCGATGTCCTGGCTGGCATGATCGCCGGGCTCATGGCGCAGGGAATGCGGGCCTTCGAGGCGGCCAGCGCTGCAGTCTGGCTGCACGGCGAGGCGGCCAATGAGTTTGGTCCTGGGTTGATCGCGGAAGACCTGCCCGAGGCGCTGCCGGCGGTCTATCGGCGGCTTTTTGCAGAACTGGCGGGCCATTGAGCGAGCCCAGCGGGGGCCTATTTAACGGCTTGCCCTGGCAGGCTTTCGTGCGTTAAGCCCTGCCGGATTGCGGCGCCAGGATCGTCCTTGAGCTTGCCCTTTGCGGGCGTGGCGGAATTGGTAGACGCGCGGGATTTAGGTTCCCGTGACGAAAGTCGTGGGGGTTCGAGTCCCTCCGCCCGCACCACGCCGAGGGCTAGCTGCTTCGCAATCGACATGTCCGGCGCTTCGCGCGTATAAGTCCGGCGCTTCGCGCGTATAAGCAAAAAAGTGTGTGATCGATGCAAGTTACAGAAACACTGTCCGAAGGACTCAAGCGCGAATTCAAGGTGGTCGTTCCGGCCGCCGAACTCGACGCCAAAGTCATTGTCCGCCTGGACGAGTTGAAAGACCGCGTCCGTATCAACGGTTTCCGGCCCGGCAAGGTGCCGGTCGCGCATCTGCGGCGCGTTTATGGCCGCTCGGCCATGGCCGAGGTCATCGAGGCGACGGTGCGCGATACCAACAATCAGATCGTCAGCGAACGCGGCTACAAACTAGCCGCCGATCCGAAGGTAACGCTGCCGACAGAACAGGCCGCGGTCGAGAAATTGATCGCCGGCGAAAGCGACCTCGATTACACCGTGGCGGTCGAGATCGTACCGCCGATCGAACTGACTAATTTCAAAACCATCAAGCTCATCAAGCTCACCAGCGATGTCACCGACGCCGAAGTGGAAGAGGCGGTCGCGCGCATCACCGAGCAGAACAAGCCTTACAGCCAAAAGCCGGAAAGCGGGAAGGCGGCCAAGGACGATCGCGTCGTTATCTCGTTTGCCGGCACCATCGACGGGACGCCGTTCGAGGGCGGTTCGGGTGACGATTCCGTCGTGATGATCGGGTCGAACACCTTCATTCCGGGCTTCGAGGATCAGCTGATCGGCGTTGGCGTCGGCGAAACCCGGACGCTGAAAGTGACGTTCCCCGAGCACTATCCGAAGGCCGATCTCGCCGGCAAGAACGCTGAATTCGTCGTTACGGCAAAGTCGATCGAGACTCCCGGTACGGTTACGGTCGATGATGAATTCGCCAAATCGCTCGGGCTTGAATCGCTTGCCAAGCTGCACGAGGCGCTCAAGGAGCGGATCGCGGTCGAGCACGTCGGCATGTCGCGGCAGAAGATCAAGCGCGAATTGCTCGACGAACTAGATGCCCGGCACAAATTCGAGCCGCCGCCGTCGCTGGTCGAAGACGAATTCGACCGGGTTTGGAAGTCGGTGCAGGGCGAGATGGAAAACGAGAAAAAGACCTTCGCCGACGAGGGTACCACCGAGGACAAAGCCAAGGCCGAATACCGCGCCATCGCCGAGCGGCGCGTGCGTCTTGGTCTGGTGCTGGCCGAGATCGGCGAGAAGAATACCATCACGGTTACCGACGAAGAGCTCAATCGCGCGCTCACGGAGCAGGCGCGCAGGTTCGCCGGCCAGGAACAGCGGGTGTGGGATTACTACCGTCAAAACCCGCAGGCGGTCGCCGCGCTACGCGCGCCAATTTATGAGGAAAAGGTGGTCGATTTCCTGCTCGAACTAGCCGACGTGACCCAGAAAAAGGTCTCGCGCGACGAGCTCTACAAAGAAGACGATTCGGCCGCCTGATCGCTCGGCACCTTGTGGCGGGGCTGCTGCGGAAATAGATACCCAACCCGCTATAAGGCTAATCTAGCCTCGCGTGATTCGCGCGAAGGAGCCGAAATGAGAGATCCCGTCGATACTTATATGAATTACCTGGTGCCCATGGTGGTCGAGCAGACCAATCGGGGCGAGCGGGCCTACGACATCTACTCGCGGCTGCTCAAAGAGCGGATCATTTTCATCACCGGTCCGATCGAGGACGGCGTAGCCACGCTGGTGGTCGCGCAACTGTTGTTCCTGGAAGCCGAGAATCCGAAGAAAGAAGTCTCGATGTACATAAACTCGCCCGGCGGGGTGGTGACATCGGGCATGGCGATCTACGACACCATGCAGTTCGTGCGCCCGCCGGTGTCGACGCTCTGCGTCGGGCAGGCGGCCTCGATGGGCTCGCTGTTGCTCGCCGCCGGCGCCAAAGACATGCGCTTTGCGCTGCCGAACGCACGCATCATGGTCCATCAGCCATCCGGCGGGTTCCAGGGCCAGGCCACCGACATAATGGTCCACGCCCAAGAAATTCTGAACCTGAAAAAACGACTCAACGAGATCTACGTCAAGCATACCGGCCAGTCGCTCAAGAAGATCGAAGATGCGCTCGAGCGTGACTACTTCCTCACCGCCGAGGCGGCCGCGGAATTCGGTCTGGTCGACAAGGTGATCACCAGGCGGCCGGAGGAACTGCTGCCAAAGCCCGCCTGATCGTCCCTTCGCGGGCTGCCATCCATACCGTTCCAACGCCGTGGATTGCTACCGAAGTTCCACTTCCGCCGCAGGGTTTGGTTGGGCATTATCGTTAATAGATTCTTGATTATCACGCCGTTAGCATGCTTCGCTTAAGGTGTGGGAGAGTAGGAGGGAAGCGGCCTCCCGGTACGAAGGTCCGCCGCACCGGAAATCCGGCGCGAAACTTGCTTCGTTCGTTGTGTTGCGTTTAGGCAGCTGAGCTTCGAGACTTCGCCGACCACGCAAGACGAACGAGTGTGACGGAGAATGGAATGAGCAAAGTCGGTGGTAGCGATTCCAAGAACACGCTCTATTGCTCGTTCTGCGGCAAGAGCCAGCACGAAGTTCGCAAGCTCATCGCCGGCCCGACCGTGTTCATCTGCGATGAATGCGTCGAACTTTGCATGGACATCATCCGCGAGGAGAACAAATCCTCGCTGGTCAAATCGCGCGACGGCATCCCGACGCCGAAGGAAATCCGCAAGGTCCTCGACGACTACGTCATTGGCCAGGATCACGCCAAGAAGGTGCTCTCGGTCGCCGTCCACAATCACTACAAGCGGCTCAACCACCAGACCAAGCACAACGACGTCGAACTCGCGAAGTCGAACATCCTGCTGATCGGGCCGACCGGTTCGGGCAAGACGCTGCTGGCGCAGACGCTGGCGCGCATCCTCGACGTGCCGTTCACGATGGCAGACGCCACCACGCTCACCGAAGCCGGCTACGTCGGCGAGGACGTGGAGAACATCATCCTCAAGCTGCTGCAGTCGGCCGACTACAATGTAGAACGCGCGCAGCGCGGCATCGTCTATATCGACGAAATCGACAAGATTTCCCGCAAGTCCGACAACCCCTCGATCACCCGCGACGTGTCGGGCGAGGGCGTGCAGCAGGCGCTGCTCAAGATTATGGAAGGCACCATCGCTTCGGTGCCGCCGCAGGGCGGCCGCAAGCATCCGCAGCAGGAATTCCTGCAAGTGGACACCACCAACATTCTGTTCGTCTGCGGCGGCGCTTTCTCGGGCCTCGACAAGATCATCTCTGCGCGCGGCCGCTCCACCTCGATCGGCTTCTCGGCCCGGGTGGCGGCGCCGGAAGATCGCAAGCAGGGCGAAATCTTCCGCGAAGTCGAACCGGAAGACTTGCTGAAATACGGTCTCATTCCCGAATTCGTCGGACGTCTGCCAGTCGTGGCCACGCTCGAGGATCTCGATGAGCCTTCGCTCAAGCTTATCCTCACCCAGCCCAAGAACGCCTTGGTCAAACAATACCAGCGGCTGTTCGAGATGGAATCGATCGATCTCACTCTGGCTGAGGAGGCGCTCGGCGCCATCGCCCGCAAGGCGATCGACCGCAAGACCGGCGCGCGCGGCCTGCGTTCCATCATGGAGACCATCCTGCTCGACACCATGTTCGACCTCCCCAGCCTGGAGGGCGTCGAAGAGGTGGTTATATCGAAGGAAGTGGTCGAGGGAACCGCCCGCCCGCTCTACATCTATGCCGACCGCAGCGACCGGACGGCCGAGCAAGGCAGCGCCAGCGCCTAAATCTCGCCCCCAGGGGGTTGAGAGAACCGCTTGTAGAATCACACCGTTGATGGCGTGCTGAGGGTGTTCGGGTCCGTCGTTACTCAGAAAACGGGCCTTACTTGCGGACCCTAGGCTGTCATCCTACGTATAGCGTTCGAAGCGAAGTCGCGTACGAAAGATCGTAGTTTCCCGAGTGGGTGAGGGTTCGTATCCTTCCTCGAGGTACGTCGGGCGACCCAATGCCCAACGTCCTCTTGCCCATCCTTCCCGGCACTCTTCCCGGCACTGTTCGGCGATGCCGCTATCGCGGGTCGACGGACAGGGGCACAAAAAAAGGACTTTAAGCCAATGACCAACAAGCCACGACCGCAGCTGCAACCCGGTGAAACCCGGGCCTATCCCGTATTGCCGCTGCGCGACATCGTGGTGTTCCCGCACATGATCGTTCCGCTTTTCGTCGGCCGTGAAAAGTCGATCAAGGCGCTGGAAGAAGTGATGCGGTCCGACACCTTTATTCTGCTCGCGACGCAGAAGAATGCGTCCGAGGACGACCCGGCGCCCGACTCGATCTTCGAGGTCGGCACGCTGGCGAGCGTGTTGCAGTTGCTCAAGCTGCCCGACGGCACCGTCAAAGTGCTGGTCGAAGGCGCCGAGCGCGCCAAGGTGCTCAAGTACACCGACCGAAGCGATTATTACGAGGCCGATGCCACAGTGCTCGCCGACAATGTCGGTGAACGCGTGGAGGCGGAAGCCATGGCGCGTTCGGTGGTCACCGAATTCGAAAATTATGTGAAGCTGAACAAGAAGGTGTCGCCCGAGGTCGTGGGTGTGATCCAGCAGATCGAGGATTACGCCAAGCTCGCCGACACCGTCGCCTCGCATCTTGCCGTCAAGATTCCCGACAAGCAGGACATCCTGGAGACCGCTGCCGTCACCCAGCGCCTGGAGAAGGTGCTCGGCCTGATGGAGAGCGAGATTTCCGTCCTGCAGGTGGAAAAGCGCATCCGGACCCGCGTCAAGCGGCAGATGGAGAAGACTCAGCGCGAGTACTATCTCAACGAGCAGATGAAGGCGATCCAGAAGGAGCTCGGCGACGAGGAAGGCAAGGACGAGCTTGCCGAACTCGAAGAGAAGATCAAGAAGACCAAGCTCTCCAAGGAAGCCCGCGAGAAGGCCACGCACGAACTAAAGAAGCTGCGCCAGATGTCGCCGATGTCTGCGGAGGCGACGGTCGTGCGCAACTATCTCGATTGGCTGCTCTCGATCCCGTGGAACAAGAAGAGCAAGGTCAAGAAGGATTTGGTCGGTGCCGAGAAGATTCTTAACAACGACCACTATGGCCTGGAGAAGGTCAAGGAACGCATCGTCGAGTATCTCGCCGTGCAACAGCGCGCCAACAAACTGACCGGGCCGATTTTGTGCTTGGTCGGCCCCCCTGGCGTCGGCAAAACCTCCCTCGGCAAGTCGATTGCGAAAGCAACCGGCCGCGAATTCGTGCGAGTCTCGCTTGGCGGTGTCCGCGATGAGGCCGAGATCCGCGGCCACCGGCGCACCTATATCGGCTCGATGCCCGGCAAGATCATCCAGTCGATGAGGAAGGCGAAAACGTCGAACCCGCTGTTCCTGCTCGACGAGGTCGATAAGATGGGCGCCGATTTCCGAGGCGATCCATCATCGGCGCTGCTCGAGGTGCTCGACCCCGAACAGAACCACACCTTTGCCGACCACTATCTGGAGGTCGACTACGATCTGTCCAACGTGATGTTCATCACCACGGCGAATACGCTCAATATTCCGCCGCCGCTGATGGACCGCATGGAAATCATCCGCATCGCCGGCTACACCGAGGATGAAAAGCTCGAGATCGCGCGCAAGCATCTGATCCCGGCCGCGGTCGCCAAGCACGGCCTCGATGTCAAGGAATGGTCGATCGACGACGAGGCGCTGCTGCTCATGATCCGCCGTTACACGCGGGAAGCGGGCGTACGCAACCTCGAGCGCGAGCTATCGACGCTAATCCGCAAGGCGGTCAAGGAGTTGATGACGTCCAAGAAGAAGTCGATTGCGGTCACCGCGGCGACCCTCGGCGACTATCTGGGTGTGCCGAAACACCGCTACGGCGAGATCGAGGCCGAAGACCTGGTCGGCATGGTCACGGGGCTTGCCTGGACCGATGTGGGCGGCGAGTTGCTCACCATCGAAGGCGTCATGATGCCCGGCAAGGGTAAGATGACCGTCACTGGAAACCTGCGTGACGTGATGAAGGAGTCGATTTCGGCGGCAGCATCTTATGTCCGCTCGCGCGCGATCGCCTTCGGCATCCAGCCGCCGCTGTTCGACAAGCGTGACATCCACGTGCACGTGCCGGAGGGTGCGACGCCCAAGGATGGACCGTCGGCGGGCGTCGCCATGGTCACCGCGATCGTGTCGGTGATGACCGGCATTGCGGTGCGCCGCGATGTCGCCATGACCGGCGAGATAACCTTGCGCGGCCGCGTGCTGCCGATCGGCGGCCTGAAGGAAAAGCTGCTGGCTGCTTCGCGCGGCGGCATGAAGACGGTTGTGATCCCGGAGGAGAACGCCAAGGATTTGGTGGAAATCTCCGACACCATCAAGAGGGGCTTGGAGATCATTCCGGTCACGCGCATGGACGAAGTGCTGGCGCACGCGCTGGTGCGGCCGCTGGTGCCGATCGAATGGCCGGAGGAGAGCGCCAAGCTCGCCGAAGCCGCCGCCGCGGCCGAGCCCCCCGTGGTGGAAGACGATGGCTCCGGTCTGACCGCGCATTGAGCGCGCCGGACAGGCTTTGAAAAGGAAACGGCGCCGGAAGGCGCCGTTTTCGTTTAAATTGGTTCCGCTTGCACCGCGACCGCGGATAGCGATAAACGGTCTGCGAGGGCGATTAGCTCAGTTGGTAGAGCGCCTCCTTTACACGGAGGATGTCGGCGGTTCGAGTCCGTCATCGCCCACCAACCTTCGCACTCATAAACGCGAAACAGCAGGCCAGGAGCTTGTCGCTCCCAGCCTGCCGTTATCCCCGGAGGGTCCAGTCTAGAGCTAGACCGACTCCTTCAATTCCTTGGAGGCGCGGAAGGCGACCTTCTTGCTCGCCTTGATCTGGATGGCCTCGCCGGTGGCCGGGTTGCGGCCCATGCGCGCGGCGCGTTTGCGCACCTGAAGGATGCCGAGGCCGCCAATGCGGATGCGCTCGCCCTTCTTGAGATGTTTGACGATATTGCCGACGAAGTCGCCGAGCACGGCTTCCGCCTGCTTCTTCGACATCTCGTGGGTTTCCGCGAGTGCGGCCGCAAGATGCTTTAATGTGACGGTCGGCGGTGTCGGAGCTTTTCCAGGAACCATTCCCATCGTTAGGACCCTCCTCGTGAATCCGTGAGCTTGGCGGAGCGCCAAACACCTTGCCCGCATAGACGATTCGGGGGGCGTCTGACCATGGATTCTTAGCGATAAATAAGGCTTTTTCGCAATTTCTGTGCGCCGGGATCGTTTACCTTGACTTGGGGTAGGGGCGCCTATAACTCGAACCAACGCCCGCGGGGGCGTAGCTCAGTTGGTTAGAGCGCTGCCCTGTCACGGCAGAGGCCGCGGGTTCGAGTCCCGTCGCTCCCGCCATTTTATCAATGACTTAGCAAGGGTTGCGGTCGCTCAATCGGCCGCCTTTCGGGGCATGATTTAATGCTCGCAGACGACGCAAACCTTGAGCCCCGAGCTCTCTTCTTCGACGTCTTTGGAACTTTGGTCGACTGGCGCACCTCGATCGCCCGGGAGGCCGAAAAAGTCCTGGGGCCCTTCGGTCACAAGCTCGACTGGACCGCTTTCGCGGACGCCTGGCGGGGCGAATACCAGCCCGGAATGGAGGAGGTGCGCTCCGGCCGGGAGCCTTTTGCCAAGCTTGACGTGTTGCATCGGCACAATCTCGAACGTTTCATCCCGCGTTTCAGTTTGCAGAATTTACCCGACGCCGTGCTGCACGAATTGACGCTGTCCTGGCACCGGCTCGACGCATGGCCGGACGTGCCGGCGGCGATGGCGCGGCTCAAGAAGAAATTTTGGCTGGCGCCGGTGTCGAACGGCAATATTTCGCTAATGGTCGATCTCGCGCGCCGCAACCAATTGCCCTGGGACGCGATCCTCGGCTCGGAAATCGCCGGCGACTTCAAGCCGAAGGCGCGCGTCTATCTCGCAGCCTGCGCGGCGTTTGATCTTGCCCCTGGGCAATGCATGATGGTGGCCGCGCACAGCAACGATCTCGCGGCAGCGGCGAAATCGGGACTGCGCACCGCGCACACCGCACGGCCCAACGAATACGGCCCCAATACCGGCGAGCCTGCGCCGACGGTGATGGTCGATTACGCGGCGAAGAACCTGGCCGCGTTGGCGGACGAACTCGGGGTTTAGTTCAGCCTTTATAAACCGGCGCCGGCTGCGCGAAGAAGCTCGACAGGATGTGATAGACCATCATGTAGTTCTTCTGATGGAAGCTGGCGTGCGAAATGCCAGACATGACGGTGAACTGCTTGTCGGGGTTCGGCAGCTTCGCGAAGAACTTCAGCAAATCCTCCATCGAGGCGATGCCGTCGTGCTGGCCGCGCATCACCAGCGTCGGCACGGTGATCTTTTCGGGGTTCACCACCGGCAGCCGCGAGCACATGTCGACGTAAGTGCCGGTCGGCACCGAGTCATCGAGCGCAACCACCGCATCGGCGAAAGCCTCAATCACCTTGCGCTCGGCGGTGTCGGGATGATCGCGGTCGAACACCGAATGGATGAAAGCCTTGTTCATGGGCCGCCGATTCATCTTGCTGAACTCGGGCAGCTTCTTGCGCCGCTCGGCCAGCGTCGGCGAGCCCTCGCCGGTCCACACCATGGCGTCGAGCGCGAGCCGCGCCACCATTTCGGGATGGCGCTCGGCGAACATCGCGGCGCGCAACGCGCCGGAGGAAATGCCGTAGACCAGAAACGGGCGCTTGCCGCGCAGCTTCTGGATATAAAGCGCGGCGGCGTAGCAATCATCGGCGCCTTGCGAAATCGGCGCGTTGTTGTCGCGGTCCTTGGTCGAGCGGCCATAGCCTTCCATGTCGACCGACCAGCAGTCATAGCCGCGGCCGGCGAAGTGATCCATCGCTGAGGAATCGGGGCGTCCCGGCACTTGCAGATCAAAGGTCGGCTGCGAGGCCATCGACGAACCGTGCACGAAAAGGATCGTGCCGATGCTTTTTGCCGGATCGCTGGCGCATTTCTCGAACAAAAACAGCTTCACGCCACCGTCCTTGGTCGTCCAATGCTCTTCGCCCTTGATTGCGACCTTGGTCATTTCGTTCATTGCGCACCCGTATTGTTAAGCGACTAATTGATCGCCGGAATCTGGTTGGCCTTGATGACGCCGGCCCATTTCGCGATCTGCGCCTCCATGAAGGCCTTGAATTCCGGCTGCGTCATCGTGATCGGTTCGGCGCCTTGCTGCTCCCAGGCCGCCTTGATGTCCGGCCTTGAGACGATTTTGGTGATTTCGCGGTTGAGCTTGTCGACGATTGGCTGCGGCGTGCCGGCGGGTGCCATGAACCCGACCCAGAGGGTCGCCTGGAAACCGGGAACGCCGGCTTCCTCGATGGTCGGAACGTCCGGCAGGATCGGTGAGCGCTTCTTGCCGCTGGTGCCGAGCGCGCGGACTTTGTCCGCCTTGATCAGCGCCGCCATCGTCGGGACGCTGTCGAACAGTATCTGGATCTGGCCGCTGAGAATGTCCGTGCGCATGCCGCTCGATCCTTTGTAGGGCACATGCACGATGTCGATACCGGTGAGGTGTTTCAGCAACTCGCCGGCCATGTGATAGTTCGAGCCGGGTCCCGACGAGCCGTAATTGAGCGTGCCCGGCTTGGCACGCGCCAGCGTCAGCAGCTCTGCCATGCTTTTTGCCGGCACCGACGGAGTCACCACCAGCACCAGGTCGCTCTCGATCAGCGGCGCGACCGCGACCAGATCGCGCATCAGGTTGTAGGGTTTGTGGTTAAACAAAGTCTCGTTGACGGTCTGCGTGCCGGAGACCATCAGCAGCGTGTAGCCATTGGGCACGGCCTTGGCGACGTAGTCGGTGCCGATGGTGGTGCCGGCGCCAGGCTTATTCTCCATGACGAAGGTCTGGTTGAGCGACTTGCGCAATTCTTCGGCAATGGCGCGGGTAAAAACGTCAGTCGGCCCACCTGCGCCGAACGGCACGATGATTCGCACCGGCCGCGACGGATAGTCGCCGGCCTTCTCCTGGGCCTTGGCGGGCGGTGACGCAATTGTGACCGCCGCCGCCACAACGAGGAGGACCGCGAAATGTCGCATAAGTATCATGCAGGTGTTCCGGTATTCGGTCGCCGGCGGCGACTATCGAGGGCGGCACGCAGCCCTGTCAATCGTGGCCACGCGCGCGCTTCGGGGAAGTCTCCCAATGTCGTCTTGCCACCCATTGTGCGCTGCGCTAAGCCACAAATGCTCCCGTCCTTGAGGCTATTCCAACCACGGCAAGGGCTTTTTTGTGCGGGGTGACGGCGCCGGGTTCGGGCTGCCGAGCAGTCCGGGCGGGCGTAAATCCGGGTAGGGCGCGCGGGACTATACGTTGAGGTCGCCGATGAGCTCATTGCTGCTGGATTACCTGCCTTTGGTCGTTTTCATCGCGGTCGCGCTGGTGATCGGCTTGGTCCTGTTGATCGCGCCCTTCATTGTGGCGTTCAAGCAGCCGGACCCCGAGAAGCTCTCCGCCTACGAGTGCGGGTTCAACGCCTTCGACGACGCGCGCATGAAGTTCGACGTGCGCTTCTATCTGGTCGCCATCTTGTTCATCATCTTCGATCTCGAAGTGAGCTTCTTGTTTCCTTGGGCGGTGGCGTTCCGCGACGTCGGCCTCTATGGCTTCTGGTCGATGATGCTTTTCCTCGGCGTCCTCACCGTCGGCTTCATCTATGAGTGGAAGAAGGGCGCGCTGGAATGGGATTGAGTGACGCATGACGTTGGTAGCGCCAGCACCGAGGGGAATTCTCGATCCGCACACCGGCAAACCGGTCGGTGCCGACGATGAATTTTTTTCCGGCGTCAATTCCGAACTCGCCGACAAGGGCTTTATTATCACCGCCGCCGACGACCTGATCACCTGGGCCCGCACCGGCTCGCTGATGTGGATGACGTTCGGGCTGGCCTGTTGCGCGGTCGAGATGATGCAAATGTCGATGCCGCGTTACGACGCCGAGCGCTTCGGATTTGCGCCGCGCGCTTCGCCCCGGCAATCCGACGTGATGATTGTCGCCGGCACGCTGACGAACAAAATGGCGCCGGCACTGCGCAAGGTTTACGACCAGATGCCGGAGCCGCGTTACGTGATCTCGATGGGCTCTTGTGCCAACGGCGGCGGCTACTATCACTATTCCTATTCGGTGGTGCGCGGCTGCGACCGCATCGTGCCGGTCGACATCTACGTGCCGGGCTGTCCGCCGACCGCGGAGGCATTGTTGTATGGAGTGATGCTGCTGCAAAAGAAGATCCGCCGCACCGGCACGATCGAACGTTGAGCGGAGCCGCGCGAATGGACGACATGCTCGACAGGTTAGGGGCAACGATCAAGGGCGCGTTGGGCGCGTCCGCCACTGGCTATGAAGTTGTGCGTGGCGAACTGACCGTCAACACCAGGGCCGCCGACATTGTCAAGGTCGCGACGTTTCTTCGTACCGATGCGGCCTGCCAGTTCATCTGCATTATCGACATCACCGCCGTCGATTGGCCCGGCCGCGAGCAGCGATTCGACGTGGTCTATCATTTTCTCTCGCCGCGTCTGAACCAGCGCGTCCGCGTCAAAGTGCAGACCGACGAAGCAACGCCGGTGCCGTCGCTGGTCAACGTGTTCCGCGGCGCCGATTGGTTCGAGCGCGAGGCCTACGATCTCTACGGCGTGCTGTTCACCGGCCATCCGGACATGCGGCGCATTCTCACTGACTATGGTTTCGAGGGCCATCCGCTGCGCAAGGATTTCCCGCTCACCGGGTTCGTCGAGGTCCGCTATGACGACGAGCAGAAACGCGTGGTCTACGACAAAGTGCGGCTGGCGCAGGAATTCCGAACCTTCGATTTCCTCTCGCCCTGGGAAGGCGCCGATTACGTGCTGCCGGGCGACGAAAAAGCGAAGGAGGGCAAGCCGTCATGAAGCCGACGCTCAAGCCCGGACTGAAGCATTCATTCTCTTATGTGGTGCCGGAGAACAAGACGGTGCCGTTCACTTTTCCGGAATCGCCGATCATCGCCGGCATGCCGAAGGTGTTCGCGACCGGTTTCATGATCGTGCTGATGGAATGGACCTGCGCACAACTGCTGGAGCCGCATCTCGATGCCGGCGAGGGCAGTCTCGGCACGCATGTCGATGTATCGCATCTTGCGGCGACGCCGCCCGGTTTCAAAGTCACCGTCGAGGTTGAATGCGTCGAGGTCAGCGGCCGCAAGGCCGTGTTTAAGGTGAAGGCGCATGACGGCGTCGATTTGATCGGTGAGGGGCGCCACGAACGCGTTGTGGTAGCGTGGGATCGTTTCGGCGCCAAAGTCGTCGAGAAGGCCAAGGGCGCGGAGTTGGTGATCTGACATGGCCGAAACGAACCTGCGCAACTTCACGATCAATTTCGGGCCGCAGCATCCGGCGGCGCATGGCGTGCTGCGGCTGGTGCTGGAGCTCGATGGCGAAATCGTCGAGCGCGTCGACCCGCATATCGGTCTGCTGCATCGCGGCACCGAAAAGCTGATCGAATATAAAACTTATCTCCAGGCAGTGCCCTATTTCGACCGGCTCGATTACGTCGCGCCGATGAACCAGGAGCACGCGTTCTGCCTTGCGGTTGAGAAACTGCTCGACATCAAGGTGCCGCGGCGCGCGCAGTTGATCCGCGTGCTTTATGCCGAGATCGGGCGGCTGTTGTCCCATTTGCTCAACGTCACCACGCAGGCGATGGACGTCGGTGCGCTGACGCCACCGCTGTGGGGCTTTGAGGAACGCGAGAAGCTGATGGTGTTCTACGAGCGCGCGTCGGGCTCGCGCATGCATGCGGCATATTTTCGGCCCGGCGGCGTGCATCAGGATCTGCCGGGAGAGCTGATCGACGATATCGGCGCGTTCTGCGATCCATTCCTGAAAGTAGTCGAGGATCTCGATCGCTTGCTCACCGGCAACCGCATCTTCAAGCAGCGCAACGTCGATATCGCAGTGGTCAAACTTGAGGACGCCTGGAACTGGGGCTTCTCCGGCGTGATGGTGCGCGGCTCTGGCGCGACCTGGGACCTGCGCCGCGCGCAGCCCTATGAATGTTATTCCGAAATGGAATTCGATATTCCTATCGGCAAGAACGGCGATTGCTTCGACCGCTATCTAATCCGCATGGAAGAGATGCGGCAATCGGTGCGCATCATGAAGCAGTGCGTCGAAAAGTTAAAAAGCGCGGACGGGCAGGGCCCGGTCACGGTCGACGATCACAAGATCGTGCCGCCCAGGCGCGCCGAGATGAAGCGCTCGATGGAAGCGCTGATCCACCACTTCAAGCTTTACACCGAGGGCTATCACGTGCCGGCCGGAGAGGTATATGCCGCGGTCGAGGCGCCCAAGGGCGAGTTCGGCGTTTATCTGGTCGCCGACGGCGGCAACAAGCCATACAAGTGCAAGATCCGTGCGCCGGGTTTTGCGCATTTAAGCGCGATGGACTTCCTCTGCAAAGGCCACATGCTGGCCGACGTTTCGGCAATTCTCGGCTCGATCGACATCGTGTTCGGCGAGGTCGACCGATGAGCGTGCGTCGCCTTGCTCCGCCCGAAGTGCAACCGAATGATTTTTCCTTCAGCAAGAGCAATCTTGCCTGGGCCAAGGATCAGCTCACCAAATATCCGGAAGGTCGCCAGCAGTCGGCGATCATTCCGCTGTTGTGGCGCGCGCAGGAGCAATCCGGCGGCTGGTTGCCGGAGGCGGCAATCCGGCACGTTGCGGAATTCCTCGGCATGGCGCATATCCGCGCGCTCGAGGTCGCGACCTTCTACACGATGTTCAATCTGGAGCCGGTCGGAAAATTCCACGTCCAGTTCTGCGGCACCACGCCGTGCCGGCTGCGCGGCGCCGACGATCTGGAAAAAGTCTGCCGCACGCGCATCGGCGAGCCGGGCCATGTCACCAAGGACGGCAAGTTCTCCTGGGTCGAGGTCGAGTGCCTCGGTGCCTGCGTCAACGCGCCGATGGTGCAGATCAACGCCGATTATTACGAGGATCTCACCGCTGAAAGTTTCGGCAAGATTCTCGACCAATTCGCCGCCGGCAAAACGCCCAAGCCCGGTCCGCAGATCGACCGGCAATTGTCGGCGCCGATCGGCGGGCCGAAGACGCTTATCGACAAATCGATCTACGCCAAGTCTGCACGGGAATAAGAATGCTCGCCGACAAGGACCGCATCTTCAAGAATCTTTACGGCCAGCACGATTGGGGCCTCAAAGGTGCGCGTGCGCGCGGCGCCTGGGACGGCACCAAGGCGATTTTGGAACGCGGGCGTGACAAGATTATCGACGAGATGAAGGCGTCTGGCCTGCGCGGTCGTGGGGGCGCCGGATTTCCGACCGGATTGAAATGGTCGTTTATGCCCAAGAAGTCCGACGGGCGGCCGCATTATCTCGTGATCAATGCCGACGAATCCGAACCGGGCACTTGCAAGGACCGCGAGGTCATGCGGCACGATCCGCATCTGCTGATCGAGGGCTGCCTGATTGCGGGTTTGAGCATGGGCGCCAATACCGGCTACATCTATATCCGCGGCGAATTCATCCGGGAGCGCGAAACACTGCAGGCGGCGATTAACGAGGCCTACGAGGCCAAGCTGATCGGCAAGGGCAATGTGCACGGCTGGGATTTCGATCTCTATCTGCATCACGGCGCCGGCGCTTACATCTGCGGCGAGGAAACCGCGCTACTCGAAAGCCTCGAGGGCAAGAAGGGCCAGCCGAGGCTCAAGCCGCCGTTCCCAGCCAATGTCGGGCTCTACGGCTGCCCGACCACAGTTAACAATGTGGAATCTATCGCGGCGGCGCCCGACATCCTGCGCCGGGGCGCGGCCTGGTTTGCTGCCATCGGCCGGCCCAATAACACCGGCACCAAGCTGTTCTGTATCTCGGGCCACGTCATGAAGCCGTGCAACGTCGAAGAAGCCATGGGTCTTCCGCTGCGCGAACTGCTGGAAACCCATGCCGGCGGCGTGCGCGGCGGCTGGGATAATCTGCTGGCGGTTATTCCCGGCGGCTCGTCGATGCCGCTAGTGCCGGCGGGCGCTGACCAGGCCGACACGCTTTTGATGGATTTCGACGGCTGCCGCGACAAGAAATCCGCGCTCGGTACCGCCGCGGTGATCGTGATGGACAAGTCGACCGACATCGTGCGGGCGATGGCTCGCATTTCCTATTTCTACAAGCACGAGAGCTGCGGCCAATGCACGCCCTGCCGCGAAGGCATGGGCTGGATGTGGCGCGTGCTGACCCGCATGTGTGAAGGCCGCGCGCAGAAACGCGAGATCGACATGCTGATGCAGGTCACCCAGCAGATCGAAGGTCACACCATTTGCGCGTTCGGCGATGGCGCCGCCTGGCCGGTACAGGGTCTGCTACGGCATTTCCGTCCCGAGATCGAACGGCGCATCGACGAATATACGCGCAATGCCGACGCCCACGGTGCGGTGCGCGATCCGATGCCAGAGGCGGCGGAGTAGGGACCATGCAACGCCCGCCCAACCATCATCTCGCCCAACTCAATATCGGCCGATTGCGTTACGAAGCGGACGATCCACGCATGGCGGCCTTCATCAATAATCTTGCTTTGGTCAACGGTCTGGCCGAGCGCAGCGCCGGTTTCGTCTGGCGCTTCACCGACGAGAGCGGCAGCGCTATCGACACCCGCCCGTTTGAGGACGATCCGCGCATGGCGGTCAATTTATCTGTGTGGGAGAGCGTCGAAGCGCTCGAGCGCTTTGTCTACCAAACGATTCATAAGCGCTTCTATGGCCGGCGCGAGGAATGGTTCGAGAAAATGGCCAAGAGCTATTTCGTGCTGTGGTGGGTGCCGGCCGGGCATCGGCCGATCGTTCAGGAAGCGCTCGACCGGCTTGAACATCTTAAGGCCAATGGTCCGAGCGATCATGCTTTCGGCTGGGCGCAGGCGTCGACCTCGCAAATCTGGAAAACCGCGCGTTGTGCGCCGGATGAGCACGCCGCATGACCAAGCTTATTGTCGACGGCAAAGAGATCGACGTTCCGCCGGAGTACACGCTGCTCCAGGCCTGCGAAGCTGCGGGCGCGGAAATTCCACGCTTCTGCTTCCATGAGCGCCTCTCGATTGCCGGCAATTGTCGCATGTGCCTGATCGAGGTGGCGGGCAATCCGAAACCGCAGGCGTCCTGCGCCATGGGCGTCAAGGATTTGCCCTCGAAGAAGGACGGAACGCCGCACGCGCTCAATACCAAAACGCCGATGGTTAAGAAGGCGCGCGAAGGCGTGATGGAATTTCTGCTGATCAATCATCCGCTCGATTGCCCGATCTGCGACCAGGGCGGCGAATGCGATCTGCAGGACCAGGCCATGGCCTATGGCATGGATTCCAGCCGCTACAAGGAAAACAAGCGCGCGGTCGAGGACAAATATATCGGGCCACTGGTCAAGACCATCATGACGCGCTGCATCCAGTGCACGCGCTGCATCCGCTTTGCCAGCGAGATCGCAGGCGTGCCGGAGCTCGGCGCTATTGGTCGCGGCGAGGATATGGAAATCACGACCTATCTCCAGCAGGCGATGACCTCGGAATTGCAAAGCAACGTGGTCGATCTCTGTCCAGTCGGCGCGCTCACCTCCAAGCCTTATGCGTTTGCGGCGCGGCCCTGGGAACTCGACAAGACGCAATCGATCGACGTGATGGACGCGCTGGGTTCAGCGATCAGAATCGATTCACGCGGGCGCGAAGTGATGCGCATCCTGCCGCGCACCAACGACGCGGTGAACGAGGAATGGATTTCCGACAAGACCCGCCACATCGTCGACGGCTTGCGCACCCAGCGCCTCGATCAGCCTTTTATCCGCAGCAACGGCCGCCTGCGGCCGGCGTCATGGAAGGAAGCCTTCGCCACGATTGCGGCCAAAGTGAAGGGAACCAAGCCGGCGCGCATCGGCTCGCTGGCGGGCCAGCTTGCAGGCGTCGAGGAAATGTTCGCCTTGCAGGCGCTGATGGCCGCGCTCGGCAGTGCCAACGTCGATGCGCGCTATCCGGGCTCGCCGCTGCATCCCAAACACGGCCGCGCCAGCTATCTGTTCAACTCGACCATTGCCGGCATCGATCAAGCCGACGCGATCATGCTGATCGGCGTCAATCCGCGCCGGGAGGCGGCGGTGCTTAATGCCCGCATCCGCAAACGCTATCTCAGAGGCAACGTGCTGCTGGGCGTGGTCGGCGAGAAGGCCGACCTTACGTACCCTTACAATTATCTCGGCGCCAGCTCGGAAAGCCTGGCGCAATTCGTCGAGCACGCGCCTGCCGACAAAGAAAGGCCGATGTTCATCATCGGCCAGGGCGCGCTCAACCGTGCCGACGGCGCGGCCGTGCTGGCGATGGCGGCCAAGGCCGCTCGCTCGCTCGGCGTGATCAAGGACGGCTGGAACGGGTTCAACATTCTACACACGGAAGCTTCGCTCGCCGGCGCGCTCGATCTTGGTTTCGTGCCTGGCGTAGGCGGACTGGATACCGGCGGCATGTTGAAAGCCGGCGGTCTGGATGTGCTGTTCTTGCTGGGCGTCGACGAGGTCGAGGCCGAACCCGGCGCCTTCGTCATCTATATTGGTACCCATGGCGACCGCGGCGCGCATCGCGCCGACGTCATCCTGCCGGGCGCCGCCTATCCAGAAAAGTCGGCCATTTACGTGAATACCGAAGGCCGCGTGCAGATGGCCAATCGAGCCGCGTTCCCACCCGGCGATGCGCGCGAGGATTGGGCGATCCTGCGGGCGCTCTCGGCGGCGCTCGGCCACACGCTGCCCTATGATTCGTTGCCGCAATTGCGACAGGCGCTGTTTACGGCGCATCCGCATTTCATGCGGCTCGATCAGATCGCGGCCGGCAATGGTGCCGACATCGACAATTTGGCCAAGCTCGGCGGCAAGGCCGACAAGGCGCCGTTCGTGACCGCTATTCAGGAATTCTATCTCACCAATCCGATCGCGCGCGCCTCAGCCACCATGGCCGAATGTTCGGCGCTGGCGAATGCCGCGACTAAGACGGCGGCGGAATAGGGCAATGGCCGGATTTTTCGCCGCTTATATCTGGCCGTTGATCGTGATGGTGGCGCAATCCGTCATGCTGCTGGTGATTCTGTTGATCGTGACCGCTTATGTGCTGCTGGCCGACCGCAAGATATGGGCGGCGGTGCAGATGCGGCGCGGGCCGAATGTGGTTGGGCCATGGGGCTTGTTTCAGTCGTTCGCCGACTTGCTGAAATTCATCCTCAAGGAGCCGGTAATCCCGGCTGGCGCCAACAAAGGCGTGTTCCTGCTGGCGCCGCTGGTCACCTGCGTTCTAGCGCTCGCCGCCTGGGCGGTGGTGCCGGTCAATCTCGGCTGGGTGATCGCCGACATCAACGTGGGCGTCTTGTATATTTTCGCGATCTCGTCGCTGATGGTCTACGGCGTGATCATGGCGGGCTGGGCGTCGAATTCGAAATATGCCTTCCTGGCGGCGGTGCGATCGGCTGCTCAGATGGTGTCCTACGAAGTCTCGATCGGCTTTGTCTTCATCACCGTGCTCCTATGCGCAGGCTCGCTCAACCTCTCGGCCATCGTGGAGGCGCAGAACGGCCGCTACGGCCTGTTCAGCTGGTACTGGCTGCCGCTGTTTCCGATGTTCATCGTGTTCTTCGTCTCGGCGTTGGCCGAGACCAACCGGCCGCCGTTCGACCTGGTGGAAGCGGAATCCGAACTGGTCGCCGGCTTCATGGTGGAATATGGCTCCTCGCCCTACATGATGTTCATGCTTGGCGAATACGTGGCGATTGTCACCATGTGCGCCATGGGCACGATTCTGTTCCTCGGCGGCTGGCTGTCGCCGGTGCCGTACCCGCCGTTCACCTGGGTGCCGGGCGTGATCTGGTTCACGCTCAAGTCGCTGTTCATGTTTTTTATGTTCGCCATGGTCAAGGCGATCGTGCCGCGCTACCGCTACGACCAATTGATGAGGCTCGGCTGGAAAGTGTTCCTGCCGCTGTCGCTGGCCATGGTCGCGATCGTCGCCGCCGTTCTCCAGTTCGGCATGGTGCCTAAATGAGCGCATACGTGAGGATGCGATGAGGCTCGACCGTGCCGCCAAGGCCCTTTTCCTACTGGAATTCGTGTCCGGCATGTGGCTGGGCATGAAGTATTTCTTCAGGCCAAAGTCGACGCTCAATTATCCGTTCGAGAAGGGCCCGATCTCACCCCGTTTCCGCGGCGAGCACGCGCAGCGCCGCTATCCCAACGGGGAAGAGCGCTGCATCGCCTGCAAGCTGTGCGAGGCGATCTGCCCCGCGCAAGCGATCACCATCGAGGCCGGCCCGCGCCGCAACGACGGCACGCGCCGCACCACGCGCTACGACATCGACATGGTGAAGTGCATCTATTGCGGGCTGTGCCAAGAGGCATGCCCGGTCGATGCTATCGTCGAAGGGCCGAATTTCGAATTCGCCACCGAGACGCGCGAGGAACTGTACTACGACAAGGAGCGACTGCTCGCGAATGGCGACCGATGGGAGCGCGAGATCGCCAAAAATCTTTCGCTCGACGCGCCATACAGATGAATGTTTGTAGGTGAGACGATGATTGTCGCCGCGTTATTCTTTTATTTGTTCGCCGGCATCTGTGTGGCCAGCGCCGTCATGGTGATATCGGCGCGCAATCCGGTGCACTCGGTGCTCTATCTCATCTTGGCCTTCGTCAACGCGGCCGGGCTGTTCGTGATGATGGGCGCCGAATTCCTCGCCATGATCCTGATCGTGGTCTATGTCGGCGCGGTCGCCGTGCTGTTCTTGTTCGTGGTGATGATGCTCGATGTCGATTTCGCCGAGCTCAAGCAGGGCGCGCTGCAATATTTGCCGGCCGGCATGCTGATCGGCGGCATTTTCCTGGCTGAGCTGTTGCTGGTGGTCGGCACCTGGGTGATCGGGCCCGGCATTTCGCAAGCGATCACCGCGCCGATCCCGGCCAAGGTTCCAAATATCGAGGCCATCGGCCTCGTGCTCTATACCCGCTACGTCTACTACTTCGAAGCTGCCGGGTTGATCCTGCTGGTCGCCATGGTCGGCGCCATCGTGCTCACACTGCAGCATCGCGCGCGCGTGCGCCGGCAGGATATCGCGAGCCAGGTCGCGCGCACGCCGGCGATGTCGATTGAAATCCGCAATGTGCGGCCGGGACAGGGTCTGGGAGGCAACCCATGATCGTCGGACTTGGACATTATCTTTCGGTCGCCGCGATCCTGTTCACGCTCGGGATTTTCGGCATCTTCCTCAATCGCAAAAACGTGATCATCATTCTGATGTCGATCGAGCTGATCTTGCTCGCGGTCAACATCAATCTGGTCGCGTTCTCGACCCATCTCGGTGATATCGTCGGACAAATTTACGCGCTGATCGTGTTGACGGTCGCGGCCGCGGAAGCGGCCATTGGCTTGGCCATTCTCGTCGTGTTCTACCGCAACCGCGGCTCGATTGCGGTTGAAGACATTAATTTGATGAAGGGCTGACGTCGTAATGTATCAGGCCATCGTCTTCCTGCCCTTGCTCGGCGCGATTTTGGCCGGCCTGATCGCGCTGGCCGGCGCACGTGCGCGTTGGCCGGGCGAGGGGCCGCCGCCGGGTGACGAGGAGGGCGCGCATGCGGCCCCGCATGCCGCCCACGCTCATGCAGGCATTCATGATATGCACGCCCATGATGCGCACGACGCGCATGAGCCGGCGGCTGTCGGATCGCGCACCGCGGAGCTGATCACCACCACGCTGCTGTTGATCTCGATGATCCTGTCGTGGATCGCTTTCGTGCAGGTCGGCTTCGCCCATCACGACATGCGCGTGCCGGTGTTCACCTGGATGCTGTCGGGCGACCTGAAGGTGGACTGGTCGCTGCGCATCGACACGCTGACCGCGGTAATGCTGGTCGTGGTCAATACGGTGTCGGCCTTCGTGCATATGTATTCGATCGGCTACATGGCAGACGACCCGTATCGGCCGCGCTTCTTTGCCTATTTGTCGATGTTCACCTTCGCCATGCTGATGCTGGTGACGGCGGACAATCTGGTGCAGTTGTTTTTTGGCTGGGAAGGCGTGGGGCTCGCGAGCTATCTGCTGATCGGATTCTGGTTTCACAAGCCGGAAGCCAATGCGGCGGCAATCAAGGCCTTCGTCGTCAACCGCATCGGCGATTTCGGGTTCGCGCTCGGCATTTTCGCGATCTACATGCTGACCGGCTCGATCGAGTTCGACACCGTGTTCGCGCAGGCGCCATCGCTGGTCGGCAAAACCATTCCATTCTTCGGCTGGCATCCCGACGCGCTGACGATCACGTGTTTGTTGTTGTTCATGGGCGCGATGGGTAAATCCGCCCAGTTCTTGCTGCACACTTGGTTGCCGGACGCCATGGAAGGCCCGACGCCGGTCTCGGCCTTGATCCACGCCGCCACCATGGTGACGGCCGGTGTGTTCATGGTGGCGCGGCTATCGCCGCTGTTCGAACTGGCTCCGAATGCGCAGAGTTTTGTCATCTTCATCGGCGCCACCACAGCTATGTTCGCCGCCACGGTCGCCTTGGTCCAGAACGACATCAAACGCATCGTCGCCTATTCGACCTGTTCGCAGCTCGGCTACATGTTTGTCGCCATGGGCTGCGGCGCCTATTCGGTCGGCATGTTTCATCTGTTCACACATGCCTTCTTCAAGGCGCTGTTGTTCCTCGGTTGCGGCTCGGTGATCACCGCCATGCATCACGAGCAGGACATCAGGAACATGGGCGGGCTGAAGGAACGCATCCCGTACACCTACATCGTGATGATCATCGGCACGCTGGCGCTCACTGGTTTCCCGCTCACCGCTGGCTATTTCTCGAAGGATGCGATCATAGAAGCGGCGTTTGTGGCGAAGAGTCCGATGGCGCTTTATGGTTTCATCTGCACGGTCGCGGCCGCGCTGCTGACATCGTTCTATTCATGGCGGCTGATCTTCAGGACCTTCCACGGCGAGCCGCACGACCGCAAACACTGGAAGGACGCGCATGAGAGCCCGATGGTGATGCTGATCCCGCTCGGGTTCCTGGCGTTCGGCTCGATCATGGCGGGCCTGCCGTTCAAGGAGATCTTTGCCGGGCACGGCGTCGAGGGCTTCTTCCGCGAGGCGCTGACCTTTGCCAAAGGCAACACCGTTCTTGAAGACATGCACCATGTGCCGCTTGAGATCGGCATCTTGCCGACCGTGATGATGGCGGTTGGCTTCGTCATCGCCTGGCATTTCTATATCCGCCGGCCGGATATCCCGGTCGAACTCGCGCGCACGCACGACATGCTCTACAAATTCCTGCTCAACAAATGGTGCTTCGACGAGATCTATGACGTTATTTTTGTCAAGCCGACGAAGGCGCTCGGCCGCCTCCTGTGGAAGGGCGGCGACGGTTGGCTGATCGACGGCTTGGGGCCGGACGGCGTCTCGGCGCGCGTGCTCGACGTGACGCGCAACGTGGTGCGGCTGCAGACCGGCTACCTCTACCATTACGCCTTCGCCATGCTGATCGGCGCGGCCGCCTTCATCACCTGGTTCATGCTGGCGGTGAAATGACATGAACCTGAATTGGCCCATCCTCTCCGTCGTCACGTTCCTGCCGCTGCTCGGCGCGCTGTTCATCATGCTGGTGCGCGGCAATAACCGGCTGGCGCGCGGCACCGCGCGCTGGGTGGCGATGTGGACTACGCTGGTCACCTTTGCGATCTCGCTGGTGATGGTGTGGCGCTTCGATCCGAGCTCGCCGGAATTCCAGTTCGTCGAGAAGCATCCCTGGCTCGGCATCGCTTCCTATCACATGGGCGTCGACGGAATTTCACTGCCGTTCGTGATCCTCACCACCGCGCTGATGCCGATCTGCATATTGGCGAGCTGGACCTCAATCCAGAAGCGCGTGAAGGAATACATGATCGCGTTCCTGGTTTTGGAAACGCTGATGATCGGCACCTTCTCGGCGCTCGATCTGGTGCTGTTCTATCTGTTCTTTGAAGGCGGCCTCATTCCGATGTTCCTGATCATCGGTGTTTGGGGTGGCCCGCGCCGGGTCTATGCCAGCTTCAAATTCTTCCTCTACACGCTGCTCGGCTCGGTGCTGATGCTGCTTGCGATCATGGCGATGTATTGGGACGCCGGCACCACCGACATTCCGGCGCTGTTGCGGCACGGCTTTCCGCTCGGCTTGCAGAAATGGGCGTGGCTGGCTTTTTTCGCGTCCTTCGCCGTAAAGATGCCGATGTGGCCGGTCCATACCTGGCTGCCTGACGCACATGTCGAAGCCCCGACCGCGGGCTCGGTGATCCTGGCCGCCATCTTGCTGAAAATGGGTGGCTACGGCTTCCTGCGCTTCTCGCTGCCGATGTTCCCCTCGGCCAGCCACGATTTCGCGCCCTTGATCTTCACGCTATCCGTCGTCGCCATCATCTACACGTCGCTGGTGGCGCTGATGCAGGAGGATGTGAAGAAGCTGATCGCTTACTCCTCGGTCGCGCACATGGGCTTTGTCACCATGGGAATTTTCGCGGCGACCACGCAGGGCATTGCCGGCGGCATCTTCCAGATGATCTCGCACGGTATCGTCTCGGGCGCGCTGTTCCTCTGCGTCGGCGTCGTCTACGACCGCATGCACACGCGCGAGATCGCGTTCTACGGCGGCCTCGTGAACCGCATGCCGCTTTATGCCGCGGTGTTTATGGTGTTCACGCTCGCCAATATCGGGCTGCCGGGCACCTCCGGCTTTATCGGCGAATTTTTGTCGCTGATCGGCACCTTCAAGGTCAACAACGCGGTGGCGACGCTGGCCACGCTCGGCGTCATCTTGTCGGCCTGTTATGCGCTGTGGCTCTATCGCAAGATGGTTTTCGGCAACCTGAAGCCGGCGCTCGCCGGCATCAGGGACATCGGCTGGCGTGAGACGCTGATATTCACGCCGCTGGTCGTTCTGACGATTCTGCTCGGCATTGCGCCCAAGCCGGTGCTTGATATGTCTGCGGCCTCGGTGGCGCAGCTGCTCGATAACTACAAGCACGCGCTCGCCGCGGCCGACGCCGAGAAGGAAACCGTGGGTTCTGCGACGATCCAGATCGAGCGCGCGAAAATCATTCCGGTGAGCGCCGCGCAATGAACCAGGTGACGAACATTCATGACCTGATGCCGATCTTGCCGGAGATTATTCTGGCTTGCGGCGCTATGGTGGTGCTGATGGGCGGCGTGTTCGGTGGCGAGGCCAGCGCGCCATCCGTCAATGGCTGGTGTATCGGCGTGTTGATCCTGGTGGGCTACGCGATGATCGCCTGGGTGCCGGCCGGGCGTTTCGTTTTGTTCGGCGGTAGCTTTGTGGTCGACGATTACGCGCGTTACCTCAAGCTGCTGACACTGACCGGTTCGGCCGGGGCGCTGATGCTGTCGCTCGATTATCTCAACGCCGAAAAGCAGCAAAAATTCGAATACGGCGTGCTGGTGCTGCTCTCGACTCTGGGCATGCTGATGCTGATTTCGGCCGCCGACCTGATCGCGCTCTATCTCGGCCTCGAACTGATGAGCTTGCCACTTTATGTCATCGCTTCGTCGAACCGGGAGAATGTCCGCTCGACCGAAGCGGGTCTGAAATATTTTGTGCTCGGTGCGCTGTCGTCCGGCATGTTGCTGTACGGCGCATCATTGATTTACGGCTTCACCGGCACCATCATATTCACCGGAATCGCCAAGGCGGCCGGGCAGGGCCCCAATATCGGCCTGATCTTCGGTCTGGTGTTCTTGTTCGTCGGCTTCTGCTTCAAGATTTCGGCGGTGCCGTTCCACATGTGGACACCCGACGTTTATGAAGGCGCGCCGACGCCGGTCACGGCGTTCTTTGCCGCCGCGCCCAAGGTCGCCGGCATCGCCATCTTCGTGCGTGCGACCGTGGTCGCGTTTCCCGGTATCACGCACGAATGGCAGCAGATCGTGGTGTTCGTCTCGATTGCCTCGATGGCGCTCGGTGCTTTTGCGGCCATCGGCCAGCGCAACATCAAACGGCTGATGGCATACTCCTCGATTGGCCACATGGGCTTTGCGCTGGTCGGTCTCGCCGCTGGCACATCTGAGGGCGTGCAGGGCGTGCTCATCTACATGTCGATTTATGTGGCGATGGTGCTCGGGACTTTCGCCTGCATCCTGGCCATGCGGCGCGACGGCACCTATGTCGAGACCATTGCCGATCTCGCCGGCCTGTCGCGCACCCATCCCGCTACGGCATTTTTTCTGGCGATGTTGTTGTTCTCGCTCGCCGGTATTCCGCCGCTCGCTGGATTTTTTGCGAAATATTTTGTATTCCTCGCGGCGATCAAGGCCGGGCTTTATGTGCTGGCTGTGATCGGCGTTCTGACCAGCGTGGTGGGCGCTTTCTACTATTTGAGCATCGTGAAGATCATGTATTTCGACGAACCGGCACAAAAATTCCAGAACATGCCGGGATTGCTGCGGATCGTTCTCGGCGTGTCCGGCCTGGTCAATATCCTCTTCTTTGTCTATCCCGCTCCGCTGCTCGGCGCCGCGACCGCGGCGGCGAAGTCTTTATTTTAGATGCAGCTCGATCCCACCGCCCGGGCGGCAGGCGTCCGGCACATCGCATTGGAATCCGCAAGCTCCACCAACGCAGAGGCGCTTGAACGGGCGCGCTGGCGCGAGCTCGGACCGCTGTGGATTACCGCGCTGAGCCAGACCGCCGGCCGCGGCCGGCGCGGCAGTGCCTGGATCTCGCCGAAGGGCAATCTCTACGCCTCGTTGTTGCTGAGCGAGCCGTTTCCCAAGTCCTTGGCGCCGCAACTGTCGTTTGTGGCCGCGCTGGCATTGCACGATGCGCTGTGCAACTGCGCGCCGCGGTTGGGGCCGTTGTTCAAGTTGAAATGGCCTAACGATCTGCTGCTCGGGCCCGATAAGCTCGCCGGTATTCTGATCGAGGGTCAGAGCGACGGCGTTTTCAACGTCGTCATCGGTTTCGGCGTCAATTGCGTCAGCCACCCGCTCGATACGTTTTTTCCGGCGACCGATTTGCTGCTGGCCGGCGCGGTGGTCGCGCCTGAGGCTTTGTTTACCGCGCTGTCGGCGGCGATGCTGCGCCGGCTGGCGCAATGGCAGAGCGGCGCCGACTTTGCCTCGATCCGCGCCGACTGGTTGGCGCGTGCCGCCGGTCTCGGCGAGGATATCAGCGTGCGGTTGCCGGAGCGCGAGCTGCGTGGCCGCTTTGAAGGGCTCGATGAAGCGGGACGGATGTTGGTGCAGCAGCCCGATGGCCTTGCGACCGTCACTGCCGGCGAAGTATTCGGGTTGGGCGGGGCCTGATTATGGCGCAAGGGCAACAGGAACTGGTGTTTGCGCCGCTCGGCGGTGTCGGCGAAATCGGCATGAACCTGTCGATCTACGGGCTGGGCGATGGGCGGACGCGCAGTTGGCTCGCGGTCGATCTTGGCGTGTCGTTTGCCACCGAAGAGCAATTGCCCGGTATCGATCTGATCCTGCCCGACATCAGCTATCTGGTGCAGGAGCGCAAAAATATCGTCGGCCTGGTGCTTACCCACGCCCACGAGGATCATTTCGGTGCGCTTCTCAACCTGTGGCCGCGGCTGAAGATCCCGGTCTATGCCACACCGTTCACCGCTGCACTGCTCGCGGCCAAGCGCAACGGCGAACCGGGCGCGCCGGAGATTCCCGTCACGATCGTGCCGCTCGGCGGCCGCTTCAAGGTGGGGGCGTTCGACATCGAGCTGGTGTCGATGGCGCATTCGATCCCGGAATCGAACGCGCTGATCATCCGCACGCCCTGCGGAACCGTGCTGCATACTGGAGACTGGAAAATCGATCCGACGCCGATCCTGGGTGATGTGACCGACGAGAAAAAGCTGCGCGCGCTTGGTGATGAAGGCTGCCTCGCCCTGATGGGGGACTCCACCAACGCGGTGCGCGACGGCCGCTCGCCGTCGGAAGCCGATGTCGGCAACACCATCACCGATCTGATCAGACAAGCGCGCGGCCGCGTTGCGGTGACGACCTTCGCGTCCAACGTGGCGCGCTTACGCACCGTGGCCGTCGCCGCCCGCGCCGCCGAGCGCGAGGTCGTGGTTGTGGGCCGCGCCATGGAACGCATCGTGCAAATCGCGCGCGAGACCGGTTATCTCGATGGCGTGCAGGAATTTCGCCCGGTCGACGCCTATGGCTATCTGCCGCCGGGCAAAGTCGTGGCGCTGTGTACCGGCAGTCAGGGCGAGGCGCGCGCGGCGCTCGCTCGCATCGCCGAGGATCAGCATCCGGAAGTCACGCTGTCGCGCGGCGACACAGTGATTTTTTCCGCCCGTACCATTCCCGGCAACGAAAAGGCGGTCGGCCGCATCATCAATGGATTGATCGATCAGGGTATCACGGTGATCACCGACCGCACGCATCTGGTGCACGTCTCGGGTCATCCGCGCCGCGCCGAGCTTGAGGACTTGATCTCCTGGGTGCGCCCCAAAATTCTTATTCCGGTGCACGGCGAGGCCCTGCATTTGTCAGAGCACGCGGCGCTGGCGCGCCGCTGTGGCGTCAAGGAGGTCGTCCAATGCCGCAACGGCGATCTGGTGCGGATCGCGGAGGGCCGCGCCGGCATCATCGACGAGGTGCCGTCCGGAAGGCTCTACAAGGATGGCTCGATTTTGGTCGAAGCCGACGCCCGCACGGTGGCCGATCGCCGGCGCCTGAGTTTTGCCGGCAGCGTCTCGGTCGCGCTTGCGATCACCGACAAGGGCCAGCTCGCGGCCGATCCGGAGCTCGATATGATCGGCATTCCGGAGCGCGACCGCGATGGCGGCTCGATGCAGGAGGCGGTGGAGGACGCCATTCTGGCGACATTCGAATCTTTGCCGCGCAAGCGCCGTGGCGATCCCGACGCGGTGGCGGAATCGATCCGTCGCGCGGTACGCGCTGCGGTCAATGAGCGTTGGGGCAAAAAGCCCATGTGCCACGTCCACGTCTTAACGGTATGATGAGTGCGTAGCAGAGGACAGCAATGATCGGCCGTCTTAATCACGTCGCCATCGCGGTGCGCGATATCGCCCGGGCTTCCGCGGTGTACCGCGATACCTTGGGCGCCGATGTCTCCGCCACGGTCGCGCAGCCCGATCACGGCGTCTCCACCGTTTTCATCACCTTGCCTAACACCAAGATCGAACTGCTGGAGCCACTCGGCGAAAACTCACCGATCGGAAAATTCCTGGAGAAGAACCCGGATGGCGGCATTCATCACGTCTGTTATGAAGTGCCCGACATCCGCGCGGCGCGCGACACCTTGAAGGCGCAAGGCGCGCGCGTGCTGGGCGACGGAGAGCCGAAGATCGGCGCGCATGGCAAGCCGGTGCTGTTTCTGCATCCCAAAGATTTCTGCGGTACCTTGGTCGAACTTGAGCAGGCTTGAACCGCGATGGAGAAGACCACCGCCATCGCGATCTATTTCATCATCTGGTGGGTGGTACTGTTCGCGGTGCTGCCTTGGGGCGTGCACAGCCAGCAAGAAACGGGCGAGGTCGCGCCCGGCACCGATCCGGGCGCGCCGGCGGCGCCCAAGGTCTGGAAGAAGCTGGTCTGGACCACCGTGATCGCCGGCGTGGTGTTTGGGATTCTCACCGCGATCTACCAACTCGGCTTGATCCCGGTCGATTTCCTAATGCGGATTTCGGGGCCAAGGCGGTGACGTCAAAAAAGAGCAGGGCGCGGTGCCCTGCTCGTCGCATTTTGAAGTCCTCGTCCTCGCTTTTATTGCTTTAAGCGCGAGGCGGCAGCGGCGTTTCCGCGCCAAGGACTTGGCTCCTCCCAAGACTTGGACCATAGCTTGGGGTCAGGCTTACAGCGCCGAACTCTCCAATCTCACGGAGATAGAACGCTAACCCATCATCGACGCGCTGTCACCACGATTCCGTCAACGTTCGATCTCAATGGGGGCATCGAGCACGATGGGCGGTCCGGCTTGCGGCGCGATGGTGAGCCGCACGGTCCAGATTCCAGCCTGAGCCAAATCCACCGCGTTCACCTGCCAGGTTCCATCGGGCAAATGGGCCGCGTTACGCGTTATCTTGCCGCCTGCGCCCGGCGCCTCAAGGGTCAACTGAACGGTTTTAGCTGGAAATTCGGAGAAGTCGTCCCTCAGCACGCGAATGGCGGCGTTGGCCGGTCCGGTCTGGCCCGGCTCAATGGTGATTTCGACCATGGCCTCGCTGGTATGGATATGCGCGAAGGCGGCGTCGGACGGGACCGGCGTGCTGATACTGTGGGCATGGCCGCTGGGCGACAAAGTTCCAAGCGCGCCGACAAACAGCAGAGCGCATAGCCCAAGCCCGAATTCGGCCAGGCTGTTGCGTCGGAGGGCCTTGAGCGCGCCAGCCGCGGGCAATTGCGGTGTGAGATGGAGCCGGTTGGCGGCGGCGATGCCAACCATGGCGACGAACAATCCAATCTTGAGCAGCACCAGCCGGCCGTAGTCGGTCGTCACCAGATCGCGCGGGCCACCCAATAGGTTCCAGCTGTTGATGACGCCGCTCGCCAGCAGTGCGCTGACGCTGATCATTCCAAGCAGCGAAAATCGCCGGGTGGCGGTGACCGCATAGCCGTCCCAATCCGGATTGTCGGCATGGCGGACATGACCGAGCAACATGGCCAGCGCCGGCAAGGCGCCGACCCAGGCCCCGGCCGCCAGCAGATGCACGATGTCGGATGCCAGATGAATCTGGCCGGCGGTGCCGGGCGTAGCACCCGCATGACCGATCAACGCGATCAGGCCGAGCAGGCACGCCGCCGCGGCCAATTGCAGCAGGCGCGCGGCCGGCCACAGCATCAGTGCGCCGAGCAGGATCGCGAGCCCCAGCCGTGCGATCCAAATCAGGCCGAAGCGGGTTTCGATGAGCACCGACCAGACGCCGCCATGCAGGCACACCTCGATGATCGGCGCGCCGTAGATATCGGCGGCGAGCCATACCAGCCAAGCAAGCCCGGACAGGATAGCGACCGCGAGCGCGATCCAGACCAGCAGCGTCAGTTGCCGGCGCAACGCCGGCAGATCGACGACCAATGCCATGAACGCGACCGTGCCGGCAGCCAGCACGGTTGCGGCCATGTGAATGCTGCGCGCCAGGATGAGCGGGTCGATCAAACTAAAATGCTCTCGGCTTAAGGCCCGACACGGAAGCTGAAGTCGCCTTGGGTGCGGTGGGTGTCCACCGATAGAACACGCCAGCTGACCTTGTAAGTCCCCGGGCCGAGCGCCTTGAGCGTGACGCGCAGCTCGTTAGCCGCGCCAAGGCGCGCCTTGCCGCTGGACACGATGGCGCCGCTTTCGTTGCGAACCTCGATCTGACTGAAGGCCGGCTCCAGATTTTCGGTGAACCACAACACTACTTCATGTGGCGCGGCAGGCAACGAACTTCCAACCTTAGGGCTGGCGTGGTCGAGCATGGCGTGCGCCAGCGCCGATACCGGAAACAGCACTGTTGAGACGACAGCGAGGATTTTTAAGGTGCGGTTCATGGCTTGCTGCCGAGCATCGGCCTCCCTGATGCAAAGTTGGTGCCGATAAGCGGCTGTCCGATGGAGTGGGGGAAGATGTCGTCGAAGAACAGATGCACCTGTCCGATGACGCCGACGCTCGTGCCGCTGTCCCGGTTGACCGGAATCATCGCTTCGAGCGCGAGTTGATAGGTGTCGCCAACGTAGATCAGTCCGGGATTGACGGTGCCCGTCGTTACGGTGCCAGAACTTGCGAAGTTGGAGACCGGCGTCTGCAACGCTACCTCCACCAGCGGGATCAGCCGGTTTACGAAATCGGGCATGCCGAGATCGACCACCGAGGCTTTCAGGTAGGGCAGGCTGTATTGCAGCGAGGCACCCCACGTCAGGACGCGCGGATTGAATTCGGTGTCGACATCGCCGCTGGTGGGATCGACGGTGACCGTCGCATTCGAACTCGGGATCGCATAGCCGACTTGGCCGGTGACCGCGAAGGGCCGCGCCCAACCCATGCTCGCGGGCAGATCGCCAAAGCCTTTGCCGAAATAAAACGTCGGCGTGTAGGTGGTGAAGCGGTCGGCGCCGACATCCTGCGCTCCGCTACCGCCCCATTCGATATCGACACCAACCGACGCGACAAATTCATGCTCGGCGTTTTTGAACACGCGATACTTGAACGACGTTTCGATATTTTGAAATCCGCTGGCGCCGACGCCCGAGGGGCCGCCAGACGCGTATATATGCGTCCAGGTCGGCGAGAACGACACGGCGAAATCCTCAGTGATCCGTTTGGAGTATTCGCCGGATATGTCGAGTTGTTTCACCGGCGGGATATCGCCTGTTTTGGCGAAGGCGATGGTCGGCAGCGATAATTCGTCGGCGACACCGGGGTCGTCGATCGCGAGTGTTGCCGGAAACATGCGGTTGCCGACGATCTCGTGGGCGTTTGCAGCCGTTATGAGAGCGAATGCAAGCGGGCCGGCGCGTAGCGTCGCGCGCAACAATTGAGGGGACATGGGTCACTCCGTTTCGTTCAGACATGAAAGGCTCCAATGTCAGACGAAAAGCGGGGGCCCTCGCGCGAGGTTGGGGCGAAAGGCGACGCCGGTGCTGAATGCAGCCGAGGCCGGACCCAACACCTGCAGCAGGCGCGCCGGCAACAGAGTACCGAACACGACAAGATTGGGCGCCGGCAGTGACGCCGCGGCGCTGCACAGATTGCAGTGTTCGCAGGCATGGCCCGGCACCAGGCTGGACGGCTGGTGGCCGGCCGGCGAGCCCACACCGGCATCGTGCAGACAGATGACGGAGAAGGGGTCGACGCTGTTCTGGGCGGCAAAGAAAGCCGGGGCGATGCCAGTCAGCAGCGTGTGCATGGCGACCGCGTAGATCGCCACCCAGCTCAGCATCTGCCTGCCCAAACGCATCTGACAAAAATGCCCCTAAGAGCCACCGCGGCGGTCTATCACTACTATAGACGCACGAAGCGGCGAATAATTCCCGAAATAGCGTCCCGGGCCTTGTTTTTTTGCGACTTATCCGCTTTCACTCAAGCCCATCAACAGCGAATCTTCAGCGATTCCATGCGCCTGTCCCGCTATTTCCTGCCGACGTTGCGTGAGCCGCCGCGCGAGGCCGAGATTGTCTCGCACCGGCTGATGCTGCGTGCCGGCATGATACGGCAGGAGGCAGCCGGCATCTATGCATTTCTGCCGCTCGGATTGCGGGTGTTGCAGAAGATCTGCCAGATCATTCGTGAAGAGCAGAACCGCTCCGGCGCCATCGAATTGTTGATGCCGACGATTCAATCGGCCGATCTGTGGCGCGAAAGCGGGCGCTACGAGGCCTACGGCAAGGAAATGTTGCGCATCAAGGACCGTCACGAGCGCGACATGCTGTACGGGCCGACCAACGAGGAGATGATCACCGAAATCTTCCGCGCGTCGGTGCGTTCATACAAGGATTTGCCTCTCAATCTCTATCACATCCAATGGAAGTTCCGCGACGAGGTGCGTCCGCGCTTTGGTTTGATGCGCGGCCGCGAATTTCTGATGAAGGATGCTTATTCGTTCGACGTCGATCAAGCCGGCGCGCAACATTCCTACAACAAGATGTTCGTGGCCTACCTGCGCACCTTCCAACGCATGGGATTGAAGTCGATTCCGATGCGCGCCGAGTCGGGGCCGATCGGCGGCAACCTTAGCCACGAGTTCATCATCCTCGCGCAGACTGGCGAATCCGAAGTGTTTTGCCACAAGGACTATCTCGATCTGCCGGTGCCGGGTGCCGAAGTGAATTTCGACAACGTCAAAGGCTTGCAAGGCATCGTCGACAAATGGACGGCGCAATATGCCGCCACCTCGGATATGCATGACGCCGCGACGTTCGGAGAGATTCCGTCCGATGCCCAAGTCTCGGCGCGTGGCATCGAGGTTGGGCATATTTTCTATTTTGGTACTAAATATTCCGAGCCGATGAAGGCCGTCGTGTCCACCGGCGAGGGCGGCGACAAGCCGGTGCACATGGGCTCCTACGGCATCGGGCCGAGCCGGCTGGTTGCCGCCATCATCGAGGCGTCGCACGACGAGGCTGGCATTATCTGGCCGGAGCCGGTGGCGCCGTTCAAGGTGTCGATCCTCAATCTCAAGCAGGGCGATGCCGCCACCGATGCGGCCTGCGAGCAGCTTTACAAGGATCTGACCGCCAAGGGCGTCGAGGTGCTCTATAACGATCTCGATGAACGGGCCGGTGCTAAATTCGCCAACGCCGATCTGATCGGGCTGCCTTGGCAGGTTATGGTCGGCCCGCGTGGGCTGGCCGAAGGCAAGGTTGAAGTGAAAAAGCGCGCCGATGGCGCCAAGGAATTGATGACGCCCGCGGCCGCGCTCGATTTGTTGTCGCGGTGACGGGTTGTGCCCAATATACCTGTGCGCTTCCAAGACCTTTGGCCGCGATAAAGGGCTTGAATCCGCCAGAATCGTGTGAAAATCCCGTGACGGGAACCAATAATCAATGACCGAGCCCAACGGGACGCGGCCCTTCTCGCCGTTCGAATGGATGCTGTCGCTGCGCTATCTGCGGGCGCGACGCAAAGAAGGATTCATTTCCGTCATCGCGGGCTTTTCTTTTCTCGGCATCATGCTCGGGGTTGCCACTCTCATCATCGTGATGGCGGTGATGAACGGCTTCCGCCACGAATTGCTTGAGAAGATTCTCGGACTCAACGGTCATCTGCTGATCCAGCCGCTGGAAAAGCCGCTGACCGATTGGGAGGAGGTGTCCGCGCGCATTGCCGGCGTTCCGGGCATTAAGCTCGCGGCGCCGATCGTCGAAGGCCAGGCGCTGGCGTCCTCGCCGTTCAATGCCGGCGGCGTTCTCATTCGCGGCATTCGCCTAAAGGATCTCGAAGGCCTGCCGTCGGTCGTCAACAATATCAAACAGGGCACGCTGGCCGGTTTTGACGAAGGGCAGGGCGTGGCGATCGGGCGCCGGCTCGCCGATCAGCTCTCGCTGCGCTCGGGCGACAACATCACGCTGGTGGCGCCGCGTGGCGCAGTCACGCCGATGGGCACCACGCCGCGCATCAAGGTCTACAAGATCACCGCGGTGTTCGAGATCGGCATGTCGGAGTACGACAGCGCCATGGTGTTTATGCCGCTGAAGGAAGCGCAGGCCTATTTCAACCGCGCCGGCGATGTCACCGCTATCGAGGTCTATACCGATAATCCCGATCGCGTCGATCGCTACCGCAAGGCGGTGACCGAGGCCGCGCAACGGCCGATCTTCATGATCGATTGGCGCCAGCGCAACGCGACATTCTTCAACGCGCTGCAAGTCGAACGCAACGTGATGTTCCTGATTCTGACGCTGATCGTCTTGGTGGCCGCGCTCAATATCGTGTCCGGCCTGATCATGCTGGTCAAAGACAAAGGCCAGGACATCGCGATCCTGCGAACCATGGGCGCCACGCAAGGCTCGATCATGCGCGTATTCCTGATCACCGGCGCGTCGATCGGCGTGATCGGCACGCTGGTCGGCTTCCTGCTCGGCATCGTGGTCTGTCTCAACATCGAGAGCATCCGCCAGTTCCTGTCATGGCTCACCAGCACCGAACTGTTCTCGCCCGAGCTTTATTTCCTCTCGCATCTGCCTGCCGACATGGACACCGGAGAAACCACCGCGGTGGTGGTGATGGCGCTCACGCTTTCGCTGCTCGCCACGCTCTATCCCTCCTGGCGCGCGGCGCGCCTCGATCCGGTGGAGGCGCTGCGTTATGAGTGACACCGCTGTTGCCGGGGCCGACGCGGCAGAAAAGACCGAGGACATCCCGGTCCTGTTGCTGCACGGGGTCGAACGCCACTACCGGCAGGGCGACGCCACGCTCGACATTCTTAACGGCGCCGAACTCGCGGTCTGGCCCGGGCAATCGGTTGCGCTGGTGGCGCCCTCGGGCGCCGGCAAATCGACGCTGCTGCACATTGCCGGACTGCTCGAACATCCCGACCAGGGCGACGTCTATATCGACGGCCGCGCCACCGCGATCCTACCCGACCACGAGCGCACGCGCATCCGTCGCAATGAGATCGGCTTCGTCTACCAGTCGCATCATCTGCTGCCGGAATTCACCGCGCTGGAAAACGTCCTGCTGCCGCAGATGATCCGCGGCCTGACACGCGATGAGGCGAAGAAGCGCGCGATCGAGCTGCTGACTTATTTGGGCCTGGCCGACCGGTTGACCCACCGGCCGGCGGAACTTTCCGGCGGCGAACAGCAACGCGTCGCCATCGCGCGCGCGGTTGCCAATGCCCCGCGTATTTTGCTGGCGGACGAGCCGACCGGAAACCTCGATCTTCACACAGCCGATCATGTGTTCGCAGCTTTGACGCAGTTGGTGCGGGCTTCGGGGCTCGCCGTCATCATCGCCACCCACAACTTGGACCTCGCCGCGCGCATGGACCGGCGGGTGACGCTCAAGGATGGCGTGGTCGTCGAGACGGTTTGAGGCGAGCGCCGCGAATTAGACGGCGGCGACCCCGAAGCTGAGGCCGCCAAGGAGAGCAAGAAAGATGATTATTCCTATGCCTTCAGCGAGCGTGAGCTTGTCGTTGGCTCTCTGAGCCTTGCGGGCCTTCGCATGCATCGTCGGTCCCTCCGTCCAGTACCAGAACGCGGCGACGAGGCGCCTGTTCCTTATCTCAGTTCAGGAGGTCGTTAAATCGGTTAACTCTCTGATTTCATAGGTTGATTCAAATATTGGGTGGTGGGTCAGGTCAATTAAGGCAGCCCTAGCGTGCTTGTCCATTTAAGCCCATAACTGCTTTGTGGCAGCCATCATCCGCATATCTCTTTCTGGTATTGTCGCTTTGGCGATTATTGTTGCCTCGATTTACTTCAGTTATTTTCACTGACCATGCCTGACCACCGCAAACGCCCTAGGGACCCCAACCAGCTAGGCAAGCTGATTATCGACATAGCTACGGGGCAGGTGGAGGATAGGCCACCGACACCAGAGGAGCAGGGTAAGGACCCCGCTGCTGTAAAGCGTGGCCGGTTAGGTGGCTTAAAGGGTGGTAAGGCGCGGGCAGCTAAAATGACGCCATTGGCGCGCAAAAAATCTGCCAAGAAGGCTATTCTGGCTCGCTGGTCCCGGCCTCGTCCAGTTTCTTCTTAAAACTACGCCCGGGGAACCATTCTTTTAGGCCCCATGTACCGCGACCGACCTTCACAATATCTCCAACATCTACAGATCGACGAGTAAGCACAGCACCAACTGTGTTCACAGGGTCCTTAGACCCAAGCATGAGACCGCCAGCTTTAAATGCCGCTACGATCTCTGGATTTTTTAGTGGACGCCGCTTGGCTGCTAGAAGCTTTTTAGTTGCCTCTTGGATGGAAAGGCCAAGGAAGGCCCCAGGGCTATCGACGGCGATATTTGGGCCTTCGCCACCACCAGCAATAGACGGCAAAACACCGCCGCCACGGACGGCCTCAATAGCCGCAATGGCCTGATCTATTTGGTCGCGCTTGGCTTTTAAGTCAGCCAGCACAGTATCGTATGGGTCGAAAGTTGTTGATTCAGCAGGCATTTCTTGCTCCCGCGTGGGAAATATGCTATGTGGGAGCCGTTCTGGACTGGCCGTTCGGACCACCCAGAACGGCGGCCTTCGTACCCTTGGATATCAGGGGCCGTAAGACCCCCTCTTAGAGTCTGGCCGTCATCGTCCGAACCTCCTCTTGCCTACACCGCTTGAGGGACAAAGCCCCGGGACCCAATCCCGGGGCTTCTTCTTTACCATATTCCCGACAGAAAGCAAGCGCACCGCTGTACTATCTACAGCGAACCACACAATCCACACATGGCGCTTGACTGTGAAAAACCTCTCACGTATAAGGGTCAGCATGAGCAAGCTGACCAAAACCGAACGTGCGCAGATCATCCACCTTCTTTGCGAGGGTATGAGCATCCGCGCCATTACGCGGATGACTGGCGCGAGCAAAAATACGGTCGCTAAGTTGCTGGTCGCGGTCGGCCACGCCGTTACCGCCTATCAGGACAAGGCACTTCGTAATCTGAAATCCCAGCGGGTTCAGATCGACGAAATCTGGTCCTTCATTTATTGCAAAAATGACAACGTGAAACGGGCCAAATCAGCTCCAGCGGAAGCAGGGGACGTTTGGACGTGGACCGCAATCGACGCGGACAGTAAGTTGCTTGTGTCATGGTATCTCGGCGGTCGTGGGATCGACGCCGCAATGCATTTTCTAACTGACCTACGTTCCCGTCTCGCAAATCGTATTCAGCTAACGAGCGACGGCCACAAGGCTTACCTACAAGCGGTCGATAGCGTATTTGGCGATGACGTTGATTACGCGCAGCTCGTGAAGATTTACGGGAAAGAGCAGGGTGGCGAGAAACGATATAGCCCTGCCGTTTGTCTCGGCGCACAAAAGCGGAAGATTGCCGGCAATCCCGACTCTAAACACGTCAGCACGTCATTCGCCGAGCGCGCAAACCTAACGATGCGGATGCACATGCGCCGCTTCACTCGATTGACCAATGCGTTTTCAAAGAAGGTTGAAAACCACGCCGCAACAATCGCGCTGCACTCGATGTTCTATAATTTTGTTCGTATCCATCAGACCTTGAAGGTTACGCCAGCAATGGCTGCTGGCGTGACTGATAAACTCTGGGAAATTAGCGACATCGTGCAATTGCTAGAGGACTTTGAAAATCAGCGCAAAGCAGAGCCATCATTCGCAATTGAACGTGAACGGATCGGAGAGGGCTATTTCGTTCGGGCCACGCTGGCCAACGGTGTAACCGATACAGTTTATGGCTTCGCAACGGAAGCGGATGCAGCCAAGTGGATTAGGAATGAAGCGGTGGTTTGGCTTTATGAGCGTCGAAAAATGCGTCTTGTCGTTTAATGACGATATATAGATTCAGTCGTTATTCCAATAATGACGAATACCCGTTTGAATCGACGCATCGGCAACATACAATACTCTAAGAGATATCGGCTTTGAAAATGTTTCTTTCCCATGCGCTCCATATTTAATAGTTGCCCGCAAGGTCCCTGTAGTAGGCAGATTGACCGGATGGTGAAATGTGACAATTCCAGAACTAAATTGCGATGGTTGTCCAGCATCAATGACTGCACCACGGTTTGCAAAGTTATTATTGCTAACAGTATTTTGAATCCGAAAATCGATATCGTCAATAATATAGCTGATTGGAAAAGTTGCCGTATTTTGTAACCTTATGACCGCCTGAAAATCGTTGGCTGCGGTTGGGTTGCTGTGTGGCGTGGTGTGCGGAATCGGATTGCAATTGAAATTAAAATCCACCACGACAAATTTATTTTTAGGAGAAATTGCTCGATAAGCCATGATGGTTGCCAGCCAAGCAATTGAAAACGTCGCGTAGATTGCCGCGAACGCTAAAACGTACCTGTCTAGTAATTCCCATCGGAACCCGCCTGCAATCGTGGAGATCACGACTGGCACCAGCGAAACGATTGCCAGCCAGAGCAGAGATTTACCGGCCCATATTGAATAGAGGGCCTCTGCCGCCCGATAGAGGCCAAAAAACTGGATAATCTGCTGTAGCGGCTTAGGCATGTGCCAGTCTCCCATTGCCCTCGATACACGCCAAGAGGGTAATAAGGGACAAGCCACAGGATCGATTGGAGGGGCGGCAAAAGGCCATTATTCATTGGGCTTTTGCCTTATTTGGACCTGACCCAGTACCAAATATTGGGTGGTGGGTCAGGTCAATTAAGGCAGCCCTAGCGTGTTTGTCCATTTAAGCCCATAAATGCTTTGTGGCAGCCATCATCCGCATATCTCTTTCTGGTATTGTCGCTTTGGCGATTATTGTTGCCTCGATTTACTTCAGTTATTTTCACTGACCATGCCTGACCACCGCAAACGCCCTAGGGACGCCAACCAGCTAGGCAAGCTGATAATCGACATCGCAACGGGGCAGGTGGAGGACAGGCCACCCACGCCAGAAGAGCAGGGGAAGGACCCGGCTGCTGTGGCTATGGGTAAGAAAGGTGGAAGAGCGCGGGCAAATAAAATGAGCAAAGAACGCCTTTCCGAGATTGCGTCAAAAGCAGCAAAATCTCGGTGGACTAAGTAATAGCGGCCTTAATTACATTTTTGGTCAAAATTTCTTGCTCTGGGCCATCGTTCACCGAGGCAAAAATCCTAAATGTTGTTTCTTTATCGAAGTTCGCGATTCCTTTTGGAATCACGACTGTCACGACTCCGTCCTTTTTTAGCGTTGGACTTGTCTTTGCTTTCATCATTTCAGTTTTGTCACCAACAAATCGTACAACAATAGAAAGCTCGTCAGCATCGTCTTTGTCCGGCTGATATTGGAGAAAAACAGCAACCCAAATTGGGGCCGGAAAGGACGTGACCACTACGTCTCCACCCAGCACTCCCATCAAAGATTTTTTATTGCCAGCCTCGTCGCGAACATCTTCGCACAAGATGGCGTTGAAAAACTTATTTACTGACTGTGCCACTGTTATTGCGGGTGTGCTTCGACTACGGGGCTGGACGATCCAATAGGTGTAACGGTCTCAAACGATTTTTGCGGTCGAGGCTGCTGCTTACTTTCCAATCTCGGTTTTAAAACACGTTCAATTAGCGGATGCATATCATTCGCCGCAGCTCGTTCACTGAATCGAACAATCCTGTAGTCCATTTCGGCTCCAAGACTCAGCAAAAAACTACTAATCGTATCCGCTGTAACGTTGCTTGGCGTTGAAAGCAGGCGAGTAATTGATGCGCGGTCGCGGCGAATCGCGTCGCAAATATCTTTCTTGGAAATACCGCGTCGTTCGGCCTCTTCGGAAAAAAACGAAGTCAGCGTTTCGAAGAGACGATTTTGATTGCGCCGTTGATAGTAAGAAATATCTCGGTCGCTAACGGGCGAAAGTTTTGAAGTATTTTCCATCGAGTGCTCCCGTTACTAAAGCTTTTGCATCCAACGCTGACTGCGGTTGCTCAGGATCGAAGAGCCGTCTCCACGCAGCGCGTGCAGCCCTTTTTACTGTCTTCCATTCCCTTGATTCCCAGCCGCCCAGGTCTTCTCTCAGCGCATGACCTGTTGCAATCAGAACGTCTTTCCATGCGAAGAGACAAAGAACTCGAATCGATGGCTCAACACTGGTGCTGCGAATTTCCCAAACGGCGTCACGCGACGGGTAAAGAAGGAAGAGATATTTTGGACCAATCGTTCTGGCCTCCACGAACACTTCCAAGTCCGCCCTGAGTTCGCCAACCCTTCGTTCCCAGTCATCGTCCCCTTCGGGGGACGTAAGGACTGCATACAGCGCCTCGTTAACGAACATGGCGCGCCGAACTGTCGCTCCGCGAGCCTTAGGAAGCACAGGGAAGAGCATCCCCCGCTTCCATCTATCTAGTATTTCGTCATGGATTGACATATAAGTCAATTCTGCCGTAATTGCAACCTATTAAGGCGAGTCATTTCGCTTTCCGCAACCCGGAGTAAATAAAGCAATAACAGTACGTTTTATACTTGACGCTAAGCAAAAAGGGTCATATGGTTCGGGCATGAGCAAGCTCGACCAGAAAGCCCGTGCCCAGATCATCCACCTCCTTTGCGAGGGCATGAGCATTCGCGCCATTACGCGGTTGACTGGTGCGAGCAAAAATACGGTCGCTAAGTTGCTGGTCGCGGTCGGCCACGCCGTCACCGCATATCAGGACAAGGCGCTTCGCAATCTGAAATCTGAGCGGGTGCAGATCGACGAAATCTGGTCCTTCATTTACTGCAAAAATGACAACGTGAAGCGGGCCAAATCAGCTCCAGCGGAAGCAGGGGACGTTTGGACTTGGACGGCAATCGACGCGGAAAGCAAATTGCTTGTGTCGTGGTATCTTGGCGGTCGCGGGATCGCCGCCGCAATGCATTTTCTAACTGACCTACGTTCGCGTCTTGCAAATCGTATTCAGCTAACCAGCGACGGCCACCGAGCGTATCTGCAAGCGGTCGATACTGTGTTTGGCGATGACGTTGATTACGCGCAGCTCGTGAAGATTTACGGGAAAGAGCAGGGTGGCGAGAAGCGATATAGCCCGGCCATTTGTCTCGGCGCGCAAAAACGGAAAGTTTCTGGCAATCCCGATGAAAAACATATCAGCACAAGCTTTGCAGAGAGGGCAAACCTGACAATGCGGATGCACATGCGCCGCTTCACTCGATTGACCAATGCGTTTTCAAAGAAGGTTGAAAACCACGCCGCAACAATCGCGCTGCACTCCATGTTCTATAATTTTGTTCGCATCCATCAGACCTTGAAGGTCACGCCCGCGATGGCGGCTGGCGTGACTGACAAGCTGTGGGAAATTAGCGATATCGTGCAATTGCTAGAAGACTTTGAAAATCAGCGCAAAGCCGAGCCGTCATTTGAAATTGAACGCGAGCGGATCGGAGAGGGCTATTTCGTTCGCGCGACATTGGCGAACGGAATTACAGATACGATCTATGGCTTTGCCACTGAAGCGCTTGCAGCCAAGTGGATTATGAATGAGTCGGTGGTTTGGCTTTATGAGCGACGAGTTAGCCGATCAAAAATATCACTTTCGTCGTAGCTCTGTGACAATGCTAATGAGGGCAGCTTTCTTTCCTTCAACAACTTGCCAATAAGAACCTCCTTCCATGCTGTGATTCAACGGCATTACAACGGCGTTAGGAGAATTTCTAAAGGCAACAGAATATGATGCATCTAATTTTTCATTGAGCAAGTTATTTGTCTCCGTATACCAATCAGTGGTCTGCTGCTTAATGAGAGCCAAATCATTCTTTTCAAGAAAGGTTTGTTGAATTTGCTCTCCTTTGTTCACAAGCTCGACAAGCTGTTTGATGATCGCGGAATTGTTGTTCGGATTTTCTGTGGTGGCGGCGCGGCCGTTATTTTTGAAAGCATCCTTGTATGAATCAAGCTGCTTAGTCAGCAGACTTATTTCAGAATCTTTATTGGCGATTGTGCTGTCACGATTGCCTATAATTCCGTCTCGATTTGCAATGATGCCACCATATGTCCAGTTCATTACGAACCAAATTACTACGGCGGCTCCGGCGACAGCAGCCACATAGCCAGCTGGCGCGGACCTAATCACTTGGCCCTCGCTAGCGAAGTAATCTTTGATTTTCTGAGTGACCGACATGATTCCTTGTCCCATTGCCCCCTGTGCACGCCAAGGGGGTAATAAGGGACAAGCCACAGGATCGATTGGAGGGGCAGCAAAAGGCCCTTATTCATTGGGCTTTTGCCTTATTTGGACCTGACCCACTACCAAATATTGACTTTAGAACATAACATGAACTATGTTCCCTATCCGTTCTAGAGAGGGACTTATGTTCAAAGCCGTAATCCAAGAAGCCGCCGCGCTCGCCTCCCTGTCGTTGTTTGTCGGTATGATCTTCATCTGGTCGCAAGTGTTCAGCAACCTGTAAGGGCCGCGTCGCCGGTGCGCCGGCGGGTCCTGTTGAAAACCGGCATAGCGGGCGCGGACGCGCGCTTGGCGGTGGACTTGAGGGCCCGGCATCCCCACTCTGGGTGACAACAAGGAATCACCCGTGACTGCCCTCGGCTTCGTGCACTTGCACGTGCACTCGAACTATTCGCTGCTGGAAGGCGCTATTCCGCTGGCGCGCCTGGCCGATCTTGCCAAGGCTGATGAGCAGGCGGCGCTCGCGTTGACCGACACCGACAACATGTTCGGTGTGCTGGAATTCTCCGAAAAACTCGCTGCATCCGGTATCCAGCCGATCGTCGGCTGTGCGCTCGCCATCGACTTTGGCGACACCGACCACGGTGCGCGCAACGCCAACGCAGCCATTCCACGCGAGCGCATCGTGCTGCTGGCCGCGCGCGATGCCGGCTATCGCAGCCTGATGCGGCTGTCTTCGCGCGCCTTCCTCGACACGCCGTCGAACGAGCCGCCGCGGCTCAAACTCGAGTGGCTCGAAGGGGAAACCGGCGACGTCATCGCGCTCACCGGCGGGCCGGGCGGCCCCCTCGATGGCGCCATCGCCGCCGGCCAAAGCCATCTCGCCATCACGCGGCTCGACGCGCTGGCCCGCCTGTTTGGCGACCGGCTCTATGTCGAGCTGCAACGCCATGGCACGCCCAACGAGCGCATGACCGAGCCGGTGCTGATCGATCTCGCTTACCGCAAAGGTATTCCCCTGGTTGCCACCAACGAGCCGTATTTCGCCGACCGCACCGACCACGAGGCGCACGACGCGCTGATCTGCATCGCCGAGGGCCGTATGCTGGCGGAAAGCGACCGCCGCCAACTCAATGCTGAGCACCGCTTCAAGAGTCGCGCCGAGATGGCGGTGCTGTTTGCCGATTTGCCGGAGGCGCTGGCCTCGACCGTGGAGATCGCGCAGCGCTGCGCCTTCCGACCGCGCACCCAGGCTCCAATCTTGCCGCGCTTTTCGGTAGGCGACAGTGACGAGGCCACTGAACTGCGCAAGCGCGCACAAGCGGGCCTTGCGCTTCGGATCGCCAGCGCCGGCGTCGCGCCCGGCCACAGCGAGCAAGAATACCGCGAGCGGCTTGAATTCGAAATCGGCGTTATCGCCGGCATGAAATATCCCGGCTACTTCCTGATCGTCGCTGACTTTATTCAATGGGCGAAAGCTAAACTCATTCCGGTCGGCCCTGGCCGCGGCTCCGGCGCCGGCTCGCTGGTGTCATACGCACTGACCATCACTGATCTTGATCCGATCCGTTTCGGCTTGCTGTTCGAACGTTTCTTGAATCCCGAACGCGTGTCGATGCCGGACTTCGACATCGACTTCTGCCAGGAGCGCCGCGACGAAGTGATCCGTTACGTACAGGAGCGCTACGGCCGCGACCAGGTCGCGCAGATCATCACCTTCGGCACGCTGCAGGCACGCGGCGTTTTGCGTGACGTCGGCCGCGTTCTGCAAATGCCATACGGGCAGGTCGACAAACTGTGCAAACTGGTGCCGCAGAATCCGGCCAATCCAGTGACACTGGCGCGCGCCATCGAGGACGAGCCGAAACTACAAGCCGAGCGTGATGGCGATCCGGTGGTTAAGCGCGCCTTCGGCATCGCGCTCAAGCTCGAAGGCCTCACGCGCCACGCCTCGACCCACGCCGCCGGCATCGTGATCGGCGACCGAGCATTGTCCGAGCTGGTGCCGCTCTATCGCGATCCGAAATCCGATATGCCGGTGACCCAGTTCAACATGAAATGGGTGGAGCAAGCGGGACTGGTGAAGTTCGACTTCCTCGGCCTCAAGACGCTCACCGTATTGCAGACAGCGGTGGCGTTGGTGAAGCGGCGCGGCATCGAGATCGATCTCACCGCGATCCCGCTTGACGACAAAAAAACGTACGACCTATTGGCGCGCGCGGAAGCGGTCGGCGTGTTCCAGCTGGAAAGCGCAGGCATGCGACGCGCGCTGCTCGATATGCGGCCCGATCGTTTCGATGACATCATCGCGCTGGTTGCGCTCTATCGGCCCGGCCCGATGGCTAATATCCCGACTTATTGCGCGCGCAAGCACGGCATGGAGCAGCCGGACTACATCCACCCCAAGCTCGAACTGATCCTGAAGGAGACTTTCGGCGTCATCGTCTATCAGGAACAGGTGATGCAGGCGGCCCAGATTCTCGCCGGCTTCACCCTCGGCCAGGCGGATCTGCTGCGCCGCGCCATGGGCAAGAAAATTCGCAGCGAGATGCGCGCCCAGCGCGCCGATTTCGTCCAAGGTGCGATTAAGAGCGGTATCGAGCGCCATCAGGCCGACGCCATTTTCGATCTGCTCGAACGCTTCGCCGAATACGGCTTCAACAAGAGCCACGCTGCGGGCTATGCGCTGGTCGCCTACCAGACCGCCTACATGAAGGCGAATTTTCCGGTCGAGTTCCTGGCGGCATCGATGACGCTCGACATGGGCAACACCGACAAGCTCGCCGAATTCCGCGCCGAGGTCGAGCGTCTGGGCATCAAGATCGATCCGCCCTCGATCAACCGCTCGCATGTCGAGTTCGAGGTCGACGGCAACACCATCATCTACGCGCTGGCCGCGCTCAAGGGCGTGGGCGCGCAAGCGGTGAAGGAAATCGTCGCGGCGCGCGGCGAACGCAAGTTCGCCGACTTGGCCGACGTCGCCGACCGCATCAATCCGCGCGCCGTCAACAAGCGCGTGCTGGAAAGCCTAGCGCAAGCCGGCGCCTTCGATGAGTTCGAGGTTAGCCGCGCGCGTGTTTTCCCAGCGATGGACGCCGTGCTGGCGCGCTCCCAGCGCGCGCACGACTCCGCGACCGTCGGGCAGAACGAACTATTCGGCGGCGGCGGCCAGCGCGAGCCGATCGTGCTGCCTCAGGCCGAGCCTTGGTTGCCGGCCGAGCGGCTGCGCCGCGAATATGAGGCGATCGGTTTCTTCCTGTCGGGCCATCCGCTCGACGACTACGCCGCGGTGCTCAAGAAACTACGGGTGCAGTCTTGGGTCGAATTCTCACGCGCGGTGAAAGGCGGCGCGACCGCCGGTCGTGTTGCCGGCACCGTGGTGGCGCGTCAGGAAAAGCGCACGCGGACCGGCAGCAAAATGGGCATCATCGGCCTGTCCGATCCGACCGGTCACTACGAAGCGGTGATCTTCTCGGAGGGGCTGGCCGAGCATCGCGATCTGCTCGAGCCCGGCACCGCGGTCTTGCTGTTCCTGTCGGCCGAGGTCCAGGGCGACGAGGTGCGGGCGCGCATCCAGTCGGTCGAGCCGCTCGATGCCGCCGCCGCCAATCTCAACAAGGGTCTGCGCGTGTTCCTGCGCAACGAGGCGCCGATCGAAGCGGTCGCCAAGCGGCTGGAGTCATTGCCGCGGTCCACCGCCAATGGCGATGGTGAGGTAAGCATGGTGCTGATACTGGAGCAGGGCACGGAGGTGGAAGTAAAGCTGCCTGGCCGCTTCAAGGTCTCGCCGCAAATCGCCGGCGCCATCAAGGCGGTGCCCGGCGTGGTGCAGGTCGAGACGCTGTAGCTCTCACTCTCCTGTGCTACGAATTGCCGGGGCGCTCCTGTCGGGACTTTCCAGCATGCCCGAGTTATCACGCCGCGATCTTCTCAAAGCCTCCGCCGCGTTGCCGCTGATATATGCCGCGTCCGCGCGCGCCGTGGCTCCGCCGCCACAGGCCATCACGCAGGCTTTGATCGTGGCCGCCAAAAAGGAGGGCATGGTGGTCTGGTATACCTCGGCCGACTTGCAACTCGCCCAACTAGTCGGGCAAACCTTTGAGCGGAAATTTCCCGGCATCACGGCGCGGGTTGAGCGCGCCGGCGGCGAGCGCATCTTTACCCGCGTCGGCCAGGAATATTCCTCCGGCATTCACGCGGCCGATGCGGTGAGCACTGGCGACGCCGCCCAATTTTTGGCCTGGAAACGGCTTGGCTATCTGACGCCTTATGTGCCGGAGGATGTCGCCAAATATATTCCTGACGAACATCGCGATGCCGACGGCTTCTACGCAACGGTGCGCTCGTCGCTGTGTGTGATTGCCTACAACACCGACATGGTGAAGCAAGACGGCGCGCCGAAAAGCTTTAGCGATCTGCTCGACCCGAAATGGCAAGGCAAAATCGTCAAGGCGCATCCGAGCTACAGCGGCACCATCATGACCTCGACCTATCAGTTGGTGCGTGAGCTGGGCTGGCCTTATCTTGAAAAGCTCGCCCGGCAGAACGTGTTGCAGGTGCAGTCGGCCACCGACACGCCGAAGAAGGTGGTGCTCGGCGAACGCGCTGTCATGGCCGACGGCAATGAGTCGAACGTGCTGCTGCTCAAGGAGACTGGCAAGCCGATTGAAGTGGTCTACGCCACCGAAGGCACACCCTCGATCGTGCAGCCGTCGGCGATCTTTGCAGCGGCGCCGCATCCCAACGCCGCGCGGCTGTTTCAGAACTATTTGTTCAGCGTCGAGGGCCAGCGGCTGTTCGTGGATGCCGGCGGGCTGCGCTCGCTGCACGCCCAAGTCAAAGACAGGCCGGGCCGCACGCCGCTATCCGCTATCAAGGTCTGGAGGGATGATCCGGCCGCGGTCGAGGCCCAGGGCGACGAGCTCAAGCGCCATTATTCGCAGATTTTCCATGTCTGAGGGTGCGGTTTGCCGCCTTGCATACCCAAAATTGCGCCTATATAAGCCCCAGCATCACTCACGCGGACCGTGGCTTTAGGCCCCGACAATGGGTCAAAAAGGCCGTCCGGTGGTCCCTTCACGGGGCTCACAACGTCCGCGGCGGATCAACCGGAGAAGATTATGGCGCTTCCAGACTTCAGCATGCGCCAGCTTTTGGAAGCTGGCGTGCATTTCGGCCATCAGGCCCACCGTTGGAACCCGAAGATGGGTAGTTATATCTTCGGCACTCGCAACAATATTCACATCATCGATCTCGCCCAGAGCGTGCCGATGCTCCATCGCGCGCTGCAGGCGGTGAGCGACACCGCCGCCAAAGGCGGCCGTATCCTGTTCGTCGGCACCAAGCGGCAGGCGCAGGACGCCATCGCCGCCGCCGCCAAGCAGTCGGCACAGTATTACGTCAATTCGCGCTGGCTCGGCGGCACGCTGACCAACTGGAAAACCATTTCTGGCTCGATCTCGCGCCTGCGCAAGCTCGACGAGATGCTCAATTCCGGCGATCCCGGCGGCTACACCAAGAAAGAACGCCTGACCATGCAGCGCGAGCGCGACAAGCTCGACCGCTCGCTTGGCGGCATCAAGGACATGGGCGGCGTGCCCGATCTGTTGTTCGTGATCGACACCAATAAGGAAGACATCGCCATCAAGGAAGCGCGCAGGCTGAATATTCCGGTAGCGGCCATCGTCGATACCAATTCCGATCCGGCCGGAATCACCTACGCCATTCCCGGCAACGATGACGCCAGCCGTGCGGTGTCGCTCTATTGCGATCTGGTCGCGAAAGCCGCGATTGATGGAATTTCGCGCGCCCAAGGCGAGGCCGGCGTCGATGCCGGCGCTGCCGAAAAGCCGATCGTCGAGCCGGTGCCGATCGCGCCGGCGCCCGGCGATCTCGGTTTCGAGCAGTTGCCCGGACCGCGCGGTGTCGCCGACGATCTCAAGAAGCTGCCTGGCATATCGCCGGCGATCGAAAAGCAGCTCAACGATCTCGGCATCTTCCACTTTTCTCAGATTGCCGGGCTCAACGAGAAAGCCGCGCATAGTGTTGGCGAGGAAGTGGGCTTGCCCGGCCGTGTCGATGGCTGGATCGCGAAGGCCAAGGAACTGACCGCGGAGTAACAACGACAATGGCGAATATTACGGCTCAGATGGTCAAGGAACTGCGCGAGTCGACCGGCGCCGGCATGATGGATTGCAAGGCTGCGCTCACCGAGACCAACGGCGAGATGCAGGCCGCGCAAGACTGGCTGCGCAAGAAGGGCCTGTCGAAAGCCGCCAAGAAGGCAGGCCGCGTCGCGGCCGAAGGCCTCATCGGCGTGCAAGTGCAGGGCACCAAAGGCGTGGTGGTCGAGGTCAATTCGGAAACCGACTTCGTGGCCCGCAACGACCTGTTCCAGGGTCTGGTGAAGATGATAGCCGGGGTGGCGCTCGGGTCGGGCACCGACGTGGAAAAGATCAAGGCCGCCAAAGTCGGCAGCATCACAATCTCGGAAGCGATCGCCGACACCATCGCCAAGATCGGCGAGAATATGACCTTGCGGCGCGCGGCTTCGCTTACGGTCGGCAAGGGCGCGGTCGGCGCTTATGTGCACAGCTCGGTGGTCGACGGGCTCGGCAAAATAGGCGTGCTGGTAGCACTCGAATCAACCGGCAAGGCAGACGAGCTGACCAGCCTCGGCCGAATGATCGCGATGCACGTCGCTGCCTCTAATCCACAGGCGATCGACGCCTCCCGCCTCGATCCGGCGGTGGTGGCGCGTGAGAAGGCCGTGCTGGCCGACAAGTTCAAGGCGCAGGGAAAACCTGCCAATGTGATCGACAAGATCGTCGAGTCGGGCCTCAAGACCTACTATAAGGAAGTGTGCCTGCTCGAGCAGGTCTACGTTCATGAGCCGGACAAGAGCGTGGCGCAGGCGCTCAAGGAAGCCGAAGGCAAAGTGGGCGGACCTATCAAGATAACCGGGTTCGTGCGTTACGGGCTCGGCGAGGGAATTGAGAAGCAGGAAACCGATTTCGCCGCCGAGGTCGCGGCCGCCGCCGGTCAAAGCTGACCGGGCAGCGCTACGGATCGCGCAGAAATGAGTGGCCCGTCCTATAAGCGCGTCATCGTCAAATTGTCGGGCGAAGCATTCGGTGGCCCTCATGGCGCCGGCTTCGACCAGGCGACGGTAGAAAAGATCGCCGCCGATCTGGTCGCCGCCGCGAAAATGGGCGTCGAACTCGGCGTGGTGGTCGGCGGCGGCAATATCTTCCGCGGCGTTGAAGTGTCCTCGCGCGGCGTGCCGCGCCCGGTCGGCGACACCATGGGCATGCTGGCGACCGTGATGAATTGCCTGGTGCTGGAAGCCGCGATCGAGCGCTCCGGGCGAGAGGCGCGCACGTTGTCGGCGCTCGCCATGACATCAGTGTGCGAGACCTACAACCGCAAACGTGCGGCGAAGAATCTCGGTAAGGGCCGCGTCGTGCTGCTGGCCGCCGGCACCGGCAATCCGTTCTTCACCACCGATACCACGGCGGTGCTGCGCGCCGCCGAACTCGATTGCCATGCCGTTCTCAAGGCCACCAATGTGGACGGCGTCTACACCGCCGACCCCAAGAAAGACCCGAAAGCCAAGCGCTACGAGAAACTGAGTCACCAGGAAGCAATCGAGAAGGACCTGCGGGTGATGGATTCCACCGCCTTCGCGCTTGCCCGGGAAAACCACATGCCTATCATCGTGTTCTCGATCGCCGAGAAGGGCGCCATCGAGGCCGTTCTACGCGGCGAGGGCCGCTCGACGGTGATTGGCTAGGCCGACCCCGCTTTCATTGAGCGGCGTCGAGTTCGGGGGACCGCGATGGCAAACGAAACGCACGATATCAACGACATCAAGCGCCGCATGCAGGGCGCAAGCTTGGTCTTGAAAACGGAATTGTCCGGTCTGCGTACCGGCCGCGCCTCCGCCCACATGCTCGATCCGGTGATGGTCGATGCCTACGGTTCGCAGATGCCGCTCAATCAGGTGGCGAGTGTTAGCATTCCGGAGCCGCGGATGATCTCCGTCAATGTCTGGGATCGCTCGCTGGTGCACGCGGTCGAAAAGGCGATCGTCAATTCCAATCTAGGCCTGTCGCCTGCGACCGAAGGTCAAGTGTTGCGGTTGCGTATTCCCGAACTAAACGAAGACCGGCGCAAGGAATTGGTTAAGGTCGCGCACAAATACGCCGAGACCGCGCGCGTGGCGGTGCGCCATGTGCGCCGCGACGCCATGGATCTGGTCAAGAAGCTGGAGAAGGAACACAAGATCAGCAAGGACGACCACGACCGCTTTACCGCCGATATCCAGAAGGCAACCGATACCGGAATTGGCGAGATCGATCATATGCTGGCGGGCAAAGAAAAGGAGATCCTCACCATCTGAGGTCTAACCCCATGCCCGAGGCCGAGGTTCCGAAAAGCGTCGCACCGCCGTTCGAGCAGGCGCCGCGCCACGTCGCCATTATCATGGACGGCAACGGCCGCTGGGCGGCGGCGCGCGGACTGCCGCGCGGGGAAGGGCATCGCCGCGGCGTTGAGGCGCTGCGCAGGACCATCCGCGCTGCCGGCGAGATCGGCATCAAGTTCATCACCATTTTCTCGTTCAGCTCGGAAAACTGGTCGCGGCCAGCCAACGAAATCGGCGAGCTGATGGGCCTGTTGCGCCGCTTCATCCGCAACGATCTCGCCGAGTTGCATCAGAGCAATGTTCGCGTGCGGGTGATTGGCGAACGCAATGGGCTCGATCCGGATATAGGTCGGCTGCTGGTCGAGGCGGAGGAGCTCACCAAAAACAACAACGGTCTCACTTTGGTGGTGGCGTTCAATTACGGCGCGCGCCAGGAGATCACCCGTGCGGCGCAACGCATTGCCGAGGACGTGGCGCAAGGCCGCATCAAGCCGTCCGAGGTCACCATGGACATTGTCGGCGGTTTTCTCGACGCGCCGGATATCCCCGATCCCGATCTCGTCATCCGAACCAGCGGCGAGCAGCGGCTGTCGAATTTCCTGCTCTGGCAGTCGGCCTATAGCGAACTGGTGTTCGTGCCGACTTATTGGCCCGACTTTGACCGCGCCGCGCTTGAGGCGGCGATCCGCGAATACCAGCAGCGCGAGCGCCGGTTTGGCGGCCTGGTCGCGAAGACCGGGTCCTGATCCGTGGCCGATGCCGCGAGCAATCTTGCCCTGCGTGTCGCATCAGCCTCGGTGATGGCGCCGCTGGCGCTGTTGACGGCTTATCTGGGTGGTTGGGCGTTCGCGGTATTTTGGGCCGCGGCCGCCATCGCGGTGTTGTGTGAATGGGTCATGCTGGTCACCGGGCCGGTCTGGATCATCGCCGGCATCGGCTATGCCGGTGTCTTGCTGGCGGCGCCTTTGGTGTTGCGCAGCGGCGAGTTCGGCTTCCTTGCCTTGCTGATTTTGTTCGTGGTGGTCTGGACCACCGATGTGCTCGGATATTTCGCCGGCCGCGCTTTCGGCGGCCCGAAACTGATGCCGGCGGTCAGTCCGAAAAAAACCTGGTCGGGCGCCGTTGTCGGCACGCTCGGCGCAATGATCGTCGCCGTATTGCTTGCTGAAAGTTTTGGTTCGTTTAGCGTCGGCGCGATTGCGCTCGTCGCTTTGCTGTTGTCGGTGGTGGCGCAGCTCGGGGATCTGTTTGAATCCTGGATCAAGCGGCAATTTGGGGCCAAAGACGCCAGTCAGCTCATTCCCGGTCATGGCGGAGTGATGGATCGCCTTGACGGCTTCTGGGCCGCCGCCTTTGTCGGCTGCCTGATCGGTCTGTTGCGCGGCGGCTTCAGTGGCGCCGGCGCCGGTCTGCTGGTGTGGTGAGCGCCATGGCCGAACCGTTCCCTATGCCGTCGAGTCTTGGCCGGTCGAAACCGCAACCGGCCGCGGGCCCGCGCCGCGTCACCATCTTGGGTGCCACCGGCTCGGTCGGCGCCAGCACCCTCGACCTAATCAAGCGCGAACCGAAATGCTTCCGGATCGAAGCCGTCACCGCGCGGCGCAACGCGGCGGCGCTCGCAAAAATTGCGCGTGACGTCGGCGCGCAATTTGCTGTGGTCGCCGATCCGGCCGCCTACGGCGATCTGAAGGATGCGTTGGCCGGTAGCGGCATCGTGGCCGCCGCAGGCGAGGGTGCTTTGCTCGAAGCCGCGCATCGTCCGGCCGACTGGGTAATGGCGGCGATCAGCGGCGCGGTCGGGTTGAAGCCGACGATGGCGGCGATCGAGCGCGGTGTTACGGTCGCGCTCGCCAACAAGGAATGCCTGGTGTGTGCCGGCGCGCTGTTCATGCGCCGCGCCTCGAAATCCGGCGCGACCGTGCTGCCGGTCGATAGCGAGCACAACGCGATCTTCCAGGCGCTTAGCGCAGGCAGCCGCGAGGACGTCAAGCGCGTGATACTCACGGCGTCGGGCGGGCCGTTTCGCACCTGGTCTCTGGCAGCGATCAAGGCGGCGACGCCGGAGCAGGCGCTGCGTCACCCCAACTGGACGATGGGTCCGAAGGTGACCGTCGATTCAGCGAGCCTCATGAACAAGGGCCTCGAATTAATCGAGGCACATCATCTGTTCGCGCTCCAGCCGGCCGAGATCGACGTGCTGGTTCATCCGCAGTCGGTGGTGCATGGGCTGGTCGAATTCCGCGACGGCTCGGTGGTGGCCCAACTCGGATCGCCCGACATGCGCATTCCGATCGCCCATTGTCTGGCTTGGCCGCGCCGGATGGACGGGCCGGCGGCTCGCCTCGATTTGGCACAGGTCCGCGAATTGACCTTCGAGGCCCCCGATACCGCCCGGTTTCCGGCCCTGGCATTGGCGCGGCGTGCCATGGCAACGGCTGGGGCAGCGCCCACCGTGCTTAACGCGGCCAATGAGATCGCCGTCGGCGAATTTATCGCCGGCCGTATCGGTTTTTCAGGTATTCCGGCGCTGGTCGAGGCAACGCTGGATAAGGCTGCGGCACAGGGCCTTTTATCCGAACTGGCCGACATCGAGGCCGCCGTTGCCGTTGACCATATTGCTAGAAGTATAGCCTTAGACCTCTTGCCCGAAATTGCCGTAAAGTCATCCTAGTAAGCTTCCAGTAACGATGTGCACGCCATACGGGGCGGGGATGAGGGTGTGATGAGTTTCGACGGAATTATGGGTGGCTTGGGGGCGTTCGGCGGCAATCTCGCCGGCTACCTGGTTCCATTCCTGTTTGTCCTTACAATTGTCGTGTTTTTTCATGAGCTTGGCCATTTTCTGGTGGCTCGGCTGTGCGGCATCAAAGTGCTGACGTTTTCGATTGGTTTCGGGCCCGAAATCGTCGGCTTTTACGACCGTTACGGCACGCGCTGGAAACTCTCCGCGGTCCCGCTCGGCGGCTATGTGAAATTCCTTGGCGACGAGAACGCGGCGAGCAAGCCTGATCATGTGGCCGCCGCCAACATGACCGAGGCCGAAAAGGCGGTCAGCTTTATCCACAAACCGGTCGGCCCACGCGCCGCGGTAGTGGCGGCTGGTCCGATCGCGAATTTCATCCTCGCAATCGTCATTTTCGCCGCTGTTTTCATGATTTTCGGCCGGCAGATTACCAGCGCCCGCGTCGATACCGTGCAACCCAATAGCGCCGCGCAGGCGGCCGGCTTCCAGCCCGGCGACTTGGTGGTCGCCATAAACGGCGAGAACATCGACAGTTTTGCGGAGATGCAGCGCATCGTCAGCATCAACGCCGGCGACCCGCTTACTATCGAGGTCGAGCGCGGCGGCGTTCACGTCACGCTCAAAGCTACGCCAGAGCTCAAGGAGCTGAAGGATAATTTCGGCAACGTGCACCGGCTCGGCGTGCTTGGCATCAGCCGTTCGATGGCGCCCGGCGATATCAAGACCCAGAAGGTCAATCCATTGCAGGCCGTCGTCATGGGCGTGCAGGAGACCTGGTTCGTGGTCGACCGCACGATTTCATACATCGGCGGTATCTTCGCCGGACGTGAATCCGCCGATCAGCTCGGCGGTCCGATCCGCATCGCGCAGATCTCCGGCCAAGTTGCCTCGGCAGGCTTTGTCGCGCTGATCCACCTGACCGCGGTTTTGTCGGTTTCGATCGGGTTGCTGAACTTATTCCCAATCCCGCTGCTCGATGGTGGTCACCTTTTGTTCTATGGAATCGAAGCGGCCCGCGGTCGCCCCCTGTCCGAGCGTTCCCAGGAGGTTGGGTTCAGGATCGGCTTGGCGATCGTGGTCATGTTGATGATATTTGCAACCTTTAATGACATTCTACACCTCGCGACCTCGTAATCGTTGCCGACCTGCAACTTTCTGAGGGAAAAGGGAAACTTGGGCCGGGAAGTTCGTTTGCAGTGCCTATAAAACGCTGTACAACGCTGGCAAAAGTGACCCGAAAGACTGTCGAATCCGCTGCGGGGGCGGCCGCGAGGATCAATAAAGGCGCGTAGCGCATGGGACTTGGTGTGCGGGTTTTACGGGGACTAGCCGTTTGCTGTTTGGTCCTCGGGGGTATCTCTGTGGGAGCTGGGATCGTGAGCGTGGCGTCCTCGGGCGTTGCGTCCGCGCAATCGGCCAATTCCATTGAGGTACGCGGCAATCGGCGCGTTGAGACCGACACTGTCCGCACCTATTTCAAGGCTGGCCCCAGCGGCCAGCTGACCGCCGAGCAGGAAAACGAAGGGCTCAAGGCGCTCGTCGCCACCGGGCTGTTTCAGGACGTGCGTACCGATCACGTTGGCGGCCGACTGGTGATCACCGTGGTCGAGAATCCGGTGATCAATCGCGTCGCTTTCGAAGGTAACAAGAAAGCCAAAGACGAGCAGCTCAAGGCCGAGGTGCAGTCGAAGCCGCGCGGCACCTTGTCGCGCCCGACGGTGCAGGCCGACGTTCAGCGGATCATCGAAATTTATCATCGCAACGGCCGCTTCGACGTCAAGGTCGATCCAAAGATCATCGAATTGCCGAACAACCGCGTCGATCTGGTGTTTGAGATCACCGAGGGCAAGAAGACTGGCGTCCGGGAAATCCGATTCGTCGGCACCCGCGCGTTCTCGAACGGCCGCCTGAAGGACGTGATTAAGATCTCGGAGAGCAATTGGCTCAGCTTCCTGCAAAGCACCGACATCTACGATCCGGATCGCGTGGAAGCCGACCGCGATCTGTTGCGCCGGTTCTATCTCAAGAACGGCTATGCCGACGTGCGCATCGTTTCGGCAGTCGGCGAATACGACCCGGGCAAGAAAGGCTTCATCGTCACCTTCACCATCGATGAAGGCACCCAATATCGCGTCGGCACTATCGACGTCATATCGAACGTCCACTCGATTGATCCGGTCTCGCTGCGTGGCGGCCTCAAGATCGGCGCGGGCAATATTTACAACGCCGATCTGGTCGAGAAGAGCATTGAGTCAATGACGATCGAGGCTGCCAAGCGTGGCTACGCCTTCGCCAGCGTGCGCCCGCGCGGTGACCGCGATTTCGAGCGCAAGCTCATCAATCTCACTTTCGTGCTCGACGAAGGTGCCCGCGCCTATATCGAGCGCATCAATATTCGCGGCAATACGCGAACCCGCGACTACGTGATTCGCCGCGAATTCGATCTCGGCGAGGGCGATGCCTATAACCGCGCGCTGGTCGATCGCGCTGAGCGCCGATTGAAGAATCTGAACTACTTCAAAACCGTCAAGATCACCAACGAACCGGGTTCGGCTCCCGATCGCGTCGTGATCAATGTCGATGTCGAGGAACAGCCGACCGGCGAGTTCTCGATCTCGGGTGGTTATTCAACCAGTGATGGTTTCCTGGCTTCGGCTAGTGTGGCCGATCGCAATTTGCTGGGCCGGGGCCAATTCGCCAAGGCGACGGTGACCTACGGCCAGTATGCGCGCGGCTTCGAACTGAATTTCGCCGAGCCCTATCTGCTTGGCTATCGCATGGCGGGCGGCATCGACCTTTTTGCGCGACAGACTTTGGCGACGTCCTACGTCTCCTACAATACGCAAACGGTTGGCGTGAACTTGCGTCTTGGCTTTGCGCTGTCGGAAGAAATCGCGTTTGCGCCGCACTATTCGATTTACCAGCAGGAAGTCTCGCTGCCGGATTATTTGAATAATTGTCAAAGTCCTTCAGGGGAGCTGTTTGGGGGGCCTCCAGTTGGATACAACCCGCATCTCTTGAATCCTCTAAATTTTGCGCTCGGCCTGCCTGACGAATGTTACGCCGACGGCGAAGCATCGCTGCCAGTTCGTATCGAGCTGTCTAAAGGCCCCGTGGTTGTGTCATTGGTCGGCTACTCGCTGTCCTATAACACCCTCGACAACAACAAGAGCCCGACCAAAGGCCTCTATCTCGAACTCAAGCAGGACATTGCGGGCGTTGGCGGCGACGTGAATTTCATCCGCTCGACCGGCGATGTTCGCAACTACTACGAACTGTTCCCGGACATCGTCGGTGTGCTGCATTTGCAGGGCGGCGTCATGAACGGCTGGGGCGGTCAAAGCATTCGTATGCTGGATAACTTCCAGATGGGCCCGAACCTGGTGCGCGGCTTCGCGCCGTCCGGCATCGGCCCCCGTGACGTGTCGCCGTTCACTACCCAGGATGCTCTTGGCGGCACCATGTTCTGGGGTGCGAGTTTCGAGGCGCAGACGCCGCTTTACTTCCTGCCGAAGGAAATCGGCATCAAGGTGGCCGCCTTCGCCGATGCCGGCTCGCTCTGGAATTACCAGAGCGAGACTTCATGGGCGGTCACCGGCGAAACGTTGCAGGTCGCCGACGACAAGACGATCCGTTCGTCGGTCGGCATGGGCTTGATCTGGGACTCGCCGCTTGGGCCCCTGCGTTTCGATTTTGCCTACGCCGTGACCAAGGCAAGCTACGACCACACGCAGTTCTTCCGCTTCAGCGGCGGCACCAAGTTCTGACCTTGGCCGCGCATGGCGGCATGGCAGTGACGGCATGAGCGAGCCGCTATTCCAACGACACGCGCGCGGCCTCACGCTGGCCGAGATCGCCGCATTGACCGGGGCGCCGCCGCCAGCGGCGCCGGCGCTGGGCCGGCGTATCGTCGATGTGGCCCCGCTTAGTCGTGCATCGCCCAGCGCCGTTAGCTTCCTCGACCACAACAAATACGCCACGGCGGCGGGCGCCACCCATGCCGGTGCCTGCTTCACGACGGAAGTGCTTGCCAGGCATCTGCCAGCGGCGGTGCCGGCACTCGTCGTGCCCGAGCCGTTTCGCGCCTTCGTCATGGTGGCGCGCGAATTGTTTCCCCATGCGCTGCGGCCGTCGTCGCTCGCCGAGGCGGGGCAGACGGCCGGCGCTCACGTGCATCCGACCGCGCGGCTCGAAAGCGGTGCAACTATCGAGCCGGGGGCGGTGATCGGGCCGCGCGCCGAGATCGGCAGCGGCACCGTCATCGGCGCCAACGCCGTGATCGGAGCCGACGTGCGGATCGGGCGCAATTGCTCGATCGGCGCCGGGGCCGTCATCACCGACACGCTGGTCGGCGATGGCGTTATCATCCATCCGGGTTGCAAGATCGGCCAGGACGGCTTCGGCTTTGTGATGGGCGCCGGCGGCCATTTGAAAATTCCGCAGGTCGCACGCGTCATCATCCAGGACGATGTCGAAATCGGCTCCGGCACTACCATCGATCGTGGCGCCATTCGCGATACCGTGATCGGCGAGGGCACAAAAATCGACAACCTGGTCCAGGTCGGCCATAACGTAAGTATCGGTCGCCACTGTGTCTTGGTGTCGCAGGTGGGAATTGCCGGCAGTGCGACGCTTGAGGATTTCGTTGTGCTCGCAGGACGCGTCGCGGTAAAGAACGACGTAACGATCGGTGAGGGCGCGCAGATTGCCGCCGTCAGTAATGTCAATGGTCCGGTCCCAGCCGGGGCTCGCTGGGGTGGCTCGCCGGCGAAACCGATGGCACAGTGGTTCCGCGAGATCATGACGATCGAGCGAATGGCGCGCGGTAGACGCAGCGCCGCGGCGGACAAATGAGATAACGGCCATGGATAAGCCCCTCACCAACTTGGAAGTGGCCGACATCTCGGTGGTGCTGAAATTGCTGCCCCACCGCTACCCGTTTCTTATGGTTGACCGGGTGATCGACATCCAGGGCGACGATCACGGCATCGGGATCAAGAACGTGACGGCAAACGAGCCGCATTTTCAAGGACACTTTCCCGGCAATCCGGTATTTCCGGGCGTCTTGATGATCGAAGGCATGGCGCAGACGGCCGGCGTGCTTTGCCTGATCAAGCTGCAAACGATGCAGCCCAAAGCGGTGTTTTTTCTGACCATCGACAAGGCTAAATTTCGTAAGCCGGTATATCCGGGCGACGTCATCGAATACCATATGAACAAGATCTCGCAGCGCGGGAGCATGTGGTGGTACCGCGGCGAGGCCAAAGTGGCTGGCCGCATTGTTGCCGAAGCGCAAGTCGGCGCCATGATTGGCGATGCATGAGCGTGGGCATTATCGATGCCTCGGCGCGGATCGAGACCGGCGCGTCGATCGGAGCCGACGTGAGCATCGGTCCGTATTGCACGATCGGCCCGCATGTGACGATCGGCGACGGCTGCTGCCTGCTGGCGCACGTCAATCTCACCGGCCACACCACGATCGGTCCGAGGACCGTCATTCGCCCGTTCGCCTCGCTCGGTTCGCCGCCGCAATCGGTACACTATCGCGGCGGGCCGACCCGGCTCGTGATCGGCGCCGGCTGCGATATCCGTGAAAACGTCACCATGAACACTGGCACCGAGGATGGCGGCGGCGTCACCGAGGTTGGCGACCATTGCTTTCTGATGGTCGGCACTCATGTCGGACACGATTGCAAAGTCGGCAAAAATGTCGTGTTTGCCAACAACGTCCTGTTGGCTGGCCACGTCACCGTTGGCGACCATGCGGTGTTCGGCGGCAGCGCGGCGGTGCGTCAATTTACGCGCATCGGGGAAGGCGCCATGATCGTGGGGCTTAGCGGCGCGCGCGCCGATGTCATTCCCTGGGGCATGGTGGAGGGAGCGCCGTTTGGCCAGCTGGTCGGCCTTAACGTAATCGGCATGCGCCGGAACGGCTTTGCCAAGGCCGACGTCCATGGCTATCGCTCCGCCTTTCGTGCACTGTTTTTCGGCGACGGCGAATTCCGCGCCCGGCTCGAGCGCGTCGCCAGCGAATGTGCCGGCAATGCCCATGTCGGCAAAATGATCGACTTCATTCGCGCCGGTAAGCGGCCTTTGACGATGGGTAAGCGCGGTAAAGCCGGGGCGGACGAAGAGGACGCATGAGCGCCGCGCCGGCCTCAGGCAAAGAAGGCCCGCTTGCGCTGGTTTGCGGCGGCGGCAGCCTGCCGCTTGCGGTGGCGGATTCAGTTGCCAGCCGCGGGCGTGCAGTGGTGTTGTTTCCACTGCGCGGCGCCGCCAATCCGGCCGAGTTCGACCAGCGGCCGCATCACTGGCTTTATCTCGGCCAGAGCAGCAAGTTTCTACGGCTCATGCGCGCCGCGGGTTGCCGCGATGTCGTGTTCATCGGTTCGCTCGTGCGGCCGGCGCTCTGGCAGATCCGTATCGATTTCACGACCCTCAGGTTCCTGCCGCGTGTTCTGTCGGCCTTTCGCGGCGGCGACGATCACTTGTTGTCGAATATTGCACGCCTGTTCGAGTACTATGGCTTCCGTTTACTCGGCGCCCACGAGGTGGCGCCGGAGATCCTGATGCCGGAGGGCACTCTGGGCCGTGTGCAGGCTGGTGAGCGCGATCGCGCCGATATCGCTTTGGGTCTCGATTACTTGCGGGCCAGCGGACCGTTCGACGTGGGGCAAGCCGCGGTGGTGGCGGGCAAGCACGTGCTGGCGGTAGAGGCGGCGGAAGGCACCGACCAGATGCTGGCGCGAGTTGCGGAAATGCGCGCCAACGGTCGTGTGCGCAGTGCGTCTGGCAGCGGGGTTCTGGTGAAGGCGCCAAAACCGGGGCAGGACCGGCGTTTCGATCTGCCGTCGATCGGTCCGAAGACCGTCGACGGAGCGGCACGCGCCGGACTTGCCGGCATCGCCGTTGTCGCGGGCTCGACCATCATCGCCGAACCGGCACTGCTAACCCAGGCGGCCGACCGCGCCAATATTTTCGTCATCGGTACGCCGGCCGAGGCCAAGCGATGAGCCCACACATATTTCTGGTGGCCTGCGAGGAGTCGGGCGACCGGCTGGGCGCAGCGCTGATCGCCGCCATCAGGCGGCGCAATCCCGAGGCACGATTTTCCGGCGTTGGTGGCGCGCAAATGGCGGCCCTCGGCGTGACCAGCCTGTTTCCGCTCGGTGAGCTTGCGATCATCGGCTTTGTCCAAATCATAGCGAGCCTGCCTAAAATCGTACGGCGCATTCGCGACACCGCTGACGCGGTGGTGGCGGCCACGCCCGACGTGCTGGTCATCATCGACAGTCCGGAATTCACTCATCGCGTGGCGCGTCGCGTGCGCGCCCGCGCGCCGGGGATCTCGACTATCGATTACGTCTGCCCTTCGGTATGGGCTTGGCGTTCCGGCCGCGCACGCGCGATGAAAAGCTACGTTGACCATGTATTGGCGCTGCTGCCGTTCGAGCCGAAGGTGATGCGCGAACTGGGCGGGCCGCCCTGCACCTATGTCGGCCATCCGCTGATCGAACAGCTCGACGATCTGCGGCCCAATGCAGAGGAGGCGCGCCGGCGGCGCAGCGACCCGCCTTTACTGCTGGTGCTGCCGGGCAGCCGTGGCGGAGAAATCCGCCGAATGGCGAACGTCTTCGGCGAGGCGGTGGCGCTCACCGCCGCGCACGTCGGCGCGCTTGAAGTTGCCGTGCCTGCGGTACCGTGGCTTGCCAATGAAGTGCGGGCTGCGGTAGCGACCTGGCGTATCTCCGCGCGCGTGGTTGTCGACGCGGATGAAAAACACGCGGCATTCCGGACCGCGCGCGCCGCCCTCGTTAAATCGGGCACCTCGACGCTTGAATTGGCGCTCGCCGGAGTTCCCATGGTCACCGCCTACAAAGTGCCCTTGGTCGAAGAGGCGGTCGCCCGGACGCTGCTTAAGGTCAATACTGTCATCCTCGCCAATCTGGTGCTGGGTGAGGAACGGCCGGTGCCCGAATTCATCCAGAGGGCCTGCACGGCCGAGGCGCTGGCAACCGCATTGGTGCCGCTTTTCGCCGATACGCCAGAGCGACGGCGGCAGATTGAGGTCTTCGGCCGGCTTGATGGCATCATGGGCATCGGCAAGGGCGTCCCCAGTGACCGCGCCGCCGCCGTAGTGCTCGATTGCGCCGGCGGTCTTAACCGACTTGGGCGCGAAGCGGTGGCATCCGCGCCCCCAAAAGCGTAATTTGCCTCGATTGGCCAAATCGGCTTATCCCTTGGCGGTTAATTGGAATCTTCGCCTTTGACCCTTTCCCCCCGCGCTGCGATCACCGCTGTCCACGGCTACGTGCCGCCGGACCTGCTGACCAATGCGGAATTGGCGCGCATGGTGGACACTAGCGACGCCTGGATCACTGAACGCACCGGCATCAAGGAGCGCCATATCCTCAAAGGCGAGGGCTTGGGCAGTTCGCACATGGGCGCGGAAGCCGTGCGCGGACTGCTGCAGAAGACCGGCACCAGGCCGGAGGAGGTCGATCTTCTGATCTGCGCCACCACCACGCCGGACATGCAGTTTCCTTCGACGTCAAATCTGATCTGCGACATGGTCGGCATCAAAAACGTCGGCTCATTCGACGTGCAGGCGGCCTGTTCTGGTTTTCTCTATTCGCTCACCATCGCGTCGCAATTTATCGCCAGCGGCGCCGCGCGCAAGATTGTCGTGGTCGGCGCCGACAAGATGTCGTCGATCGTCGATTACACCGACCGCGCAACCTGCGTGCTGTTCGGCGACGCCGCCGGCGCTGTGCTGCTGGAACCAAGCGTCGACGGCACCGGTATCATGGACGCGCTGATCCGCTCCGACGGCTCCGGCATGATCCATCTGCATCAGAAGGCCGGCGGCAGCCGCATGCCGCCCACGGCCGAGACGGTTGCCAAGCGCCTGCATTATATTCATCAGGAAGGCGCCGCGGTTTACAAATTCGCCATTGCCAAGATGGCCGAGGTGGCCGGCGAGATCATGAAACGCAATAATCTGCGCGCCGATATGATCGACTGGCTGGTGCCTCACCAGGCTAATAATCGAATCATCGAATCCACGGCCGATCGCATGGGCCTGCCTATGGAAAAGGTGATGGTGACTATCAACAAATACGGCAACACAACCAACGCCACTATCCCGCTCTGTCTGTGGGACTACGAGCCGAGATTAAAGTGTGGCGATCGCATGGTGCTCGCCGCCTTCGGCGGCGGCTTCACCTGGGCCAGCATCTACGTGCAGTGGTCGTACGACGGCGCGAAAGCGCCGAAACTCAACGGCAAGAGTACGAACGGCAAAGGCAGTTAGGATTTCCTTCGCGAAATCGGCACGTAATCGCGTTGCGTGGCGCCGGTATAAAGCTGGCGCGGCCGGCCGATCTTCTGCTTGGGATCCTCGATCATTTCCTTCCACTGCGCGATCCAGCCCACGGTGCGTGCCACGGCAAAAAGCACGGTGAACATCGTAGTCGGGAAGCCCATCGCCTTTAGAGTGATGCCCGAATAGAAGTCGATATTCGGATAGAGCTTTTTCTCCAGGAAATAATCGTCGTGCAGCGCGATCTTTTCGAGCTCCATGGCGACGTCGAGTAACGGATCGTCCTTGATGCCGAGCTCGGCCAGAACCTCGTGGCAGGTTTTTTGCATGATCTTGGCGCGCGGGTCGTAATTCTTGTAGACGCGATGTCCGAAGCCCATCAGTCGGTATGAATCGTTTTTGTCCTTGGCGCGTTTGATGAATTCCGGAATGCGGTCGACCGTGCCAATCTCGCGCAGCATGTTCAGCGCGGCTTCGTTGGCGCCGCCATGCGCAGGACCCCACAGACAAGCGCAGCCGGCGGCGATGCAGGCGAACGGATTGGCGCCGGACGAGCCGGCCAGCCGCACCGTCGAGGTCGAGGCATTCTGTTCGTGATCGGCGTGCAGGATGAAAATACGATCCATGGCGCGCGCCAGCACCGGGTTTGCCTTGTAGTCCTCAGTCGGCACCGCGTAGCACATACGCAAAAAGTTGGTCGAATAGTCGAGGTCGTTCTTCGGATAAACGAAGGGCTGGCCGATCGAATATTTGAACGCCATGGCGGCCAGCGTCGGCATTTTCGCGATCATACGCAATGAGGCGATCATGCGCTGGGTCGGATCGGAAATGTCGGTAGAGTCGTGATAGAACGCCGACAGTGCGCCGACGCAGCCGGTCATCACCGCCATCGGATGCGCGTCGCGGCGGAAGCCCTGGTAGAACCGGCTCATCTGCTCATGAACCATGGTATGCCGGGTGACGCGGTAGTCGAAATCGGCTTTCTGCGCCGGCGTCGGCAGTTCGCCATAAAGCAGCAGGTAGCAGGTCTCGAGGAAGTCGCCGTGCTCGGCGAGTTGCTCGATCGGATAGCCGCGATAGAGCAGGATACCCTCGTCGCCGTCGATGTAAGTGATCTTGGACTCGCAGCTTGCCGTCGAGGTGAAGCCGGGGTCGTAGGTGAACATGCCGCTCTCGCCGTAGAGCTTGGCGATGTCGACCACCTGTGGCCCAATGGTGCCGTCGTAAACCGGGAAATCCCAGTTCTTATTGCCGACGGTGATAGTGCCGGTCTTGGTTTTGGTATCAGTCTTGGTATCGGTCTTGGTATCAGTCTTGGCGTCGGTTTTCGCAGCCGTCTTGGCGTCCATGAATCAGCCCTCGAATTAGCGGCGCTTTGGCGTATCTCACTGTATTGTGCGCTGCAAGATAGGGTGGCGCAAGATAGAGCAGGTGCACCGTTCCCCGCTATATAGGCATGGCTTTGGCCGCTGCGTTAGCCCGTCTGGTCCCGCAAGCGGGCTAGGCTTTCTTCCTTGCCCAGCACGGCCAGCACATCGAAAATCGGTGGCGAGGTGGTCCGCCCCGTCAGCGCCGCGCGCAGCGGTTGCGCCACCGCACCGAGCTTGAGTCCGGCGCGCTCGGCGTAACCGCGCACCACGGATTCGATTGCCCCGGGCGTCCATTCGCTGATTGCAACCAATTCCGGCAGCAAGGCAGCGGTCGCTATTTTGGCCTCGGGCGTGAGCAGAGCCTTGGCCTGGTCATTCAATTCGAGCGGGCGGCTTGCCCAGAGAAAGCGAGTTGCATCAAATAGTTCGACCAAGGTCTTGGCGCGTTCCTTCAGCGCCGGCATGGCGGTGAGGAGTTTGGCGCGCAGCACGGGGGTCATCTTACTGGCCAGTTGCTGGCCGCCGGCGATATGCGGCAGCAGGCCTTCCAGTGCGGTTATCAAATCGGCATCAGCGCTGGCGCGGATGTAGTGGCCGTTGAGGCTTTCCAGCTTGGCGAAATCGAAACGCGCAGGCGAACGGCCAATCTGCGGCAGATCGAACGCTGCGATCATTTCTTCGGTTGAGAAAATCTCCTGATCGCCATGCGCCCACCCAAGGCGGACCAGATAATTGCGCATGGCTGCCGGCAGGTAGCCCATCGCCCGGTAGGCGTCGACGCCGAGTGCGCCATGACGCTTGGACAGCTTGGAGCCGTCAGGCCCGTGAATCAGCGGGATATGCGCCATCATCGGCACGGTCCAGCCGAGCGCCTCATAGATATGTTTCTGCCGTGCCCCGTTGGTGAGATGGTCGTCGCCGCGAATGATGTGGGTCACGTTCATGTCGTGATCGTCCACCACCACCGCCAGCATGTACGTGGGTGTGCCGTCGGAGCGCAGCAGCACCAGGTCGTCCAAATCGGAGTTCTGCCAGACCACGCGGCCCTGCACCTGGTCCTCGATCACGACCTCGCCGGTCTGAGGCGCCCTGAGGCGGATCACCGGCTTGACGCCCGGCGGGGCCTCGGACGAGCCGCGGTCGCGCCAGCGGCCGTCATAGAGCTTGGCGCGGCCCTCGCGGCGCGCAGCCTCACGCATAGCGGTGAGTTCCTCTGGGGAGGCATAGCAATGATAGGCCTTACCCTGGCCAAGCAATTGCTCGGCGATCTGGCGGTGGCGCGCTGCGCGCGAAAACTGGAACACGATTTCGCCGTCCCAGGCGAGCCCCAGCCAGGTCAGCCCGTCGATGATGGCGGCGATGGCCGCGGCCGTCGAGCGTTCGCGGTCGGTGTCCTCAATGCGCAGCAGCATCTTGCCGCCATAGCGGCGCGCATAGAGCCAGTTGAACAGCGCGGTGCGCCCGCCGCCGATATGGAGAAAGCCGGTGGGAGACGGCGCAAAACGGGTGATGACGGGCTCGCTCATTACGCGCCCTGTACCATAATTTGAACGGAAATTGTCAGTGCAATTGACATCGAGCGGCGCGGCACGTCATGGCATAGGCGCAGAGGCTTGGACTCAGAGCTCGAGGAAGCATGACGACCGACGATAGACCAAACGGCGCGACAGCAGAAGCGGGCCGCGACTTTATCCGCGACATCGTCAAAGCCGATCTCGACGCCGGGCGGGTCAAAGCTGTGGTCACCCGCTTTCCGCCGGAGCCGAACGGCTACCTGCATATCGGCCACGCAAAATCGATCTGCTTGAATTTCGGTATCGCGCAGGAATTCGGCGGTCACTGTAATCTGCGCTTTGACGACACCAACCCGGCCAAGGAAGAGCAGGAATATATCGACGCCATCAAGCGCGACGTGCGCTGGCTCGGCTTCGATTGGGGCAAGCACCTCTACCATGCGTCGGATTATTTCGAGCGGCTCTACGGCTGGGCCGAAGACCTGATCCGCGCCGACAAAGCCTATGTCGACGACCAGAGCCAGGATGATATCCGCTCAAACCGCGGCACGCTGACCGATCCCGGCAAGAACAGTCCATTCCGCGACCGCGGCGTCGAAGGAAACCTCGATTTGTTTCGTCGCATGCGCGCTGGAGAATTTCCTGATGGCGCGCGCGTGCTGCGCGCCAAGATCGACATGGGTAGCGGCAACATCAATTTGCGTGATCCGGTGCTGTACCGGATTTTGCACGCGCCGCATCCGCGCACCGGCACCACGTGGAAAATCTATCCGAGCTACGATTTTGCGCACGGCCAGTCCGACGCCATCGAGGGCATCACCCATTCGATTTGCACGCTCGAGTTCGAGGACCATCGGCCGCTGTATGACTGGTGCCTTGAGAACTTGAAGGTTCCGTCGCGGCCGCATCAGTACGAATTTGCCCGGCTCAACCTCACTTACTCCGTGCTCTCAAAGCGCGTGCTTACGACGCTGGTGCGCGATGGCCATGTGACCGCCTGGGACGATCCGCGCATGCCGACCATCGCCGGATTGCGCCGACGCGGCGTGCCGGCGGAAGCGATCCGCGATTTCATCAAGCGCATCGGCGTCGCCAAGGCCAACAGCCTGGTCGATGTCGGCATGTTCGAATTTTCGGTGCGCGAGGCGCTCAACAAAACGGCGCTGCGGCGCATGGCGGTGCTCAAGCCACTCAAGGTGACGATTGAGAATTACCCGGAGGGGCAGAGTGAGGAGTTAGAGGCGGTCAATCATCCCGACGATCCGACGGCGGGCACGCGCAAGATCAAATTCAGCCGCGAACTCTTTGTCGAGCAGGACGACTTCATGGAGAACCCTCCGAAAAAGTTCTTCCGGTTGTCGCCCGGTAACGAAGTGCGGCTGCGCTACGCCTATTTCCTCACCTGCCGCGAAGTCGTGAAAAATGCCAAGGGCGATGTGAGCGAACTGCGCTGCACCTACGATCCCGCGACCAAAGGCGGCAACGCGCCGGACGGCCGCAAGGTCAAAGCCACCATGCACTGGGTCTCGGCGGCGGATTCGATTCCCGCGGAGGTGCGGCTGTACAATCCGCTGTTCAGCAAACCCGATCCGACCGGCGGGGAGGGCTTCGCCGCCGATCTCAACCCGAATTCGCTCGAAGTCCTCGCTGGCGCTCGTCTTGAGCCGGCGCTGGCCGGCGCCAAACCCGAAGTGCCGGTGCAGTTCGAGCGCAATGGCTATTTCTGTCTCGATCCGGATTCAGCGCCGGACAAGCCGGTATTCAACCGTACCGTTGGGCTACGAGACACCTTCGGCAAGGACATGGCCAAGGACATGGCCAAGGACATGGCCAAAGATGCGGCCAAGGAAAAAACGGCGGGCTAACTACCCGCGTTCCGCAAGATCTGGCGCGCCAATGGCGCGTTGGCGCTGCGCTGGATGAGGAATCATTTCGAGCAATCGAACGCGCGGCCGTCAAACCATGAGCGGCCTTGGGCGCGGGGCCCCGAGCGCCTTAGACGAAAATACGACCGCGCCGTTACGGCCAATTGTGCCGGACGTGACGCCGCGTAGGGACGGATCTGTAAGCGGGGGATTAGCGGCTAGTACCGCCTGAACAGCCCGGCGAGTTTGCCCTGAATGCGGACGCGGTTGGGCGGCAGAATCCGCACTTCGTAGGAGGTGTTGGCCGGCTCCAGCGCGATCGAGGCGCCGCGGCGGCGGAACCGCTTGAGGGTGGCTTCCTCGTCGTCGATCAGCGCCACCACGATGTCACCAGTCTCGGCCGCCTCGGTCTTGCGGATCAGCGCTATATCGCCGTCGAGAATGCCGGCCTCGATCATGCTGTCGCCGCGCACTTCCAGCGCGAAATGCTCGCCGGCCGACAACAAATCGGGCGGCATGTTGATGACATGGCTGCGTGTCTGGATCGCCTCGATCGGCGTGCCCGCGGCGATACGGCCCATCACCGGCACCGCGATCGGGCGGGTGCTGTTCTCGTCCTGGTCATTGGGGTTGGCGGAGGCGGCGCGCACCCGGCCGAGGTCGCCCTCGATCACGCTGGGGGTAAATCCGCGCGAGCGGCCGCCGCTGATGCCGTGGGCGACCGAGTCGGGCAGCTTGATCACTTCAATGGCGCGCGCCCGGTTGGGCAGGCGGCGGATGAAGCCGCGCTCCTCCAGGGCCGTAATGAGCCGGTGGATGCCGGACTTGGACCGCAGGTCGAGGGCGTCCTTCATTTCGTCGAAGGAGGGAGGCACGCCCGCCTCGGTCAGCCGCTCGTGGATGAAGCGCAGGAGCTCGAATTGCTTGCGGGTCAACATCTGTCTCTCCCCGTCTCGACCGGGCCCATTTGTGGTACCAGTCAGAAACAAATCATGAACGGACACTATCCGTTCCATATGTGTTCTGCAACCATTTAATTTGGAGTGAAAAAGTCGAAAGGCCGCTACAGGGCGAGCTTAAGGATGACGCATCGTGAACCGGAACTCGCCGCGGGCGCGTTTGGTTCACGAATCAGCAGGCAATCGGCTTTGGCCAACGGGGCCATTAGGGAACTGTCCTGAGCCGGCAGCGGGATGGCTATGGGGCCGTCCGGTCCCTCGGAAAGCGTCGCCCGCAGGTAGTCGGCCCGCTCGTCATTGGCCGGCAAGTTACGGCCAAGCAGGGCCCACTCAGGGACGTGCTCTAAGTCCGCGCGGCCGGAGAGGCGGCGGATCAGCGGCACCAGGAACAGGAAGGCGCAGACATAAGACGAGACCGGGTTGCCCGGCACGCCCAGCGCCTGCATGGGCCCCAGTCTGCCGTGCATCATCGGCCGGCCGGGCCGCAGCGCCACCCGCCAGAACGACAGGTCGAGCCCTTCGGCGGCAAGCGCCCGCTGCACCAGATCGTGCTCGCCCACGGAAGCACCGCCGCTGGTCAGCAGAATGTCGGCGCCGCCATCGCGCGCCCGCCGCACCGCCGCCGCGATGTCCTCGACCTTGTCGCGGGCGATGCCGAAATCGCTCACCTCGGCGCCTTCGTTACCCGCCAGCGCCATCAGTGCAAAACCGTTGGAATAGACGATCTCGCCGGGCTTGAGGCTGGTGCCGGGCGCTACCAGTTCGTCGCCGGTGCCCAGCACCGCGACTTTTGGACGGCGGTGCACGCTCAAGCGCGGGTAGTTCATTGCCGCGGCCAGCATCACGTCGCGGTCGGTGAGGCGGCGGCCTTTGCTGAGTAAGGTTTGCCCTTGCGTGAAGTCGATGCCTTGGCCGCGCACATTGCGGCCCTTGGCCGTGGGCTTCTGGAACGTGACCGTATCGCCGACGCGCGCGGCGAGCTCCTGGATCACCACGGTGTCGGCGCCTTTCGGCACCACGCCGCCGGTGAAAATGCGTGCGATCTCGCCGGCTTTGACCTCTCCATCGAAAGGGTGGCCGGCGGCGACTTCGCCGATCAGTTTCAATTTGACCGGCGCCTGCGCCACATCGGCGGCGCGCACCGCGTAACCGTCCATGGCCGACACGGCAGCCGGCGGCTGGGTGCGCTGCGCGGTCAGATCTTGCGCCAGCACCCGGCCGAGCGCGTCATTGAGCGCCACCGTCTCCAGCGGCAGGGGGCGCGCATCGGCCAGCACGCGTTGCAACGCTTCGGCGACCGTCATCAGAGCCATGATTTTTTCTCTTTGCGCATGATCTTGTTCGAAAACCGGTTCCCACTTTTCGAGATCATGCGCCTTCCGCGCGGTAGTCGCCGGACTTGCCGCCGCTTTTTTGCAGCAGGCGAACGCCCTCGATACGCATGCCGCGCTCGACCGCCTTGACCATGTCGTAGATCGTCAGGCACGCGATCGAGACCGCGACCAGCGCTTCCATCTCGACGCCGGTCTGGCCGGTCACTTTCACCGTTGCGCGCACCAGGAAACCGGGCAGTTCGTGCTCGGGGTTGATGTCGATTTCGACCTTGGTGATGGGCAACGGATGGCAGAGCGGGATCAGCCCATGGGTGCGCTTGGCCGCCATGATGCCGGCCAGTCGCGCCGCGCCCAACACGTCACCCTTGAGCGCGTTGCCGGTGACCACCAGGTCGAGCGTCTCCTTGCGCATGATGACGCGGCCTTCGGCGACGGCAAGGCGCTCGGTCAGGTTCTTGGCCGAGACATCGACCATGCGGGCCTGTCCGCGCGGATCGATATGGGTGAGTTCGGTATTGGCAAGGCGAGGCGTCTGCTTCGCCCTGGTTTTGAACTTCGGCTTGGGCCGCCTGACCGCCGGTCTCTTGCGCCGCGCGACCGGTTTTTTGGTGTTTTTCTTGCCCCGAGCCATGGGCTTACTTCGCCGCCGCGCTGCGCGGCGCATGCGCCAATAGAGCGCGGGTCGCCGCCGTGACATCGGGCTGCCGCATCAGGCTTTCGCCGACCAGGAAGGTCGAAATGCCGACATCGGCGAGGCGGGCGAGATCGCCCGGCGCGTTCAACCCGCTTTCGGCCACCACGACGCGGTCATGCGGGATTTTCGGCGCCAGCCGCTCACAGACGGCAAGCGAAGTCTCGAACGTCCGCAGATCGCGGTTGTTGATGCCGATCAGCCGGGACTTAAGTTTGAGCGCACGCTCTAGCTCATCTTCTTGATGAACCTCAAGCAAAACATCCATCTTATTGGTAAAACTAGCGTCTTCGATTTCACTGGCAGCCATATCGGAAACACCCGCCATGATGATCAGAATGCAATCGGCGCCCAGCGCGCGCGATTCGATCACTTGGTAGGGCTCATAGATGAAATCCTTGCGCAACGCCGGCAAGGCCGTGGCGTTGCGGGCCGAACTGAGGAATTCCGGCTTGCCCTGGAACGACGGCCCGTCGGTGAGCACCGACAAACACGTCGTGCCGCCCGCCTCGTAGGCTTTGGCGAGCTTGGGCGGGTCGAAATCGGCGCGAATCAATCCCTTAGACGGGCTCGCCTTCTTAATCTCGGCGATCAGCGCATAGTCGCCGCCCGCTATCCGCAGCTCGATCGCCTTCAAGAAACCGCGCGGCGGCGATGCCGTTTTGGCTTGCGCCTCAAGTGTGGCCAGCGGGCGGGCGCGCTTGGCTGCCGCGACCTCCTCGCGTTTGTAGGCTTCAATTTTGGCGAGGATGTCGGACATCACGCCTCCACGGCGCAGGATACCGCAATCAGGCGATCAAGCCGGCCTTCGGCCTCGCCGCCATCGATCGATTTGGCCGCCAGTGCCGCGCCTTCCTTCAAATCCTTCGCCTTGCCGGCGACGATTAAGGCCGCTGCCGCATTCAGGATCGACACGTCGCGGAACGCGCCCGGTTTGCCTTTGAGCACGTCGAGCAAGGCTGCGGCGTTGTGACCGGCTTCGCCGCCGCGCAGCGCCTCCGGCTTAACGCGTTTAAGTCCCGCGTCCTCAGGTGTCACCTCAAACAGACGTATCTTGCCATTTTCGAGCGCGGCCACGCTGGTCGCGCCTGAGGTGGTGATCTCATCCAGCCCGTCGGAGCCGTGCACCACCCAGACGCTCTCGGAGCCGAGATTTTTCAGAACCCGTGCCATTGGCTCGATCCAGTGCCTGGAAAAGGCGCCGATCATCTGCCGTTTGACGCCGGCGGGGTTCGACAGCGGCCCCAGCAGATTGAAAATGGTGCGGGTGCCGAGTTCGACGCGGGTGGGGCCGACGTTCTTCATTGCCGGGTGATGTGCCGGCGCGAACATGAAACCGATACCCGCCTCGCGGATGCACCGGCCAACCCGCTCGGCATCGAGGTCGATATTGACGCCGAGCGCTTGCAGCACGTCGGCGGCGCCCGATTTCGACGACAGCGCGCGGTTGCCGTGCTTGGCCACCGGCACGCTGGCGCCCGCGACGATAAATGCCGCGCAAGTCGAGATGTTGAACGAGCCGGAGGCATCGCCGCCGGTGCCGACCACGTCGACCGCATTGGCGGGCGCCTTCACGCTCAGCATCTTGGCGCGCATGGTTGTGACCGCGCCGGTAATCTCGTCGACGGTTTCGCCGCGCACGCGCAAAGCCATCAGCAAGCCGCCCATCTGCGAGGGCGTTGCGTCGCCCGACATCATCCGGTCGAAAGCGGAAGCTGCTTCCGCGCGCGTCAGGCTTGCCCCGGTCGCGACCTTGGCAATGAGCGCTTTGAATTCGTCGGCCATGGCATCAAGCCTTCAAAGCGCGTGCGCGGGCGTTTTGCGCGCCGATGCCGCGCCCGGCTTGCGGCCGCGCAGTCTGTTCCACTCGGCGGCGATGTCGAGAAAATTCTTCAGCATCAGATGGCCGTGTTCGGACGCGATGCTCTCGGGATGGAATTGCACGCCGTGCACCGGCAGACTTTCGTGCATCAGCCCCATCACCAGATGATCGTTGGTCTCGGCATTGGCGATCAGTTCGGCGGGCATGCTGGCGCGCTCGACCACCAGCGAATGATAGCGCGTTGCCTTGAATGGTCCGTTGATGCCGTGAAACACGCCGGAGTTCGAATGATGGATGTCCGACAGCTTGCCGTGCACCGGCGCCGCGCGCACTACTTTGCCGCCGAATGTCTGGCCGACCGCCTGGTGGCCGAGGCAGACGCCGAGGATGGGAATCGTGGGAGAGGCCTTCTTGATCAGATCGAGGCAGATGCCGGCTTCGTTCGGGGTGCAAGGGCCGGGCGACAGCACGATCGCTTCGGGTTCGGATGCGACCACCTCGGCGGCCGAAGTCTTGTCGTTGCGATGGACAACGACGTCCGCCCCCAGCCCGCCCAGGTAATGGAACAGGTTGAAGGTGAAGCTGTCGTAGTTGTCGATCAAAACGATCATGTTTCTAAGTCCGCGCAAGGTCTTAAGACCCCCAAGGAGGGGGGTCAAGTTAACGTCATTTCGGCTCGATCTCGGGCGGCAAGGGCACCATATCGCGCAGCAGCTTGTTGAGGTCCTTATCTGATACTGGCGCGGTGGCGCGGCTGCTCTCGGCCGCGTTCTCGCCGACATGAACGAGCGCGGGAACCAGCAAGACCAAGATTAGCAGCAGCCATTGCGCCAGCAAAAACGGCACGAGCGCCTTCACGAATGGCCGAAACGGCGCCGGATTTTTCGCCGCGCCCCGCACCATCATCAACGCATAGCCGAACGGCGGCAGCAGGAAACTAGATTGCAAGGTGAGCAGCACCAGTACCGCCACCCAGCGCGCGTCGGCGACACGTATGAGCAGCGGTGGAATGACGATCGGAATGACCACGAAAATAATCTCGAAGGCGTCCAGCACGAAGGCACAAAGACCGATGATACCCAGCACGACCGCGACCGCCGGGATGTCGCCGCCCGGAATGGCGGCGACGAGATGATCGACCAGCCGGTCGGTGCCGATCAGGCGCAGCACGAGCGTAAAGGTGGTGGCCGCGATCAGCAGCGAGAACAGCGCACCAGTAATCGCGATCGCGTCATGCAGCAGTTCACGCAACACCGGTCCACGTAAATGGCCGCTAATCAGTCCTCCGCTGAGCAGCGCGAAGGCGCCCATGGCGGCAGCCTCAACCGCATAGAAATATCCGGTGGCGACGCCGCCGAGCAGCACCAGCAGTGCGGCGAGAGCGACAGCGGCGAGCACGATCTCTCGTGGCGCCGGGCGCTCGCGTGGGCTGGCCGGTATCGGCTGGCCGCGGCCGGCGAACCAGGCAAGCGCAAAGCACAACAGCAGGAATATCCCGGCCGGCACCAATGCGGCATGGAAAACATCCTGCGTATTGATAACGCGGTCGCTGCGCCCGGTCACCGTCACCGCGGTGGTGTGGGCTGACAGCATGGCGTCGCCCAACAGGATGAGCACCAGTGACGGCGGCACCAGCACGCCGAGCGTTGCGGCAACCGCGATCACGGCATCGCGCGTTGCCGCCGGCACGCCTTGCGCGGTCAGCCGCGGCGCCACCACGCGCGACAGACCCAGCACGCTGGCACCGACCGAGCCGTTCATCGGCCCGAGCAAGGCCCCCAGCACCATGCCGGACACTAGTGGCGCCGAGGCGCGTTTGGGCAGCAGCGCGATGCTCGAGCGATAGAGCGCGTCGGCGACCGGCAGACGGCCGAGCAGCAGACCCATGGTCACGTAAAGCGGCAAAGCTTGCAGTAGATCGTTCTCGAGCAGATTGACCAGGCGGTTGGGCAGCGCTGAGAGCAGCGCAAGCGGAATCGTACCGGTGGTGATGCCGAGTAGCGCGCCGAGCGTGGCGGCGCCGATCAGAATGAACGCGGCCGGCAGACCGGTTGAAACGATACCGGCACCCACCAGCAGCAAAAGCCCAAGGCCGCTCCATTCCATCAGGCATCACCCCGACGCCAGGGGCGAAAAATGTCGAGCACGGCCTGCGCGATCATCAGGATCGCCATCAGCCAGAGCGCCGCTTTGATGATGAAATAGCCGGGATTGAACGTGTCGGGAAAAAATTCGAGACCGAGCACGGAGCCGACCACGAACGGCCTACTGGCGATCATGATGAACAGTGCCCAGGGCAGAACGGCCAGCGCCGCACCGCATTGCCGCAATCGGCGGCGGGCGCGCGGCGAGTAGCGGTGCGCCAGCGCATCGGAGACGAGATGCGTAGCGTTGCGCGTGGCCGCGGTAACGCTGACCGCCACCAACAGCGCGAAAATGATTTGTCCGAGATCGTTAGCTTCGCGCGAGCAGCAGCGGATGATGTCGCGCAGCGGCCATTGCAGGAACAACAGTAGGATCAGCGGCAGCGCCAACCATTGCGCGGCGGCGATGATGTGGCCGATCAGGCGATCGAGGCGATCCAGGAATCGCATGGGAGGCACTCTAGCAGCCCCTCGCGTCCTTACTGGCCTCGCTTAGCCGCACTGGCGAAGCGGCGGGCTTCCTCGGCGGCACGGAATAAAGCCTTCGCCTTGTTGATGCATTCCTGCTGCTCGAAGCCGGGGTCGCTGTCGGCGACGATGCCGGCGCCGGCCTGCACGTACATGATGCCGTCCTTCACCAGCGCGGTGCGCAGCACGATGCAGGTGTCCATCTCGCCAGCGGCGGAGAAATATCCGACCGCGCCGGCGTAAAGCCCGCGCTTTTCCTTTTCCAATTCGTCGATGATCTGCATGGCACGAACTTTGGGCGCGCCCGACACGGTGCCGGCGGGAAATCCGGCAGCCAACGCATCGAGCGCGTCGCGCTTGGGGTCGAGCTTGCCTTCTACATTGGAGACGATGTGCATGACGTGGCTATAGCGCTCGACGAAAAACTGGTCGGTGACGCTGACCGTGCCGATCTGCGCGACGCGGCCGACATCGTTGCGGCCGAGATCGAGCAGCATCAGATGCTCGGCACGCTCCTTCGGATCCGCCAGCAATTCTTCTTCCAGCGCCTTGTCTTCATGTGGCGTCGGTCCGCGCGCGCGGGTACCCGCGATTGGTCGGATGGTCACCACGTCGCCGCTGACTTTGACGAGAATTTCCGGGCTGGAGCCTGCGACCGCGAAGCCGCCGAAATCGAGGTAATAGAGATAAGGTGAGGGATTAGTCCGGCGCAGCGCGCGGTAGAGCGAGAACGGCGGCAGCGTGAACGGCGCCTCAAAACGTTGCGCCAGCACAATCTGGAAGGCGTCGCCGGCGGCAATGTAGTCCTTGGCCTTGAGTACCATCGCTTTGTATTCGGCCGGCGTGGTGTTGGATTGTGGCGGCACGTCGAGCGGGCCTTCGTCGCGGTCCGAAAGCGACATATCGAGCGGCCGGTCGAGACTCTCCACAACGCCTGACAGCCGCTCAACCGCGCGCGTCATCGCGGTCTTAGCGTCGACGCCTTTTTCCGGGCGCACCGGCGTGACGACGGTAATCGAATCCTTCACTGCGTCGAACACCACGATAATGGTCGGGCGCACCAGCACCGCGTCCGGAATTCCGATCGGATCGGGATTGGGCAGCGGCAGCTCTTCCATCAGCCGCACCATATCGTAGCCGAGATAACCGAACACGCCGGCCGCCATCGGCGGTAGGCTGTCGGGCAAGACGATGCGGCTTTCTGCGAGAAGTGTGCGCAACGCCTTGAGCGGTGGCTCGGGGCAGGGCGTGAAGACGCCCGCCTTGGCGCGCGCGTTGTGATTGACCTCCGCCTTGCCGCCAGTGGCGCGCCAGATCAGATCCGGCTCGATGCCGATGATCGAGTGGCGGCCGCGCACCGCGCCGCCTTCCACCGACTCCAGCAGAAAGCTCATTGGTTTAGCGCCGCCGAGCTTGAGATAGGCCGAAACCGGCGTCTCCAGGTCGGCGACCAGCGTGGCCCACACCACCTGCGCCTGTCCGCGGCCGTAGGTTTCCGCGAATGCGCTTTCCGACGGCTCGATCTGCATGGTGCTAAATTATGGCTGGGCGCCGCCGATGACCTGGGTGATCGCCTGCTGGTTGAGCGTGACGCCGAAATCGTTCTCAAGCCGCGTGACATAAGCGCCGACAATGTCGTCGGCGTATGAGCCGTGCAGCGTCGTCGATATTTGTTTGGTGCCAGCCGACGCCGGATCGAGCTTGGGATCGCTCACTTCGGTCACGCGAAACACAAAGCGCGCGGTCTCCTGATCGCCTACGGCGCTGCCCGGCGTGTCTTTCGGCGTCTTGAACGCGGCCTCGACCAGCGTCGCCGGCGCAAAGCCGCCCGGCTTGCCGCGCTGCAACTCGGTTGCTGTTTCCACTTTCAGGCCGTTCTCGGTCGCGAGCTGCGCCAGCGTGGTGCCGGCCTTGAGCTTGCCGAGCATGTCGTCGGTCTTGGTCTGCAGGCGCTTGCCGATCTCGTCGTCGCGCCAGCGCGCCGCGACCTGATCCTTCACCTCATCGAGCGTACGTTCGCGCGATTGCGTGATGCCGGTGACGTCGTACCAGAGATAGCCGCCGTTTTGCTGTTGCATCGGATCGTTGTCGACGCCGACATCCGTGCTGAAAGCTGCGGCGACCACGTCGGGCGATTTCGGCAGACCGGCGACCGGTTTGCCGTCCGGGCCCCGTCCGGAGCGGTCGACGGCGTCGATGGCGTGCGACGTGAGCCTGAGCTTCTTGGCGGTCTCGGCCAGGGTCGCGCCGGAGGCGCGCTCGTCCTCGAACTTATCGCGCAGCGCGCCGATTTCGGTCTTGGTGCGGCTCTCGGCGATCTCGCGTTTGATCTCGGCCGCAACTTCTTCATAGGTTTTTTGATTTCCCGGCTCGATCTTGCTGACTTGCACCAGCACGGTGCCGAAGCCGCCATTAATCGGCGCGCTGACTTCGCCGGATTTGAGCGCAAAGGCGGCGTCGGCGACGGCGGGATCGATTATGTCGGCCTTCGTCACCATGCCGACATCGATATCGGTATCCTTCAGCCCGCGCTCCTTGACCAAATCGGCAAAGCTAGCTCCCTTGACGATGCGCTCGTGCGCGGCCGCCGCGTCTTCCGGTTTCGGGAATACCATTTGACGCAGCTCGCGTCGCTCGGGCGTGCCGTAATTGCCTTTGTGCAGGTCGTAATAAGCCTTGGCGTCGGCGTCGTTGACCGCGTCGGGCTTGGCGAGGTCGGCCGGCGCCATCGACAGCAGCGTCACCTTGCGGTATTCGGGCGCGCGGAATACGACCTTGCGTTCATCAAAATATTTGCCGAGCTGCTCGGGCGTGGGTTGCGGAATATCGCCGGCTTGGGCTGGACCCAGGCTCAAGTACTCGATGGCGCGTTTCTCGTTTTGAAACTGATTGATGGCGTCCATCGCGACCGCCGGCACGCGAATGTCGCCGCTGAGGCTGAGTGCAATCTGGCGGCGCAAGGTCACGCGCCGCTGCTCCTCGACGAAGCGGCCTTCGCTGAAGTTGGCTTGCCGGATGATCGCCTCGAAGCGCGCGCGGTCGAATTGGCCGTTGATGCCGCGGAAACTCGGATCGTTGGTGATGCGTTTGGCGATCTCGTCATTGCTGATGCCCAGCCGCAGCGCCTTGGCTTGCTCATCGAGCGTGGTCTCGGCCACCAACTGGCCGAGTATTTGCTGATCGAGACCGAGCGCGCGCGCCTGGTCGGGCGAGATCGGCCGGCGGGCCTGGCGGCTGAGCTCCTGCAGGCGGTCATTGTAGAATTGCCGGAACTGCTCGGTCGAGATTTCGGTCTTGCCGATCTTGAGCGCCGAATTGAGCCCGAAGCCGCGGAAAATATCGCCGATGCCCCAGATCGCGAAGCTCACGACCAGGCCACCCATGACGATTGCCATGATGCCCCGTCCGAGCCAGCTCGAAGAGGCTTTGTGGATGCCGCGAAGCATGCGCGCGTTGTTCCCGGGCTAGCGTGGAGGGCCAATAAAGGGGTGGTGGCGCCCTTATAGGGAGCTGGCCAACTCCTTGCAACACAAGAAGGATCGGCTTGCGCACCGTGTGCTCTGGCGCACAGCGCGTCGGTCTGATAACCGCACGCGGATAAGGACCAAAACATGGCGCCGGCCGAGATAACGCCGCTGGTGGCGGGCAATTGGAAGATGAACGGACTGGCCGCCTCCGAGGGCGAACTCGCCCGTATCGTCCATGGCGCCAGCGCGCTGGCAGGTCGCGCCGAACTGATGGTCTGTCCGCCTGCCACGTTGATTGCGAATTTCGCGGCAGCGGTGCGCGGCTCGGCGGTATCGATCGGTGGGCAGGACTGCCATGCCGAGGTCGCCGGTGCCCATACCGGCGATATCGCCGCCGAAATGTTCAAGGACGCGGGCGCCGTCGCTGTGATCGTCGGCCATTCCGAGCGCCGCACCGACCATCATGAGACCGACGCGCAGGTGCGCGCCAAGGCCATGGCCGCGCGTCGCGCCGGGCTGATGGCCATCGTCTGCATCGGCGAGCAGCGTGCCGAGCGCGAAGCCAAGAAGACGCTGGATGTGATCGGCCGCCAGCTCGATGGTTCGCTGCCCGACGGCGCGACCGGCTTGGCGATTGCCTATGAGCCCGTCTGGGCCATCGGCACCGGCCTGACCCCGACGCCAGCCGACGTGGCCGAGGCGCACGCGTTCATCCGCCAGCGGCTGGCGGCGGGTTTCGGCGGCGAAGGTGGCCGGGTTCGCATTCTTTATGGTGGCTCGGTCAAACCGGCCAATGCCAAGGAACTGCTGACGATTGCCAATGTGAACGGCGCCCTGGTCGGCGGTGCCAGCCTAAAAGCCGCGGATTTTCTTGGTATTGCGGCGGTTTACCGCTAGTCGCCTCGAGGGTGGAAAATCCGCGTCCGATCGTGTAGAGACCGCGGCGAATTCCTATATAGGTCGCAAAGGCCGGCTGGGCCGTGAGCCCGGACCGGCATGTTTGAACGGATTGAGACCCGATGCAGCACGTCGTTATCGTGATTCACCTGATGCTGGTGCTCGCCTTGATTGGCGTGGTGCTGCTGCAAAAATCCGAGGGCGGCGGGCTGGGCATCGGCTCGACCGGCGGCTTCATGACCAGCCGCGGTACCGCCAATGTGCTAACGCGCGCGACCGCGATCCTGGCCGGACTGTTTTTCGCGACCAGTCTCATTCTGTCGATCCTGGCCGGTATCAACCGCAAGCCGACCTCGATCCTGCAAGGCAGCCAAAGCGCGCCAACCGCACCCGGGCAGCCTGCGCCGCTCGATGCCAGCGGGATCCTCAAGCAACTCAATCAGCGCGCACCTGCTGCGCCTGCCGCTCCCTCCGGGCCGCAGGTGCCGCAGTCGAAATAAAGAGCTGAGGAAGGGCCGGGAAACCGGCCCTTCCTCGTTAAGGACCAAGTGCGAACGGAAAGGACCCAATGGGTCTCTGGTGAGAAGTAAAAATGCCGATGCAACAGTCTCTGATCTCGAAGGTTTTTCGATTTGCGCACAGGCGCAGAGGGGCTGTGAGTTTTTCGCGCTCGTCGAATCGAGCGGCGGGGGTTAAAGGATAGGCCCCATGGCGCGGTACATTTTTATAACCGGCGGCGTGGTCTCCTCACTCGGTAAGGGTCTCGCATCCGCAGCACTCGGCGCGTTGCTGCAAGCGCGCGGTTACAAGGTCCGCCTTCGCAAATTGGACCCCTATATCAACGTCGATCCCGGCACGATGTCGCCTTACCAGCACGGCGAGGTGTTCGTGACCGACGACGGCGCCGAGACCGATCTCGACCTCGGCCATTACGAACGATTCACCGGACGGCCGGCGACCCGTCAGGACAACATCACCACCGGCCGCATCTATCAGGACATCCTGACCAAGGAGCGGCGCGGCGATTATCTCGGCGCCACCATCCAGGTCATCCCGCACGTCACCAACGCCATCAAGGACTTCGTCCGCGATGGCAATGACGGCTTCGACTTCGTGCTGTGCGAAATCGGCGGCACCGTCGGGGACATCGAGGGTCTGCCGTATTTTGAGGCAATCCGCCAATTGGGCAACGATCTGCCGCGCCACCACGCGGTCTACATTCATCTGACGCTGCTGCCGTTCATCCCGAGCGCGGGCGAGTTGAAGACCAAGCCGACGCAGCATTCGGTCAAGGAACTGCGCTCGATCGGCATCCAGCCGGACATTCTGCTGTGCCGCACCGACCGTCCGATTCCGGAGAGTGAACGGCGCAAGCTCGCGCTGTTCTGCAACGTGCGCGAAAATGCCGTGATCGAAGCGCGCGATGTCGACAATATTTACGCGGTGCCGGAGGCCTATAGCGCGGCGGGTCTCGATAACGAAGTGCTGGGCGCCTTCGGCCTTGAACCCAAAGCCACCCCCGATCTGGCGCGCTGGCACACCATCAATGAGCGCATCCGTAATCCGGAAGGTGACGTTACCATTGCGATTGTCGGAAAATATACCGGCATGAAGGACGCCTATAAGTCGCTCAACGAAGCGCTCTCGCACGGCGGCATCGCCAACAAAGTGAAGGTCAATCTCGACTGGATCGAGTCGGAAGTGTTCGAGAACGAGGATCCGGCGCCGTTCCTCGAGCACGTCGACGGCATTTTGGTGCCGGGCGGCTTCGGCCAGCGCGGTGCCGAGGGAAAAATCCGCGCGGCGCGCTTCGCGCGCGAGCGCAACGTGCCTTATTTCGGCATTTGCTTCGGTATGCAGATGGCGGTGGTGGAAGCCGCGCGCAATCTGTGCGGCATCGAATTGGCCAACTCGAGCGAATTCGGCCCGACGCCGGAGCCGGTGGTCGGCCTGATGACCGAATGGCTCAAAGGCAATGAATTGCAAAAGCGCGTTGCCAATGGCAATCTCGGCGGTACCATGCGGCTCGGCGCCTATGCGGCGGCGCTGACCCGCGGCAGCCGCGTAGCCAATATTTATGGCGCGACGGAAATCTCCGAGCGCCACCGCCACCGCTACGAGGTCAACACCACCTACAAAGACCGGCTCGAACAGCGCGGCATGCGCTTCTCCGGCATGTCGCCCGATGGCATCTTGCCCGAGATCATCGAGTACGAGGACCACCCCTGGTTCATTGGGGTCCAGTTTCATCCCGAGCTAAAATCGCGGCCGTTCGAGCCGCATCCGCTATTCGCCTCGTTTATCGGCGCGGCGGTCGAGCAGAGCCGGCTGGTCTAGTCGCAGCCTCTGCTAGACTCTCAGCAATGCCTCGCGGTCTCGATCACATCGTCCATGCCGTGCGCGATCTCGACGCGGCGGCCGCGCTATACCGTGGCCTCGGGTTTACCGTCGGCGCGCGCAATCGGCATCCTTGGGGCACGCACAATTACATCGTGCAGTTGCCGGGCGTTTTCATCGAGCTGTTGACGCTCGCCGAGCTGGACAAACTTGGACCCGACGGATTTTCGATTTTGTTCGGCGCTTTTACGCGCGATTTTCTGACGCGTCATGAAGGCTTGTCGCTGCTTATTCTGGAATCGCGCGACGCCTGCACCGATGAGGCCGCATTCCGTGCCGCGCGCATTGCGGCCTCCGAGGTGATGCGGTTCGAACGCGAGGCCAAGCGGCCCGACGGCGCGGCGGTGAAAGTCGGCTTCTCGCTCGCCTTCGCCGAAGACAAGCAGGCGCCCGACATTCATTTTGCCACCTGCCAGCAGCATTATCCGGAAAATTTCTGGAACCCGGCGTTTCAAAAGCACGCCAACGGTGCCGAAGCTGTCGCGGGCGTCGTGATTGTGGCTGACGACCCGGCACGCCATCGCGATTTCCTGCTGGCCTTTACCGGCGCGCAAAGTGCGCGCGACGACGACGACGGCTTTGCCATCGATCTGCCACGCGGAGCGATTGAGATGATGCGGCCTGTCGAATTCGAACGTCGCTTCGGATTGCCCGCCCCGGACACCGCGGGCGGTGCACGGCTGGCGGCGTTGCGGTTCTCCGGTCGTGCGTTAGCCCGAGAAAAGCACGCCGTCCTGGGTGCGGTGCTGGCATTCGAATCCGCCCGTTGACCAAGCCGCTTTGCCGCTTCATGGTCCCGCCCGCGAGGGCCAATCGTGGACCATAAACCCAACTCAATCGTCACCATCGGCGCCGTTCGCTTCGGCAATGCCCTGCCGCTGGCGCTGATCGCCGGCCCCTGCGCGCTGGAAAGCCGGGCGCACGGGTTGGAAATGGCCGCCGCGCTCAAGGAAATTGCGGACCGCGTTGGCGTCGGCCTCGTCTACAAAACCTCGTTCGACAAGGCCAATCGCACCTCCGCCAAGAGCGCGCGCGGTCTCGGGCTCGACGCAGCGCTTCCCATCTTTGCTGAGATCCGAGAAAAACTGAAAATACCTGTGCTCACCGACGTGCACGATGCCGACCAATGCATGCGCGTGGCCGGCGCGGTCGACGTGCTGCAAATCCCCGCGTTTTTGTGCCGGCAGACCGATTTGCTGATCGCCGCCGCCAGAACCGGAAAAGCCGTCAACGTCAAGAAAGGCCAATTCCTGGCGCCCTGGGACATGGCGAACGTGGTCGATAAAATCATCGGCGCCGGAAATACAAACGTGCTGGTGACCGAGCGCGGCGTCTCGTTCGGCTACAACACGCTGGTGTCCGATATGCGCGCGCTGCCGATCCTCAAGCGCGACGGCGCGCCGGTGATCTTCGATGCGACGCATTCGGTGCAGCAGCCCGGCGGGCAGGGCACGTCCTCGGGCGGGGAGCGCGAGTTCGTGCCGGTGCTGGCGCGCGCGGCGGTCGCGATCGGTGTCGCGGCTGTGTTCATCGAAACCCATCAAGATCCCGACAAGGCCCCGTCCGATGGCCCGAACATGATGCCGCTGAAGGAGATGGAGCCGCTGTTGCGCACGCTGGTCGAATTCGACCGGTTGGCGAAGCGCTGACCGCTCAAGACTCCCGCATCGCATGGGCCGCGTCCTCAATCTTATGGCGTTCGTCGTGTTCGCGACGTCGCTATTCATGCGCTCGATCGATCCGGTCATTCCCCAGATCGCCGCCGGCCTCGCGGTTGAGCCGACCACCGCCGCGTTGCTCTCGACCGGCTTCACGCTGCCTTATGCGCTGGTGCAGCCGCTGCTCGGTGCGCTCGCCGATATGTTCAGCAAGACCCGTCTGATCTCGATCTGCATGCTGATCCTCGGCATCGTGACGCTGGCCTGCGGGCTGGCGACGAATTTCGAAATGCTGATGAGCTTGCGCATCGTGGCAGGGATCACCGCCGGCGGCGTGTTCCCGATCGCGCTCGCTGTGGTCGGCGATCAAGTGCCAGTTGGGCAGCGCCAAGTGGCGATCGGAAAACTGTTGTTCGCGGCGATGAGCGGCAACCTCTTGGGCGCGACCGGCGCCGGCGTGATCGGCGACTTGATCGGCTGGCGCGGCGTGTTCTTCGCCACCGGCGCCGTCGACTTGATCGCGCTGATCGCGGTGATCCCCGGTTTCCGCGGTATGGCGGAGCCGGCAGGGCGTTTCGATCTTTCGACGCTCATTCCGAATTATCGCGCGGTGTTGAGCAATCCATTGGCGAAGTACTGCTTCGGCGGCGTGTTCGTCGAAGCGATTTTTCTGTTCGGCGTGTTCCCCTACATGGCTGGGATGCTTCGCACCGAAGGAGTGACCAGTTCATCGATCGCTGGCGTGGTGATTTCCGGTTTTGCCGTGGGCGGCATTATCTACACGGTTTCGGTGTCGCGCCTGCTGATGCACATCGGCGAACGGCGCTTGATGGCGACCGGCGGCATGGCGATGGCGTTCTGCCTGATCGTCATCGCGCTGCGCATGCCATGGCCGGTTGAATTCGCCAATTTCATGCTGCTCGGTTTTGGCTTCTATCTGCTGCACGGCTGTCTGCAGACTTATGTCACCGAGCTGGCGCCCGGCGCGCGCGGCTCTGCGACCGCGGCGCATTCATTCTTCTTTTTTGTCGGCCAGGCGCTGGGGCCGATTGTCTACGGCCTCGGCCTGCACAGCGTGGGGATCACGCCTGTACTGTTGCTGGGCGCGGCGGCGCTGACGGCGACCGGGTGGATCTGCGCCTTGGGGCTGCGCAGGCCGCAACCCGCCGCGGTTTAACTGCGGCCACGATAGGGCGCGACGCCTTGGTCCGTCACCCAAACGTCGTCCGGCAATTTACCCTTCTGCCAGAAAACGTCGATCGGCATGCCGCCGCGCGGGTACCAGTAACCTCCGATGCGCAAATATTTTGGCTTGAGCAGCGCGACCAGTTTCTTGCCGATGGCGACGGTGCAATCCTCGTGGAAGGCGCCGTGATTGCGGAAGCTGTTCAAATAAAGTTTGAGCGACTTCGATTCGATGAGATATCGCCCCGGCACGTAGTCGATCACCAGATGGGCGAAATCGGGCTGGCTGGTGATCGGGCACAGCGTCGTGAATTCCGGCGCGGTGATGCGCGCCACGTAATTCGTGTCGGAATGCGGGTTGGCCACGCGATCGAGCCGAGCCTTGTCGGGCGAGGCAGGGATCGGGATCGGGCGGCCCAGTTGCAGCGGCCTCTTTGCCATGGGCCTTTATGGCATATTTCGGCGGCCAGATGACAAGAGGGCCGTCCATCCTGTAGAAGCGCGGCCATGACCGCCATCACCGACATCATCGGCCGCGAAATCCTTGACAGCCGCGGCAATCCGACTGTTGAGGTCGACGTCGTGCTGGAGGATGGTTCGAAGGGCCGCGCCGCGGTGCCCTCCGGCGCCTCAACTGGAGCGCATGAAGCGGTCGAGTTGCGCGATGGCGACAAATCGCGCTACGGCGGCAAGGGCGTCACCAAGGCGGTCGGCGCGGTCAACGGCGAAATATTCGATGCGCTCGGCGGCATGGATGCCGAAGCGCAGGCCAAGATCGACGAGACGCTCATTGCGCTTGACGGCACGCCGAACAAAGGCCGACTTGGCGCCAACGCCATTCTCGGGGTGTCGCTTGGCGTCGCGAAGGCGGCTGCCGCCGCCAAGCAAGCGCCGCTCTATCGTTACGTCGGCGGCACCGCCGTGCGCACTCTGCCGGTGCCGATGATGAACATCGTCAATGGCGGCATGCATGCCGACAATCCGATCGACTTCCAAGAATTCATGATCATGCCGGTCGGCGCGCCCACGTTTGCCGAGGCGCTGCGTTGCGGCTCGGAAATTTTTCAGACGCTGAAAGCGCAGCTCAAATCGGTCGGCCTCAATACCAATGTTGGCGACGAGGGCGGCTTCGCACCCGATCTGAAATCGGCAGAGGCCGCGCTCGATATTGTCATGCAGGCGATTGCCAAGGCTGGCTACGAGCCTGGCGGCGATGTCATGCTGGCGCTCGATCCCGCTGCCACTGAATTCTTCAAGAATGGTTCTTACATTTACGCGGGCGAGGGCGAGACCCGCTCGCCCAAGCAGCAGGCACAATATCTCGCCGAACTGGTAACGCGCTATCCGATCGTCTCGATTGAAGACGGCATGGCGGAAGACGATTTCGAAGGCTGGAAAATCCTGACCGATTTGATCGGCGGAAAGTGTCAGTTGGTCGGTGACGATCTGTTCGTCACCAACGTGACGCGGCTTGAAAAAGGCATCAAAGACGGCCTCGCCAATTCGATCCTGATCAAGGTCAACCAGATCGGCACGCTGACCGAGACGCTCGCCGCCGTCGAGATGGCGCACAAGGCCGGCTACACCGCTGTGATGTCGCACCGCTCGGGCGAAACCGAGGATTCAACCATTGCCGATCTCGCGGTCGCCACCAATTGCGGGCAGATCAAGACCGGCTCGCTGGCGCGCTCCGACCGCACCGCGAAATACAATCAATTGCTGCGTATCGAAGAGGAACTGGGCGCGCAGGCCAAATATGCCGGGCGCGACGCGTTAAAGGCGCGGCGCTAGCGCATGATCCCGAAAAATGGGAACCGATTTTCGGATACGATCATGCGCTAATAATGTTAGAGATATTCTAAATCGCGCGCACGTGGCGGCTTGCATTGTTCGGCCAAATCGCAGCAAATTGCCGCCAAATCCAAGTCATGGAATACGAGTTTTCGCGATGGATCAGACCACGACCTTAACCCACACCGACCTCAGCCGCGCAGTTGAGCACTTATCCGAACTTATCGTACTAGCGATCGATGCTGCGCGTGTGGTCGAGAAACCGTTCTTCCATCTCGAATTCGACCGGGTATTCCCAGACGATACCTATTCGAAAATTACGGCGTTGATGCCGGAGACATCCGACTATCGCCCGATGCACGGCCAAAGCAAAACTTACCATCTCAACGACGGCGTCCAGACACGTGTGAAGATCGATCTGTTTCCGGAATACACCCGCAAGCTGCCGCCCGAGAAGCGTGCCTTTTGGGATATGGTCGGTCGCGCGCTTCGTTCCGAGCCGGTCAAACAGGCGTTCATGCGCCGCATGGCGCGCGGGCTTGAGAAACGTTTCGGCAAAGACTTTGCCCAAACCGGCATGTACCCGATCCCGATCCTCACCCGCGATATCCCGGGCTACAGCATCCCGCCGCATCAGGATTCGTCCTGGAAGGGGATCACGGTGCAGCTCTATCTGCCGAAGGACGACGCCAATACCGACATCGGCACCATCTTTCACGAAAAGTTGCCGGACGGCTCATTGCCGAAGCGCACGCAGATGCGCTTTGCCCCCAATAGCGGTTATGCCTTCGTGGTCGGCGAGGAGACCTGGCACTCGGCCGACCCGGTGCATAACCGTGTGAAAACCCGCGATTCCATTCTGCTGACTTATTTCGTCGACCAAAATCCGAAGCAGATCCTGCGCAATCGCGGCAAGCGGCTGGGGAACTTCGTGCTCAACGAGATCCGCCAGTACGTTCCGTTCTGACCGGCCCGCGGCATTAAAGTCGCTTTAACGCGATTGCCGCATGTTGGCGGCCATGATCTCCCACCGGCGTCGCCACGCCATCCTGACCGCGCTTGGCCTTTATACCTTCGCCGCGCTGTTCATCGGCTATTTTGCGGAAAACGCCTTCACCGGCAATCACGGCCTGCGTGCACAAGCCGACCTCGATCAGCAGATGGCCGCCATGCAAGGCGAACTCACGCATCTGAAAGCCGAGCACGCGCTCTGGGATCGCCGGGTGGCGCTGCTGCGTGCCGACCGCATCGACCCCGACATGCTGGATGAGCGCGCCCGCGCGCTGCTGGGGCTCGCCGACCCGCGCGACCTGACGATGCTGCTCCACTAGCGGTTATCCACCGCCCGTCTTGTAATTTTCAGCCAAATTTTGGGCGTTTTGCGCAATGCCGTGCGGCAGCCTCGCGCTTCCGCCCTTGGGAGGATTAAGCTATTGGAGGGTTGCAAAGCGAACCGCGGCGCCCGTCACAATCGCCCGGACGCTTATGCAGGGAGTGCCGGAGTGCCAATGGCCGCCGCCAAAAACGAAGCCAAAAACAGCCCGAGCGCCGAGCCGTCCACTCCGGTCGCCAATTTCAGCGAGGGGGAGGAGCTTTCCGCTTACCGGATGATGCTCAATATCCGCCGCTTCGAGGAGAAGGCCGGCCAGATGTACGGCATGGGGCTGATTGGCGGTTTCTGCCACCTCTATATCGGCCAGGAGGCCGTGGTGGTCGGCATGCAGATGGCGCTGAAAGCCGGCGACGAAGTGATCACTGGTTACCGCGACCATGGCCACATGATCGCCTGCGGCATGGACCCGAAAGGCGTGATGGCGGAACTGACCGGCCGCACCCATGGCTATTCCAAGGGCAAAGGCGGCTCGATGCACATGTTCAGCGTCGACAAGGGCTTTTACGGCGGCCACGGCATTGTCGGCGCGCAGGTGCCGATCGGTACGGGCCTGGCTTTCGCCAACCATTACCGCGGCAACGACAATATCAGCGTGACTTATTTTGGCGATGGCGCCGCCAACCAGGGCCAGGTCTACGAGAGCTTCAATATGGCGGAGCTGTGGAAGCTGCCCGTCGTCTACGTGATCGAGAACAACCGCTACGCCATGGGTACCTCGATCACGCGCTCATCCGCGGAAGTCAATCTGTCGCGGCGCGGACTGTCGTTCAACATCGCCGGCGAGCAGGTCGACGGCATGGACGTGCGCGCGGTGAAAGCCGCCGGCGCCAAGGCCGCCGCCTGGTGTCGCGCCGGCAAGGGTCCCTACATTCTGGAAATGCTCACCTATCGCTACCGCGGCCATTCGATGTCGGACCCGGCGAAATACCGCACGCGCGAGGAAGTCGACGAAGTTCGCACCCACCACGATCCGATCGACATGGCGCGCGCCCGCATCCTGGAAAAGAAATTTGCCAAGGAAGACGAGCTGAAGAAAATCGACGGCGAAGTGCGCGACCTGATCAATCAGGCGTCCGAATTCGCCACCCACGATCCGGAGCCGGATGCATCCGAGCTCTGGACCAACGTGTATCGCTGAGGCGCGCGCATGCCGACCGAAGTCCTGATGCCCGCGCTGTCTCCGACGATGGAGAAGGGCAACCTCGCCAAGTGGCTCAAGAAGGAAGGCGACAAGGTCAAATCCGGCGACGTCATCGCCGAGATCGAGACCGACAAGGCCACCATGGAAGTGGAAGCCGCCGACGAGGGCACGCTGGGAAAAATTCTGGTGCCGGAAGGCACCGCCGACGTGGCGGTCAATACGCCGATCGCGGTCATTCTGAGCGACGGCGAGGATAGATCGTCGATCAAGGACAGCAAGCCGGCGCCGCAAGCAAAGGCCGCGCCCGCTGCGAAGCCGGAAAATGCCGAAGTCAAGCCTGCGCCGAAATCAACGCCAGCGCCGCGAGCGCCGGAAACTCAAGTCGCCGCCGATCCCGACATCCCCGAAGGCACCGAGATGGTCACCATGACCATGCGCGAGGCGTTGCGCGACGCCATGGCCGAGGAGATGCGGCGCGACAAAGACGTGTTTGTGATGGGTGAAGAGGTTGCCGAATATCAGGGCGCCTACAAAGTTACGCAAGGACTGTTGCGGGAGTTCGGCGCCAAGCGCGTCATCGATACGCCGATCACCGAACACGGTTTTACAGGTTTAGGCATCGGCGCCGCGCTCGCCGGCCTCAAACCGGTCGTCGAGTTCATGACCTTCAACTTCGCCATGCAGGCGATGGACCAGCTTATCAACTCGGCCGCCAAGACGCTCTATATGTCGGGTGGCCAGATGGGCTGCCAGATTGTGTTCCGCGGGCCCAACGGCGCCGCAGCGCGGGTCGCCGCCCAGCATAGCCAGGATTACTCGTCGTGGTTCTCGCACATCCCGGGTCTTAAGGTGATCTCGCCCTCGACCGCAGCGGACGCCAAGGGATTGCTGAAGGCCGCGATCCGCGACCCCAATCCGGTGATCTTTCTCGAAAATGAAATTCTCTACGGCCACGCGTCGCCTGTTCCCAAGCTCGACGATTTTGTGCTGCCGATCGGCAAGGCGCGGATCGCGCGCGCCGGCAATGATGTCACCATCGTGGCGTGGTCGATGGGCATGAGTTATGCGCTCAAGGCTGCCGAGGAACTTGCCAAAGATGGTATCGACGCCGAAGTGATCGACCTGCGCACGCTCAAACCGATGGACACCGGCACTATCGTGGAGTCGGTGAAAAAAACCTGCCGCGCCGTCACCGTCGAAGAGGGCTGGGCACAATCCGGCGTCGGCGCCGAGATTGCCGCGCGCATCATGGAGCAGGCCTTCGATTATCTTGACGCGCCGGTCATGCGCGTCACCGGCAAGGAAGTGCCGATGCCTTACGCCGCCAATTTGGAAAAGCTCGCGCTGCCCTCAGTCGCCGAAGTGGTCGAGGCGGCCAAGTCGGTTTGTTACCGGTAGCGCGATGCCCACCAACATCCTCATGCCCGCGCTGTCGCCCACGATGGAAAAGGGCAACCTGGCGCGTTGGCTCAAGAAGGAGGGCGACAAGATCAAGTCGGGCGATGTCATCGCCGAGATCGAGACCGACAAGGCGACGATGGAATACGAGGCGGTCGACGAGGGCACGCTCGCCAAGATCGTGGTACCGGAAGGCACGCAGGACGTGGCGGTCAATGCCGTGATCGCGGTGCTCGCGGGTGAGGGCGAAGACGTGAAGGCGGCGGCGAGTGGCGCGGCCAAGAGCGCGCCGGCGGCGAAACCGGCTACCGCCTCATCCATCGAGACGCCCGCTGCGCGGACTCCTCAGGATGAGGCTAAAAAGCCGCCGCAGTTTTCGCCGAAATCAACTCCTCGTCCTGAGGAGGCGCGGAGCGCCGTCGCGAAGGACGAAGATCAACGTGCTCGCAGCAATCGAATTTTCTCATCCCCACTCGCGCGCCGTCTCGCCAAAGACGCCGGCCTCGATCTCAACCGTGTCCAGGGCTCCGGCCCACATGGCCGGGTGATCGCGCGCGATATCGATGACGCGAAATCCGGCAAGGGCCTACGTGCTCCTGGCGCCGCGCCGTCCGGCGGGACCATCGCACCATCAATGTCCGACGCGCAAATCCGCGCGCTCTATGAGGACGGCTCCTACGAACTCATCCCACATGACGGCATGCGCCGCACTATCGCGCAGCGTCTCACGGCCTCGGTGCAGACCGTTCCGCATTTCTACGAGACCATGGACTGCGACATCGGCAAGCTCGTCGCCGCGCGCGAGGAGATCAACGAAGCCGCGCCCAAGGACAAAGACGGCAAGCCTGCCTACAAGCTCTCGGTCAATGACTTCGTCATCAAGGCGCTGGCGCTGGCGCTGCAACGCGTGCCCGACGCCAATGTGTCATGGACCGAGGCCGGCATGCTCAAGCACAAGCATTCCGATGTCGGCGTGGCGGTGGCGCTGCCCGGCGGGCTGATCACGCCGATCGTGCGCAACGCCGAAAGCAAGTCCTTGTCTGTAATCTCCAACGAAATGCGCGATCTCGCGACGCGGGCGCGGGCCCGCAAGCTCAAGCCGAACGAATATCAGGGCGGCACCACGTCCGTTTCAAATCTCGGCATGTTCGGCATCAAGGATTTCACCGCGGTGATCAATCCGCCGCAGTCGACTATCCTCGCGGTAGGCGCCGGCGAAGAACGCGCGGTGGTGCGCAACGGGCAGCTTGCCGTCGCCACCATCATGAGCGTGACGCTGTCCTGCGATCACCGTTCGGTCGACGGCGCGCTCGGCGCCGAACTGATCGTGGCGTTCAAGAAGCTAATCGAAAATCCGGTGATGATGGTGGTGTAAATCCACAACCCTCATGCCCGGGCCGGGCGGAGACCGGACCGGGCCGAACATGACGCGTGTATTCGTTACGAGGCCTTTGCGGCCGTTGCGGGGACGAGTCCGCGTGCCTTAAACACGGCGGCAGCTTCCGGCGACTGCAAGTATTTGATCAGCGCCTTCGCCGCATCGGATTGCTTGCTGCCGGTGCCGATAGCGGCGGTAAACATCGTCACGTGGTTGAGCGCCCCCGGGAACGGCCCAACGAGGTCCGCGCCGGCGACCGCCTTCACTTCGGGTTCTTGCGCCACTGCGAGCTCGGCTTCGCCGCTAGCCGCGAGATCGGCCGCATTGCTGCCGTCCGGCGGGTACTTGAGCTTAGCCTTGACCTCGTCGGCGATGCCCAGCGCCTCCGACAGCTTGAGGAAGTAGGCGCCGCTGGCGCCGCCCGACGACGGGCTGCTGGTGCCGATGGACTTGGCCGCGAGCATAGTCTTCTTGAAAGCTTCCGGCGTGGAAATGTCGGGTTTGGTTGCGCCCTTTTTCACCGCGACGCCCATGCCGGATGAGGCGAAATTGGCGTCCGTGCCGGCGTCGATTTTGCTGTCTTTGGCAAGCATGTCGACGCCTTGTCGCGTCAACACCAGCAGATCCGCGCTTTCGCCGGCCTGCACGCGCTTGGCAAGCCCAGCGCCAGTGCCCCAGGTGATGACTAGTTTATTGCCGGTGGCTTTTTCGAATTTCACCGCCAGTTCTTCGAGCGCGGCCTGCACGCCGATGCTGCTGAAGGTCTTGATCTCGGCGGCGGAAGCCACGGTGGCTTGCGCGATCAGACATACTGCGATAGCCGCAAGGCGGCCGAGGGTCCTGCTCATGGTGTCGCTCCCTGGTGTTATTCGTTATTGCGGCCATTACATGCCTAAACTGAGCTACATTCAATCGGGGTCCCTCCGAAGGTGAAGGGTGCATGGCTGACACGAATTTCGACGTTCTGATCATCGGCTCCGGCCCCGGCGGCTACGTGACCGCCATCCGCGCCGCCCAGCTCGGCTTCAAGGTAGCGATTGTCGAGCGCGATTATCTGGGCGGCATTTGCCTCAATTGGGGCTGCATTCCAACCAAGGCGTTGCTGCGATCGGCCGAGATTTTCCATTACATGCAGCACGCTAAGGACTACGGGCTGAAGGCTGACAATGTCGGCTACGACCCGAAGGCCGTGGTGGCGCGTTCGCGCGCCGTGTCGAAGCGTCTCAATGACGGCGTCGGCTTCCTGATGAAGAAAAACAAAGTGTCGATCATCTGGGGCGAGGCTTCGATCGATGCGCCCGGCAAAGTCACCGTGAAGGCCTCAAAGAATGAGGCGCCGAAGGGGACGCTGGGGCCGGGCTCCTATCAGGCCAAACACATCATCATTGCCACCGGAGCCAGGCCGCGCGTGCTGCCCGGGCTCGAGGCTGACAAGAAACTTATCTGGACTTATTTTGAGGCTATGGCGCCAGAGCGCATTCCGAAATCGCTGCTCGTGATCGGCTCGGGCGCGATCGGCATCGAGTTCGCCTCGTTTTACCGCACGCTTGGGTCCGAAGTGACCGTGGTCGAAGTGTTGCCGCAAATTCTGCCCGTCGAGGACGCCGAGATTCAGACGTTTGCCCGCAAGAGCTTCGAGAAGCAGGGCATCAAGATCCTGACCAATGCGAAGGTTACCAAACTCGACAAGAAAGCCGACAGCGTCACAGCGACCATTGAAGAGGGCGGCAAAACGCAAACCATTACTGCCGAGCGCGTCATCAGCGCTGTTGGCGTGGTCGGCAATATCGAAAATCTCGGCCTCGAAAAACTCGGCGTGAACACCGAGCGCGGCATTATCAGCGTCGATGCCTTCAACAAGACCAGCGTGCCGGGCATCTACGCCATCGGCGACGTTTCCGGTCCGCCGATGCTGGCGCACAAGGCCGAGCACGAGGGCGTGGTCTGCATCGAAGCGATCAAGGGCCTGCATCCGCATGCCATGAACAAGCAGATGATCCCCGGCTGCACCTATTGCTCGCCGCAGGTTGCTTCGGTCGGTCTGACCGAGCAGGCCGCGAAAGACAAAAAACTCGATATCCGCGTCGGCCGTTTTCCATTCGTGGGCAACGGCAAGGCGATCGCCTTGGGAGAAGATCAGGGCCTGGTGAAAGTGATTTTTGACAAGAAAACCGGCCAGTTGCTCGGCGCACACATGGTCGGCGCCGAGGTCACCGAATTGATTCAGGGCTACGTGGTGGCAATGAATTTGGAGACCACTGAGGAAGAACTGATGCACACCATCTTCCCGCATCCGACACTGTCGGAGATGATGAAGGAAGCGGTGCTCGATGCTTATGGCCGCGTGTTGAATATGTAACTCGAACCGTCATGGACGGAATGGGCATGACGGAAAACGATTTGTAGGAAACCCTATGGGCATTCTCAGTTGGATCATCGTGGGCCTGATCGCGGGCTGGCTGGCCAAGGTCATCCTCGGCGGTCCGGGCGGGATCTTTCACAATCTTGCGGTCGGGCTCATCGGCGCCATCGTCGGCGGCTTCCTGTTCGAGAAACTCCATCTGGAAGTGATGCCGGATTTCTGGGGCAATCTGATCGTCGCCACCATCGGCGCCATTGTGTTCCTCGCGATCTGGCGTGCGATCCGCAACGCCTGACCTTGCGGCGCAAGGCGCGTAGCCGTAAGTAAAGCCCATGGCAGTCGTCTACGACATCAATACGCCGCGTCCGCGCCATCCGGAAAAAGCGCACCGGCGGGATTCACCAGCGCAAAAGAAGCCGGACTGGATCCGCGTCAAGGCGCCGGTATCGCCGGGTTATTTCGCCACGCAGAAGATCATGCGCGACAACGGCCTCGTCACCGTATGTGAGGAGGCCGGCTGTCCGAACATCGGTGAATGCTGGGAGAAAAAACACGCCACCTTCATGATCATGGGCGACACCTGCACGCGGGCCTGCGCCTTCTGCAATGTGAAGACCGGGCTGCCGAATGCGCTCGACGCCAACGAGCCCGAGCATGTCGGCCAGGCGACGGCGAAACTCGGCCTCGCGCACATCGTCGTCACCTCGGTAGACCGTGACGATCTCGCCGACGGCGGCGCCGAGCACTTTGCACAAACCATCCGCGCCATCCGCGTGTATGCGCCGGAGACGACGATCGAGGTGCTGACGCCCGACTTCTTGCGCAAGGACGGCGCGCTTGGCGTCGTCGTCGCGGCAAAGCCGGATGTGTTCAACCACAACTTGGAAACGGTGCCGTCGCTCTATCTTTCGGTGCGTCCCGGCGCGCGCTACTTCCATTCGCTGCGCCTGTTGCAGCGGGTCAAAGAGCTCGACCCGCAAATGTT
>DASRLF010000039.1:0-10442 GCA_035648555.1 Pseudolabrys sp.
GATTACTACCGCGACGGCAACACGCATTTCGAGGCGTTCAAGAAAGGCAGCTACGACCTGCGGCTGGAAACCGATCCGGGGCGCTGGCAAACGGCCTACGATTTTCCGGCGCTGCGTGACGGTCGTGTGGTCAAGGAGGAATTCCCTTACGGACTGCCCAAAGGCATGGACGGTTTGGTGTTCAACACGCGCCGGCCGATGTTTTCCGACGTGCGCGTGCGCGAGGCGATCCTCCATCTGTTCGACTTCGAATGGATCAACCACACGTATTTCTTCGACCTCTACAAACGCACCGCCAGCTATTTCGATGGTTGCGATCTCTCGGCCCACGGCGTGCCGGCCAACACACGCGAACGCCAACTGCTGGCGCCGTTTCCCGATGTTGTGCGCCCAGACATCATGGAGGGCGCATGGTCGCCGCCGGTCACCGACGGCTCCGGCCGCGACCGCGCTGGCCTGCACAAGGCCTTCGCGTTGTTCGCGCAAGCAGGCTACGCGCTCAAAGGCACGCAACTGGTGCATAGCGCGAGCGGGCGGCCCTTCGCGTTCGAAATCCTTACCACCACGCGCGATCAGGAACGGCTGGCGCTTGCCTTCACACGCAGCCTCAAGCGCGCCGGCATCGATACGCAAGTGCGCAGCGTCGACGCCACCCAGTTCGAGCGCCGCCGCATCGGCTTCGATTTCGACATGATGCAATACCGCTGGGAGCAATCGCTCTCACCCGGCAACGAGCAATTATTTTACTGGAGTACGGCTGCGGCGAACGAACAAGGCAGCCGCAACTACATGGGCGTGAAGTCCAAGGCGGTGGACGCCATGATCGCCGCCATGCTGGCAGCCACCACGCGGCCCGATTTTGTCTCGGCGACGCGCGCGCTCGACCGTGTGCTGTTGTCGGGCTTTTACGTGGTGCCGCTCTATTTCCCGCCCAAACAGTGGGTAGCGCGCTGGACGCGAATCAAGCATCCCGTGCAGACTTCCTTGTTCGGTTATTTGCCGGAAACTTGGTGGCACGCAGGATGATCGCGGACGGCGCACAGAAATCGGATGACAATCGCGCCACGTTGGACAATTTGTTCCGCCGCGCCGGCGTCCGGCGTAGCGATGCTCTGGCGCTGAGCGATCCGCAGAGAAGCCTGACCTATGCGCAAGCCGACCGCGCGATTTCGGCCTTCGCTGCAAGACTACGCACGCTGGGGCTTTCGACCGACGCCGTGGTGGCGTTGCAACTGCCTCATACCGTCGAAAGTGTCGTTGCGTTTCTCGGTATTTTGCGCGCCGGCATGATCGTGGCGCCATTACCGCTGCTCTGGCGCGAGCAGGAAATGACGGTGGCGCTGGCAAAAGCCGGCGCCAAAGCGATTGTCACGCACAGTGCACTGGCCGAGGTCGCTATGCAGGTAGCGGCCAAATTATTTCCGATCCGCGCCGTTGCCGGTTTCGGCCCCGGCCTGCCGGATGGCGTGGTGTCGCTCGATGATGTCTTCGCGGCAGGCGGAGATCATTTCCATCCTTCACTGCGGCCGGGCAACGCGGCCGCCCATGCTGCCGCCATCACCTTCGACATCACCGCCGACGGCATCGCGCCAATCGCACGCAGTCAAGGCGAATTGATTGCCGTCGGGCGGGACGTTTTCCTTGAAGACGGCATCGCGGATGACGCAACGATCCTGTCGACTATCCCGCTCAGCTCTTTTGCCGGCATCGCTCTTGCTTTGGTGCCTTGGATGCTTAGCGGCGGCACGCTGGCGCTGCATCATGGTTTCGACCCGGCCGTTTTCGACGATCAGCGCCACGAGCAAGAGGCCTCGGTCGTCGTCCTGCCAGGCCCGGTTCTGACAGCGATAGCCAACGCCGGCTTGCTGGACACCATCAAAACCGTCGTCGCACTCTGGCGCACGCCCGAAGCATTGGCCAATGCCAGACCGTGGCAAGGCGAGGCGGCGATTGTCGATGTCATTTGTCAGGGCGAAACCGAATTACGCGCAGCGCGGCGCGCGAATGATGGCCTGCCCGTGCCAATCCCGCCAACGCCATCCAGCGCAGGCATCACCGTGGTTGGCGGCTATCGCTTCCGCCAAAGCGACATCGATGCCGCGGTGGCGGCGGCCGATCCCGCGGCCATCATTGCCGCGCTGCCCGATGCTCTACTCGGCCAACGCCTGGCCGGCAGCGCCCGCGACAACCTCGCCGTCGCCGCTCATCTACAGGCCCAGGGCAGCAACGCCCTTGTTGCCGGGGCTTTCCGCCGGCGCGGCATGGACGCCTAAATCCGGGCCCTGCCGTTGACGGGGCATTAATCGCATACCGCTAGGTTAGCGCCCTGTTGTAACCGGTGCGCGTGCCCCCATGTCTTTACAAGGTCCGATGATCGTGGTCGCCGAAAATCCGGCGGCGGACCTTGTCGATGCGCTAAGTGCGGCCGGCGTCTTCCCGATTGTCGAAGCCAAATGGGCCGACGCGCCGACCGCCTTCATCGCGGTCAAACCAACCGCTGTCATCATCGCCGAGCCGGGAGCTTCGCCAAGCGAGGCCGCAGCACGCATGTTGTGTCTGCAGATCGCGACCGCCAGCGGCATCATCGTGCCGGTGATCGCACGCGTGCATGGCAACCAGGAAGCCGCCATCCCGATCGCATTGTCGGCAGACGCAGGATTACCCGTCGAACGTCTGATCGCGCGCCTGCAATCGGCCATGCGCGTGCGTGCGCTGCATGCGACGGTGCTTCGGCGTATAGAGACATTTGCCGCTCACGATGGCCAATTGCCGCCGATGCCGATCGGCGACGCTCTCGATGAAGCAACCGTTTTGATCGCGGGGCGCGGGCCGCTTTATCCCAAATTGAGCGTGGCGATGGGCGAGCGCGTCAAGATGCTGGGCGCCCTCAGCGTGGAGACCGCCGCCAAACATCTCAACGCGCGCGATATCGATGGCATCGTGGTGGACGACGGCTTTTCCCCGCGCATGGTGGAGGCCTTCCTCACCGTGCTGGCGCAGGACACCCGCTACCGCGACATACCTGTTGCCGTTGTCGGAGAAGCAGCGCCCGAATTCGCCGAGGTGCTGCCCAATATCGATCACGTCGACGGCGATCCGGCGCGTCTGGTTGCGCGCATGGTTCCGCTGGTGCGCATGCACGCCTTCGAAGCGCGTCTTAAACGCATGCTCAAGACGCTCGACACCAACGGCATGTTCGATCCCAAAACCGGCTTGCTGACGCGCGACACGTTCGGGGACGAGCTTGAAAAGGCGATCGAGGAAGCCGGCGACCACGGCACGGCGCTCTGCCTGGGGCGGTTTTCCTTTGACGGCCCGCTCGATCAGCGCGCCAGCATCGACGGGGCCCGGCTGGTGACGCGGCTGATCCGCAATATCGATTTCGGCTGCCTCGACCAGGACGATTCGCTGCTGATCGCCTTCACCCAGACCGACATCCGCAGCGCGCATGTGGTGGCGCGCCGTATCGCCGGCGTGATCAAGAACATCATGCTGATGCCGCAGCGCGCCGGCGACAAAGTCGCCGCCAATGTGACGCTGGCGATGCTCAAGGCCGGCGATACGGCCGACAGCCTGATGCGCCGCGCGATGGGCAGCCAGGCGGTTGCCGCCGAGTAGTTCCGTGATTAAGTTGGCTCCAATAGGAGCCAGCCATGCCCGACAATCAACCGGTTCGCATCGACGTCGTCTCCGACGTGGTCTGCCCGTGGTGTTTTATCGGCAAGCACCGCCTGGAAAAGGCGCTGGGGCTGCGGCCCGGCGTTGCGGTCGAGGTGCACTACCGGCCTTATTTTCTCAATGACTGGATCCCGCGCGAGGGCATTTCGCGCGAGCAATATCTCACCACCAAATTCGGCTCGGTCGAGCGCTACAAAGGTATCGCGCAGCGCGTCGGCGCCGCAGCCGCGGCGGAAGGGCTGGTTTATGCTTCCGACAAAATGAAACGTCAGCCCAATACGCTAGACTGCCACCGGCTAATCCGATGGGCCGAGGCCATCGGCAAGTCCGCCGAGATGAAACAGAAGCTGATGGATCTTTACTTCACGCAGGGCGCCGACCTCACCGACCGCTACACGCTGGTGAAAGCCGCCACCGATGTCGGGCTCGACGCCAATAAAGTGAATGATGATCTGGCGAGCGACAAAGACGTTGCCGAGGTCGAGCAGGAAGCGCTTTCCGCCAAGGAGGCCGGCATCGAGGGCGTGCCCTGCTTCATTTTCGGCGGCAAGTTCGCCGTCTCGGGTGCGCAGTCGCCGGAGTATATCGCCGAAGCCATCGACCGGATGGCGGGGGATGGCCAAGCCGCGGCGGAATAATTACGCGGCTTTGGCCGGCGCCGCAATGCTCGCCAGCTTGCGCAAGATCGCGGCGGTGCCTTTGAGGCGCGCCTCCGGCCGTTCCCAGTCGTCGAAGAACACCAGCTGTTGCCCCTTGGCGTCCTTGGGATCGTTGCGCATGCGCACGCCGGAGCCCCGCTCGCGGATATAGGCGATCAGCCCGTCTGGATTGGCGAAAATATTATCGCGGAACGACAGCACCACACCCTTTTGCCCCGCCTCCAGTTTTTCGACGTTGGCGCGCCGGCACAGCGCCTTGATCGCCACCACCTGCAACAGATGCTCGACCTCGCCCGGCAACGGCCCGAAGCGATCGACCAATTCTGCCGCGAAACTTTCGATGTCGCGTTCGTCCTCGAGCTCGGCCAGCCGCCGGTACAGCGCAAGTCGCACAGAAAGGTCTGCGACATAATCTTCGGGGATCAGCACAGGCGTGCCGATGGTGATCGACGGCGACCAACGGTCGGCGACCGGCGCGCTGATACCAGCCTTCAGGCTGAGTACCGCCTCTTCCAACATCTGCTGGTACAGTTCGAAGCCCACCTCCTTGATGTGGCCGGATTGCTCTTCGCCCAGCAGATTGCCGGCGCCGCGAATGTCGAGGTCGTGCGAGGCGAGTTGGAAGCCGGCGCCCAACGTGTCGAGCGATTGCAGAACTTTCAGCCGCCGCTCGGCCTGCGCCGTGATCTTGCTCTGCGTCGGCAACGTGAACAGCGCGTAGGCGCGCAGCTTCGCGCGCCCGACCCGCCCACGCAGCTGATAAAGCTGCGACAGACCGAACCGGTCGGCACGATGCACGATAAGCGTATTGGCGGTCGGAATGTCGAGGCCGGACTCGATAATCGTCGTCGAGAGCAGCACGTCGTATTTGCCGTCGTAGAACGCCGTCATGATGTCGTCGAGCACGGTCGGCGGCATCTGGCCGTGCGCGACTGTGACGCGCAGCTCCGGCAGGTTTTTATCGAGGAAATCCTTGGCGCTGGCGAGATCCTCGATGCGCGGGCAGACATAGAAGGCTTGGCCGCCGCGATATTTCTCGCGCAGTAGCGCCTCGCGCACGGTGATCGGATCGAACGGCGAGACGAATGTGCGCACCGCGAGGCGATCGACCGGCGGCGACGCGATGATCGACAGATCGCGCACGCCGGTCAGCGCCAACTGCAGCGTGCGCGGGATCGGCGTCGCGGTCAGCGTGAGCACGTGCACTACCGACCGCAACGTCTTGAGTTGTTCTTTGTGCGCGACGCCAAAGTGCTGTTCTTCGTCAACCACCAGCAGCGCCAGGTCTTTGAAGGTGACGCCCTTGCCCAGCAACGCATGAGTGCCGATGACGATGTCGATGCTGCCGTCGGCCAATCCCGTCTTCACCGCGTTGAGTTGCGCCACCGCCACCAGGCGCGAGGCTTGCGCGATATTGATCGGGAAACCACGGAAGCGTTCAGTGAAAGTCTTGAAATGCTGGCGGGCCAGCAGCGTTGTCGGTACCACCACGGCGACCTGCTTGCCATTGATGGCCGCCACGAAGGCCGCGCGCAACGCCACTTCGGTCTTGCCGAAGCCGACATCGCCGCAGATTAGCCGATCCATCGGGCGGCCAGAGCCGATATCCTTGATGGTGGCGTCGATGGCCGCAAGTTGGTCATCGGTCTCCTCATAAGGAAAGCCGGCGCAGAATTCGTCATAGGCGCCAGGCCCGACACTGAACCTTGGCGCCTCCCGCGTCAGCCGCTCGGCCGCGACCTTGATCAATTCACCCGCGATTTCGCGGATGCGGTTCTTCATGCGCGCCTTGCGCGCCTGCCAGTTGCCGCCGCCGAGCCGATCGAGATCGACGTTGCTCTGCTCGGCGCCGTAGCGCGACAGTAGGTCGACATTTTCGACCGGCAGATAGAGCTTGGCATTCTCGGCGTAATGGATTTCAAGACAATCGTGCGGCGCGCCGGCAGCATGGATCGGCTGCAAGCCGACAAAACGCCCGATGCCGTGATCGACATGCACGACCAAATCGCCGGGCGCCAGACTCGTGGCCTCGGCGATGAAATTATCGGCGCGGCGCATGGCGCGGCGCGGCCGCACCAGACGATCGCCAAGAATATCCTGCTCGCTGACAATGGCCGCGTCCGCGGTCTCGAAACCGGATTCGATGCCGAGCACGGCCAACGCAATCGCCGGTTTCGGCAGGCTCAAGGCCTGCGGCCAGGAGCCGACATTGGTGAGATTGTGCAATTTGTGGTCGGCGAGCACGTGGCTCATGCGCTCGCGCGCGCCTTCGCTCCACAGCGCGATGGCGATACGCTTGCCGAAAGCCTGTTGCGCCAGCACGTGTTTGCTCAGCGCTTCGAACACATTGGCGCCGAGCTCGGCCCGTTCGGCCGCGAAATTGTGGCCGGCACGCGCGCCGACATCGATCACGTTTGGCGCATCCGGCACCGCGAACGGCGTCAGCGTCGCCAATGTCGCGGCGCCGAGCAGCTCCTTCCATTCATTTTCCGCCAGATAAAGCCGCGCCGGCGGCAGCGGCTTGTAGGGTGGGCTCACGCCTTGCTTGAGAGCGTCGCGGCGGGTGTCGTAGTAGTCCGTGATCTGCGTTAAGCGCTCATGCGCGGCGTCTTCGGCCAAATGCTCAAGCGCCAGCGGCGTACCCGGCAAATAGTCGAACAAAGTTTCCAGCGAATTGTGGAACAACGGGAGCCAGTGCTCCATGCCGGGATAGCGGCGACCCTCGCTCACCGCTTCGTACAACAGGTCGTCCGGCGAGCCAGCGCCGAACTCGGCGACATAGCCGGTGCGGAAGCGCCGGATGGTTTCGGTGACGAGCTGGAATTCCGCCACCGGCACCAGGTCTAGCCCGCGCAATTGCGTTTCGCTGATTTGCGTCTGCGCGTCGAAGCTGCGGATCGTCTCCAGCGCGTCGCCAAAAAAGTCGAAACGGACGGGCATGTCCATGCCGGGCGGATAAAGATCGAGAATGCCGCCGCGCACCGCGTATTCGCCGGGCTCGCGCACAGTCGAGGCGCGGGTAAACCCGTTGAGCTCCAGCCATTCGATGATGCCCGTCATGCCGATTACATTGCCGGGCGCGACCGATAGCACATGCGTCGCCACGAACTCGCCCGCCGGCACGCGTTGCAGAGCGCTGTTGACGGTCGTGAGCAACACCGACGGTTTGTCGCGGCCTTTGACGCGCGCCAGCCGCGACAGCGCGGTCATGCGCTGCGCCACCACGCTGGCATTCGGCGACACCCGGTCATAGGGCAGACAATCCCAAGCCGGGAATTCCATGATCGCAATGTCGGGGCCGAAAAACGCCAGCGACCGCGACAGCGCCACCATGCGCTGGCCGTCGCGGCAAATTACGGCCAGCGAAACCGCCGGCGCATCGGGCCGCGCGGCGATGGCGCGCGCTAGATCCGCCAGCACCAGTCCTTCGGCGCCGTCGGCGACCTGCGCCAGCGTGAGCGCTTGCCTCGGCTTCAACAATTCGGCGGGGGATTTGGTCATCTAGTCGGAGCCCTCGCCGCGGAATTCGCGCAAGCGGCGGAACAGCGGCGTGTTGATCTCCGCGGGGGCCCGCTGCTGGCCGCTGATCCAGGCGAAAATCTGCTGATCCGGAATGTCGAGCCAGGCCTCGAACTCGCCGAGTTCAGTCTCGCTCAGGCGCGCAAGCTGCCTGTCGGCGAAGCGGCCGAGCACCAGATCCATCTCGCGGATACCGCGATGCCAGGCGCGAAACAGCAACCGCCGCCGCCGCGCATCCAGCCCTTGGCTCGACATTTCGCTGCCGGTCACGCGCCATTCCAACGCCAAAAACCCGGCGGGTGCCGGGTGCTGGGTTTATATAGGGCGGTTCGGCGGCTTTGTCAGCGTTTGGTTTGCACAGGCCCGCATTGCGTCCGTATTCGGCGCAAGTCAGCATAGGTTCGATGCGCCCGCTCGTACTCAATCCCCTGTTCGCCGCGCTCACTAGCCTGCCCGGCGTCGGGCCGAAGCTGGAGCTGCTTTATGCCCGGCTGCTCGACCGCGAGGCGCCGCGCGTGGTCGATCTGCTATTCCATCTGCCCTCGGGCGCCGTCGACCGCCGGGCGCGCCCGAAACTCGACGAGTTGCAGGCCGGCCAGATCGTCACCGTCGCGGTGACGATCGATGAACATCGGCCAGTGCCGCGCAACCGGCCGCGCGCGCCGTACCGCATCATCACCAGCGATGACACCGGCCAGACGCTGACGCTGACCTTTTTCAACGCGCGCGAGGACTATCTGCGCAAGCTCTTACCCGAAGGCGAGATGCGTTACGTCTCCGGCACCGCCGAGGTCTACGACAATATGCTGCAGATGGTGCATCCCGACCGCATCGTCGATGAAAAAGGCTTTGCGAATTTGCCGCTGGTCGAGCCGGTCTATCCGCTCACTGAGGGGCTGGCTGCCGGCAATATAAGGCGCGCGATGGACGGCGCGCTCGCCCGCCTTCCCGATCTGCCGGAGTGGCAGGACGAGGCCTGGCTGTCGCGCGAGCGCTTTCCGGCATTCTCCGGCGCGCTGCGCCACCTGCATCGGCCAGCCGAACCGCACGACATCGCGCCCGAGAGTCTCGCCTGGACACGGCTCGCCTATGACGAATTACTCGCTGGCCAATTGGCGCTCGCGCTGTTGCGCGCGCGTATGCGCCGGCAGGCCGGCCGCGGCTCGGCCAGCGAGGGCTTGTTGCGCGCGCGCGTTTTGAAGGCACTGCCTTACACACTGACCCACTCGCAGCAGAAGGCGGTCGACGCCATCGTCGCAGACCTGGCGCGTCCGCAGCGCATGTTGCGGCTGCTGCAAGGCGATGTAGGCTCCGGCAAGACCGTCGTTGCGCTGGTCGCGGCGGCCGAAGTGATCGAGGCGGGACGTCAGGCAGCCTTCATGGCGCCGACCGAGATTCTCGCGCGCCAGCATCTCAATACGATCGCGCCACTGGCGGACGCCGCCGGCATCCGCATCGCCATTCTCACCAGCCGCGAGCGCGGCGGCGAACGCGAGGCCATCCTCAATCGGCTCGCGCTCGGCGATATCAATCTGTTGATCGGCACCCATGCGCTGTTCCAGGAGGAAGTCGCGTACCGCGATCTCGCGCTCGCCATCGTCGACGAGCAGCACCGGTTCGGCGTGCATCAACGCCTCGCCTTGGCGCAAAAGGGCGACGCCGTGGACGTGCTGGTGCTCACCGCCACGCCGATCCCGCGCACTTTGGTGCTGACTTTTTTTGGCGACATGGATGTGTCCGAGTTGCGGGAAAAGCCGCCGGGCCGCCAGCCGATCGACACCCGCACGATCCCGATGTCACGCATTGAAGAGGTCGAAGACGCGGTCGGTCGCGCCATCACCGAAGGCAAGCGCTCCTATTGGGTCTGTCCACTGATCGAGGAATCCGAAAAAATCGATCTCGCGGCCGCCGAGGAACGCTTCGAAGAACTGCGCAAGCGTTTCGGCAAAAAAGTCGATCTGGTACATGGCCGCATGAAAGGCAGCGACAAGGACACCGCCATGGCGCGCTTCGCCGCCGGCGAGACGCAATTGCTAATCGCCACCACGGTGATCGAGGTCGGCGTCGACGTGCCGGCCGCGACCGTCATGGTGATCGAGCACGCCGAGCGCTTCGGCCTGGCACAGCTTCACCAGTTGCGTGGCAGGATCGGGCGCGGCCGCGAGCGCTCGACCTGCCTGCTGCTCTACCGGCCGCCGCTCGGCGAGACCGCCAAGGCGCGGCTCGCGATCCTGCGCGAAACCGAGGACGGCTTCCGGATCGCCGAGGAGGACTTGAAACTGCGCGGCGAAGGCGACCTGCTCGGCACGCGGCAGAGCGGCGTGCCGGGCTTCCGCGTCGCGCGGCTCGAATTCCACGGCAAACTGCTGGCGCCGGCACGTGACGACGCCGCGCTGATCCTGTCGCGCGATCCGAACCTCGCCGGCGCCCGCGCGCCGGCGCTGATCGACCTGCTCTACATCTTCGAGAAGGACGAGGCGGTCAGGCTGCTCCGGGCAGGATGACCACGCCGCTGCTGCCAATGGCCTCCATGAAGCTCATGGGCTCTCTCCCGTCTTGGCACGCTGCTCGCGCGCGGCCTCGGTG
>DASRLF010000040.1:0-70326 GCA_035648555.1 Pseudolabrys sp.
TTGTGGCGCCGCCGCCCCAAGATGACCAGCACAATCAAACCGGCGACCAGCGCCGTCGGGGGGAGGCCCCAGAGCAGCAGCGTGTCGAGCTGGAGCGGCGGCTTGAGCAGCACGAAGTCGCCATAGCGGGCGACGATGAAATCCAGAACCTGCTTGTCGTTGTCGCCGGCGTCGAGCCGTTGACGCACCAGCACGCGCAGGTCGTGCGCGAGCGGCGCCTCGGAATCGTCGATGGACTGGTTCTGGCAGACCATGCAGCGCAGTTCCCGCGACAAATGCCGCGCCCGCGCTTCGAGCACCGGGTCTTTGAGCATCTCACCCGGCTGCACCGCGAAGGCCGGAACGGCGAGCAGCGAGAAAAGAATTGCAAGTGCGAGCCGTCGCATGGTCACTCCGCCGACTGCGCGGCAGTGAGCCTGGTCGCGGGTTTCGGCGCGCCGATGCGCAGCCGCCGGTCGGATAGCGACAGCGCGCCGCCGATAAACATCACCACGGCGCCGAGCCAGATCAGCAGCACCAGCGGCTTGTAATAAAGACGGATGGCGACGGAGCCGTCCGGATTGGTGTCGCCAAGCGAGAGATAAAGCTGGCTCGCTCCGCGCATCATCAGCGCCGCCTCGTTTTTGCTCGACTGCCGCGCGGCAAACTCACGTTTTTCTGGCTGCAATGTGCCGACGGCGAGGCCACCCTCGCGCACCGTGAAGCTTGCGGTAAGCGCGGTGTAATTCGGTCCGGGATGCTGCGCCAGGCCATCGAAAGTCAGATCATAGCCGGACAGCGATACGGTTTCTCCCGGCTTGATCTCGACGATGCGTTCGGTGCCCCAGGTGCCGGCACAGATGATGCCGAGCATGGCGAGCGCGATGCCGAAATGCGCAATCGCGGTACCCCAGGCCGATCGCGGCAGGCCCGCGGCGCGGGCGCGCGCGGCCGCGACAGGCAGGCGAAACAATCCGGTGCGCTCGATGAGGTCGACGACAGCGCCGGCCATCACATAGAACGCCAAGCCAACACCGAAAGGCGCCAGGACCGACGCGCCGCGCTCAATGGCGAATGCGGCACCGATTGCCGCAAGCCCGACGGCAAAGGCCGCCATCAGGCGTTGCGCGACGCCGGGCAAGTCGCCGCGTTTCCATGCTAGCAGCGGGCCGAACGGCATCGCCAGCATCAGCGCGATGAACAGCGGCCCGAAGGTCATGTTGAAGAACGGCGCGCCGACTGAAATCTTGGTGCCGGCGATAGCCTCTAGCGCCAGCGGATAGAGCGTGCCGGTCAGGACCGTGAGGCAGCAGGTGGTGAGGAAAAGATTGTTGAACACCAATGCGCCCTCGCGCGAGATCGGCGCGAACAGCCCGCCTTGCTTTAAGAGCGGCGCACGCCACGCAAATAGCGCTAGCCCGCCGCCGATGAACAGCAAAAGGATGGCGAGAATAAAGACGCCACGGCGCGGATCGTTGGCGAATGTGTGTACCGATGTCAGCACGCCGGAGCGCACCAGGAACGTTCCGATCAGCGACAGCGAGAAGGTGAGGATGGCGAGCAGGATGGTCCAGACCTTGAGCGCGTTGCGCTTTTCCATCACCACCGCGGAATGCAGCAGCGCCGTACCGGCGAGCCACGGCATCAACGAGGCATTCTCCACGGGGTCCCAGAACCAGAAGCCGCCCCAGCCGAGCGTGTAATAGGCCCAGTACGAGCCCATCGCGATACCGAGCGTCAGGCACATCCAGGCAGCCAGCGCCCACGGCCGCACCCAGCGCGCCCAAGCGGCGTCGATGCGGCCTTCGATCAGCGCGGCGATCGCAAACGAAAACGCAATCGAGAAGCCGACATAGCCGAGATAAAGCAGCGGCGGGTGGATCGCGAGGCCGGGATCCTGCAAAATCGGATTGAGATCGCGGCCCTCGAACGGCGCTCGCGGCAGACGCAAAAACGGGTTCGAGGTCAGCAGTATGAAAAGATAGAACGCGCACGCGATCCACGACTGCACCGCCAGCACGCGCGCCTTCAATGCTGCCGGCAGATTCCCGCCAAACGTCGCGACCCCCGCGCCGAACACCGACAGAATGAGGACCCACAGCAACATCGAGCCCTCGTGATTGCCCCACACGCTGGAGAATTTGTAGACTAGCGGCATCATGGAATGGGAATTCTCGAACACGGTCGCGACCGAGAAGTCCGAGGTGACGTAGCAAATCACCAGCGCCGCGAACGACAGCGCCACGAAGCCGAATTGCATCAGCGCGGTCGACGACGCCAGCCGCATCAGCGCATCATCGTGCTTGTGCGCGCCCACGATCGGCACCACCGACTGGATCAGGCCGAGCGCCAGCGCCAGCACCAGGGCATAATGACCGAGCTCGGGGATCATTTCGAAGCGCCCTCTTGCCAGCGGCCGGCTTTCTTTAGCGCATCGACCACTTCCTTCGGCATATAGCGTTCATCATGCTTGGCGAGCACGGTATCCGCAACGAGCGTCTTACCGCCCTCGAGCTTTCCCTCCGCGACGACGCCCTGCCCCTCGCGAAACAGGTCCGGCACGATGCCCTGATAGCGCACCGCGATGTCGCTCTTACCGTCGGTCACGTCGAATTTGATGCGCAGATCGTCGCCGCGCTGCACGCTACCTTCCTTGACCAGTCCACCAATCCGGATGCGGGTGCCCGGCGCCAAGTGTTTCTCGGCCACGTCGGTGGGCGAATTGAAGAACACAATGGAATCGCGCAACGCGCTCAGCACAAGTGCCGCGGCAATCGCCAGCACGCCGAGACTGGCGCCGATCATGGTCAGACGTCGCTGCTTGCGGTTCATCCAGCCTTATGTCCTGCCCGGCCGCCGAGCGCCAGGCTAGCCGATCGACGTCCAGGTTCCGTCCGGGTTGCGGCAGGCAGTACCGCGCGCAGTCTCCGGCCGACCATCGATGTATATTGTGTGGGTGAAGGAACGGCAGTTGCGGCCCGCATCCTGATAGGCCGGACCCGGTACCACCGTGCCGTAACGGCCTGAATCCGGATTTTTCCACGACACCGGCGCGCCGGAGGGCGAGCGCTCGAGCGCATCGATCTGCGCGGCATAGGCGCGCTGCTTGTCCTCGTCGTCCATCGCCGCGCCGATGCGGTTGCCGATCAACCCACCGAGCAATCCGCCGACCACGGCGCCGCCTACCCGGTTTCCGGGACCCGCGACCGCGGAGCCGATCAGCGCACCGGATCCGGCGCCGAGCAGCGTGCCGGTGCCTTCTTTCGGGCCCATTCCGTTCGGGTCGCCGGCGCAGGCGGCGAGCGCAAGACCGAAAACAGTGACGGCGGCGAATTTGAACGCGGACATATCGACCCCCGGATATCGACGCGGCGAAAACCTTTCGATCACTCTATTGAGACGGAAGGATTCAGGCAAAACGGCGGCTTTGGCGCCAATACAGGTGCCGTTAGACCCCCGGCAGCACCAGTTCGGCGCGCAGACCGCCGATCGGCGCGGTGCCGAGCTTGAGTTCGCCGCCATACAGCGCGGCAAGTTCGACCACAATCGACAGCCCCAGCCCCGAGCCCGGCTTGGTTTCATCGAGCCTGCGGCCGCGATGCGCCACCTGCTCGCGCTCGGACGGCGACAGGCCGCGGCCGTCATCGTCCACCACGACCCGCAATACGTGGCGCTCGCCCAACGGATCGGGCCGCTCGCGCCCCACTTCGATCGTCACACGCGACGACGCCCACTTGCAGGCATTGTCCACCAGGTTGCCGATCATCTCTTCGAGATCGGGGCGCTCGCCGCGGAACTGCGCGACACCATCGGCGTGTACCTCGATGGCGACGCCGCGGTCGCGATGAATCTTCTCCATGGTGCGGGCGAGCGCGGTGACGACCGGCGCGACCTCGGTGACCGAGCCCACCACTGTCAATCGTGCTGCCAGCCGCGCGCGCTCGAGATGCCGCGCCACCTGGTCGCGCATGATGTCGGCCTGCTCCAGCACCTTGTCGGCGAAGGGATCGCCGGTGCGCGTCGCGGCCTCATTCACCATCACTGACAGCGGCGTCTTCAGCGCATGCGCGAGATTGCCGACATGGGTGCGGGCACGCTCGACGATTTCCTTGTTGGCGTCGATCAGCGCATTGGTCTCGCGCGCCAGCGGGGCGATCTCTTCCGGGAATTGTCCGGCCAGCCGCTCGGCGGTGCCGGAGCGGATAGCGGCGAGACTATCGGAAATGCGCTTGAGCGGGGCGAGACCGAACCGCACCTGGAACATGGTAGTAAGCAGCAGCACTGCGCCGAGAATTGAAAACGTAATGATCAGCGCCTGATCGAACGAGCGCACTTCGTCGGTGATCTCGGCGGCGTCGCCGGCGACCGCGACCAGATAGTGCCCTTCATCGCCGAGATCGATGTTGCGCTCCACCAGCCGCAGGCGCTGGTCCTCGGCCCCCGCAACATAGCCCTGGCGCGAGCCGTCAAGCCCGGCCGGAATACCGCGATCCTGCAAATGCGGCAGCCCGCCGTCCCACAGCGAGCGCGAGGCGCGCACATCGTGCTTGTCGGGATCGAGCCGCGTGACCTGCCAGTACCAGCCCGACAGCGGCAGTTCAAACAGCGGCTCGCCGAGCGACTGCGGAAATTTATCGTTGGCCTCGTCGGGCGACGCCAGATCGGCGACCAGCGTGCGCAGATAGACGCCGAGCCTGCGGTCGAAGGCGCGCTCGACCGCCTGGCGGTAGAGCGAGGACAACACAATGCCGGTGATGACGAGGATGACCACCGCCCAGGACGTCGCCGAGACGAACAGGCGTAGCGCGAGGGAGTTGGCGCGCATCGGATATCAAGTGCCGGGCGCGGCTAGCAGATAGCCGAGACCGCGCACGGTCTGAATGATCTCGACGCCGAGCTTCTTGCGGATGCGGCCGACGAAGACTTCGATGGTGTTGCTGTCGCGGTCGAAGTCCTGGTCGTAGAGATGCTGGACCAGTTCGGTGCGCGACACCACACGCCCGGTATGATGCATCAGATAGGCGAGCAGCCGGTATTCGTGACTGGTGAGCTTGATCGGATTGCCGTTGACCGCGACGCGACCGGTGCGTGAATCGAGCCGCACCGGTCCGCACTCGAACTCGCTCTTGGCGTGGCCGACTGAACGGCGCAGCAGCGCACGCACACGCGCCAGCACTTCTTCCAGGTGAAAGGGCTTGGCGACATAGTCATCGGCGCCGGCGTCGAAGCCCTGCACCTTGTCGCTCCAGCGGTCGCGCGCGGTCAGCATCAGCACCGGCATGGCGCGCCCGGTGCGCCGCCAGGCTTCCAGCACCGAGATGCCGTCCATCTTCGGCAGGCCGATATCCAGGATGACGGCATCGTAGGGCTCGGACTCACCGAGGAAATGCCCCTCCTCGCCGTCGAACGCGCGATCGACCACATAACCAGCGTCGGTCAGCGCGGTGGTGAGCTGGCGGTTGAGATCAGGGTCGTCCTCGACAACGAGGAGGCGCACGGTGTCTTACTCTCTGGTTCAGCGCCCGTTGATAATCTCGCCGTTCGCGGCGTCAACGGTTTCGCTGATCACTCTGCCACTGCGCCCGAGCAGAGTCAGCATATAGACGAGCCCGTCGCCATGATGGCAAAGCCGGGCCCGCACCAATTCCGCGTGATGGCCTTTTTCGCGGCGGGATTTGATGGTCTGGGCCAGCGGGATGGCCTTTTTATCGGCGACCGCGGCACGCTGTTCGGCCTTGTTCAGGCAGGCGTTTTGTGGCGGCGCCGCGGAAAAGGCGGGCATGGCCATAAGGCCGAACGCCAAGGCAAAAGGGAACAATCGGGAGACCGGCATCGAAGGAGTTTGAGCGCGCGCCGGTGAACGCGGGCTGAACGCAATTTTCCGCTAGGCTTCAAAGCCTTCAAACGACGCAAAAGCGTCGAGCGGCGCGCGCGGGGAGCGCCAGGAATTAATGGGGGCGGCTTCGTCGGCGTAACCGACGGCCATGCCCGAATAAATCATCAAATGGTCGGGAAGTTTGAGGAAGGCGCGCACAGTAAGGTTAAACGACACCCAGGCCTGTTGCGGGCAGGTGTGCAGGCCAAAACCGCGCGCCAGCAGCGCCACCGTTTGCAGATAGCCGCCGATGTCGGCCCATTGCGCCGGCCCGTGCGATTTTTCGCGCGCGAAGAACAGAGCGACCGGTGCGCCGAAAAATTGATAATTGCGCGCGTATTGCCGGTAACGGCCAGCTTTGTCTTCGCGCGGCACGCTGATTGAATCGTAGAGCGCTTCGCCGACCTGAAAGCGCCGCGCCTTGTAGGGCTCACTCAGCGGTGCGGGATAGATGGTGTAGTCGCTACCCTCGCCGCGCGGCAACTCGGTTGCCATACGCGGCGCCAGCAGCGCGACCAATTCCTCGACGCGCTTGCTGGCGAGCGCATAAACCCGCCACGGCTGCATATTGCCGGCCGACGGCGCGCGTGCGGCAGCCTCGACAATGTTGCGGATCGTTTGTTCGGGGATCGGCGTGGGCAGGAACGCGCGGCAGGAGTAGCGCGAGGCAACGGTTTCAAGGACGTCCATCGGCAAGGCCTCCGCGAGAGTTTTGCGGACCTTACTTCCTCCCCAAAATCCTCGCCACCCTCGCCAAGCTCCGTGCGCCGGCAGCAATGCAGGCACGCTTGCGGCAGCGTCCGGTATCGCGGGCGTGGCTTCGCCCCTAACGTAATGGCGGCGCTGCCATTTCCACCAGCTGATGCGGCTGTCCAGCGTGTTGCGCGAGATGCCATCGCTCCGCGATCTCGCCCACCGGCGTCAACGTGTTGTCAAAGAGCCCGCGGCTTTCGGCCACGCGTTCGGGTGCGATCTCCTTGCGGCGACCGGACGTGCGATCTCCCCGGCAAACGAAAAGCGCCGGCGTTGGCCGGCGCTGCGAATTTTTTGTGTTGTTAGTCTGGCGCGCGCTAGTGCGTCATCACCGCGGCGATCAGGATCATCAGCAGGATGGCGCCGATCAGGCTCGCCACCAACACATAGCGCACGCCGTGCGAAGCGGCGTCGGGCTCGGTCTTGACGAGCGGCCTAATATTGTGGCCGTCCTCCATCATGGCAGCGCCTTTTTGTCTTTGGCCGCGGCCGACGCGCCGCACAAGCCAAAGTAGTACAGTAAAAAGACGATGGCGAACAGCGCGATCAAGCCGGCGGTTCCACGTTCGAGTTCCAGACGCAACTGTGGAGCGTGCCAGAACGTTACAGCAGCAGCGTCGCGCTGGGTATCGACGTGGTAGCGATGCTGGAAAGATAAAGCGGCGGAGCGTTAGCGGTTATCGGCGATCTGCTCGACCAGTTCGACGATGCGGCGGCGCAATTTGCTGCTTTTTATCTTCATGAACGCCTTGGTCAGCGTCAGCCCGTCCGAGGTAGCGAGAAAATCCGACACATAGGCCGGCGACGGCGCCTCGCCCATGCCGGAGCCGTTATGGCCGGGAATGCGCGGTCCACCTTCGAAGAAGAACGATACCGGCACCTGCAGCAGGTTAGAGATGTGCTGCAGCCGGCTGGCGCCGATCCGGTTGGTGCCCTTCTCGTATTTTTGCACCTGTTGAAAAGTCAGCCCGAGCCCGTCGCCGAGCTTTTCCTGGCTCATGTTGAGCATCATCCGGCGCATGCGCACCCGCGCGCCAACGTGAACATCGGTCGGTTCGGGAACTTTCTTCGCCATTTTGCGTGGATCCTATTTCTGTCGCAACTTCAAGTTGTTAGCGTAAAGCCGCCGTATTCGATGGTGTTGTGGTGGTCGTGGTTGCGGTTGCGGCACCATCAAGCCGCCCGGTTGTCTTCATTCATTTCACCGCGTCACCGGCCTGTCATTAAAGGAGGACCGCTGATTTGTTAGATGGCATCTAATGCGTCAAAATGACCGGTACCCGGCATGCGCGCATACGGCATCAAACCATGGCCCACACTGAGCTCCGACTGTTTCGATATTTCGTGACGCTGTGCGAGGAGAGAAACTTCTCGCGCGCCGCGGAGCGTTTGGCGATCACCCCGCCGACGCTGACGCACCAAATTCAAAAACTCGAAAAGGACCTCAACGTCCGCCTGCTCAACCGCAACTCCACCATGAAGTTTCAGCTCACCGACGCCGGCGCGCGGTTTCTCGAAAGCGCGCGCGACGTTCTGCATCGCGCGGACGAAGCCGAGAAGACCGCGCGCAAGGCGGCGCGCGGCGAAATCGGCAGGCTGGAAGTCGGCTACATGATCGCGACTGCCTACTCCGGCTTGATGCAGCGTATCATCCGGATTTTCCAGAATTCCCATCACGGCATCGAGATTACACTGCACCAGGTTTCGACCGTGGCGCTGGTCAACGCGATCGTCGGCAACGAGCTCGATGCCGGTTTTGCGCGCGTGCCCAAGCAATACCCGTCCGGCCTAAGCGGATTCCCGTTCTATCGCGCGCCGGTCATTCTCGCGCTTCCCAGCGTCCACCCGCTGGCGCGCTTGCGCGGCGCACTCAGCCCCAAGGCGCTAGCCGACGAGCGCTTCGTCAGCACATCGATCGGATACGATCTAGCCTTTACACGGCATGTCGAAGCCATCGCCGAATTGGGCGGCTTCACGCCCATAATTTCCAAGCGCGCCGAGGATCTGACCACGGTGCTCACCTACGTCTCGCTCGGCTACGGAATTGCGGCGGTTTCTCCGACCATGGCAAACTGCCACGTCCCCAACGTGACGTTCAAAAAAATCGCATCCAAAGCCGCGCCCGAAGTGGAATTCGCCTTCATGTATCGCACCAACGAGGGTGCGCCCGCGACCCGCACTTTGATCGAGGCGATGCGCGTTCACTCCTTGAAAAAAGAAGGGAAAAGCAATGCGTAAAATTCTCCTGCCCGGGATGCTCGCGCTTTTCATGATTCCCGCCATGGCCGCCGCGCAAGAGTGGCCGGCCAAGCAGCCGATCCACGTCATCATATCGAACACGCCGGGTAGCGCGCTCGACGTCACCGCGCGCCTGGTGTTCGACCAAGTCGGGCGCCAGATCGGCCAGACCATCGTCGCCGAAAATCGCGCCGGCGCCGCCAACACCATCGGCATCGCGGCGGTCGCCAAGGCTGAGCCCGACGGCTACACTGTGCTGGTGACCACGTCGGGCATCGCGATCGCGCCCTACACCCACAAGAGCCTGCCTTACGACACGACGCGGGACCTGCGCGCCGTCAGCCCGCTCGGCAATCTGACCAACGTGCTGATCACGCCGGCCGGACGCTTCAAGTCGCTCAAGGATCTGGTCGCCGCCGCCAAGGTCAAACCCGATGCGCTGCTCTACGCTTCGATCGGCCCCGGCAGCACCGGGCATTTGACGGCCGAGCGGCTGGGCTTAAGCGCGGGTTTCAAAGCCTTGCACGTGCCGTTCAAAGGCACAGCCGAAGGCGTCGCGGATCTAGCCGCCGGACGCGTCGACTTCTTCTTTACGCCGATCACCGCCGCCCTCGGGCTCATCCGCGAGCACAAGGTCGAAGCGCTGGCGATCGGCAGTTCGACCCGTTCGTCGCTGATGCCCGATCTGCCGACCACCGTCGAGGCCGGCTATCCTGATTCCGACTACAATTTCTGGATCGGCGTCTTCGTTCCGGCGGCAACGCCCGAGCCGATCGTGACGCGCCTGCACGACGAAATTAAAAAGGCGCTGCAAGTGCCGGATGTGAAGGACAAGATTGCAAAATTTGGTGCCGAGCCGATGGACATGACGCTCGCCCAGTTCGAAGCCTATTTTAAGAAGGAGCTGGTGATCAACCAAGCGCTGGTGAAGGCCGCCAACATCCAGCCGCAATGATCAGCGGCGCGCCAAAAACTCAACCATCAGCCGGTTGAAGGTTTCGGCCTGCTCGAGATTGGCGTAGTGCCCGCAATTCTCGATGCACTGATATAGCGCGTTGCGCAAGGCCTGCGCGACGCGCGCGCAATCGTTGGCCTTCGCGATCGGATCATTGCCGCCGGCGAGCACAAGCGCCGGCACATCGATGGTCTTCAGCGAATCGAAAATATTCGATTCCGTCATCGCGCCGTAAGCCTGCAGATAACCTTCCGGCTGCGCCGAGCCGGCGAGATCGACGATGCGCGCCACAAGTGCGGCATTCGCCACATAGGTCGAATTTCGCATCTCGGCGAATTTGCGCTGCCCCAGGCTTTTGAGTTCGCGCCGCCGTATCGCGCGCAAACGGGCGCGCTCTGGCGCCTCGAGGTGGCCCATGCCGGTCACGCCGCAGGCGAATACCATCGCATCGATTAAGCCCGGGTTTGAATGCGCGAGGTCGGCGAGAATGACCGTGCCGTAGGATGTGCCGACGCCGATGGCGCGCTCGATCCCGAGTGCCGCCAGGAAGCGCCGCGCCAACGAGCTGTAATCGCGCGTCGCCACGAACGGCCTTTCCGGCAACTCGGAGTTGCCGAAGCCCGGCATGTCCCAGGCCACCACGCGGTGGCCGCCCGAGAACGCCGCGAATTGCGGCTCCCACGATTGCGAGTTTCCGCCCAGCCCGTGCAGAAAAATGATCGGCGGTCCGTGGCCCACCTCGCGGTAGGCGATCCGCTGCCCGTCGATGCGGACATCTTTCAGCACGGCCGGCATGTCGTCCTCGTATGGCGTGAATTCAACCGAGCCTATTGGCTCCAGCGTTGGATTGTCGAGTATGCTTGGGCCGCAATTTCAGGGAGACTGCATGTCATCGTTACGCATCTACGGCATCGCCCGCACCCGCGCCTTCCGCACGCTCTGGATCGCGACGGAGCTGGGCCTCGACTACGAGCATTTTCCGATCGAGATCGGCGCCGCCGGTGCGCGCGCGCCGGAATTCCTCAAGATCAATCCGAACGGGCGCCTGCCCTTCATCGACGACGACGGCTTCGTGCTGTTCGAGTCGCTGGCGATCACGCTCTACCTTGCCAAGAAACATTCCGTCGGCAACCTCTATCCCGCCAAGCTCGAAGACGAAGCCCGGACGTGGCAATGGACCTCCTGGGCGCTCAATGAGGTCGACCGCGGCGTCAATATCTGGTCGCTGCACGCCGTCCGCCTGCCCGCGGCCGACCGCGATAGCGCCAAGCGCGACGAGGCGCTGAAAGTTATCGCGGCGCCGTTCAAGGTGCTCGACGCGGCGGTGGGCAAGCAGCCTTATCTGCTCGGGAACGACTTCACTGTGGCCGATCTCAATGTGGCCGCCGTCATCAGCCGCGCCATCGACATGGACCTTTCGGGGGTGCCGAACCTCAAGGCCTGGCTGACGCGCTGTCTCGATCGTCCGGCCGCGCGCCAAGCGCTGGCGCTCAAGACCAAGGCCGACAACGAGACGCCGGCCGAAGTCACGCAGCGTATCGCCAAGCTCAACCGGCTGTAACGCTCAGTAAGTCGCTTTGCCGTCGATCACGTCCTTGAGCTGCTTGTACTCCGTGCAGTCGGTGGTGCCACACAGCAGCCTGACCTTTTGCAGATCGTCCTCGGCCTTGAGCCTATTGCCCTGCTCCATCTGCCACATGCCGTAATACGACCAGGTGCGCACGTGATTAGGATCGGCGGCGAGCGCCTTCTCATACCAAACTTTCGACTCGTCGTAGCGGCCGAGCCGGCGATTGGCGTAGCCGATATAGTTGGCGACATCGGGATGCTCGTCACGGCCGAGCGCGTGCAGCGCCACGATGCCGGCTTCATAGTTGCCGGCCATGATGAGTTCATAGGCAGCGTGATACCCTTGCATGAATTGCGCTTGCGCGAGCGCCCGTTCCGGCTGCCCGATGGCATCGCTTTTGTCCTGGTTCTTGTCGGGTTTCTTGCTCTTCTTTTTGTGGACCTTCTGGTCGTCCTGCTTGATCGGATCGGGCGGATCCGGCCAGGGCGTGGCGGCGGCCAACGCCGGCCTGGTACCGATCGCGGCCACCAGCAACACGGCGGACGCAACAAGAGCAACACGGTGAAGCACCAGATTAAGGGTCGATTTCATTTTCGACTTCATTTTCGATTTCATGGGCCATCTCGTCTGCTTGGACTGGGCATGCGAACGATATGCCGAAATCAGCCGTTACTGAGAAAACACCTCATGATCGGCGTCTATTCCCGTTACCGGATCGCTTTATAAAGCCGCTGATCATAGAGGCTGCCGCTCATCGGCAGTAACGCGTCACGGAATTTGCGGGTGTGCGCGGCGGCCTCATGCGCCTCGAGCGCCGCCTTGCCGCGCCAGGCCTCGGCCAGCGTTAAATGATTGGGCCGGCTGGCCTGCTGCAGCACATCGTAGCGCAGCTCGCCGGCATCCTTGGCGCTGTCGGCGCTCAACTGTTTGAGCGCGGCTAGGCCCTCATCCTTCTTGGCGCCGATCAGGTCGACATGCGTGAGCACAAAGACGGCGCGCGCGCCGGCGGATTTGCGCGGTCCGACCGCGTAGCCGCTGTGCGCACGCGCATCGATCGGCGCCGCCAGCAGCGGCTTGAGTTTGTCGTAAAAAGACTTGGTGTCCGCGGCCGTCGCGTGGCTCGCCTGCGCGTTGGCGTCCTGCCATTTTTCCAGGAACGCGACGTCGCCCCGCCCGATCGATGCGCTGGAGGATCTCAAATCCGCTATTGCCTACGTCCTTCCGGCCGGCGTAGCGCAACGCACGCAACAACTGCAGCGCCGCCATCCGCGCCGATGGCGCGACTTCGATATAGCTGACGACATAGGTCGCATTCTGGGCTAGCGCTCCGGCAACGCCGGTCAGCCACAGCGCCATGACGGCGCATAACAGACGTAACGTCCTCATCGGCGTCTCCCGGAAACGTCGCGCCCTTGTATTATACACTTAGATGGCCGATTTTATCGTGCCTTGAGAAAAACACCGGGGGCGCTGTCGTTCTCATGCTTCTGCTCTATGCCCTTGCCCTTTATCTTGCGATTGGCCTCGTCACTGGCGTGGCCTTCGTGATCGTTGGCGTTGCGCAGATGGCGCACGCGCCCGTCACCTTGGGCGCGCGCATTCTTTTGCTGCCGGGCGCAACGATTTTGTGGCCATACGTCATCAGCCGCTGGCGCCAAGCACGTCGTGTCCCATGAGACGGTCGCAACGCTTCATCCATCGCGTCGTTTGGCCGACTCTGATGCTCTTGCTCGCGATCGGATTTACGCTGGCGCTGTATTTTCGCGAGCCGCCCTGATGCGCGCGGGGGACACAAGATGAGCGTCGGCTTCCGCGCCGTGCAATGGAACCGGAACAAGCTGGCCTATGACGGCATCATGCTCGCCGTTGTCACGCTGTTCCTTGCCGGGTTTGCCACGATCTATTGGCAATGGCATCCGCCGAAGGATTTGCCGGCCGCGATCCGCATCTGGATTCGCGCGTTCGGCACCGCAGCATTTCTGATGATCACGATCATCCTGATGATCGGCCCGCTGGCGCGGCTTGATCACCGCTTCCTGCCGCTGCTCTATAACCGCCGGCACTTGGGCGTCCTCACCTTTCTGGTCGCGCTGACGCATTTTTGCCTGCTGCTCGAATGGTACATCGTGCAGAACGGCCTGCCACATCTCGCCAAGGAATTGACCACCTGGGAGAATTACCTCGAGCTCTCCGACTTCCCTTACGGCTCGCTCGGCATCGCAGCGCTGCTCATTTTGTTCGTGATGGCCGCCACCAGCCATGATTTCTGGTTGATGTTTTTGACGCCGCGCATCTGGAAAGGCCTGCACATGGCGCTCTACGCCGCCTATGGGCTGGCGGTAATGCATGTCGCGGTCGGCATCATGCAGGAAGAGCAAACGGTCCTCATCCCGCTGATGCTAGTCGGCAGCCTCGGCGCGGTCGGCCTGCTGCATCTCGCGGCCGGCTGGCGCGAGCGGGCAACCGACAGAGGCTCGCCCACCGACGGCGAAGGCTGGATCGTCGTCGGCCCGCCCAGCTCGATCCCGGACAAAGGCGCGCGCATCGTCGCGGTCCAAGGCGGCGAGCGCATCGCGGTGTTTCGCGACGGCGCGCAGATCGGCGCGCTCACGAATCTCTGCGCCCACCAGAACGGCCCACTCGGCGAAGGCGCCATCATCGAGGGCTGCGTGACCTGCCCCTGGCATGGCTATCAATACCGGCTGTCGGACGGCTGCGCGCCGGCACCGTTCACCGAAAAACTCGTGACGTATCGGGTAAGATTCAGTCGCGGCGCGATCGAAGTCGATCCGCGTCCGCTTCCGCCCGGCACGCCGGCCGCCATCACAATTCCGCGCGAGGCGCTGTAGGCGGCACAAGTTGGAGGTACGATGGCGTCATGGCTGAAACGGAAAAAGAGAACTGGCTCGACGTCGGCAGTATCGCCGATCTATCCAAGTCGCCGCTGATGCGCGTCAGCGCCATGAACCGCGAACTCGCGATATCCCACAAGGACGACAAATTCGGCGTCGTCTCGAACACCTGCAACCATGTCGGCGGTCCGCTCGGCGACGGCCGCCTCGACGGCGATTACATCGTCTGCCCCTGGCACAATTGGAAATTCCACCGCTGCACAGGTTTGGGTGAGCCGGGCTTCGAGGAAGACCGCGTGCCGGCCTACCCGGTCAAGGTCGAGGCCGGCCGCGTGCTGGTCAACATCGCGGCCGCCAGCAAGCGCGGCAAGAAACCGCACGCGCCGCATCCGCTATCACGCAAGGTCGAGCGGCTGGCCGGTCCGCTGCGGCTGGCCGGCATCGCTACCTCGGCGATGGATGCCGCCAATCCGCGCTTTTCCGGGTCCGATCACCTGCTCAATCACGCCTTGAAGGAGGCGAAGGATCTCGGCGCCGAGACGCGGCTGATCCGGCTCAACGATCTCAAGTTCCGCGCCTGCGAGGGCTACTACTCGAAGGCCGCGCAAGCCTGCACCTGGCCCTGCTCGATCACGCAGATGGACGACAAGAATCAGATGGATCAGGTCTACGAGGCGTTGGTCCACTGGGCCGACGCTATTATCGTTTCGTCACCTATAAGATGGGGCGCGGCGTCTTCGCTTTATTTCAAGATGGCCGAACGGCTCAATTGCGTGCAGAACGCGGTCACCATCCGTAATCAGGTTCTAATCCGCAATAAGGTCGCGGGCTTCATCATCGTCGGCGGCCAGGACAATATCCAGTCGGTCGCAGATCAGATGCTGGGCTTCTTTGCCGAGCTCGGCTTCATCTTTCCGCAATTTCCCTACATCGCGCATTCGCGCGGCTGGTCGCATGAAGACATGGAGCGCAACGTCGAGATCGTGCGCGATTCCAAGGAGCTTGCCGAAGGCGCCGCCATGCTGACCAAACGCTGTCTCGATCTCGCGGCGCACTTGATCGCAAACGACGAAGCTCCGGTCTCGATCGAGCGCGGCGGCCGCAAGGCCTACACCATCATGAGCCGCACGCCCGCGGATATGTGACGGCGCCCCGTTGCCGCTAGAAGCGAAAGCCAGTTTATCGCGTTGTCGGTGGTGTTCATGCCGTCCCGCCCACGCCAAACACGCATGAAGCGCTGTGGGCCTTCTTCCGCGATAAGAATCTATAAGCGGCTTCGGAGGTTGACGCCCTATTCCGTCGGGATCGGCGTCGCCGGCCCCTGCGGCGCTTCGGCCGCGGATGTCGCCGGGCCCTTGAGCACGCGTTCCTCCATCGAAATCAGGAACGCCATGCCGAAGGCGATCACCAGCCCGCAGGCCATGAACACGAAACGGAACGCATAACTGAGTTCATTCGCCGACGCGGCGCGCGCCAGCATTTCTACCGACATGCCAGTGCCGCCGCCGAGGCCCCCCAGCACGATCGCTCCCAGTACCGCCACCACTAGCGCGGAGAACAGCGAGCGGAAAAAATTTGCAGCACCGGTCGCTACGCCCATCTGGTGCTGCGTCACGGCGTTCTGCATGCAGACCGTGGAAATTGGGAACAGCGTACCGAGGCCCGAGCCGATCACCGTCAGCAGCAACAGCACCAGCACCGTCGGCATCGAGGCCGGCCAGATCGCCAGCGCCGCCAGCGCCATGATGGTGAGCACCAGCCCGATCAGCGGCATGCGCTTGTAATGCGTGACATGCATCATCAACCGACCGGTAATGGTCGAGAACAGCACGGTCGCGCCCATCAGCGGGATCAGCGCCAGGCCCGACTGGCTGGCCGAAAGATGCAGCACCACCTCGAAATAAAGCGGCACGAAAATCGTCATGCCGACCAGCGTCGCCATCGCGCAGGAACCGGCAAGCGCGGCGCAGCGCACCACCGGGTTGCCGAGCACGGCGAGCGGCAAAAACGGCTCGGCCGTCATCACTAGCCGCCAGGCGAACAGGCCCCACAGCACCGCCGAAGTCAGCAACAGGGTGCCGAACTGCGGCGAGATCCAGTCGAAGCGCCGCCCGCCCCACGACAGCGCCAGCAGCAGCGCCACCGCCGCCGATATCATCAGCAGCGCACCGATGACGTCGAGCCGATGTTTGCGCGGCTGATAGGGCACGCGCTTGAGCACGTTGGAGGTCATGCCCAAGGCAGCGAGGCCGAGCGGCACGTTGATCCAGAAAATCAGCGACCAGTCGAGATGCTCGGTCAGAAAGCCGCCCAGCACCGGCCCGCCCACCGAAGAGGTCGCGAACACCGCGCCGATATAGCCTTGGTAGCGGCCGCGCTCGCGCGGTGAAACGATGTCGGCGATGATGGTCTGCGCCAGCGCCATCAACCCGCCGCCGCCTAACCCTTGCACGGCGCGGCCGAGCACCAACGCGGTCATGCTCGGCGCCATGGCGCAGATGACCGAGCCGGCGACGAAGATGATGATGGCGATCAACATCATCACGCGCCGGCCGTGGATGTCGGACAACTTGCCGTAGAGCGGCGTCACCGCGGTGGCGGTGAGCAGATAGGCGGTGACCACCCAGGACAGGTCGCCCAGATTGGCGAAGTGCCGGCCGATAGTCGGCAGCGCGGTGGCGACGATGGTCTGGTCGAGCGCGCCAAGGAACATCGCCATTAGAATGCCGAGCACGATGGCGCGCACTTCCGGATGCGTCAGCGGGCGCGGCTGGGCCTTCGATTTTGCGGTTTTGGCAGTCATGGGCGATGCTCGTCGCGCGCTTGATGCCGCTAAGCCCGCGCCTTGGCAATGGGGGCGGATGCGGAGGTGCTATGCTCCCGCGTGTCGAACTCATCGGGCGCCAAGAACTTGCAATGAGAACGCTCAAAGCCGGCTTCGGTTTCTTGGCTGTCCTGCTGGCCCTTCCAGCTGGCGCCGCCGATTCGCCACCGTCGGGCTTTGTCTATCTGCGCGACGTCGACCCGAGCATCGCCCAGGACATGCGCTATGCGGGCTCCGACAATTTCACCGGCCATCCGCTGCCCGGCTATGGCGCACCCGAATGCGTGCTGCGGCGCGAGGTGGCGCAGGCGCTGGCCCGCGTGCAGGCCGATCTGGCGCGCAAAAATCTCGGCCTCAAGGTTTACGACTGCTACCGCCCGACCCGCGCGGTGCGCGCCTTTGCGCGCTGGGCGCAACAAAGCGACGACGGCGCGACGAAACGCTTCTATCCAACGATGGAGAAGCGCACGCTGTTCGACGGCTACATCGCCTCACACTCGGCGCACTCGACCGGCAACGCCGTCGATCTCACGCTGGTAGAGCGCCCCACCCCGCCCGCGCCGCCGTTCGATCCGCGCGCCAGCTATGGCGCCTGCACCGCGCCCGCCGACAAACGCGCGCCCGACAACGCGCTCGACATGGGCACCGGGTTTGACTGCTTCGATCCCAAGAGCACCGCTTTGGCAAGCACGACCACGCCCGAGCAAAACCACCGGCGCGTCATTCTGCTCGAGGCCATGCGCATGCGCGGCTTCCGCAATTATTTCCGCGAGTGGTGGCACTTCTCGTTCGGCGCGCGCGGGCCGGCTTATGATGTTCCGATCGAGATACGTAGAGCACGGTAACTGCGACGTTCCCCGGATGCGGTATACTCACTCGCGGTGCAACGCTGATCCGGGGTCCAGCTGTTAGTACCCGGGGTTCCGGGTCTGCAGCGCACCGTTTCACGCTGCGCTGCGCCCGCGACACGGACGGCTAACCCGCGCGTCTTGCCTTTTCCTCCTCCGCCAGCAGCGCTTGCCACTGTGCCAGCGCCATGGTCATCAGGCGCGTCAGAATGTCCTCTATGCGGCCGTCGTCCGGCACCGGCGGGTCTTTGTCCCGGCGCTCGTGGAATTCGCGCAGATTTTTGACGGCGCTGCCGGTCTATTCGATGGCGTGGGTCGACTGATCCACTTTCGCATCGAAGGCAACGTCTTCCTGGGACATTCCTTTCTGCTCCCGAATTACCCGGAGCTTCTGTCCAGCAACTGCAAAAGCCTCGTCTTGGCTGGCCGGCACGAATGCTTCGCCCTTTTTCACGTTGCCCTCCCACGATTCGATGACGGCTTTTTCCTCGCCCCCTTCGGCACCTTCCCGGGCCAGCTCACGATAAAATCCTCCAGCCGGTCGTCCGGCACGTCCTTCTCGCTCGCCGAGACGCGCCCCCGCACCGAGACGCCGGCCGCGTGCACCGTGTCAGGGTCGCCGGACATCAGCGGGTGCCACCAATAGAGACCCCGCCCCTCGGCCACCAGTCGATAGCCGCAGGTCGGCGGCAGCCAAGACAGCCTGCGCACGTTGCGCGCGGTGAGCCGCACGCAGTCCTTCACCTTGGCCTGGCGGTGGGCGTAATCGGAGCAGCGGCAGGTATCGCCGTCCAAAAGCCTGCAGCCGACGTCGGTGAACACGGTGCGGTTGGTGTCCTCGTCGATCAGCTTGTTCAGGCAGCAGCGGCCGCAGCCGTCGCACAGGCTCTCCCATTCGCGTTGGCTCATCTGGCCCAGGGTCTTGGTGCGCCAGAACGGGGCTTTTTCGTCGTCGGGCTTTGCTACTGTCATGAGGTTCCTTCAGGCCGCGTTGTAGCCGCTGGAAACGATTCCGTCATGGCCGGGGCCGGCGTTCCCCGCCCCACCTGTGGGGTGCCCGAAACCGGGCCATTTTGGCCGCAATTCGCGTTCACCTTGGCCCGTTATAAAGCGGTCCGGCGGCTTGGCCCGCTTGCCGCCAATCGGGTAAAATCAGGCCCCGGCGGCGATCCGCACGCCCGAGCATAAGCGAGCAGCCTTGCGCGACCTGTTTCCCGAGGATTGGAAGCCGAAATTCAAGAAGCTGATGCTCGGCTTCGACGCCCGCGTCGATTCCGGGCTGTTCCGCGGTTTCACCGGCCTGCGCGAGACCTATGAGCGGTTTTCCACCTTCATGGACCGCTTCCACGTCGCCGGCTGGGCGCGCTGGCTCAACGAGATCATCTCGGAAGGTGCCACGCTGGGCGCGGCCGGCGCCGTTTTGATGCTCGCGCTCGCGGTCCCGGCCTTCCGCGAGACCTCGGACGACGACTGGCTGAAAAAGTCGGAGCTCGCCGTCACCTTCCTCGACCGTTACGGCAACGAAGTCGGTACCCGCGGCATCCGGCACAACGATTCGATCCCGCTCGACCAGTTTCCCGACAACCTGATCAAGGCGGTGCTCGCCACCGAGGATCGCCGCTTTTACGAGCATTTTGGCATCGATATCGCGGGCACCGCGCGCGCCTTCGTCACCAACGCCAAAGCGGGCGGCGTAGTCCAGGGCGGTTCGTCCTTGACGCAGCAGCTCGCTAAGAACTTGTTTTTGAACAACGAACGCACGCTCGAGCGCAAGGTCAAGGAAGCCTTCCTGGCGATGTGGCTGGAAGCGCGCCTGACTAAGAACGAAATCCTGAAGCTGTACCTCGACCGCGCCTATATGGGCGGCGGCGCGTTCGGCGTCGATGCCGCGGCTCAGTATTATTTCAACAAGTCGGCGCGCGACGTGAACCTCGCCGAAGCCGCGATGCTCGCCGGGTTGTTCAAGGCGCCGTCGAAGTTCTCGCCCAATGTCAACCTGCCGGCGGCCCGCGCGCGCGCCAACGTGGTGCTCGATAATCTGGTCGAGGCCGGATTCATGACCGAGGGTCAGGTATTCGGCGCCCGCCGCAACCCCGCCACCCCCGTCGACCGCCGCGACGACCACGCGCCCAACTATTATCTCGATTGGGCCTTCGACGACATGAAGAAGCTTGTCGACACGTTCCCGAAGTCGATGACCGAGCGCGTGTTCGTCGTGCGCACCGCGCTCGACAATAATCTCCAAAATGCCGCCGACCAGGCGGTCGAGAATTCGTTGCGGCAATATGGCCAAGAATACCACGCCGGACAGGCGGCGGCCGTGCTGATGGACGTCGACGGCTCGGTGCGCGCCATGGTCGGCGGGCGCGACTACGGCGCCAGCCAGTTCAACCGCGCCACCGACGCGATGCGCCAGCCCGGCTCGTCGTTCAAACCGTATGTTTATGCCACCGCGCTCGAGCATGGCTTCAAGCCAAGCTCGATTGTCGTCGATGCGCCTATTTGTATCGGCAATTGGTGTCCGCACAATTACGGCCACGGCTATGGTGGCTCGATGACACTGATCACCGCGCTCACCCATTCCATCAACACCATTGCGGTGCGCCTGTCGGTCGCCGTCGGTGACGGCAATCCCAAACTCGGCCGCGCGCGCATCATCCAGACCGCGCACGACATGGGAATCACCACTCCGCTGCCCGACACACCATCGTTGCCGATCGGTGCCGACGCCGTGAGGCTTCTCGACCACACCGGCGCCTACGCCACCTTCCCAAATCTCGGCATGGCGGTGAAACCGCACGCGGTCCTTGAGGTGCGCACCGGCGCCGGCGACCTGGTCTGGCGCTACGACCGCGACGGTCCGAAGCCGAAGCAGGTTCTGCCGCCGAGAGTAGCGCAAGACATGATCACCATGATGAACAGTGTCGTGGAAAACGGCACCGGCAAGCGCGCGCGCCTGGATGGCATCATCGCGGCCGGTAAAACCGGTACGACGAATGCTTATCGTGACGCCTGGTTCATGGGCTACACCGGCAATTTTGTTTGCGGCGTTTGGTTCGGCAACGACGACTATCAGTCGACCAACCGCATGACTGGCGGTGCGTTGCCGGCGATGACATGGCACACTATCATGGCCTATGCGCATCAGGGCATCGAAATCAAACAGCTCCCCGGGATTACGGTACCAACGGTGCGCCAGCAGCCGCTCGTCGCCGAAAACAAATCTAAATCCAGCGAACCGCCGCCACCACGCCCAACCGTGCTCACCAAGCGCGGCGCCGACATTCTTATCCGCGTCGAGCGGATGATGGATGACGCCAACCGGGCCATGGGGCCGCTACGCCCGACCGTCTCCACCAACAAGGAGAAACAGGCCGAGGTGCCGCAAAAAGGCGACGCGCTTGCCGTTTCGTTGGAAGGACATGCGTTCGGCAGCCGGAACTGATTAGCCGCCTGCCTGCGGCCGGCGTAGTCTCCCCACGCGAATCAACAACGTTCCCCTCACCGCCAGCGGATCGAAACGTGCGGCTGCTTCTCGGATCGCTGTTTGCACTTGCCGTGGCCGCCGTCGTCGGCCTCGGCGCGACTTATTTTGCGCTCACCCGCGGCGCCGCCTTCGGTCCTCTGACGATCGGCAGTTGGACCGCGTGGCCGAAAACCGGCACCGTCGGCGCCGATCCTTATGCGCGGGCATCGATCGCGCGCGTCGGCCGGCTGCCGACCGCGCTGGGCGACGGTGTGGCTTTTACGGCTTCGACCGACGACAAGGGGCGCCTGCTCGACGGGCGATGCGATGTCGTGCTCGCCGGCGTCACTCCCGCAGCTCGGTTCTGGACGATCACGCTTTATAATACCGACGGTGAGCTGGTCGCCAATTCGATCAACCGCTTCGGTTTCACAAGCCAGGAAATTGTCCGCCACGCCGACGGTAGTTTCGAGATCGCCGTGACGCCGCGCGCCAATCCGGGTAATTGGCTGCCAAGCGGCGGCGTCGAGCGCTACGTCCTCGTGCTGCGTCTCTATGACACGGCCGTCGGCGTCTCGACCAAGGCGGGCCGTGAAGTCCCCATGCCGGCCGTGGCGGTCAGGGGTTGCCCATGATCCGATGGCTGCTCTTGGCGTTAGGCGGCGCGTTGCTCGGTGGCATCGTGCATCTCGCGACAATCATTATCCTGCCGCGTACCGCCACCCATGACGCCTATTCACGATTGGCGCCGGACGCCCCGGTCAACACCGTGGCCGCGGTGCCGGCGCCGACGCCGGAATCCGCGCCGATGCCATTCATGGATCCGGCTTTTGCCAGCGCCGTTTGCCGATACGACCTGTCACAGGGCCCGTTGAAACTCAGCGTCCCGGTGAGTCTCGCCTATACGTCGGTGTCATTCTATACGCGCTATGACGTGGCGTATTACGCCATCAACGATCGTGCGGCCGGCAGACGCGTGGTCGAGCTTGATTTGATGACCGCCGATCAGCACAACCAAATGCCGGAGGATGAGGAGATCACCGCCGCCGACCGGCTGATCGTAGAGTCGCCGACGCTCACCGGCTTGATCGCGATCCGTGCGCTGGCGCCGGAGCCCGGACTCATGCCAATGGCCCAAAGCGCCGTCGCAGCCGCCAAATGCGTGCGTGCGGAAGATCCGAAGCCTTCAAGATAATCAGCGAACCGTCACCAGGTTTTGCTCGCGCACCCAGGTCGGCGCCGGGCCGCGGTAGCGCTCGATCATGGCCTGCATTTGAGTACTCGCGCGTTCGACATCGACAGCCAGCGCCGACGGCGTCTCGATGACGAGGCGCTCGAGAGCAAAGTGATAAGAAGCCGCGCGCTGCGTCAATTTCGCGTGCACCAAGGCTATGATCGACTGGTTTTCCCGCATGCGCCGCTGCGCATTTTGCAGCTCCTGCGGCGGCAGAGTGGAAACATAGGCCATGCTCTTTTGCCGTTTCTGATCCATATCGAGCACGCGTCCGGCCGTTTCGAAGAATTGCGGTATGCGCGCGATATCATTGCGAATGTCATCGGTGAGCTGAGCATAGCGCGCCGTGGGCGAGCGAAACTCGGACGACAGAAGACATTTTGCATAAAGCGTGCGATCGACCGCGCGGCGATCGGGTTTGGTCCGGCCGTATTCCGCCGCGACTGCGTACCATTGCTGGCGCTCGTAGGGCGCCTCGATCAGCGGATAGGACAGATCGCGCAGCGCGCGCTCGTCGTCGGTGAGGTCGAATTTCGATGCCACCGAGCCGGCGGCATAGGGCCCGACCCAATCGTGGACGTTGTCGCCCACCAGATACGGCTGCACCTCGCCAAAATCGCCGTTAGGCGTACCGCATCCGCCGAGCAGCGACAACACCGCGAACACCAAACCGCGCCGGCGCCAGATCAGCGCCTGCGAAAGCGGCGGCAGCGGATGTGTCATCGAAGGCTCGAGGTCAGGTTAATCTCAGCGCGCGACGCGGCGGCGGCGGCGACGGCGGCCGGGCGTATCGCCGGTGTTTGGCCCGAGGCCGTTGGAATCATCCGGACTGCGCTCGACGCGGATCACCGGAAGAATGATGACGGTCGCGGCTTCCGTGCTGGCATCGACGTACTTTCCGCCGCGCGCGTAGCCCGCATCGTCGGGAAAACGGATGACTTCGCCCATTGCAACCCCCTTGCCGCCTCGACGCAAAGCCTATTGCGAACCGCCGGGTCGGCGCCTTCTGGCAATTAAACGGGCTGCAAGGTTAACGGTCCGCTAACGCGGCCCCACTAATGTGAACCCTGGCTCCCTCGTAATGTGCAGTCGCCATGCCCAAGCCGTCCGATTTTCCCCCTCTCGACAGTCTGGTCGACCTGGCATGCCGGGATGGCGTCGATATCCGGCCGACTTTGCTGCGCGTCGCCACCGACCTCTATGTGCAGAAGCCGACGCATAGCGCCGCCGAGGAAACCCAATATGTCGAGCTGGCACTCGGGCTGATCGAAGCGGTCGATGCACCGACCTGCGCCGTGGTGGCCGCAAGGCTTTCGGCCTATCCGGCCGCGCCAATGGCGATCCTCGCAATGCTCGGTGGCCCTTTACCGCAGACAGGCGCGCAGGCACCGGCCGCGCACAAGGCCGCGCCCAAGCCCAGGAACGACCTGGTCGAATTGTTTTTTGCGGCCGATAGCGAAGAGCGGCGCCTGATCCTGACCAATCTCGATGCCACCGCGGACACGCCCTCACAGCGCCCGGTGCCCGCCTCGAACGAAGTCATCCGTCGCCTGGAAAATGCCGCCCTGCAGCGCAACCCCGGTGAAGTCAGCCGCATGCTCGAGCGCGCTCTCGGCATCGGCCGGGAGCTGGCCGAACGCATCGCGCGCGATCCGTCCGGCGAGCCGATTGTGATTGCGGCCAAAGCCCTCGGTATGACCGGCGCGGTGCTCCAGCGCATTCTGCTGTTTCTCAATCCGGCGGTCGGGCAATCGGTCGAGCGGGTTTATGATCTGGCCCGCCTTTACGACGACCTCACGCCGGCCGCCGCGGAGCGTATGCTGGCGATTTGGCGGCAGCCGGACGCAAAGTCGCCGCCCAAGCCGCAAGCTGCACACGCGCCTTTGCATTGGAACGACGAGCGCCGGGATGCCCGCTCGCTGGCGACGCCCGCGCGCTATCGTTCCGACCGCCGCCGCATCGAGCAGCCTACTCGCGTCAAGAACGGCGACCAGCGCTAAGCCACCACATTGCCATCGAGGAAATTGCGCCCGGCGCGGTCCTCGACCTCGACAATCCAGACATCGGGGTCGAACCGGATTTCACGCGCCAAGCGTGCTTCAACATCGGCGTCCGGCGCAGGTTTTTCACCTCCCAGCACGGCAGTGAAATTACGGTCGGCCGGCTGGGCTTGGTCAAAGGTGGATTGCGCCGCCGGCCCATAGAGTGTCGCGGTGCCGTCGAGCCGGCTGATCTTGATGAAGACCGCGCCCGCCTCCTCGGCGCCGCGCCGGCGCACCGCCGCGAAAACGCCTTCGACGTTGCAGCGGCGCAGATAGGCCGCCACCCAGATGCCGGATTTCAGCCGCATGACCCTGAATAACACGAGGCCTGAACGGCCTGCTATTTATTCCAGCGGCCGGCCGGTCACGGTGGACAGTTCGCGCACCATTTGATCGGAAATCTGGCCGGTCACCGGCAACTTGCGGTCCCGCTCGAATTTCTCGATCGCCGCTTGGGTCGCCGGATCGTAAACTCCGGTCGCCTTGATCTGTCCGTAGCCAAAATCGGTCAGCGCGCGCTGGATCGCGAGCACCTGCTTGGTCGGCGCGATCAATTCGGCGATCGGGTCGTTGCGTATGGGCGCCGCGGCCGGGGTGCTCTTGGCTTTGGGGGCCGACAGGACGATGGCGTGCAGCAAAGATTCGCTGGCGTCTGCGTTGATCTTCAGGCCGGTCGCCTGCACGAAATCGCGCGCCGCCGCATCGGTCTTGGCGCCCCAAATGCCGTCGGCCGCGCCGTCATAGTAGCCCTTGCGATTAAGCGCGCGTTGGATGTCGCCGATGATCTGCACCGGGCTGCGCGCGACCGTTACCGGCGCGGCCGGCTCCACGCGCGGCGCGTGCCCGGCCGGCGCTTCCTGGACTATCGCCGGCCGTGTCGCGAAAATCGGCGACGGATGCGGGCCATGCTGCAAAAACAGCGCATTGACGAAAATCGCGGTGATCGCCACCCCCGCCATCAAAATGCCGACGAATTCACGCGGATGCCGGCCAATCGCGCCCGCAAGCCGGCCAGCGCTGCCGTCAAAGTCAAACATTGGATCGTGGCGGCTACGTGTACGCACTTTTCTTCACCTGCGGTATGGCCAGCGTGGCGAACTCGCGCGCCCGCTCGGTGGCCAGATTGATCGGTTGTGCGGCACGGCGGACGCCTTCGCAATTGATCGGCAGACGTACCGTCACCTGCGTGCCCTCGCCCAGCCGGCTACGGATATCCATGTCGCCACCATGCAGTCGCACCAAGCCCTTGACGATAGAAAGGCCAAGCCCGGTGCCGTCATGCCGCCGGTCGTAGGACGCGCGCGCCTGGAAGAAAGCCTCACCGAGGCGCGGCAGATCGGCCTCGCCGATGCCGACGCCAGTGTCCTCGATCGCGACCACAAGCTTGGGACCGTCGCACAGCGCGCTCACGCTGATGCGGCCGCCGCGCGGGGTGAATTTTATGGCGTTGGAAACGAGATTGATCAGGATCTGATTGACCGCCCGCCGGTCGGCCACGACTTCCGGCAAATTGGCCGCGATGCGGACTTTAAGCTCGACGCTGGCCTCCTGCGCCTTGAGCACCAGGATGTCGCAGCAGCTTCTGATCGCCTGCGCAGGCTGGAACGGCTCCGGCGTGATTTCGAAATTGCCGCTCTCCATCTTCGACATATCGAGAATGCCATTGACGACGGACAGCAAATGACGGCCGGATTCGTTGATCAGCTTGGCATATTCGGACTTGCGCGCCGGATCGAGCACCAACTGGTCATTCGCCAGCATGTCGGAAAAGCCGATAATCGCATTGAGCGGCGTGCGCAGCTCATGGCTCATGGTGGCGAGGAAGCGGCCCTTCGCGCTGTTGATGCGTTCCGACTCATTGCGGGCGATCTCAAGCGCGCGTTCCTGCACCTTGCGCTCGGTGACATCGCGCAGCACCGCAACGACTTCGCTACTCCCCGTGGCGCTGTCGAGCGGACGGCAACGCATTTCGATCCAGGCGAAATGGCCGCCTTGGGAATCCGCATTGTTATCGCGGCGGATGCGGAATTCGACCGAACGATCCTCGCCAAGCGCGGCGGAGTCGGCCAGCGTGGTCAGAAACGCCGGACGGTCGGCCACATGCACGCGGTCGAATAGGCCGTGACCGGCAAGCTCGTCGGCGCGCACACCGAACAGCGGTTCGGCCGCGGGTGAAGCAAACAGCACGTCACCGTTGCGGCCATGACGGGTTATGACGTCGGTCATGTTGCGCGCCAGCAGGCGATAGCGATCCTCCTCGGCATTGAGCAGTCCCGCACCGGTACGCGTGAGTTGCTCGGCGCCGAATGCCAGACCGGAGGCATAAAGCACCGCGGACATAACGCCGAGCGCGCCCAGCATGCCATGCACGTTGACAACCGCCGGCGGCTGCAGCCCGAGCGCATTGACGGCCAGCAACAAACCGGCGGCGGCGAGCGCGAATAGTGACGCCAGTGCTACCACCCGGCGTGAAGCCGAGAACGAAGCCTCCAGCGGCACGACCACCAGCCAGATCGCGGTGAACGAGGCGATGCCGCCGGTGCACCACGCAATGCTCGCGGCCAGTGCTGCGAATGTCAGCGAAGAAAGCACGTGGGCCGCGTCATATCGGCCGGTGCGCGACAGGAAATAGGCGATGACGATGGGTGTGACCAGCCAGCCGAAAACCGCCAATTCCAGCGCGCTCGGTACGCCACGAAAGGCGATATAGACCGGAAAGCAGGCAAGTGCTGCAAAGCTGCCAAACAGGCGCTGCGCGATGAAGGCGCGATGGCGCGCCGCCATCAACGCATCTTGCTGCGCCGACGGGTGCACCAGCGCGTCAACATAGTTCCGCACTGTCGTAAGGAAGCTCACGGTTCCTGTCCCACGCCTTGACCAGACGCGCCCCTTTTTCGTGAGGGAAATCGTAGCTAGACCCGCTTAAGCGAACGCTAAAACCGCAAGCCCGCGGCGGCTTGCGCTCAATTCCGGGCTAGCATCGAGTTCCATTCGGCAGGCATGGTGAAATTTGTGTTGCCGCGCGGCGCGCTCAAACGCGTAAAACTCAAAGGTTACCGCCGCGGTAACCATGCGTGGAGCGCCGGCGCTGCCCGCAGGGGGCACTACGCACCGACTTCTAAAATTTTAATCGAATTCGACATTGTCGAATTTGACGAAAATTCGCGTCGATTTTGTCCAAAAACATCGCTTCAATGCGAACGACAGCTTCAACCCTGTCTGGTACGGTTTGGTTTAAAGGCGGCGGAAAAGTCGTCGGGGATAATGGGTAGGGTCATGTTCTTTCTGTTGCGGATGGCCTTTTGGCTGGGCGTCGTTTGCGTGCTGCTGCCAAGCGGCGCGAAACCGACGTCGGCGGAAGCCAATATCGACGCCAAGCAGGCGATGACGCTGGCTGGCGCCGCGATGACCGATATGCGCGGCTTCTGCGAACGGCAGCCCGACGCCTGCGTGGCTGGCGGCAAGGTCGCTGTTGCGATCGGCCACAAGGCCGAAGCCGGCGCGCGCACGATCTATGAATTCATCACCACCAAACTCAACGAGAAGTCCGCCCCGGCCGAAAAGACCGCGACCAAAGAAGCCCCTGCTCCGGGCCAAGGCACGCTGACCTCCACCGACGTCCAGCCGGCCTGGCACGCACCGGTCCCGCTGCCGCCGCGCCGCGAGGCGCGCGCCGCCCGGCCGTCGGTTTAAGTACTTTATGAATAGCGATTTGCCGCGGGGGCATTTCCCGCCGCGATCTTTTTTGGGCATCTGCGTCCGCCCACCTATATATTGCCCCTATGACCACCATCGACGACATCGTTGAGAATTTCGCGCTGCTCGACCAGTGGGACGACCGCTATCGCTATGTCATCGAGCTCGGCCGCACTCTGGCTCCGTTGCCTGAAGGCGCGCACAACGAGATCAACAAGGTGCGTGGTTGCGCCAGCCAAGTGTGGCTGCTCACGCATGTCAAGCCGGACGGCGCCGCCGGCCCGACGCTGAGCTTCGATGGCGACAGCGATGCTCACATCGTGCGCGGCCTGATCGCCATTCTACTGGCGCTTTATTCCGGCAAGCGCGCGAAAGAGATCCTGGACACCGACGCGCTCGCTTTGTTCGAGCGCATCCGGTTGCGCGATGGGCTTACGCCGCAACGCTCGAATGGCCTGCGCTCGATGGTCGAGCGCATCCGCGCCGAAGCCAAAGCGGCGCTGGCGCCGACCTGAATGGATGTTCTGTTTATTTTCGTTCTCGTCGCCTGGCTGTGCGCGGGAGCCCTGAGCGGAATTATCGGCACCGGCTCGACCATCGTTCTCTTGCCGATCCTGGTCTATCAGTTCGGCCCCAAGCAAGCGTTGCCAATCATGGCGATCGCCGCCTTGATGTCGAACATCGGCAAGGTTCTCGCTTGGCGGCACATCGATTGGCGAGCGTTTACCGCCTATTCGATTACCGGCGTGCCGGCGGCAGCCCTCGGCGCCCGCACGCTGTTGATCCTGCTGACGCGATTGGTCGATGTCATCTTGGGTGTGCTCTTCTTGGCGATGGTGCCGGCCAGGCGCTGGCTCCATGCGCGTAATTTGTAGTGGGTCCGACAAATATAATATTGGAAATTTTATCCTCAGCCTTATGGGCCATAAACAAGACCGCCGCGGTCAAGCCGCGGCGGAACTTCGATCGATTGCGATGACGGCTACTTGGCGCGGCGGCGGCGCTGTTGGCCGAGGCCCATCTGCTTGGCCAGTTGCGAGCGGGCGGCGGCATAGCTCGGCGCAACCATCGGGTAGTCGGCGCCGAGCGCCCACTTTTCCCGATATTGCTCGGGCGTCATGTTGTACTGCGTGCGCAAATGCCGCTTGAGCGATTTGAATTTCTTGCCGTCTTCCAGGCAGACGAGGTATTCTGGCGTGATCGACTTCTTCACCGATATCGCCGGACGCAGCGGCTCGGACGGCGCATCGCCGGATTTACCCGACACCCGCGCGAGCGCGGTGTGCACCTGGCTGATCAGGCCCGGAATCTCGGCGGCCGGCACGGTGTTGTTGCTGACATAGGCGGAGACGATTTCCGCGGTCAGTTCGATAAAGTTTCCGCCGGCCGGTGTGTCAGTCATCAACGCTGCCCCTGCTACATCTATTGAAACTTTACTATCGGATATCAGTCACCGCAAGAAGAAGATCGTCATAAGTCCGGTTAGACTTGGCAATTCTTTGAAATGATTACATTCAAAAAGCAAGCCGCCCGCGACCAGCGCGGGCGGTGTTCACCGTCGTTGTCCGACTATGAATTCTTGGCGAGGTGGTCGCGCAGCTCGTTGATCGAGGCAAAGCGCAATATGCCGTCCGGCAGTTCGGCTTCGATCGAACCGTCGACATAGAGCGTGTAGCCCATGCCATCGACGACGCCGGACTTCAGGATCGCGACCGGCGGTTCTGGCTTGGGCGCTTCCGGCGCGGGTGCGGGCGGCAGGTCCGGGCTCGGCTCGAATTTTGGCTCGTCGTTCGCCGGGCGCCCCGCCGGTCTGGTTTCGGCCGGCCACATCGTATCGAAATAGCTGGTCTGCGGCGGGCGCGGCGGCGGTGGCGCGGAACGCCACGGCGCTTCGTACGGCTCAGGACTGGCGTGCGAGGCACTGGCACTGATCGACGGCGGCACGGGCTCGCTCAGGTCGGCGGGCCTCGTAGTTGGGCTAGATTGTTGCGGGGACAGCGAGACTTCCTCGTATTCCTTGATGTCGTATTCCTCGGCCGCGACCGTTGCCATATCCGGATTGCGCAGCATCGGAGCGGCCGCAGCGTGGTCATCGGCGGCGTTCGCGGCATGCCCCGGCGCATCCGTCGGTCGCAGCGGTTCGCCGGTCTCGGATTTCGGCTCGGATATCGTCTTGGGCGGGAACGGGATGCGGCTCGATGCCGCGGCCGTCCCGGTTTGCGGCTCGAACATCTCGAGCGGCCGGCTCGAGCGCACCGGCGGGCGCGTCGCCAAAGTTTCGGTGAGCCGATGCAATTGTGCAATCGCGGCCCCGATCGCCATGACGACGAGGCCGCCGACGATGGCAGTCGTTCCGGAGACGATGAGGGTATTGCCGAAGCTGAATTCGTTGATCGGAAAGCCGTATCCGACCATTCCGACACCGGCCACGGCGACAACGGCGCCGACAACAAACCACACGACTGACATACGCGTTACGACCTTTTATGAATTACAGCGCTCGGTACGGAAATACCCGGTAAGCCCTTCCAGCAGCGCGAATTTTGGCCGTTTGTGGCAGCCATCGCAACTGTTAAAGTTAATATAGCCGCAAAGCCACTCAAACTTGATTAACGCCGAGCCGGTGAACCGAGCTTTTATGGCCCTTTTACAGGCCTTTCCGGCTCCTTGCCGCCAAGGCGTTGCCCCGGCCAGCGCCAGCGCCTAATTAACTAGGGAACCCATTCGGGATCATCCCGGTTTCATTCCGAGACCGGCTTATTTCCCCATCATATGTTGTCCGAGGAGGATCTGATGTCTTTCACGTTGCCCGAGCTGCCTTATGCCTATGACGCGCTGGCGCCCTACATGTCGCGCGAGACGCTCGAATATCATCACGACAAGCATCACAAGGCCTATGTCGATAACGGCAACAAGCTGCTGGTAGGCAGCGGCCTGGAAGGCAAGTCGTTGGAAGAGGTGGTGAAAGGCTCGTTCGGCAAAAATGCGGGCCTCTTCAACAACGCGGCCCAGCATTACAATCATAATCATTTCTGGAAGTGGATGAAGGCAGGCGGCGGCGGCGACAAAATCCCCGGCAAGATCAAAGCGAAAATCGATAGCGATCTCGGCGGCGTCGCCAAGATGAAGGAAGACTTCGCAGCCGCCGGCGCAACGCAATTCGGATCGGGCTGGTGCTGGCTCGCGGTCAAGGACGGAAAACTGATTGTCACCAAGACGCCGAACGGCGAGAACCCCTTGGTACACGGGGCTGTTCCGGTGCTGGGCTGCGATGTGTGGGAGCACTCCTACTACATCGACTACCGCAACAAACGCCCGGATTATCTCAAGGCTTTCCTCGATCAGCTGGTCAATTGGGACTACGTAGAGGAGCTGTACACCGCCGCGACCAAGTAAAGTACACGGCAGACCAGCGGCTTCTCGGGCTAGAACAGGTCCTTCTTCTCTCACTTCTGGCGGGCAATGTTCTGCATGCGGTCGGTCACGATCTCTGCCGATCGCATCGCGGTCCTGATCCTGGCCGTCGTTGCCGTTATCGCGGGGCTAACGTTCCGCGACTACGGGCTCGGCTGGGACGACTATACGCACGCACAATACGGCGACCTGCTGCTCAAGCTTTACGGCTCGGGCTTTGCCGACGCGCGCGCGTTGTCCTTCGTCAATCTCTACAAATACGGCGGCGGCTTCGACATGGCGGCGGCGCTGGCCGCCAAAGTGCTGCCGTTCGATCTGTTCGAGACGCGCCGGCTGATCGGCGCGGCGGTCGGCATCCTCGGGCTGTTTGCGACCTGGCGGCTCGGGCGGCGCCTCGGCGGCCCGGGCGCAGGCCTGATCGCGCTCGTGCTGCTGGCGGCCTGCCCGCTTTATTACGGCCACATGTTCATGAATCCGAAGGACGCACCATTCGCCACCGCCATGGCGGTGTTGCTGCTCGGCCTGGTGCGCGCCATCGACGAATATCCGCAGCCCAGCGTGCGCACGATGGTGTTGACCGGGGTCGGCCTCGGACTTGCGTTCGGCTCGCGTGTTCTGGCCGGCATTGCCGCGCCCTGCGCCATCTTTGGGATGATGCTGATCATCATCTTGGAGAGCCGGGCCCGTGGCCTAAAACCCGCGGCGCAACGCTTCGGACAATTCCTCTGGATCATGCTGCCGGCGTTGGGCCTGGGTTATCTGATCATGGGGCTCCTGTGGCCGTGGTCGGTGCTCTCGCCGCTCAATCCGCTGCACGCCGCGGAATATTTCGACACGTTTTTTGAAAAACCCTGGCAAGAACTCTACGAAGGCCGGCTGATTTCCGTCCCCGACATGCCGGCGAGCTACCTGCCGCATTTGTTCATCCTCAAGCTGCCTGAGATCATGCTGGTGCTGGGACTGACCGGCATTGCGGGCGCCTGCCTCGCCATTGCACGCGGCCGTGTGACGATCAATCGCCGCGCCAGCCTGATCGTCGTCGTGCTTTCCGCCGTCCTGCCGGTCGCCTTGGCCATCGCCGTGCGGCCGGCGCTCTATAACGGTCTGCGCCATTTCATTTTCGTGGTGCCGCCATTCGCGGCGCTCGGCGGACTTGCCGCCGTCTGGATCGGCGAGGACGCCCGCGCCTACGGCAACGCGGCGCTCGGCGCGCTCGCTGCAATTTTTATCGGCGGCATCGCCTTGCCGTTGAGCGACATGGTGCGCCTGCATCCTTACCAATACACGGGGTTCAACTGGATTTCGGGCGGGGAGCGCGCGGCACAGGACAAGTACATGCTCGACTACTGGGGCCTAGCCTTCAAACAAGCGGCCGAGGAACTACGCGCCCGACTGGCCAATGCCGACGACCATGCGCCGAAAGGACGCAAATGGGTGGTGGCAATTTGCGGTCCGCAAGCGGCGGCGCAAGTCGAGCTAGGGGACCAATTTGAGACTACGTTCAACCGCAAGACCGCCGATTTTGCCCTGGCGCTCGGCACCTTCTATTGCCGCCATTTGCAGCACCCGATCATGGCGACGATCGAACGCGAAGGCGTGGTCTACGCCCACGTCTACGATCTGCGCGGTGGCCCGACGCCGCAGTTGCTGACCCAGCCGCCACCGTGAGATAGCGCTTGGTGCGACACCATCAACCGCACAAGAGGTATCTTCGTAAGCTAGAACTTTTTGTGCAAACGTTGCGTCATATCATTAATCACCGATCAACCAAGGCGATGCGGTTCAGGCGGGTCTTAACCCCGAATGCGCATGCGGCGTGCAACTTGGCTTCCTTAGAGGCCACAAATGCCCGCAGCCGAAACAGCAGCCAAACGTACGATCAACCGGCTCATCGCGCCGATTTTCGTCGTCGTATTTTGTTTTTGCGCGATATGCGCCTACGTCCTTGTCGGCGCGCGCCACGCCACGCTTGATCGAGCAGCGGAGGACGCGACCAGTCTGGCCGCCGCAATTCAATCCGATATTTCTCGCAACATCGAGACCCTGGATTTGTCGTTGCAAGGCGTCGCCGACAACCTGAAAAATCCTGAATTCGACAAACTCAGCGCGCCGTTACGCCACCTTGTCCTGTTCGACCGCTCGGCCACCGCAAGGCATCTGGGAAAAATTGTCGTGCTCAACGAGCGAGGAGATTTGCGTTACGATTCCAGGACGCTCGAACCGCTGGCGCAAAATGTCGCGGACCGAGATTATTTCCAGGCGCACAAAGACAACCCCGCAATCGGAATGTACATAAGCCGTCCGGCGATTTCGCGCAGCTCGGGTGAGCGCTACGTTGCTATCAGCCGGCGCCTGTCGCGTGCCGACGGCTCATTTGCCGGCGTCGTCGCGGCCACTCTGCGGCTTTCCTATTTCGAGCAATTGTTCAAGGATGTCGCACTCGGCCCGAATGGAAACGTCACGCTGTCGCGTACCGATGGCATTGTGCTCATGCGCTGGCCGTATAAAGAAGAATATATCGGCCTCAATCTGCGGAATGCCGCGCTCTACGAACATCTGACCGAGAAAAAATCGGGACGCTACGAGGCCCATTCTGCAACCGACGGACTCTATCGGCTAATCGTCTACAGCCAGATCGGCGACCTGCCGCTCGTGATTGGCGTCGGTCAGGCAACGGCGGATATCTACGCGCAATGGTACGAATATTCCTTTGGCATCTTCTTTATTCTCGCGTTGCTTTGCATGGGCACTGTCGCGGTCACGATGTATCTTGGACACGAACTGCGCAAACGAAAAGATGCGGAAGTGGAGCTAGCGAGTTTGGCCGCAACCGACGGCCTGACCGGCCTCTCCAACCGCCGCTCCTTCAATGAGATGATCTTTCGTGAATGGCAGCGCGCGCGGCGCGAAAGGTCGCCGCTTGCGTTGCTGATGATCGATACTGACTATTTCAAAACATACAACGACGTCCACGGCCACCAGGCCGGCGACAAACTACTGCAAAACATCGGAGCCGCGATTGACGCCGCGATTGAGCGCGGCGGAGACATCGGCGCGCGCTATGGCGGCGATGAATTCGCGATTCTTTTGCCGGGGACGACGGTTCCCGGCGCAAAACTGGTCGCGGAAAAACTGCATCGAATTTTTGCTGAGATTTGCGCGCGTGAAGCCATTGGCCGTTCCGGATTGAGCATCGGGATCGCCTGCCTCATACCCGACGCGAACGAACGGTTGAGCGACCTCATCGAACAGGCAGACCACGCGCTCTATCGCGCCAAGCATAGCGGCCGCAACCGCACGGAGGTGGCGAGCGAGGCTTCCAATGTAACGGCGAGCGCTTCACCGCCGGGTCACCCCAAGGCCGCTTAGTACATACGCTGGTGCAGCCTGGAACTCTAAGTGCCGGGCTTGAACGAAGGCGTCGGCTCATCGCGTAGCCTGTCCTTGACCGCCTGCGCGGCGTCGGCATCCACAGCCTTCAATCGGCTGGGCTGCAACTCGCCGGCAGCTTCCAGGATCGGATAGGCGACCGAACAAATGTGCGAGTGGATACGCTTGAGATCGCGCAGGATGTCGAGATGCAGCGAACTGGTTTCGATGCTAGCCGCCATGCCCTCGCGCAGCCGCGCCAGATGGTTTTCCGACGCTAGCCGCTCGGCCTCACGGATCTCGACTTTCTCCTCGATCAGCTGGCGGGCGATCTTGACGTCGCCCGACATGAAAGCACTGAGCGCCAGTTTGAGATTCTCCATGATGCGGCGATGGAATTTCTGCAATTCGGCGGCGCCGTCGTCGGAGAATTTGAGACGATTCTTGATCTTCTTGGTGGCGAGCTCCATCAAATTCTTGTCAATGATATCGCCGATATGTTCGAGGTTGATGGCGAAGGCGATGATCTCCATGGCACGGCGCGCTTCGCGCTCGTCCAGACTCTCGCGGGTGATCTTGGTGACGTAGAGCTTGATCGCCTCGTGCAGTTTGTCGACGACGTTGTCGGAGCGCTCAATCGCCTCCACCAGTCTGCGGTCGTCGTTCATCACGGCGTCGATGGTCTCGCGCAACATCTTCTCGACGAAGTCGCCCATGTGCAGCGTCTCGCGCGCGGCGCAAGTGAGCGCCAGTGCCGGCGTCCCAATCGCGGCAGGGTCGAGGTAGATCGGCGTCGACGGATCGGGACTGGCGGCGGCAATTAGGTGCTTTTTTGCACAGCGCTCCACAGCTTACCGCAGACACCACACACCGATACCTGCTTGCACCATCATAATACCGCCCGGACCGACCAGGCTATTCGACGAATTCGACCCAGTTCGGATTTTTGCCCATCGGATATTCCTTGAGCTTGGTTAGCGTGCCCTTCTTCTTGTCGATCGCATAGCTGGTCAGGCTGTTGGAAAGCTGGCCGACGGCCAGCAGATAGCGGCCGGACGGGTCGATGTTGAAGGCGCGCGGCTGCTTCTCGGTCGGATAGGAATCGATCGACGTCAGCGTGCCCTTTTTCGCATCGACGCTGAACGCCGCGAGCGTGCTGGTGGTGCGCTCGGAGGCATAGAGGAATTTTCCGTTCGGCGTGACGTGGATGTCGGCCGCCCACGGCTTGCCGGCGAAACCTTTCGGCAACGCGGTGGTGACCTGGACTTCCTTTTTCAGGGTGCCGGTCTTGGCGTCCCATGGGAACACGTAGATCGCGGCGTCGAGTTCGTTAATAAGATAGACGAACTTCTTGTTGGGCGAGAAGGTCAGATGGCGCGGACCCGCTTTGGCCTTGACGCTGATTGTCGGGGGATCGTTGGGCGTAAGCTTGCCCGTTTTGGCATCGAATTTTTCCTGATAGACGACATCGCCGCCGAGGCTGGTGTGCAGCACGTAGCGGTTCGACGGATCGGTCATGATGCAATGCGCGTTCGGCTGCGTCGCTACGACTTGCTGCGCCGGCGCAACGACGCCGTTGGCGCCGATCGGGTTGACCGTGACTTTGTTGCCGCCATAGGACGCGCTCAGCAGATATTTGCCGGTGCGGTCGGTCGAGACATAGGCCATTGAATCGGCGAGCGGGCCGCTGCCGACCAAGTTCAACTTGCCGGTTTTCTTGTCGATCGCGAAAGTGACCGCGGAAAAAGGTTCGTTGCGCAAGCCAACATAGAGCCGCTTCTTGTCCGGGCTGAGCGCCATCGGCAGCGAGCCGCCGGGCTTACTCGGGCCGGGCACCGCCTTGGTCTCGATCGGCGTCAGTTCGCCGTTCGATGTGAGCGACAGGACGGTGACGTCCTGGCTGTCGGAGCTGCCGACATAAACGAAGGTGGCGCTGGCGGATGTCATTGCAAATCCCATGCTCAAAAATACCGATGCCGTCACGCAGGCCGCAGGCATCACCCTAAATCGTGCCCCCATTTTACCCTCCCGGTTATCGTTGCTGCGGCGGATGTAGCTCCCGCCAAGTCATCATATGACCATATCACTAGCCGGGAGCCAAGGGCGCCCAGGGGTGCCCAGGGGTGCCACGGCGGACGGCCACCTCAGTTGCGGTCGGGGACGCTGATCGGATTGCAGTTGCGGCGGCCGGACTCGAGGCACTCTTCGGTCCGGCGCGAGTCGACCATGGCGTTGACCAGCCAGATGCCGACGCCGATGAACAGCACCGCGGCGACCAATAGAAATATGTTGGTCGCGCGGCGGTCGCGCTCGTCTTCTTCCTCGGTCGGGGGTTTTTCCATTGTCATAGGGATCGCCATCTTACGAATGCGCAAAGGCCCAATACAGTTCGCGGGCCTTGCGGTACAGCGGGCCGGGCTGCAACGAGCGCTGGTCGATGCGGTTGACCGGCATCACCTTGGAATAATTGCCGGAGGAGAAAATCTCGTCGGCGTTCTCCAGGTCAGAATATTGCAGCGTGGTCTCGACCACGTTGACGCCGGCATCGCGCAGCAGTTTGACGGTGCGCTGGCGGGTGATGCCGTTCAAGAAAGTGCCGTTCGGCGCCGGCGTGAATACCACGCCGTCTTTGCCGATGAACAGATTGGCGGTCGCGAGCTCGGCGATATTGCCGAGCTGATCGCGCACCGCGCAATTGCCGAAGCCGCGCGCATTGGCCTCGATCAGCGCGCGCGCATTGTTCGGATAAAGACAGCCAGCCTTGGCGTCGACCGGCATGCACTCCATACTCGGCTTGCGGTAGGGCGACAGCGTGATCGAAAAGCCCTCGGCCGCGCGCATCGGTGCTTCGTAGAGCGTCAGGCACCATTTAGTCGAATCCGGATCGGGCGCCACCAGCAGCGTGCCGCTACGCTCGGCCCAATACATCGGGCGGATATAGAGTGCTGTGTCCTTTGGAAAACGCTTGATGCCGTCGCGCGTCAGACCTTCCCAGGTCTCGGCCGTGACCGCCGGCTTGAGATGCATGGTGGTGGCCGAGGCGTTGACCCGCGCGCAATGCAGATCGAGATCGGGTGACACGCCCTCGAAGGTGCGCGCCCCGTCGAACACGGAAGAGCACAGCCAGGCGGCGTGGTCGCGCACGCCCATGATCGAGACATTGCCCTCGTGCCAGTCGTTTTCGTAGAAGGTCCAGGTTTTCGACCAGCTCTGCCCCGGCGCCATTTCCAAACTCCATCCGCGGACTTGACCCGCGGCGCCATGTTACGCCAGCCTCGGCGCCAAATCCTATGACATTTGCTGATCGGAGAAATCAATGGCCACCTTCGTGTTCGACGCCTACGGCACGCTGTTCGACGTGCACGCGGCCATTGCGCGTTTCCGCAGCCAATGCGGGCCGGACGCCGACCGCATGTCGGAAATCTGGCGCGGCAAGCAGCTCGAATATACCTGGACGCTGACGCTGGCCGGGCATTACACCGATTTCTGGACGCTGACCGAGCGCGCGCTCGATTTCGCCCTGGCGCGGTTTTCGGCGGTCGACAAGACCGTCAAACCCAAGCTGCTCGAGGCCTATTTCCAGCTCGACGCTTTTCCCGATGCCCGCGCGGCGTTGTGCGCGCTCAAGGCCAAAGGCCACAAAACCGGAATCCTGTCGAACGGCTCGCCCAATATGCTCAAAGGCGCGGTAGACAATGCCGGGATCGGCGGCGATCTCGACGCGGTGCTGTCGGTTGACGTGTTGAAAATGTTCAAGCCACGGCCGGAGGTTTATCGTCTCGTCACCGATCATTTCAAATGCAAACCGGGTGACGTGACTTTCGTATCGTCCAACCGCTGGGACGTGATGGCCAGCACCTCGGTCGGCTTCCGCGGCCTATGGGTCAACCGGAGCAAGATGCCGGACGAATATCTCGATTTCCCGCCACTGCAAACGCTGGGCGATCTCAATTCACTGACGGCCTTGGCCTAAAGGCCAACAGGGCTGGCGCGGCCACCGATGGCGGCCTATATGCCGTTGCGCCCACGGATTCCCGCCTGTTGACCATGCAATCCATTATTTCAATCTCCAATCTGTCCAAGACTTATGCGTCCGGTTTCCAGGCGCTGAAAACGATCAATCTTGAGATCCGGCGTGGCGAGATTTTCGCGCTGCTCGGACCCAACGGCGCCGGCAAGACCACGCTGATCGGGATTGTCTGCGGCATTCTCAATCCGTCGCTGGGCTCGGTGACGGTCGACGGCCACGACATTATCAAAGACTATCGCGCCGCCCGTTCGCTGATCGGCCTAGTGCCGCAGGAGCTGCATACCGACGCGTTCGAGAGCGTATGGGCGACGGTGAATTTCAGCCGCGGGCTGTTTAACAAGCCGCGCAACCCGGCCTATGTCGAGAAAATCCTGCGCGCATTGTCGCTGTGGGACAAGAAAGACAACCGCATCATGACGCTGTCGGGCGGCATGAAGCGGCGCGTGCTGATCGCCAAGGCGCTCAGCCACGAGCCGCAGATTCTGTTCCTTGACGAGCCGACCGCCGGCGTCGACGTCGAATTGCGCAAGGACATGTGGCAGGTGGTGCGCGACCTGCGCGACTCGGGCGTGACCATCATCCTGACCACGCATTACATCGAAGAAGCCGAGGACATGGCCGACCGCGTCGGCGTCATCAGCAAAGGCGAGATCATCCTGGTCGAGGACAAAGCCGAGCTGATGCGCAAGCTCGGCAAGAAGCAGTTGATTCTGCAATTGCAGAAGAAGCTCGATACGCTGCCGGCGGCGCTGGCCGCGCATAACCTGACGCTGGTCAATGACGGAACCGAGCTGGTGTTCACCTATGACACCAAGGCCGAGCGCACCGGCGTCACATCGATGCTTAGCGCGCTAGGCGATGCCGACATCAGGTTCCGCGACCTGCAAACCACGCAAAGTTCGCTGGAAGACATTTTCGTCGGATTGGTGAGCGAGCGATGATCAATCTTCGCGCCGCCGGCGCCATCTACAAATTCGAAATGGCGCGCACCGGTCGCACCATCTGGCAGAGCATCGTGTCGCCGGTGCTCTCGACCTCGCTATATTTCGTGGTATTCGGCGCGGCCATCGGCTCCCGCATCACGCAGATCGAGGGCGTTTCCTACGGCTCCTTCATCGTGCCGGGCCTGATCATGCTGACGCTGCTCACGCAGAGCACGATGAACGCCTCGTTCGGCATTTATTTTCCGCGCTTCACCGGCACGATCTACGAGATCCTGTCGGCGCCGATCTCCGGCTTCGAGATCGCGCTCGGCTATGTCGGGGCGGCGGCGACCAAGTCGATCATCCTGGGGCTGATCATTCTGGTAACGTCTTGGCTGTTCGTGCCGATGCATATCGCGCATCCGTTCTGGATGGTGACCTACCTGGTACTGACGGCCGCGACCTTCAGCCTGCTCGGCTTCATCATCGGCATCTGGGCGGAAGGCTTCGAGCAGTTGCAGATCGTGCCGCTGCTGATCATCACGCCGCTGACGTTTCTGGGCGGCACCTTCTATTCCACCAGCGTGTTGCCGCCGCTCTGGCAGAAAATCGCGCTGTTCAACCCGGTGGTCTATCTGGTCAGCGGCTTTCGCTGGAGCTTTTTTGAAATCGCCGATGTCGGACACGGCATCAGTATCGGCATGACGCTGTTTTTCTTGAGTGTATGCCTTGCCGCCGTCGGCTGGATCTTCAAGACTGGCTACAAGCTCAAGAAATAATTTTCACCTTAAATTTTTGTGTCAGCGAACTAATCCGGCCTGAAAAGGGTATGCTCTTAGTGGGGTAGCTTCGTCCCCCAAATGCCAGGGAGATGTGTTCATGTCGCCGATGTCGAAGGCCTTCGCGAGTTTCGCCGCCGTTGCCGCGCTGTCATCGCCTGTCGCCGCGCAGGGGTTGGTCACGCAGAAAAACATTCCGCTGGCGATGGCGCAGACTATCGCCAATGCCGCGCTGGCGCAGTGCGAAAGCATGGGCTTCAAGGTTTCGGTGGCGGTGGTCGACCGCGACGGACTGCCGATCGTCACGATCCGCGGCGATGGCGCCGGCCTGCATACGCCGGAAGGCGCCGACCGCAAGGCCTATACCGCGCGCACCTTCAGCCGGCCGTCGGCGGAATTCGCCAAGCGGATGCTCGACGATCCGGGCTCGGTCGGCTCGCGGCAATATACCCGCGTGCTGGCGCTCGGCGGCGGGCTGCCGATCAAGTCGGGCAACGAAGTGGTCGGCGCGGTCGGCGTTTCCGGCTCGCCCGGCAAAGACGACGTCTGCTCGCAGGCCGGCATCGACAAGGTGGCCGATCAGCTCAAGTAGCTTCTAGTGTTTCTGGATGCCGGCTTTGGCGATCAATTGCGACCATTTATCGACGTCGCTCTTGATGCGCGCGGACAAATCCTTGGTGGACATGCCGCGCGCATCCATTCCGGATTCGTTCGAGAACTTCTGCACCTCAGGCGACTTCAGTGCTTCGACCACCTCGCGGTTGAGCACAAAGACAATGTCATCCGAGGTGCCGGCCGGCGCGGCGAGGCCGTTCCAGCTCGTCACCTCGTAACCGGGCAGTCCGCTCTCGATCACGGTCGGCACGTTCGGCAGGTTCGACGCGCGCTCGCGCGCCGTGGTCGCGATCGCAATGATGCGCCCTTCGGCGATCGGCGATTGAAAGCCGGGATAGTAATCGAAGGCGACGTCGACATCGCCGCGCAGCACGGCCAGCGCCAGATCCGGCGTGGTCTTGTAGGGAATGGTCGTGACCGTGATGCCGGCCATGATGCGGAACAACTCGGCCGACAGATGCTGAGTGCTGCCGGCGTTGATGGTGCCGAAATTGAGCTTGCCGGGATTGGCCTTGGCGGCGGCTATGATGTCCTTGACCGTCTTGTAGGGCGAGCCGGCTTTGGTCGCGAGCAAAAGACCGTAGGACGCCGTGGTGGAGATCGGCACGAAATCGTTCTCGATATCGTAGGGCAGCGACTTGAACAGCGCTTTGGCGATGGTCAGCCCGCCACCGATCATCACCAGCGTGTAGCCATCGGGCGCGGCGTCCTTCGCCGTCTGCATGCCGAGAATGCCGCCGGCGCCGGGCCGGTTGTCGACATAGAATTGCTGACCGAAATGGTCGCTGAGCTGCTTGGCCACCATGCGCATGGTGACATCGGCGATGCCGCTGGGGCCATACGGCACGACGATACGCACCGGTTTCGACGGATAGGCATGCGTCTCGTCCGCCAGGCATGCCGTGGTCATGACCAGCGCCAGCGCTGCGGCGAGTGCGATACAGCGCGAAAAACGGCTGGCGGCCCATGGTCTCGGTTGCAACATCGACGTTCCCGGCGTTAAAGCCGCGGCAAGATAGGAACTTGTGGCCGGGCTGACAATGCGCCCCATGCATGGCAGGCTGCCGCCCGATGACGGCCAGCACAATCGATATCCACCCCCACATCATCGCCAACGACACCAAACGTTACCCTTTGGCGCCGCTCGGCGGGCACCAGTCGGACTGGTCGCGCACGCGGCCGGTGACGGTGGAGCAATTGATCGCCGCCATGGACGAGGCTGGCGTGCAAAAGGCAGCGATCGTGCAGGCCTCGACCTGCTATGGCCACGACAACGCCTATGTGGCCGACGCGGTCGCCGCGCACCCTGAGCGTTTCACCGGCGTGTTCTCGGTCGATGTGCTGGCGCCAGACGCTGCCGAGCGCATGCGGTTCTGGCTCGGCAAGGGGCTGACCGGCCTCCGGCTCTTTACCTTTGGCAGCACGATGTCCGAGCAGGCCAACTGGCTCGACGATGAAGCGTCCTATCCGGCCTGGATTTGCGCCGGCGAACTCGGACTCTCGATCTGCCTGCAAATGTCGGCCAAGGCGATCCCGCAAGCGATCAGCATGGCCGAGCAGTTTCCGGCGGTGAACATCATTCTCGACCACTGCGCGCGGCCGGTGCTGGACGACGGACCGCCCTATAAGGCCGCGGTCAGCCTGTTCGGCCTGGCACGTCATCCCAATATTTTTCTCAAGCTGACACCGCGCATTTTTGGCGAGGCGCGGCGGGGCAAGGCAACGCCCGAAACTTTCTTTCCGCAACTGGTCGCGGCTTTCGGAGCGCAGCGGTTGGCCTGGGGTTCGAATTATCCATCGAGCGAAGGCACGCTGCCGGCGCTTTTGAAAACCGCGCACGCCTCGCTTGCCTGCCTGCCGAAAGCCGATCAAGAATGGATCTTTGCCAAGACCGCGCAGGCGCTCTACCCGGCGCTGGCGGATTGACGGAACGGCCATGACCAAGACCAAACTTTTTACGCTGCTCGGCAATTATCCCAATACCCTGGCGCTCAAAAAGGGCGACGTGAAATCGGATCTGATCGATTTCGATTTTGCCGACGTGAAGATATCGAACACCGCTTTCAAGCCGCTGGTGCGCGAGGCCAAGTTTGATGTCGCGGAACTGGCGATTGTCACGTTCCTGCAGGCCAAGACCTACGGCAAGCCTTACGTGCTCATTCCTGCAACGGTGCTCGGCCGCGGCCAGCACCACACCATCGCCTACAATCCAGAGCGCGGCGCCTTGAAAGCGAGCGAGCTCGCCGGCAAGCGCGTCGGCGTGCGCGCTTACACCCAGACCACCGGCGCCTGGGTGCGTGGATTCCTCGCCGACGATTACGGCGTCGATACCGCCAAAGTGCGCTGGGTGACGTTCGAGGATCCGCATCTCGCCGAATACAAGGATCCTGATTTCGTTACGCGCGCGGCGGAGGGCAAGACGATTGTACAGATGCTGCTCGACGGCGAACTCGACGCGGCGATTGTCGGCGACACGCTGCCCGATCCGCGCCTGAAGCCGCTCATTCCCGATGCCGAGGCGGTAGCGCGCACGTGGGCTCAGGCTCATGGCGGCGTGCCGATCAACCATCTGATGGTAGTGCGCGACAGTATCGTGACGTCGCGGCCCGATATCGTGCAGGAAATCTACCGGATGCTGCAGGAAAGCCGGCGCGCGGCCGCACCGCCGCCGGGCGGCCCGCTCGATTCGTGGCGCTTTGGCATCGAGGCCAACCGCCGCTCGCTCGAGATCATCGTCGACTACAGCTTTCGCCAGAAACTCATCCCGCGGAAATTCTCGGTCGACGAATTGTTCGACGGCTGGACACCAACGAAATAGCCGGCGTTATCCGCCCGCGATGTCCTCGCGCAGGATTTCGAGCTCCAGCCACTGCTCTTCCGCCGCCGCCAATTTGCGCTGGGTTTCTCCGAGATCGGCGGTCACCTTCTCGAAGCCGCCCCGGTCGCGTGCATAGAAGAGCGGATCGGCAAGCTTGGCTTGCAGTTCGTCGGCCTTCGATTGCAGCCCGGCGATGGTCTTCGGCAGCGTTTCGAGCGCGTGTTTTTCCTTGAATTTCATCTTGCGCTTTTGGGTCGGCGGCTCGCCGCCTATAGTCGCGGCCTTGACGGGCTTTTCCTTTTCCGGCGCGACCGTAACGCGGGTCAGATCCGCTCCGCGTTGCGCCAACATGTCGGAATAGCCGCCGGCATATTCGGTCCAGCGGCCGTCGCCCTCGGGCGCGATCACGCCGCTCACCAAGCGATCGAGAAAATCGCGATCGTGGCTGATGAGCAGCACGGTGCCGGGATACTCCCCCAGCATGTCCTCGAGCACGTCCAGCGTTTCCATGTCGAGGTCGTTGGTCGGCTCATCCAGCACCAGCAAATTCGACGGCTTCGCCAGCGCCTGCGCCAGCATCAGGCGGCCACGCTCGCCGCCGGAAAGCTTGCCGAGCGGCGTGCGGGCCTGCTCGCTCGAAAACAGAAAGTCCTTCATGTAGCTGATGACGTGCTTTGGCACATCGTTGACCAGCACGGTTTCGCTGCCGCCGCCGGTCAGCGCATCCGCCACGGTGACATTGGGGTCGAGACTGTCGCGGTGTTGATTGAGCGTCGCGACCGCAAGCGTCGATCCGAGCTTCACCGAGCCGGTATTGGGAGCCAAGCCGCCGGTCAGCATGTTGATCAGCGTGGTCTTGCCGCTGCCGTTCGGCCCGATGATGCCGATGCGGTCGCCGCGTTGAATCCGAATTGAAAAATCGCTGACGACCGAACGCCCGGCGTAGCTCTTGCCGATGTCTTTCGCCTCGATGACCAGCACGCCGGACGGCGCCGCGGCGCCCGCGGTGATCGTGGCATCGCCGGTGGCGGCGCGGTAGCTGCGGCGCGCTTCGCGCAGCGCCTGCAGATTGCCGACCCGGCGCATATTGCGCTTGCGCCGCCCGGTGACGCCGTAGCGCATCCAGTGTTCCTCGGCGACGATCTTACGGTCGAGCTTGTGCTGTTCGCGCTCTTCTTCCGCCAGCAACATGTCGCGCCATTCCTCGAAATGACCGAAGCCGCGTTCGATGCGGCGCGTACAGCCGCGGTCGAGCCATACGGTCGAGCGTGACAGCGTGGAGAGAAAGCGCCGGTCATGACTGACGATCACCAGTGCGGTGCGCCGCGCGTCGAGATCCCGCTCCAGCCATTCGATGGTGGTGAGGTCGAGGTGATTGGTCGGCTCGTCGAGCAGGAGGATATCGGGTGAAGGCGCCAGCACGCGCGCCAGCGAGACGCGGCGCGCTTCGCCGCCAGACAGATGGGCGGGATCTTCCCGGCCGGTGAGGCCCAACTCCTCCAGCAGATGGCGGGCGACGTATTGATCGTCGTTCGGCTTGAGGCCGGCTTCGACATAGGCCAGCGTTGACGCAAAGCCGGTGAAATCCGGCTCCTGCGGCAGATAGCGCACCAACGCGCCCGGCTGCACGAATACCGAGCCGCGGTCCGGCTCGACGACCTTGGCCGCGATCTTCAGCAATGTCGATTTGCCGGAACCGTTGCGCCCGACCAGCGACACGCGCTCCCCGGTGGAGACGGATAAATCCGCGCCGGTGAGCAGCGGCGTGCCGCCAAAGGTCAGTCCAATGTCCCTGAGTTGAAGAAGCGGAGGAGCCACGCTCTATGCGTCCGCCAGCGCCGCCAGGATGCGCGCCCACGAGCGGATGCCCTTGTGGTAGCACTTGAGGTCGAACTTCTCGTTCGGCGAATGCACGCGGTCGTCATCGAGCGCGAAGCCGACCAAGAGCGAGTCCATCCCCAGCACGTTCTTGAAGTCAGCGACAATCGGGATCGAGCCGCCGGCGCCGACCGCCACCGCCTTCTTGCCCCACTCCTCGCCGAGCACGGCGCGCGCCTTGTTGAGCGCCGGATTGTCGAACGACAATTGCAACGCCGCCGCCAGCCCGAAATTTCCGAACTCGACACTGCAATCGGCCGGCAGCCGTGCACGCACGAATGCGCGGAAACCGTCGCGGATTTTCGCCGGATCCTGCTCGCCGACCAGGCGGAACGACACCTTCGCACTCGCCTGACCCGGGATGACGGTCTTGGCCCCCTCTCCGGTATAGCCGCCGATGATGCCGTTGATCTCGGCGGTCGGCCGCGTGGTGATCTGCTCGAGCAGCATGCGGCCTTTTTCGCCGGCCGGAATCTTGAGCCCGATAGGCCCGAGGAATTTCTCCGGCGTTAGATCGAGCGCTTTGAGGTCGGCCTTGATGTCGGCCGGCAATTCCTTCACGCCGTCGTAGAACCCCGGAATGGTGACGCGGCCGTCGTCGTCCCACAGCGCCGCCAGAATCTTGGCCAACAGACGCAGCGGATTTTGCGCCGCGCCGCCGAACACGCCGGAGTGCAAATCGCGGTCGGCGCAGGTGATCTTGACATCCTCATAGACCAGCCCGCGCAACGAGGTGGTCACCGCCGGCGTATTGGCGTCCCACATCGCGGTATCGCAGACCAATGCGAGATCGAGTTTGAACTCGGCGGCGTTGTCGCGCACGAATTTGAACAGATGCGCCGAGCCGCACTCCTCCTCGCCCTCGATCATGGTCGTGATCGGCAGCGGCAGCTTGCCGGTAACCACCTTGAAGGCCCGGCAGGCCTCGATGAAGGTCATGGCCTGGCCTTTGTCGTCGCAGGCGCCACGCGCCACGATGATCTTGCGGCCGCCTTCCAAGGTTTCGATGCGCGGTTCGAACGGCGGGGCCTTCCACTGGTTCAGCGGATCGACCGGCTGGACGTCATAATGGCCGTAAAACAGCACGCGCGGCCCCGATACCCCATTCGATTTGCCCACCACCACCGGATGACCCTCGGTCGGGCGGACGTCGGCGGCAAAACCGATGCTGCGCAGGTCGGCGGCGACGTGCTCGGCCGCGGTCCGGCAGTGTTCCTTGTAAGCCGGGTCGGTGGAAACCGAGGCGATGCGCAGCAGCGCGAACAAACGCTCGACGCTTTGGTCAATATCCTGGTCGATGCGGCTCAAGACCGCGTCGAGTGTGCTCATGAGGGGCTCCTGCCGGTAGGACCAAGACGCTAGCAACGCATTCATGCGCTGAAAAGCACCATAGTCCGTACAAAGACCTGAAATTGCGGTCGAATTGCAAGTTGAAATGACAGTCTCGCGTTTTTCGGCCTGGATTTTCCATTTTCTTTTCAGAATTTCGTAAGAATAGTCGACGGGCATGGTCCCCTCGCCCGGATTTATGACTGATCGACATTCGCCGGATGCTGTCGAGAGGATCGCGCTGCACTTTTCGATCCGCTGGGCGCCGGTGCGCGGCGAATTACATTTCGCTTGACATGCGCACACGACAGTGTGTTCGCACGGCGCGCAATTTGCGCGCACGACGATGCAACATACTTGTCATCGTCGAAAACGGCGTCCAATATATCGACAACCCGCCACCAGTGCGGGAGAGCCGAGGGGATCATGGAAGAGTTGATCGCGCGTCTCGTCGCCAATGTCGGCGTCGATCGCCCAGCAGCTGAAAAATCCGTCGGCATTATCCTCGACTTCCTGGTCAAGGAAGGCCCCCCCGACAAAGTCCAGGCCCTGATCGGCAAAATGCCCGGCGCCCAGGCGCTGCTGCAGGCACAACAGGCCGGCGATGCGGGCGGTGGCGGGTTTTCCATGGGCGGCCTAATGGGTGCCGGCACTAAAATGATGGGCGCCGGGCTGAGCATGGGCCAGGTGCAGGGCGTCACCAAAGAGACAATCGCCTACGCCCGCGAAAAAGCCGGCGAAGATACGCTCGGAGAGATCGTTGGCGCGATCCCGGGATTGAGTCAGTTCGTTTGAACATTTTCGTTGACGGCGTAGACAGACGTAAGAAGCAGACAAGGATCTCCCAATGACCTACCCCATCACCGACATCGACGGAATCGATGGCGAAGCCGCCGCGATTCTCAAGACGGTGGGGATTCGCTCGACCGGGCGGCTGCTCGAGGCAGCGCGCTCCGTGCGTGGGCGCAAAATGCTTGCCATCAAGACCGGGTTCGATGAAAAGCAATTGCTGTGCTGGGCGAACGTCGCCGATCGGATGCGCGTCAAAGGCATCCGCAAGGAATATGCCGAGCTGCTGCAAGCCGCCGGCGTCGATACCGTGAAGGATCTCAAATATCGCAACCCGGGCAATCTCGCCAAGGCGATGGCGGAAGCCAACCGGAAGCGCAAGATGGTCAGCATGCTGCCGTCGCAGAAAGTGGTCGGCAACTGGATCAAGAACGCCAAGACGCTGGAGCTGATGATCCGCTACAAGTAGCCGCGCCTGCGGCCTGCTTGACAGCCCCGCGCCTCCAGCGCAAAGCGACCGCCATGGGGCTCGCCCGCAACTTCGAGACCGCCGCCAACCCAGCGCAAAAGCCCGCGCGCGACGCGCTTTCCGCGCTGTTGGCGCTGCGCCGGCCGCTGGTCATGGGCATCCTCAACGTCACCCCGGACTCGTTTTCCGACGGCGGCAAGTCCATCGACCCGGCGACGGCGATTGCGCACGCCGGCGCGATGGCCCGACAGGGCGCCGATATTCTGGACGTGGGCGCGGAGTCAACGCGGCCCTATGGCGGCATGAAACCAGTTTCCAGCGATGAGGAGATGGCGCGGTTGAGCGCCGTGTTGCCGGCCGTGACCAAGCTCGGCGTGCTGGTGTCGATTGACACCATCAAAGCCAACGTCGCCGCCTGGGCGCTCGATCAGGGCGCAACAATCGTCAACGACGTGTGGGGCCTGCAGCGCGATCCCGATATGGCGACACTGGTCGCGGGGCGCGGTGTGCCGGTGATCGTCATGGCGAACCGCGAAGCCGCAGATCCGGCCATCGACATTATCGCGGAGGTGTCGGCGTTCTTTGCGCGTTCGCTCGAAATCGCCGAACGCGCCGGCATCGCGCGCGACAAAATCGTGCTCGACCCCGGCATCGGCTTCGGCAAGACGCCGGAACAGAGCATCGCCTGCATTGCGCAGCTCGCCGAATTCAAAACCTTCAGCTTGCCGCTTCTGGTCGGCGCCTCGCGCAAGCGCTTCATCAATTCGGTAACGCCATCGCAACCCGATGAGCGCATCGGCGGCTCGATCGCCAGTCATCTCGAAGCGGCGGCCAACGGCGCGGCCCTCGTGCGCGCGCACGACGTAGCCGAGACGGTCCAGGCGCTGCGCGTTGCCGCGGCCATCGAGGCGGCCCGATGAGCGACCGCATTTTCATCAAGGGATTGTCGCTGCACGCCTATCACGGCGTGATGCCCTACGAGTCCAAGGTCGGGCAGACCTTCACCATCGATCTCGAACTCGAGATCGATCTGGCGGACGCTGCGCGCTCGGACAAGGTGGCGGACACGGTTTCGTACGACAAGGTCGTCGCCTGCGCGAGCGAAACGTTCTGCGCGCAATGCTACAAGTTGATCGAGGCCGCCGCCGGCAAGGTCGCCGACGCGATCCTGGCGGCGTTCCCGCGCGTGCGCAAAATCCAAGTGACGATCCACAAACCGCACGCGCCGATCGCGGCCACCTTCAGCGATGTCGGCGTCACGCTGGTGCGGGCGCGACACGACTCCAAATCATGACCGAGGCGTGGCTGGCGCTCGGCGGTAATGTCGGCGACAGCCGGATTATTCTCGACCGCGCCGTGACGCTGCTGTGCGACGGCAAGCAGGTGCAATTGGTGGCGCGTTCGTCCGACTACAAAACGCCGCCATGGGGATTTAAATATCAGCCGCCGTTCGTCAATCTGTGCATCGCGGTTGAGACGACGCTATCGCCCCGCGACCTGCTGGCGCGCGCGCAGGAAGTCGAATTGGCGCTTGGCCGCGACCGCGCCCATGAGAAGCGCTGGGGACCGCGCACCGCCGACATCGACATCATCGCCTATGACGCATTGACCATCGACGACCTGGGCCTGACGGTGCCGCACCCGCGCCTGTTCGAGCGCGCCTTCGTGCTGCTGCCGCTCGCCGAGATCGCGCCGGACCTTGTCATTGGCGGGAAAAAAGTGCGGGAGGCGGCCGCCGCCGTCGACAGCGCCGGGATCGAGCGGCTGGCGCCCAATCCATGACCGACATGCAAGGTGTTTTAACGTAATAGCTAGCGCCCTTCGACTATGGCACTTTGCATCCATGAGTGATGAACTGCCCCTCGCCACCGAATTCCCACCCACCAGTCAGGCCGAATGGCGCAAGCTGGTCGAGGCGGCGCTCAAAGGCGCGCCCTTCGACAAGCGCCTGGTCAGCCAGACCTATGACGGGTTGCGGATCGAGCCGCTTTATCCGCGCGCGGCCGGCGCCGGCGTGGTCGCCGGGCGCAAGCCCGGCACGGCCTGGACACTGATGCAGCGGATCGATCATCCCGATCCGAAAGCCGCCAATGCGCAGGCGCTGCAGGACCTCGAAAACGGCGCGACCGGGCTGACGCTGGTGTTCGCCGGTTCGCTCAACGCCAATGGCTATGGCCTCGGTGCGTCGCCGGACACGCTGGCGCGCCTGCTCGACGGCGTCGCGCTCGACGCCGGCATTACCATCGACTTCAACCTCGCCCCACCGACACGCACCGCCGTGAAGCATTTCGCCGCACTGGTGAAAGACCGAAAGCTGGCGCCGGCGTCGGTGGATCTGCGGGCCAGTCTCAATCCGATCGGCGGGTTCGCCGCGTCCGGCGCCAGCCCGAGACCGTGGAGCGAGCTGTCGAAGATATTTGCGGGCGGCGTACGTGATCTGGCCGAACAAGGTTTTCGCGGACCATTCGCGGTCGCGGACGGGCGCATCATCCACAATGCCGGCGGTTCGGAAGCACAAGAGCTCGCTTTTGCAATCGCCGCCGCGGTGGACTGCCTGCGGGCGCTCGACGTGGCCGGCGTCCCTCTCGAGGCCGCGCGCGGCATGATCTATTTCCGGCTGGCCGCCGATGCCGACGAATTTCTCACCATCGCCAAATTCCGCAGCGTTCGAAAACTATGGGCACGGGTCGAACAGGCCTGCGGCCTCACACCCAAACCAACCATCGTCGCGGCCGAAACCGCGTGGCGCATGATGACCAAACGCGACGTCGCCGTGAACATGTTGCGCATGACGGTCGCCGTCGCCGCGGCGGGGCTGGGGGGGGCCGACAATATCGCGGCGCTGCCGCACACCGCGGCTATCGGCCTGCCCGACGCCTTCGCGCGTCGGGTCGCACGCAATACGCAGCTTATTCTGCTGGAGGAATCCAATCTGTTCCGGGTTGCCGATCCGGCGGCCGGCTCCGGCGCCATCGAGGATCTGACAGCCAAGCTGTGCGCCGCCGCCTGGGTGCAATTCCAGGAGATCGACGCGGCGGGCGGCGCCTGGGCCGCGCTCGAACGCGGTCTCATTCAGAAAAACGTCGCAGCTGTGCGCGCGGAGCGGCAGAAGGCCGCGGCGCGCCGCAAGGATGCGATGACCGGCACCAGCGATTATCCTAATCTCGATGAAAGGCCCGCTACCGCGCTCGACGTTCCGCCGGTCTCTGCGCCGAAAGAAGCCGCGGCCGTCGAAACGATCGATCGGCTGCCGAGCATACGACTCTCCGAGCCGTTCGAGGCCCTGCGCGATACTTCCGACCGGATGCTCAAGAAGACCGGCGCGCGGCCGAAAGTGTTCCTGGCCAATCTCGGCAAGATCGCCGACTTCACCGCGCGCGCGATGTTCGCCAAGAATTTCTACGAGGCCGGCGGCATCGAGGCGCCGGGCAATGACGGCTTCGAGGATGAGGCCGCGATGATCGCGGCGTTCAAGGCCTCGGGCGCCAAGCTCGCCTGCCTGTGTTCGTCCGACAAGGTCTATGAGACGCAAGCCGCCTCCGTCGCCAAGGCGCTCGCAGCCGCCGGCGCGACCGTTGCTTTCGCCGGCCGCGCCGGCGAGCGCGAGGCGGAGCTGCGCCAGGCCGGCGTGAAAGCCTTCGTATTCATGGGCTGCGACGTGGTTTCGACCTTGCAAGCGGCGCATGATATTCTGGGCGTCAAATGAGTCAGGTCCCCAACTTCGCCAACGTCACCTTCGCCGAGACGCCGGTTGCGCCGGTCAAGGACGCGGCCGCGCCGTGGATGACGCCTGAGGCCATTCCGGTGAAGCCCGTCTATGGCGAAGCCGATCTCGCCGGGCTGGATTTCCTCGACACCTATCCCGGCAAAGTGCCGTTCCTGCGCGGCCCCTACCCCGCGATGTATGCGGCGCAGCCCTGGACCATCCGGCAATATGCCGGCTTCTCGACCGCGGAAGATTCCAACGCGTTCTACCGGCGCAATCTTGCCGCCGGTCAGAAGGGCCTGTCGATCGCCTTCGATCTCGCCACCCATCGCGGCTATGACAGCGACCATCCGCGCGTCTCGGGCGACGTCGGCATGGCGGGTGTCGCCATCGATTCCATTTACGACATGCGCACGCTGTTCTCCGGCATCCCGCTCGACCAGATGAGCGTGTCGATGACCATGAACGGCGCGGTGCTGCCGGTCCTGGCGCTCTACATCGTCGCGGCCGAGGAACAGGGCGTGCCGCATGCCAAATTGTCGGGCACGATCCAGAACGACATCCTCAAAGAATTCATGGTGCGCAACACCTATATCTATCCGCCCGCACCCAGCTTGCGCATCATCTCCGACATTTTCGCCTACACCTCGGCCGAGATGCCGAAATTCAATTCGATTTCCGTGTCCGGCTACCACATGCAGGAGGCCGGCGCGACGCAGGATCTCGAGCTTGCCTATACGCTGGCCGACGGCGTCGAATATGTGCGCGCTGGATTGAAGGCGGGGCTCAGCGTCGATCAGTTTGCGCCGCGCGTGTCGTTCTTCTGGGCGATCGGCATGAATTATTTCATGGAGATCGCCAAACTGCGGGCCGCCCGCATGGTCTGGGCCAAGCTGATGAAGCCGTTCAAGCCGGAGGATGCGCGCTCGCTATCGCTGCGCACGCATTGCCAGACCTCGGGCTGGTCGCTGGCCGCGCAAGACGTGTTCAACAATGTGTCGCGCACCATGATCGAGGCGATGGCGGCGACCCAAGGTCAGACCCAGTCGCTGCATACCAACGCACTCGACGAGGCGCTCGCGCTGCCGACGGATTTCTCCGCCCGCATCGCGCGCAATACGCAAATCGTTTTGCAGCAGGAGGCCGGCGCCACCCGCATCGTCGATCCGTGGGGCGGCTCTTATTATGTCGAGCGGCTCACCTACGAGCTGGCGCACAAGGCTTGGGGCCATATCGAAGAGGTCGAGGCGCTCGGCGGCATGGCCAAGGCGATCGAAGCCGGCATCCCGAAACTTCGCATCGAGGAAGCCGCCGCCAAGACGCAGGCGCGCATCGATTCCGGTCATCAATCGGTCATCGGCGTCAACAAATACCCGCCGACCATTGATGCGTCGATCGACGTGCTCAAGGTCGACAATTCCGCAGTCATGCACTTGCAACTCGACAAGCTCAAGCGGCTCAAAGCCGAGCGCGATCCCGTGGCCTTGCAGGAAGCGCTCGACGCCCTGACGCGCGCCGCCACCGGCAACGGCAATCTGCTGGCGTTGGCGGTCGATGCCGCCCGCACCAAGGCGACCGTCGGGGAGATTTCCTCGGCCCTGGAGAAAGTGTACGGACGTCACGTGGCCTCGATCAAAGCCATCACTGGGGTCTACAAGCGGGAGGTCGGCATGACCGGCGCGGTCGAAAAAGTGCGCGTTGCGGTCGAGGCGTTCGAGGCCGCCGAAGGCCGCAGGCCGCGTTTGCTGGTCGCCAAGATCGGCCAAGACGGCCACGACCGTGGTCAGAAAGTGATCGCGTCGGCCTTCGCGGATCTGGGTTTCGACGTCGATATCGGGCCGCTGTTTGCGACGCCGGGCGAAGCCGCGCGCCAGGCGGTCGAAAACGACGTGCATATTCTCGGCGTATCCTCGCTCGCGGCCGCCCATCTCACGCTGGTGCCGGAGCTCAAGAAGGAATTGGCCGCGCAAGGCCGCGACGACATCATGATCGTGGTCGGCGGCGTGGTGCCGCCGCAGGATTACGATACGCTGAAGAAGGCGGGCGCCGAGGCGATCTTCCCGCCCGGCACGGTGATTGCGGAAGCAGCCGAGAAACTGCTCAAGACGCTGAGCAAGCGCCTCGGCCACGGCAAAGAGGCCGCGGAGTGAAGTCATTCATCATGCGCGCGGTCCTGGCCGGGCTTTGCGCGTTGTCGCTGTCCGCCTGCATCGACTCCGCCGCTCCGATTCTGACGGACGCGCAGCCGGTCCTGGGGCCGCGGCTGAACTTGCAACTCTATACTTTGAGCAAAGACTTTGCCGACGAGCCCGAGAAAGTGAGCTACGCCTGGAACGGCAAGCTCTACGCCCATGCCGGTGGCGGCATGAAGGATATCGGCGCGATTACTCTGCATCCGTTCGAGGCCGGCGATTTCATCATCCAGGCCGTGCCAGTGCGGGCCAATCGAACAATCGAATATGCGCTGCTGCACCAGATCGCGAGCGGCGCCTACCTGGTGATCGCGATCGACGAGGCGGATGCCGATGAGGCGACCCGCGCTGCCAATTGCGCGCAGCCTGGCGGCGTTGCCTGCCGCGTCACGACGCGCGAGCAACTGTTCGCCTTGGCGCGCGCCACCGCGGCGCACCACAAGGACCAAGGCGGACTGGTGCTCCGGCTGCCGGATGCGCCGGCCAAGCGCCGTCCATAAATGCCGCCGCGCGCTCCCAAGCCTTCCGAGCTCGCCAGCGGCATCCGCGCTGGCGACCGCGCCACGCTGGCGCGCGCCATCACGCTGATCGAGAGCAAACGCGCCGATCACCGCAAGGCCGCGCATCATCTGGTGCAGGAATTGCTGCCGCACACGGGCAAGGCGGTGCGGCTCGGCATCACCGGCGCGCCCGGCGTCGGGAAATCCACCACCATCGACGCGCTTGGCACGTCGTTAACGGCGCAAGGACACAAGGTCGCGGTGCTGGCGGTCGATCCGTCCTCGACCCGCACCGGCGGCTCGATCCTCGGCGACAAGACGCGAATGGCGCAGCTCGCCAGCAATGCTAATGCCTTCGTGCGGCCCTCGCCCACGTCCGGCACGCTTGGCGGCGTTACGGCCAAGACGCGCGAGACCATGCTGTTGTGCGAGGCTGCGAGCTTCGACGTGGTGATGGTGGAGACCGTCGGCATCGGCCAGTCGGAGACCGCGATCGCCGACATGACCGATTTCTTTCTGGTACTCATGCTGCCGGGCGCCGGCGACGAATTACAGGGCCTCAAGAAAGGCATCGTCGAACTCGCCGACATGGTCGCGGTCAATAAAGCCGACGGCGACAATGTCGCGCGCGCCAAGATCGCGGCGGCGGAATATCGCGCCGCGCTCAATATTCTCGTGCCGCACTCGGCGACCTGGTCGCCGCCGGTGGTCACGTTTTCGGCGCTCACCGGCGATGGCATTAGCGAGCTGTGGAGCCAGGTGCTGGCGCACAAAAACATGATGACGGCGTCGGGCGAACTGGCCGCGCGCCGGCGCGACCAGCAGGTGAAGTGGATGTGGAGCATGCTGGAGGAGCGTCTGACCGCGCGGCTGCGTGGCGATCCGGCGGTGCGCGGCAAGCTCAAGACCGCCGAAGCCGCAGTCGCCGCCGGCAAACTGGCGCCGACGCTGGCGGTGGAAGAGATCGCGGCTTTGCTGGGCGTGTGATGGCCGCCACCATTCTTGTCACCGGCTTCGGGCCGTTTCCGGGCGCGCCGCATAATCCGACCGAAGCGCTGGTCAAGAGGCTCGGCCGCGAGCCGGCGCCGCGCGGGACGCGCGTGGCCACGCATGTGTTCCGCACAAGTTACGCCGCGGTCGACCGAGAGTTTCCTGCTTTGCTACGCCGTCACCGGCCGGACGCGCTGCTGATGTTCGGGCTCGCCACCAAGGCCCCACGCCTGCGCGTCGAGATGTGCGCCCGAAATATTCTGGCGCCGCTCGCCGATGCCGACGGCATCGTGCCCGACATGCGGCCAATCGCGCCCGGACGCCAAGCCGCGCTTCGGCTGGCGACACCGGCGCGCCAATTACTTGCAGCCGCGAGCGCTGCCCATGTCAAAGCGGCGCTTTCCAGCGATGCCGGCGGCTATCTCTGCAACTATTTGTGCTGGCGCGCGGCGATGGCCGCGCGGCTGCCGCATGGTCCGCATCTCGCGGCGTTCATCCACGTGCCCGCCGGGCAAAACCCGGCGGATCTGGCGCGCGCCGGCCGCCGCTGTCTCGCCACCGTTGCCCGCCTTGTTTAGGCCGGAAAGCCTTCCTAGCTAGAATCCAATGTCATCACGCCGCCCGTCCCGCCGAAAGCTCATCATGCTCGCGATCTTTGCCCTGTTTCTGGCGCCGCTTGCCGCCCGCGCCGCGCTTTACGCCTTCGGCAACGATCCGCGCTCGTGGCGCGACGCCGACTGGTCGAGCAGCGGCGTGCTGCCGCCGGCCGCCGACTTCCAGCCGGCGCGCGTGGTGATCTTCACCGGCACCACCGGCGCGTGGAAGGGCATCTTCTCGGTCCATAGCTGGGTCGTTTTCAAACCTGCGGGCGCTAAGCAGTGGACGCGCTACGACGTAGTCGGCTGGGGCAATCCGGTGCGTACCAATGGCTGGCCGGCCGACGGCCGCTGGTATGGCAACATGCCGGTAGCGATCGCCGACGTGTCGGGCGCGCAAGCCGAGAAGCTCATTCCGCGCATCGAGGCCGCGGTCGAGACCTACAAATTCAGCCACGCCGGCGATTACCGCATCTGGCCGGGGCCCAACAGCAACAGCTTCACCGCCGCGATCCTGCGCGCGATGCCGGAACTGGGCGTCGCACTGCCACCAAATGCGGTCGGCCGCGATTTCCGCGATGGCTTCTACGCCGGACGCAACGACAGCGGCACCGGCGTGGAACTCAACCTCGGCGGATACGCCGCGGTGAAGCTCGGCTGGGTCGAGGGCCTCGAGGTCGATCTGCTCGGGCTGGTCGCCGGGCTCGATTTGCGTCACCCCGGCGTCAAGCTGCCGGGATTTGGCCGCATCGGCGTCGAATCACCGGTCGCCACCGCGCTGGCGCGCTGATTTCTTCTCACGGCAAATTGTCCTGTGGGAATTGAAGCGGGGTGACGCGAGCGCTTGGCCCGTGGCAAGTTGACGGCGCAAGAGGAATGCCATGCGTGACATGCTGCCGCTGCTCGACAAGGTGCCCTTCCCCGCTATCAGACGTGGCAGGCTCGAAACACTCCAGGTCAATGTCGGCTATCGCTGCAACCAGTCCTGCTTCCATTGTCACGTCAATGCCGGACCGAACCGCACCGAGGAGATGACAGCAGAGGTTGCCGACACAGTGCTTGAGTTTGTCGCGCGCCGGCGGATCGCGACGCTCGACATCACTGGCGGCGCGCCCGAGCTCAACGCGAATTTCCGTCGCCTTGTGACGGGCGCACGCAAAGCCGGCGCCAAGGTAATGGACCGCTGCAATCTCACCATCCTGGAGCACCCGGGCCAGGAGGACCTCGGCGAATTCCTTGCTGCCAACCAAATCGAAATGATGGCTTCGATGCCGTGTTATCTGGAAGCCAATGTCGAGGCACAACGCGGCAAGGGCGTGTTCGACGGCTCGATCCGCGGCTTGCAGAAGCTCAACGCGCTCGGTTTCGGCCGCGATCCGGCGCTCACGCTCAATCTCGTCTATAATCCGCAAGGCCCGTCGCTACCACCGCCGCAGGCCTCGCTCGAAGCCGACTACAAGCGGGTGTTGGGCGAGACCTACGGCATCGTGTTCAACAAATTATTCGTGCTGGCCAATATGCCGATCCAGCGCTTCGGCTCGATGCTGGTGACCAAAGGCGAATTCGACGGCTATATCGATCTGCTGCGCGAGGCGCATCTCGACGCCAATCTCGACGGCGTCATGTGTCGCAATCTGATCTCGGTCGACTGGCGCGGCTATGTCTACGACTGTGACTTCAACCAGATGCTCGATCTGCCGCTGGCGCATGGCGCCCGCCCGCGCGTGCACCTGTCCGATCTGCTCGACGCCGACATGGCGGATAATCCGATCCGCACCGCCGGCCACTGCTATGGCTGCACCGCCGGGCAAGGCTCGAGCTGCGGCGGCGCGCTGAAAGAGGCAGCTGAGTGAACGCGGTCGAGCTCAGAGAAGTCTTGCAGGCCGGCCGCGTCTGTCCGGCCGACTATGTCTATTCTCCCAAAGTGTTCGCGCGACTACCGGATTTCGAGGCCGAGACGCTCTATGTCGTCGGCGGGCTGTACGGCAATCTGGCGGCGCTCGATGCGGTCGAGCAGCTGGCCGCGCAGGAAATGGCGCCGGTCATTATTGTGTTCAACGGCGATTCTCATTGGTTCGACGCCGAGCCGGACTGGTTCGCGCACATCGAGCGCGGCGTCGCGCGCCATCGCGCGCTGCGCGGCAATATCGAGACCGAGATCGCGCGCCTGACGGATATCGGTGCGGGCTGCGGCTGTGATTATCCGCCAAACGTGAGCGAGGATGTCGTCTGGCGATCCAATTTTATTTCACTACAGTTACGCGCCAATGCCACGGCAGTCGCGCGCGCACGGCTGCGTGACTTGCCGATGCATCTGGTGGCTGAGGTCGCCGGCTTGCGCGTCGGCATCGTGCATGGCGACGCCACGGCGCTGGCCGGCTGGAATTTCGGACAGGATGAACTGGACAATCCCCGCCGCAAAGAGTGGCTCAGCGATGTCTGCGCGGCGTCCCATATCGATGCTTTCGCCAGCACGCATACTTGTCTCGCGGCGCTGCGCGATTTCGTTTTTCCCACCGGGCGGCTGACGGTGGTCAACAATGGCGCCGCCGGGATGCCAAATTTCGCCGGCTCGCGCTACGGTCTGATCTCGCGCATCGCCAGCACGCGCTCGCCCCACAAGCCGCTGTACGGCCTGCTGCGCGACGGCGTCCATATCGATGCGATCCCGCTCAAATATGACCACGCGGCCTTTCTCCACCGCTTTCTGGCGCGCTGGCCGGAGGGTTCGCCCGCGCATGATTCCTATTACCGACGCATTGCCGACGGGCCCGACTATGCGGTCGCGCAGGCGGCGGGACAATGAAACTCTCTATCATCATTCCGGTGCTCGACGAGGCCGCCGGGATCGAGGCGGCGCTGGCGGCGCTGGCGCCGTTTCGCGCGCGCGGCGTCGAGGTGATCGTCGCCGATGGCGGCAGCAGCGACGGCACGACCGAGCGGGCACGGGCGTTCGCCGACCAAGTGATTGCGGCCCCACGTGGGCGCAGCGTCCAGATGAATGCGGGGGCCGCTGCGGCGACCGGCGACGTGCTGTTGTTTCTGCACGCCGACACGCGGCTGCCCGCGAATGCCGATCGCCTGGTGGTCGACGGCCTCGCGCATTCGGGCCGCAGCTGGGGCCGTTTCGACGTACGCTTTGATGGCGGGGCGTTGCTGGAACTTGTCGCGCCCATGATGAATTGGCGCTCGCGGCTGACCGGGATCGCGACCGGCGACCAGGCGCTGTTCGTCACGCGCGCCGCGTTCGAACATGCCGGCGGCTTTCCGGCGATCGCGCTGATGGAGGACGTCGCGCTGTCGACAAAGCTCAAGCGCATCGGCAAGCCACTCGCTTTGCATGCGCGCGTCACCACCTCAGGCCGCCGCTGGCGCAAGCACGGCACACTCCGCACCATTTTGTTGATGTGGCGGTTGCGGCTGGAGTTCTTCTTCGGGGCCGATCCCGAAAAGCTGGCGAAGATCTACGGCTAAGCCGGCTATTGCAGCAGGATCAGCACCAGCCCGCACACGATCAGGAGTGCCGCGCCGATGCGCGTCGCGCGCAGCGGCTCCTTGAGCACCACCACCGCGATTCCGGCACCGAACAGCACGCTGGTTTCGCGTAAAGTGGCGACGATGGCGATCGGCGCCAGCGTCATCGCCCATAGCACGGTACCGTAGGAAATCACCTGCAAGATACCGCCGGCAAAACCGCGGCGCCAATAGTTCTGCATGGCCGGGATGACGTCGCGGCCATCGCGGTAGAGCGCGTAGGGCAGCATCATCAGCGCGATGCCGACAAACAGCGACAACGAATAGGCATTGGGGTCGCCGGCGAGCCGCGCGCCGATGCCGTCCACCACGGAATATGTGCAAATCGTCAGCGCGGTTAAAAGCGCGAAGCCGACGGCACGGCGATCGATCTTGATCAGATCACGGCCGCCACGGGCTGAGAGCAGAATCACGCCGGCAACCAGCGCTACGATGCCGGTCCAGCCGACGACGCTCAATTTTTCGCCGACAAAAATCGTAGTCACGGTCGCCGTCATCAACGGCGCCGCGCCGCGCGCGATCGGATAGACCTGGCCGAGATCGCCGGTACGGTAGGCCTCGATCAATGACGCGAAATAAAACAGGTGGATGACGACCGACCCGGCCAGCCACGGCCAGACGGCCCAGTCAGGCAAGCCGACCAGCGGCAGCAAGGCGAGCGCCACGATACCGGAGCCGATCGAGATCAGCGTCGTGGTCGACAGCGGGTCGAGCCCGACCTTGATCAACGCGTTCCAGCCGGCATGACACAGCGCGGCGAACAGGACGGCGAGGAAAACCAGATTTTCCAACGATCACGCTTTCGCGGCAGCTGACGCCCACAGCTTGGGCCCGGCGCGGGCATATTGTACGGGCCGCGCCACCTCGGCCCCCAAGGCCTTGGCCGCATGCCAGCCCCAATGCGGATCGTCCAGGAAACAGCGAGCCATCGACACCATGTCGGCCTCGTCTTTGGCGACGATCTGCTCGGCGTGCTCGGGCTTGACGATCAGGCCGACGGTGCGGGTCGCAATGCCGGCTTCTTTGCGCACGCGCGCCGCGATCGGCACGTTGTAGCCGGGCTCGGTCGGATTGTGGATGCCGGCGGCGACCCCGCCCGACGAAATGCAGATGAAGTCGATGCCCTCGGCCTTGAGCGCCTTGGAAATCGCCACCGCGTCGTCTGGGGTGAGCCCGCCTTCGCGCCAGTCGCTGCCGGTGATGCGCGCGCCAAGCGGCACGCCTTTCGGCACCACCGCGCGCACCGCGCGCGCGATCGAGAGCGGAAAACGTAGGCGGTTCTCGAGGGAGCCGCCATACTGATCGCTGCGCTTGTTGGAAATCGGCGACATGAAGCCGTGCGCCAGATAACCATGTGCCATGTGCAGCTCGATTTCGTCGAAGCCGATGCGCAGGGAGCGCTGCACGGCGGTTACGAAAGCCTGACGCACGCGTTCCATGTCGGCTTCGGTGACTTCGCGCGGCGTGTGCCAGTTCTCACCAAACGGAATGGGAGACGCGGCTATGGTCGGCCACGGATCGGCGTCCGGCGTGAGCGGGCCCGCGCCGTCCCATGGTTTTTGCGCCGATGCCTTGCGCCCCGCGTGCGCGATCTGGATGCCGAACTTGGCAGTGCCGGCGCGGCGCGCCGACGCGATCACGCGCGCCAGCGCCGCTTCGTTGTCGTCCGAATAGAGCCCGAGGCAGCCATGGGTGATGCGGCCGTGGCGCTCGACATGGGTCGCCTCGACGATCACCAGCGCGGCGCCGGAATTCGCCAGCATGCCGAGGTGCATCAGATGCCAGTCGTTGGCACAGCCGTCGTCGGCCGAGTACTGGCACATCGGCGAGACCACGATGCGATTGGCAAGCTCAAGGCCGGCCAATTTATAAGGCGAAAAAAGCGCGCTGCTCATGGGGTGGGGTACTCTGGATTGCTGGATCGGCGTCGGGCCGGCAATGATGGCATCGGCATCGCCCGCGTCAAACGGCTTTTAGGCGGCCGGACGCAGATCGTTCTTGTCGGATGCAACCGGCGCCAGACCGGCGAGCTTGCGCCAAACCGTCACGGCCTGCATGACGTCGATAATACGCTGGGCAAAACCCTCCGGCGTGTAATAGCGCCGCCAGCGGCCGCTTTGGTAAAGCCCGGCATAATAGACAAGCCTGCGCTCCGCGAGGTCACACCATTGGCGCGACATCTCATCGAAGCGTGGTCCGGGCTTGGCCGGCATGAGGGGTCCGTGGCGGTCAGATGCACAATGACGCCAACGCACAAATTATAAGTACTCCTGCCCTGTAAGCTGATTCGCGGGCCTTTTAAATGGACCGGGAGCGCTGTCAGCCCTTGAATTTCTTGGCCAGCGCGTCGGCGTTTTTCGCCAGCAAGCCGACGTCTGCCCCCACCGCCACGAACAGATAGCCCCAATCGATATAGCGGCGGGCCTCCTCCTCGTTTCCGGTCAGGATGCCGGCGGGTTTGCCCACCGCTTTGAGCCGCTTGACCGCGTCCTGCATCGCCTGCTGCGCCTCGGCATGTTGCGGATTGCCGAGATGGCCGAGCGAAGCCGCCAGATCCGACGGCCCGATGAACACGCCGTCGACGCCGTCGACCTTGGCGATGGCCTCGATCTGGTCGAGCGCACTGCGGGTCTCGACCTGCACCAGCACGCAGATTTCGGCGTTGGCCTTGCCGAGATAGCCGGGTGTGCGGCCATAGCGGCTAGCACGCGCCGCCACCGACACGCCGCGAATGCCCTGCGGCGGATAACGCGTCGAGGCCACCGCGCGCTTGGCCTCCTCGACGTTCTGCACATATGGGAACAGCAGCGTCTGCGCGCCGATGTCGAGGCAGCGCTTGGCCAGTACCGCATCGTTCCAGGCCGGGCGGATGATCGGCGTGGTCGGACTACCCTGCATGGCCTGGAGCTGGCCGACCAGATCGGGGATTTCATTAGGCGAATGCTCGGTGTCGAGCAGGATCCAGTCGAAACCGCTATCGGAAATGATTTCCGCGGCGATGTTGCTGCACAGGCTGGCCCACAGGCCGATCTGCAATTTGCCAGCGGCGATCGCGTGCTTGAAAGCGTTGCGTGGCATGTCGGGCATGGCAACTTTCCTTAAATAAACTGAATGGCGACGCCGCCGAGCGGCCCGTAATCGGCGTGAATGGTATCGCCTTTGGCCGCGAACACCACGCGGGTGAACGAGCCGGCGAGCACGATATGGCCGGGCTCGAGCGCGTGGCCGTGTGGGCCGATCTTGTTGGCCAGCCAGGCGACGCCGAGCGCCGGATGTCCGAGCACGCCGGCGGCGAGCCCCGTCTCCTCGATTTCGGAATTCTTGTACATGATGCCGCCGACCCAGCGCAGGTCGACATCCATCGGGCCGACCGGTCGTCCGCCCATGGCGATGCCGGCGGCAGCGCCATTGTCGGCAACGGTGTCGACGATCTTGCGCGGGTCTTGCAGGCGCGCATCGACGATTTCCATCGCCGGCACCACGTATTCGGTGGCGCGCAGCACGTCGGTGAGGCCCACGCCCGGACCTTGCAGGCGCTTGCCCATGATGAAGGCGAGCTCGACCTCGACGCGCGGCTTGCAATAGTCGGCGTGCTTGACCTTGGCGCCGTCGGCGATGATCTGGTCGTCGAGGATATAGCCGTAGTCCGGCTCGTCGATCATCGAGGAGCGCTGCATCGCCTTGGAGGTGAGGCCGACTTTATGGCCGATCAGCTTAGCGCCGGCCTTGATCTTGCGCTGCGCGACCTCGGTGGAGATCGCGTAGCTGTCCTCGATGGTGATGCCCGGAAACGTGATGTGAAGCTGGGTCGCCTGTTTGCGCTCGTTTTGCGCAGCCACCAGAATATCGGCGGCCTTTTTGCGGTCGGCGTCGGAGAGCATCGTTTTAATCCCAGCTGGGCAGTGAAAGCGAGCGTGCTGCGGCTAGTGCTTGAGCTTCGGATCGACCTTGAACGTCGCCTGCGTCTTCTTGGTGATCTCGTCGAGCGTCACGTCGGGCGCGAGTTCGATCAAGGTCATGCCGCCCTTCTTGCGGTCGATGTTGAACACGCCCAAATCCGTGATCACCATGTCGACCACGCCGGCGCCGGTGAGCGGCAGATTGCACTTGTGCAAGAGTTTCGGATCGATGCTGCCGTCCTTGGCCTTGGCGGTGTGCTCCATGAGAACCACCACCTTCTTGACGCCGGCAACAAGATCCATGGCGCCGCCCATGCCTTTGATCATCTTGCCGGGGATCATCCAGTTGGCGAGATCGCCGTTCTCGGCCACCTGCATGGCGCCGAGTAGCGCAATGTCGATATGGCCGCCGCGGATCATGGCGAATGAATCAGCCGATGAGAAAAAGCTGGTGGTCGGCAATTCCGTTACGGTTTGCTTGCCTGCATTGATCAGGTCCGGGTCTTCTTCGCCCTCATAGGGGAAAGGCCCGAAGCCGAGCATGCCGTTCTCGCTCTGCAACTGCACCGTCATGCCGTTCGGGATGTAGTTCGACACCAAAGTCGGAATGCCGATGCCGAGATTGACGTAGAAGCCGTCGCGCAACTCCTTGGCGGCGCGTTCCGCCATCTGATCGCGAGTCCAGGGCATCTGAAGCTCCTAACGTCTCATTTTTTGTGCGTGATCTTATCCGAAAACCGGTTCCCGCTTTTCGAGATCACGCGCGTTTACGTACGGTGCGCTGCTCGATGTGCTTCACTGCGTTAGGCACGTGCACGATGCGCTGCACATAGACGCCCGGCGTGACGATGCTGTCGGGCTCAAGCTCGCCCGGCTTCACAAGATTCTCGACCTCGGCGACGGTGACCTTGCCCGCCGTCGCCATCATCGGATTGAAGTTTCGCGCGGTCTTGCGATAAACCAGGTTGCCTTCGCTATCGCCTTTCCAGGCATGCACGATCGCGAGGTCGGCGACGAGGCCGCGCTCCATGATGAATTTCTCGCCGTCGAACTCGCGCTCTTCCTTGCCCTTGGCGATGTCGGTGCCCGCGCCGGTGCGGGTGAAAAAGGCGGGAATGCCGGCGCCGCCCGCGCGAATGCGCTCGGCCAAAGTGCCCTGCGGGTTGAATTCGATTTCCAGCTCGCCGGCCAGATATTGCGTGGCGAACAACTTGTTCTCGCCGACGTAAGACGAGATCATTTTCTTGACCTGCTTGGTCTCAAGCAGCAGGCCCAGGCCCGCGCCGTCGACGCCGGCATTGTTCGACACCACGGTGAGATTTTTCACGCCGGAATCGCGGATCGCCTGGATCAGCGTCTCAGGAATACCGCACAGGCCAAAGCCGCCCGCGTGGATCAACATGCCGTCCTTGAGCACGCCGGCAAGCGCCGCGGCAGCGTCGGGATAAACTTTCTTCATGCAACTCCACCAAAACTCGCGGCAGTCACCAAGACTAGCCGAACGGTTAGGAACATCAATAAGACACCCCGGCGCAAGCCTAGCGCGGCGTCGGAATGGTTGTGACCGGATTAGCGGGTTTTGCAGGCGCTATTGGAGCCGGTGGCACCATCGGCGATGCAGGCGCCGCGGCCTTCTGGCTCGCCAGCGTGATCGGCAGCGGCAAGCCGTGCGGATAGTAGGTCCAAAACACAAATAGCCCCGCGAACACGATGGCCGAAAGCAACGAGGCCATGATGCGGCGGTGAAAGGACAAGATGTTGCCGACCAGCGTGGCGGCAAAGACCAGTACGGCCAGAACCATCACATATAGCCAGTCAACGCTTGCCAGATCGATCGGCATGGGACGTCATCCTCCTAATAACCCTTGATTGCATTTTAGCGCAGACCCGCCATACGGGTCACCCTCTGATGCGCTCGTTTCCCAAGCCCCGTTTTACCATTATACACGGCCTTATGCCGAACCTACTCATTCTCGCCGAAGTCAACGAAGCCGTGCGCAGCCGCTACAAGGTCATGCTGCTGGAGCGGTTTCCCCAACTCACCATCAATGTGGCCGGGCACCACAGCCTGGTCGAGCCCTTTATAGCCGACGCCGACATATTGCTGTGCTTTTCGCCGCCGATGGCCGACCACGTCGTGCGCGATGCGCCGAAGTTGAAATGGATCCAGGCGCTCGGCACCGGCATCGATAATATTGTCGACCTGCCCTCGCTCGGCAAAGAGGTTCTGGTCACCAATATCCGCGGCATCCATGGCCCGCCGGTGTCGGAAGCCACCATCGCCTATATGCTTTCGCTCGCCCGCGATCTGCCACGCTCGACCCACGCGCAGGATCGAGGTGAATGGGAACGCTGGCCGGCGCGGCTGCTGGACGAAAAGACCGTCGGTATTCTCGGCGTCGGTCTGATCGCCGAATATCTGGCGCCGATCTGCAAGCTGTTCGGCATGACGGTGATCGGCATCAGCGGCACGCCGCGTCCGACCAAAGGCTTCGACCGCATGGTCAAGCGCGACGATCTCATGAGCGTCGTGCCCGAACTCGATTATCTGGTGGCGCTGGCGCCGTTGACGCCGCAGACGCGCGGCATTGTCGGCCAGAAAGTGCTCGCAGCGATGAAACCCACCGCCTATCTGGTCAATGTCGCGCGCGGCGGCGTCGTGGACGAGACCGCTTTGATGGCGGCGCTCGAGAGCGGCAAAATCGCCGGCGCTGCCCTCGACGTTTTTTCGGAAGAGCCGCTGCCCACCAGCAGCCCGTTGTGGAAGACGAAGAACATCACGCTGTTCCCTCACCTTGGCGGTTTCTCGCATGGTTATGAAGACCGTGCCATGCCGACCATCGAATGGAATATGAAAAAGTTCTTCGCCGGCGATCTCAAAAGCATGATCAATATCGTGCGCAAGCCCGCGTCCTGGTAAGTTTTTTGGGGAGTTTGAAATGGCCTTGTCGGAACGACTGAACACGCCGATCTCCACCACTGAGTTGGAGCGCCGCTGGCAATTGGTGCGCGCCGCCATGGCCGCCGCCAAGATCGACGTGCTGCTGATGCAGAACAACAACGATCACATGGGCGGGTACGTGCGCTACTTCACGGATATGCCGGCGACCAACGGCTATCCCAACACAGTGATCTTTCCTCGCGAAGATGAAATGTCCGTTGTGTGCCAGGGACCGTTCGGCGGCTCCGAGACCACGGCGCAAGGTGATCTCAATTGGCGCGGCGTAAAAAAAATCATGACGACGCCGAGCTACGCCTCCGCGCATTACACCAAGGATTACGATCCCGAATTGGCGGCCAAGGCGCTAGAGCCGTTCCGCAACGGCACCATCGGGTATGTCGGCACCTATCAGATGTCCTACGCCATGCTCGATTACATCAAGCGTGCGTTTCCGAAGGCGCGCTATGTCGATGCGACCGACATGGTGGACCAGATCAAGGTCATCAAGAGCGCGGAAGAGATGGAGCTTATCAAGCGCGCGGCGACGATGCAGGACGGCGCCATGCATGCCGCTTTCGCAGCGGTGAAGCCCGGCATGCGCGATACCGAAGTTGCCGCCGCGGCACAGCAGTACAGTGTCAGTCACGGCAGCGAGAACGGTATTTATCTTTGCGCTTCGATGCCGCTCGGCAAGCCATCGAAGTTCGGCAACAAACATTTGCAGAACCGCGTCATCCAGAAGGGCGACCAAATTGCCTTGCTGGTTGAAGATAACGGGCCGGGTGGCATGTACACCGAGCTCGGGCGCTCCTGCGTCGTCGGCGTCAAGGTGCCGCAGGAAATGAAGGACGAACTCGCGTTCTGCATCGAGTCGCGCAAGATGACCCTCGATCTGCTCAAGCCGGGTACCTCGTGCAAGGATATCTGGGATGCCTTCAACGCATTCATGCGCAAGAACGGCCGGCCGATGGAGGCAAGACTCTATTGCCACGGCCAGGGCTATGATCTCGTGGAGCGTCCGCTGATCCGCAACGACGAGCCCATGCCCATCGCCAAGGACATGAATATCGTCGTGCACCCGACTTATATTCACGCCGGCTATCTGAACTGGTTGTGCGACAACTACTTTATCGGCGGTAACGGCCCGGGCGACCGGCTGCACCAGTTTCCCGAAGAAGTCGTTGAGGTGGGATAACTGCCATTCCGGCGTACCGCTTGACCGCCCTCGCCCGGCGGCGCAAGCATCCCAGAAAATCATACCCAGGGAGTTCCAATGAATAAAGTAATCGCAGCAGTCGCGCTGGCAGGCATGCTGGCGCTGACCGGATCGGCGCAGGCGGCCGGTTTTCCAGACCATCCTCTGACCATGGTGATTCCGTTTGCCGCCGGCGGCCCGACCGACGTGCTTGGCCGCGTGATGGCGGCACGCATGGGCGAAATTCTCGGCCAGAACGTGATCGTGGAAAATGTTGGCGGCGCCGGCGGCATGAACGGCTCCAAGAAAGTCGCGGACGCCAAGCCTGACGGCTACACCATGGTGCTCGGCACCGTCGGTACCCATGCGCAGGGCCAGACGCTCTACAAGCACCCGCTCTATAACTCCGTCACCGACTTCGCGCCGATCGGCCTGATCGCGGAAGTGCCGATCGTGCTGCTGGTGCGCAAGGATCTGCCGGCCAAGGACCTCAAGGAATTCGTCGCCTACGCCAAGGCCAACCAGGGCAAGATGCAGTTCGGCTCCGCCGGCGCCGGCTCGGCAACGCATCTCGGCTGCGTCGTGCTCAACACCGCGATGGGCACCAACATCACACATGTGCCGTACAAAGGCACAGGCCCCGCGATGCAGGATCTGGTCGCAAGCCGCATCGACTTCATGTGCGAGATCATCACCACCGCCAAGCCGCAAGTCGACGGCGGCACTGTGCGGGCGCTGGCGATCATGACCACATCGCGTTCGCCGGTGCTGCCGAATTTGCCGACCACGCGCGAGCAACGCCTCGACGTGCAGGCTTACACCTGGAACGCGCTCTACGCGCCAAAGGGCACGCCGGCCGATGTGGTCAAGAAGCTCAACGACGCCATGATCGCCGCCATGACCACGCCCGCGGTGCATGACCGCCTGCAAGGTCTCGGCGCCATGATCGTGACGAAGGACCGCAGCACGCCGGCCTATCTCGGCAAGTTCACCGCCGACGAAATCAAGAAGTGGGAAGCCCCGATCAAGACGAGCGGCGTTTCGATCGAGTAAGCCGATGATTACCGGCCGACGACGCCGCGGCCGAAAAGCCGCGGCGTTTTTTATTTGTCGATCAGGCTGACGTGCGCGGCGACAACGCGCCAGCCTTCGGGAAATTTCACCCAGGTCTGCATCTGACGGCCCATCTTGCCGGGCGCCGAGGGGCGCTCGTAGAGTGTCGAGGCCGTGGCGAACTCGCGGCCGTAAGTGGTGATCACCGTGCGCGATAGCGTTCTTCCGAGCGCCACCGGCGAGCGCGCGGCGCGGAACGCCTTGATCTCGGCATAGCCGTAGAGAATTTCACCGCCGCCGTAGCGGATGGTGCGCGGGTCGTCACGAAACAGCGCGTTGAGCGCCGGCACGTCATTTCCCACAAGCGCCTTTTCGTAAATCTCGAAGGCGGCACGCACTTGCGCCACGACCTCCGGCAGGTCGATTTCCATGACACATCTCCTAAAGTTCGGGCCGGGGCGCCGAGGCAACGCCCGCCTGTTCGAGTGCGTAGGCGATGCGAAGAGCTACGTCCTCGCGCCAGGGCGCGGCGATGATCTGCACGGCGATCGGCAGCGGCGAGAGCGGCACCGGCACGGCCACGACGGGAAGGCCGATGAAGGAAATCGGCTGGGTGTAGAGACCCATATTGGCGCGCACCGGCAGCTCGACGCCGTCGAGCGTGAAGGTCTGCTGGCCGATCTTGGGTGCCGTGCAAGGCGTGGCAGGCGCCAGGATCGCATCGCAAGTCTTGAACAGTTCGAGCACGCGCGCGCGATACCAGCGGCGGAATTTCTGCGCCTTGACGACATAAGTCGCCGGCACCATGGCGCCCGCGATCAGGCGATCGCGCACCGCGGGATCGAAATCGCCTGCTTGCTTGCGCAGGCGTTCGAGATGGAGCGCGGCGCCTTCGGTGACGGTAATCACATAGGCGGCGGCGCGGGCGCGCGCCGCTTCCGGGATCTCGATTTCATTCGTGGCGCCTGCCGCCTT
>DASRLF010000041.1:0-4661 GCA_035648555.1 Pseudolabrys sp.
GGAAGAAGGCATCGGACGCGACCACCGAGCCTTTGGTGAGCGGCGCCGATAGCTTCAACTCCTTCGCAGCGTCTTCCGCTTTGCGCGCGGCAATGCGCGCGGCGTCGACCCGACTCATTTGCCCGGCGCCGATGCCGACGGTCGCCAAGCCCTTGGCATAGACGATGGTATTCGACTTGACGTGCTTGGCGACGCGAAAGGCAAAGCGCAGGTCATTAAGCTCGGCTTCGGTTGGCGCGCGCTTGGTAACGACTTTAAGCTGCATGTCGTCGACCACCGCGTTGTCGCGCGACTGCACCAGCAGCCCGCCGGCCACCGATTTCACCGTCAAGCCAACGCTACGCGGATCGGGCAGGCCGCCGGCTAGGAGCAGACGCAAATTCTTTTTTGCCGCGACGATCTTGATCGCTTCGTCGCTGGCGTCGGGCGCGATGATGACCTCGGTGAAAATATCGGTGATTGCTTTCGCCGCCTCGCCATCGAGCGTGCGGTTTAGCGCCACGATGCCGCCGAAGGCGGAGGTCGAGTCGCAGGCGAGTGCCTTCTTGTAGGCCTCGAGCAGGCTGGCGCCTTCCGCCACGCCGCACGGATTGGCGTGCTTGACGATGACGCAAGCGGCGGTGCGCTTGGCATCGAATTCAGCGATACATTCGTAAGCCGCGTCGGTGTCGTTGATGTTGTTGTACGACAATTGCTTGCCTTGCAGCTGCCGTGCGGTGGCGGCACCGAAGCGCTTGCCGGGCGCACGATAGAACGCCGCATTCTGGTGTGGGTTCTCGCCGTAGCGCAGAGCTTCGACCAATTTGCCGCCGAAGGCGCGGTAGCCGGGCGCATTGTCGTGCAGCGTGTCGGCAAACCAATTGGAGATCGCGGCGTCGTAAGCCGCCGTGCGCGCGTAAGCCTTGGCCGCCAACTTCTGCCGAAGTTCGAGCGAGGTCATGCCGGCGTGCTGAATCAACTCCGCAAGTACTTTTTCGTAATCGTCGGGTTCGACCACCACGGTCACGTCGGCATGGTTCTTGGCGGCGGCGCGGATCATGGCCGGTCCGCCGATGTCGATGTTCTCGATGCATTCGTCGAAGGCCGCACCTTTGGCGACGGTGGCCTCGAACGGATAGAGGTTCACCACCAGCAGATCGATCGGCTTGATGCCGTGCGTCTGCATCGCGTCGGTGTGCCTTTTGTCGGCGCGGATCGCCAGCAGGCCGCCGTGCACTTTCGGATGCAGCGTCTTGACCCGGCCATCCATCATTTCCGGGAAGCCAGTCAATTCGGCGACGTCGATTACCTTCAGCCCAGCGACTTTCAGCGCAGTCGCGGTGCCGCCGGTGGAGATGAGTTCGACGTTGTAGCCGGCGAGCGCCTTGGCGAAATCCACGAGCCCGGTCTTGTCGGACACCGACAGCAAAGCGCGGGTGATGCGGCGCGGGTGGCTGGTCATGGGCTACGGGCTAGCACGGGAAACGGGCGAAAGTGTATTCGCCGCGGTTGGGGCATCCACAAGCATCACAGCGGCAATTCCGGCTCGTCCGCCCGCTCGGGGCGGGCGCCGGGCGGCGTCGGCGGGGTGTGGCGGAAGGTCCAGCGTACTTTCGAGGTTTTGCGCGCGTGGCCGTAAATCACGATCTGCACGGTGCGGCGCGGACCGTCCGAGCCGGATAGGAACACGCTTTCCTCGATCTGGATCGCATCGCCGTAGGTATTGAACGTCCAAAGCTCTTTGTCCGGCAGCAGCAGAATCACGCCGCGGCCGTCCGAGAGCCGGTTGGCCTTGATCGATGGATGCAGGTGAAAGCGGATGGCGAATTCGTCGCCTTTGCCAACCGGCAGCGAAGGGCCGGCGGCCGGCGTGAAGCTGTCCTCGCCGTCGAGGACGCGGCCGTCGGGGGCAAGCCGCAGCGCACGATTATGGATCACGGCGAAATCATCGGCGTAGCCATCATGAGACGCGGTCAAGTTCGCGCCGTCAGCAGTGTCCTCGCGCGTCACGCGGATATTGCGCGGCCCGGCGACGATCGGCATGCCGAACAGCAGCCGCCGCAACGAGCTCGCCTCGAGGAAGCGGCACGACGACGCGTCGTTGAAGGTGACGGTCGAATGCGCCGCGGTGGCGCGCGCCACCTGCCGCCAGTTCTCTTTGTTGACCGCCGGCAGGCCGCAATTGACCACCAGCCGGTGCAGATTCCAAGAAAGCTCAAACGAAAGACACCCGGCATGCGCCTCCTGGCTCAGAGCCAAAGGCGGCGGCCGGCCGCTATCCATCAACAGCGCTGTGTGGCCGGCATCGATGCGCTGATAGCCGGAGTGGGGTGCGTTCGACACCGGTGCGCCACGGGCGTCGTCATAGGCCAGCACAGTGGCGAGCAGATCGACCGGCGTCGGGCCCATGCCGTTGAATTGCGCGAAGTTGCCGTCGGCGTGGCGAAAGAAACGCATCATCGGCATCATGCGGTCGATGGCGTTGTTGAGCGCTTGCGGCGGCTGCAAATGGCGCGCGGAAAACAATTGCCGCAGTGGCAGAAGATCGACCAACAGCTCGATCAGCGCACCGGGATTTCGGCTGATGTGGCCGCCGTCGGGCAGAATCTGGCGGCGCAGTTCCTCGATCATGCGGCGTACATTGCCGCGCAAGTAACCGGATTGGCCTTGCATGCACAGCGTCGCGTAATTGAGCGCGATCACCGCCTGCAGCCGCGGCAGACCGTCGCGCGATTGCTTGAGCGAGCGGCGCAGATAACGCACCTGCCGCGACAGACTGCGGATGAAACGGCGGTAGAAGCGCGCGTCGGCGTCCTGCAGCACGAAGGGGGCCTGGCTGAGCCAGCACACGACGCGTCGCGACAAGATATCGACGCGCCAGCCGACCGGATGCCAGCCGCCTTGCAGGTTGATCCAATCGTCGATCAGCGAGCGCGCGTTGGCGCGGGTGATGGCGGAATCAGCCGCGCGTAAGTGACGTAGCCAGCTGAAGCTCAGCAGCATGACCGCCCACTCGTCGGACGGCGGCGTCATTTCGAACGGCGAACGGCGGTCGCAGATCACCACGTTGCCGGCGAAGGCGAAACGGCCGGCATAGATTTCGCTGGCGCGGGTGGCGTCGGCGGTGCGCAGATCTTGCGGCGCGATCACCAGACGGTCGGTTTTGGTCGAGCCGAACCGCCAGCGCAGCAGCGGATGCGTGTTGACGCCGCCGATCAGGCTGCGGAATGCGCGGCGCCCGATAAGCACGGAGAGCCTTAGTCGCTCCGCGGCCGAAACCCGCATCATGTCGGCGCTTGTCCCCAGCGGTGTGGCCTGATTCTCTCGCGCGGCCCACACGATAGCGAAGGGTCGCCAAAGCTCCAATATGCCCGTCCGATGCGCGGAATAAGGCGCTTTTTTATGTTTCTTTGCGGGTGAGCCGGGCGGCATAGAAGCCATCGAGGCCGCCCCAGCGCGGATCGGGGTCGGGCAGCTGCAGCGGCAACGTGCGCAGATCGCCGTCGGCGGTCAGAAATTCGGTGCGGCCGTAGACGTCTTGCGCTGAAATCGGCGCGCGGGCGACACGCGGGTCGCGCGCCAGCAAGGTCGCGATCTGGTCCTCGGCTTCCTCCGGCTCCAGCGAGCAAACGCAATAGACCAGGGTAGCGCCGGGCTTGAGCAGGCCGATCGCGCGGTCGAGCAGCCGCTGCTGCAGGGAGATCAGCGCCGCGATGTCGGCTTCGCTCTTGAGCCAGGGCACGTCGGGATGGCGTCGGATGGTTCCGGTCGAAGAACAGGGCGCGTCGAGCAGCACGGCGTCGAACGGGCCGCCTTGCCAGTCGAGCGCATCGGCGGCGACGGTTTCGGCTTGCAGCGCAAGCCGCGCCAGATTCTCCTGCAGACGATTGAGTCGCGCCGCCGAGCGATCGAGCGCGGTGACATGCGCGCCGGCCAAGGCGAGTTGCGCGGTCTTGCCGCCGGGCGCCGCGCACAGATCGGCGACCGCTTTGCCGTTGACGTCGCCGAGCAGGCGGGCGGGCAGCGACGCGGCGGCGTCCTGCACCCACCATGCACCTTCGGCAAAACCCGGCAGCAGCGTGATGGCGCCCTGCGCCAGCGTGCGCACCGTGCCGGTCGCCAGCACGCGCCCGCGCAGCCGCTCAGCCCAGCTTTCCGGGTCTTGCTTGACGGTGAGATCGAGCGCGGGTTCGTGGCCGTTGGCTTGCGCGATGGCGCGCGCGGTCTCGGCGCCGTAGCGCTTGGTCCAGCGCGCCACCAGCCATTTCGGCGTGTCGCGTGTCGAGATGTTGGCCAGCGCGGCCGTCTTGCTCTGCGTCACGCGGCGCAGCACCGCGTTGATCAGGCCGGCATAGCGCGCCGCGCGGCGGTCGGCCTGCGCCAGCCGCACGGACAGATCGACCGCGGCATGATCGGGCACTTCGAGCCAGAGGATCTGCGCGGCGCCGATCAGCAGAATGGTTTCCACGCGCGGCGCTTCGGCCGGGAAGCCCTTGTCGAGAAAGCCGCCGAGCAGGTGGTGGAGGGTGCCAAGACGCCGCAGCACGGTGGCGACGAGCCGGCGCATCAACGCGCGGTCGCGGTCGGGAAGCGAGGCGAGGCCGGGATGGGCGGCTTTGCCGGACAATTGCTCGTCGAGCGCGATTTTCCGCCGCAGGACGCCGTCGAGAATGTCGGCGGCA